>NZ_BDAW01000001.1 GCF_001625085.1 Nocardia acidivorans NBRC 108247
CCGATGCCCACCCGCGTCCCGAATCCGAGGATGTTGTGCGGGATCGGGCCGATACCCCGCGTGACAGTCAGGATTCGCTTTCGCGGCATGAGGATTCCGTGCGCGATTCAGAGACGAGCGTGCGGCCCGAGTCGGATGGCGGTGTCCGCGATCGGTCGGAGACCCCGGAGCGGCAGCAGGATTCGTCGGGGCGGCGGGATGGCGATTCCGATATGCGGGTGGATTCGGATGATCCGGGGCGTGATCGGTCGGATGGGCCTGGGGATCAGCGGGATTCGGTCGATTCGCGACGGGATGACGCGCGACCGCATCCCGAATCGGATGATCCGTCCAAGACGCGTGCGGCGCGGGATGGCGACGCCGATTCCCCTCGGCCGGAGGCTGATTCGGCGGTTCGGGCGGATGACGACAGCCATCGTCCGCACCCGGATGATCCGGATGCGCTGCTGGTCGCACCGGTTCCGGTGGGGGAGGGTCCGGCGACTCGCGCGCATGATGGGCCGCAGCGGCATTCGGAGTCCGGGCGGCGGTCCGAGGGCGATGCGCCCGGGGACCGCACCCCGCCCGGTGCGCGCAAGCCGGAGGATAGTGCCGATCGCCGTGCGAGCCTGCCCGAGGGCGACAACGGTGTGGCTCCGCACCCCGGTCGTGTCGACAACGGCGCGCAACCTACTGTGCGGCAACCTGATTCGCCCGAGGGCGAGGCTCGGCGCTCGACCCGCGGCCGCTGCGGTGAACTGGCGCTGCGACTGCTGCGCGATATCACCGGCAGCGATCGCATCCGACTTCCGGAGCGGATTATCGGGGCCTCCGGCATGTCCCGCGACGAATTGGTGTCCGCCGCCGGTGGTCAACTGCGCGAGTACCCCGATCACGATGCCATCGCCGACCGGCTGCGCGATCTCGGCCCGGGCTCCGCGGCGCTGGTGGTGGATCACTACGCGGGCGCCGCCGATGAATACGGTGTCGGCGCGCACGCCTATCTGCTGGTCAATGAGGGCGGTGACATCGTGGTCAAGGACCCGGCCGCCCACCTCGATCACGGATATCCGCCGGTGGTTCCGCGCGAAACCCAGGGCACGCACGCGATCCTCTTCAAACCCGAAGGCGATCCGGTGCACAGGCTGGCGAGCAAGCAGCGCGCCATGCTCGACGAGCGTGTCCGGATCGGCCAGCATCAGCCGGTCCGCTTCCTGCGCATGTCCGACGAGATCACCTTCGATCTCGCCGCCGCCACCGCGTACGGCCGCGATGCGTGGGCGCACGCGCACGGCCGACTCACCGATGAGCATCGTGCCGCCCTGATCGACTACGCCCGCGACCGGCACGCCGACGGCCGCGGCGATGCGACCGGCCCCACCCCCGCCGAAATCGCCGCCGTGCTGCGCGGTGACGCCGAGCCAACCCCCGAAATCACCCGCGCCATAGACCTGCTCGACAGCGCCCTGAACCTGGAGCCGATCACCGAACCGATCATGGTGACCCTCGGCCTTAATTCGAACCCGTTCGGCGTCGACCCCGCCCACCTGCTCGGCACCACCCAGCACCTGCCCGACTACACCCAGGCGCTGATCGGCGCCGTCCCCTCGATGCAGGGCATCACCCACCACATCGAATTGGTCCTCCCCGCCGGTACCCCCGCCCTCTTCCTCGGCGACCTCGCCGCCCACGGCGCCGACCTCCCCGCGGTCATGCTGGCCCACGGCCTGGACGTGCACATCGACGCGGTGGAAGGCCGCGGCGAAGGACACCACGGCATCCGCGCCACCGTCCTCCCCCTGGCCGAAACCGCCACCCCCCGCCCGGATTCGCACCCCACCGGTTCGGAGCCCTCCCCAACCCGTCCCGAGCATCTACCCGCGGACGCGACCCGTCCTGAGCGCCTTCCCGCGGATGCGACGCGTCCGGAGCAGCTTCCCGCCGATGCGCCGCGTCCTGAGCGGCTTCCCGCGAACGTGACCCGCCCAGAGCGCATTCCTGCGGATGCGCCGCGTCCTGAGCGGCTTCCTGCGGATGCGCCGCGTCCTGAGCGGCTTCCCGCGGACGTGACGCGCCCTGAGCGGCTTCCCGCGGACGTGACGCGCCCTGAGCGGCTTCCCGCGGACGTGACGCGCCCTGAGCGGCTTCCCGCCGACGCGACCCGCCCTGAGCGGCTTCCCGCGGATGCGACGCGGCCCGAGCGGCTTCCCGCCGATGCACCCCGCCCCGAGCGCATCCCCGCTGCGGATACCCGGCCGGAGCCCCTACCCGCAGAGGTGACCAGGGCCGATTCGCCGAACGTCGAGCCGGAGCAGTCGCGTCGGGAGGACGGGTCCTGGCGCACGGATGGTCCGGAGGATGAGGGGCGGCGGCGCTCGTTCGATGATGAGGCCGAGGGACCTGAGTTCTTGGATGACGGCGACTGGGGGACCGTCGATCACACTCAGCCGGTTGATGATTCGGCCGAGCAGCACGTCCCGGGCGATTCCGGTTCCGGTGATGACGCGCACCCGCCGCACGCACCGGATTGGCCACCGCCGCCGGAGGATTCGTGGTCGGGCAAGGACGCCGCGGAAATCGAGCGGGCATTGCGCGAGCGGTTCGGTCTCGCGGTCGAGGGCTTCGACAAGCCCAATGTCCATCCGGAGGTGCTGCGCGAGTTCGCCCGGGCGATCGATGACATGCTGACCCGGCATCCCTACATCGATCTGAAACGCGTTGTCATCGGCCCCATCTCGGATCCGGATGTCTATGCCGTGGCCCCGGCCGGGGAAGGCCCGAATGGACGTCCGCACATCGACCACATCGTCCTGAACGAGAAGTTCGCCGCGAACCCGCAGGACCTGCAACGCCGCATCGTCGCCAACGAGGCCGATGGCATCAGAGTCCCGGGAGCGGGTGTGCGCCCGGTGTATTCGACCGTGGTGCATGAGCTCGGCCACGGTGTGGATTTCGCCGGACACGAGACCGCCGGTCAGCGCGCCTTCGATGCGCTCGCGGACCACTACGAGGAGACGTACGGTCCGATTCGCGACAATCGCGAAGGTTTCGACACCTGGCTGCGTCAGCTCAGCAAGTACAGCTTCAATGAAGACGGCATGTTCTTCGCGCAGGAAGCGCTGCCAGAAGCCTTCACCGATGTCGAACTCAATGGTGAGGCCGCGACCGAACCCGCGAAGGTGCTGAACCGCGTACTGGTCGACGCCGCCCGCGAGCACTGGTCGACGGCCGAGAACCCCCGGCCGGAGACCGCCCCGGACGCGACTGCCGAACACCACGGCGACGGTCCTGAAGGTCCGCGGCGGCGCATGGACTTCCCGGATAGGAACGCATCCGAATCGTCTCCGGCGCACAATGGTTCGCCCGCGCGCAATGATTCGTCCGCGCCCCCGCATGATGAGGCGCAGACGCCCCCGCATGATGACGCGGCCGAGAGCGGCCACGACCCCGCACCCGACTGGTCGCCGCGCCCGGATGACGAATGGTCGCATCTGGATTCGCGGCAGATCGAGGAACTGCTCACCGAGCGCTGGGGTCTGGAGATCACCGGATTCCAGGATCCGCGAATCGATGTCGAGGTGCTGCGCGAATTCGCGCGCGCGGTCGACGACCGGCTGACCGAGCATCCCGGCACCCTGCGCGCCCTGGAAGTCGACGACTTCACCGTAGATCCGGGCGAGGTCGACGAGAACGGTGATCCGGTCACGAGCTCGCTCGAGAACACCGCGGCTTTCGTGGACGATGAGGTCGACGCCGACGGTCGTCCGTACGCGGCCTGCATCGTGCTGAATATGGATGTGGCCGAGCACCCGGAGAAATGGGCGGAGTTCGCCCGGACCGGTGACGCTGACGGCAGTTTCGTGCCGGGACACGGTGTGCGGCCGATCTATTCGACGATCGTCCATGAATTCGGCCATGTGCTGGAACTGCACGGTGAGGGCCGGGTCCTGGAGCCGCGCGTCGCGCTCACCGCGCTGCTCGATCACTACACGGCCACGCGCGGCACCAAGGACGGCTTCTCGGACTGGCTGAATCAGTTGAGCCGCTACTGCTTCGACGAATTCGGGGTATTCAACCCGCTGGAAGCGGTGGCGGAGGCGTACGCCGACGTCACCCGCAATGGCGATGCCGCCGCCGAACCGTCGAAAGTCCTGCACAAACTGCTGGTCGACAGCGCGGCCCAGCGCGGCACCGAAGCGCCCAGACCGCTTCCGACCGGCGATGCGCCCGAACCCACCGCCGGAGTCGCGCCCACCCCACCCGCCGACCCCTACACTCCGTTCAACCCGGACGGCACCCTGAAGCCGCCGGAGGATCCCGGTTCGCCCCCGGCAGATCGGGAAGATCCGCCGACGCGTCGCATGGCCTACAACCCGGACGAAGACCCCACGGTTCCCCCCACCCCGGGAGGCCCGGCCGCGAATGATCCCGCCGCACCCCGGCATTCACCCGACGCCGAAACAGTGGAGCTGCCCGCTCCACCGAATGAGGCGGGGCCGCCCCAGCATTCGCCGAACGCGGACACTCTGGAACTGCCGGTGCCTGCGTCGGAGGCGTCGACGGTTGAGTTGCCTGCGTCGGAGGCGTCGACGGTTGAGTTGCCTGCGTCGGAGGCGTCGACGGTTGAGTTGCCTGCGTCGGAGGCGTCGACGGTTGAGTTGCCCGCGTCGGAGGCGTCGACTGTTGAGTTGCCTGCGTCGGAGGCGTCGACCGTTGAGCTGCCCGCGCCGAGCCAGGCCGGCGAGGGCTCGAATGCCGTTGTGCACCCGGTGGATCCGGCCGTCGCCTCACCGATCCTGCGCGATATCGCGGATCATCTGCGTCAGCTGCCGCCACAGCAGGCCACCATCGCGCGCACCCCGGAACAGCAGGCGCAGATCGCCCGTCTCGTCGATGCGCTCGGCCTCGGTGAGGCGCTGAGCCGCCACCCCGATCCGCTCGCCGCGCTGCGGGACATCGCCGAAATAGCCCACGCCCGAGACTTTTTCGGCGATCCGGAACAGCAGCGCCCCCCGACCCCCATGGGTCCGCAGGACCTCACCCCGCTCACCGTCGAGGAGCGGTACGGGGGCGAGGAGTACTGGCGCACCGAAGCCGATCCGGCCCAGGTGGCCGCCATCGAAGCCGAGTTGCGCCGACTCGGCCTCGATGAACGCCTGGCCCGTGCCGGCACGGAAGAGGACGCGGCACAGGCTGCCCGCGAACTCCCCGCGCACCCGGACCGCCCGGAGCTGACCTCGAGCGCCAACCGCCCCGAATCCACCGCCGGTGCACACGATCCCGCGCTGACGCCCGGTGCGCATGACCCGGGGCGGACCCGTGGCGCGCATGACCCGGGGCTGACCCGTGGCGCGCATGACCCGGGGCTGACCCATGGCGCGCACGACCAGGGGCTGACCCACCGTGCGGGGGATCCGGAACCGACTTCCGGGTCGGCCCATCCGGTCCGTGAATCTGGCTCCGCACCAAGGGAACTCCCACTCAACCCGTGGGATGGACCGGTGCGGGAGGGGGTCTCGAACGAGCCGCGCGCCCTGTCCATGTCCGAGCTGCGCGACGATATCGCGGCTCGCCTGCGCCTGGACGAATCCGACCTGGCCCCGCACCGCCTGGCCGAGATCGCCGGTGAGCTGCAATACCGAAACCTGCTGCGCGCCGGTGCCATCGAAGAGTTGGCGCGGGTATCCGAACATCACGACGCCACCACCGACCCGGCCGATCGCGCCCGGATCGCCGCCGTCCGCGATGATTGGGCGCGCCTGCTCGGCCGCGACCCACAGGATCTCGCACCGCAGCATCGCGACGCCACCCTCAACGAACTGCGCCATGAAACCCTGCGCCGCGCGGAGGATGTCGCGGATCTGGTGGCGGCGGCCAACTACTCCGGCGACACCCCGACCACCCGCCATATGGTGCTCGAGGCCGATGGTGAGCGCGTGCACGTGCGCGTCACCACCGACGCCGACGGCCATCAGCGCATCGAAGTCGCCGCTCGCCCAGACCTTCCCGCCCCGCCGGAGGTCCCCAAGAGCACCCCGGAGCAGCCGCACCGCTCCCTCATGCGCAAGCTGTGGGATGCATTCAAGGGCGGATACGGCGGCCACTCACCCAAGTACGGCTCCGGCTCCAAACAGGACGGCAAGTATCAGGTCGAGATCGTCCACGACATCGGCTTCCTGATCCACAATCACGACCTGGAAACCCTGAAGGACGGCTTCAACCCCGTCCGGCTGGGCAAGGAGGGCGCGACCATCTGGAAGGCGCGCGAGCGAATGCCGCTGCTGCGCCTACTCAGTCGGCGGATCGCGACCATCGCGGGCGACGGCGTACCCATGCGCACCCGCGACGGCGAATACCAGCCCTGGCTCACCGAGGGTGATCCGAAGGTGCGCGCGGCCATCGAGGAAAGCCTGCGCCTGTCCAATCTGGAACTGCCCGGACTCACCGCAGGCCCGGCGCATACCGAACTCCCACCGGGACAGCCGCACACCGAACTCCCTCCGCGCGAGTCGCCGACCGAACCTCTGCCCGGGCAGTCGCATGCCGAACTCCCGCCGGGTGAGTCGCCGACCGAACGTCTACCCGGGCAGTCGCATGCCGAACTCCCGCCGGGTGAGTCGCCGACCGAACGTCCCCCCGGGCAACCGGACACCGAACTCCAGCCGGGACAAGCGCACCCCGGAGTGGATCCGGGTGAGTCGCACACCGAACCCGTTCCGGCGCAGGGTGATCGGGCCGCACCCGTCCAGGAGCACCGGCACTCCGCCGACCTCCCGCAGCCGTTCGCCGATGCCCTCGACGCCCGCGATGCCGCACTCGCCGAATTGCAGCGGCATGCCGATCGCGCCGGGGTCGACCTCACGGATGTGGACGCCGCCACCCTGCGCCGCGCCCTGGACGAATCCAACTATCTCGCCCTGCGCCAGGCCGGAGCGATCGAGGGCCTGCGCAGTGCGTCCGAGCGCTACAACACCGAGAACGCCCGCATCGCCTACAGCGATGAGGTCAGCATTTTCGACAATGACCCGCTCAGCAGATTCCTGCGCGAGGTCGCCCGCTCACAGGGCGACAGCACCGCCCTGCTGCAATGGGAGGGCGTCAACAACAGCGCCGAACCCGCGCGCGAATTCGACGATCTCGGCGATGACACCAATACCCGCAAGGAGGGCCTGCTCTTCGAGGAATCCTTGCGGCGCGAGGAGATTCGCGATGAACGCTCGAACTGGGCGCAACTGCTCGGGGTCGAGTTGGAGGCGCTGGCCCCGGATGAGCGGCTGCACCGCACCCTGGCCGACCTGCGCCTGGAATTGCGCGACCGCATCGACGCGGTGCGCGACTTCTCCGCCGCCGTAGACGACTTCCTGAACGCCGACGCCGCGTTCCGGGATCAGGGCCAGTTGGTGATCGACGATATCGCGCACGGCTGGATCGACGATCGCGGCGGCGTCACCCTCGAGCCGAGCGTCGGCATCTACCCCGGCGACGCACCCGGTGATCCGCACCGATTGGTCGTCATGCGCGGTGAGGAGGACCACGACGCGCATCTGGCCGGTTTCCTCGCGGAGCATCCGCATATCGGTGAACTACTGAATTCCGGTGCGCTGCACCTGGATTACCGCCTGGTGCTCATCGATGACGCGGGTCAGTTGCACATCCTGGAGAGCGAGCGACCTCCGCAGGTGCGATTCCAGGATGTCGATGTGGACGGCCGCCGCCTGCCGGTCACCATGTTGCGCGCCGACGACGGCCCCTGGCGGGTGGTCTCGCCCGGACTGGATGCCGTTGTCCCGCACCTCGATTCGGACCCGGCGCCGGCGACCCCGCGTGATCCGGATGTGGTGCGCGCGGAGCGCAACGCCGTCGCCGAGCGCCTCACCCAGTACCATATGGACCTGCGCTCGGACCGCCTCGCCGACACCATCGCGGCGTTGCACCACGACAATGCGCTGCGGGCCGCGCAGATCGAGGGCATGGCGGATTTCATCCGCACCAGCGATGCCATCGACAATTTCCACAATCTGAACCAGGTTCGGGACAATCTGGCGAACCGGCTCGGTGTGGAGCCCGGCGACCTCACCCCGGAGCGGCTGGCCCGGGAGCTGGCCGATCCGAAGACCCCGGCCGTGCTGCGCGCGCAGCAGTTGAAGGATCTGGCCGGTTACGCCAAGGTGCTGCGCGGCATGGACGAGCCCGCGGCGCTGGCGGCCCGGGATCAGCTGGCGCGGCGGCTCGGCATCGAACCCGAGGAGCTGTTCCCGCGCAAGCACAGTAAGGATCTGACCAGCTACGGGGTGGATCCGAAGGGCATACATCCACCGGCGTTGCAGGAGGCCATCGCCAATCTGATGCACCGTCCGGCCGATCGACCGGCTCTGCTCGCCGCGCTCACCGAATACGCGCACGCGCTGGACCGGATCGATCCATTCACCAACGGCCTGCGCCTGGATCCGAACCTGGACCCGCGCGTCGCCGAAGGCGAACTGCCGATCCACCGGCCGCAGGAGATCGGCGCGCTCGGCGAGCTCATGACCGATCGGGTCGGTGAGCCGCCGACCTCGGACGCGCCTTCCATGGCGAACGACGCCTGGTCGCGTCTGCTGGGTGTGGAGCTGGGTACCGATCCCAAGCGCTGGGCCGAGGTGTACGAGCTCTACCGCGACGGCAAGCTCGACCAGCATGAGCGGCTCACCCCCGAGAAGCTCGACGCGGCGCTGGAGAAGTTGCGCGGGGAAATCGCGCAGCGCACCGCCGATATCAATGATCTGGCGCGGTTGGCCGCCGAGCACAACGGCCTGACCGAACCCGCGCCCGCGCCGCAGCCGAGCGATCCGAAGCAGTTGGCCGCCGAATTGGGCAGGGCGCGAGCGGATCTCGACAGTGCGCGCGGTATCAGGGATTACGACCTCTCCCGGATTCCGGTCGAGCCGATGCGCGCCATCGGCGATTCCGATCTGACCCCGGGGCGGCTCGAGGGAACCTTGGACTACCTGGGCACCCGGGAACCCGAGGGGACTTCGCGGGCGCAGCTCGATGAGCGGGTCGAAGCCCTGCGCGCATCGGCGCAGGAGCACAACCGCCTCATCGATCGCGTCGCGGAACTGCGATCGGCTTTGGACGCTGCGGTTTCGGAGTCGGCGGGACCGGCGCAAACGCCGATCGAGGCGTGGCGGCGCGAACTCGAGCAGGCGCACGCCGACTTGCGCGCGGCCATCGGCAATCTGCCCCTCGATATCGCCGATCTCACCCCGGACAACTACACCGCCGCCATCGACGAGGTCGCCGCGCGGCGACTGCCGGTCGCGGAACAGGCTGCCTGGCACGACCGCGTAAACGCCATCGTCGACGGTGCCCGCCGTATGCATATCGCCGAGAACGGTTTGGCCGCTGCGCAATCCGATGCGGTCGACGCCATGCGGGCGCGCGAGACCCCGATCGAGACCGCGCGCCGCGCGCTGTCGGATGCGCGATTCGATCTCCGCACCGCCGAAATCCTGCGCGATGTCGCGAATATCGGCCGGAACGGACAGGACCCCACCGCACCCGCGCGCCCCGCGACCACCGATCCGCGGGCGCGCGCCGAAATGGCCGTCGCCGCAGATCGAGTCGACCGCGCCCGCGACACGGTCTCGCGCTGGGAAGCCGAAGTCCGCCGCATCGAATCCGCGAACATCGGCGAAACCGTCCAACAGGCCGCCGACCGCGCCCGCGCGACCGCCCGCGACGCCTTCCACGAAGCCATCCGAAACCTCTACGACGTCACCGGCCTCCGAACCAGCGAACACGACCTCACCCCCGCCCTCTTCGACGACGCCATGACAGCCCTGGAGTCGAGCACCATCCGCCTCGACCAGGGCGACCCCCATGCCGCCTTCGCCCAACTCCGCACCGCCGCAACCGATTTCCACCGCGCCGACGCCTTCTCCCACTGGGTGAACGACAACCTCGCCAACCCCGGCGGCACCACCCCCACCGGCCACGAGGGCCCGAGCGATCCCGGCGGCCCGAAGAGCACCGACCCCGCCACCCGCCCCGACCCGCGCGTCGACTGGGCGAACTATCCCCAGCCGTCCACAGTCGAACTGCCCCCGACTGATCCGCGAGT
>NZ_BDAW01000002.1 GCF_001625085.1 Nocardia acidivorans NBRC 108247
GACCCGCGAGTGGAGTGGGCGAACTATCCCAAGCCAGCCGAGTCCGAGGTGCCCCCGACCGACCCGCGCGTCGAGTGGGCGAACTACCCCGAGCCGTCGGAGCAGGCGACGACTCCGGTTGATCCAAGGGTGGATTGGGCGGACTACGAGAAGCCCACCGAGAACACCGCACCCCCGACCGACCCGCAACCCGGCCCGAGCGGTGACGGCGGCGGCGAACCCCCGGCCGAACCCCCCTTCGCCGCAGCGGCTTCCGAGCCCGATGGCCCCGACGCCTGGTTCGAGCGCATGGCCGCCGAGCAGGCGGACTGGAACGCCCGCATGGACGCCGAACGTGCCGAATGGCTGCACGGCCTCGCCGATCAAGAAGTCCCCGGCACCATGGACGAGCGCTGGGCACGCTTCGAAGCCGAGACCGCCGACTGGCTGGCCCGCATCTCCGCCGAGCGCGCCGACTTCCTCTGGGAAATCGCGGGCGGCCGCCCCGACCCCGGCACCCCCGAACCCCCCAACACCCCCGACGACCCCACCCCGGGCGGCCCCGGCCCCTCCGACCCGGACGGCCCGGCCCCGGCCACGCCCAAAGCCCCAACCCGCCCCGGCACCGACCCCGCCGCCGCCACTCCCACCGACCCCCGCGTCGACTGGGCTCACAACCCGAAGCCGGAATCGGTTGACCTGCAATCCGATCCGCCAGCCGACACACCGGGCAACAGCACTCCGTCAGACCCGGCCAAGCCCCCGATCGACCCGACCAAGCCCCCGATCGACCCGGCCGACCCCCCGACCGACCCGCGCGTCAATTGGGCCGACTACCCCGCGTCCCCCGAACCTGTCACGGCACCGGACCCGCGTGCCGAGGGCGTCGACGACCGCACCTCACCCGAGAATTCGGAGTCGCTCACCGACCCGCGGGTCGACTACGCCGACTACCGGAGCAACCCTGAATCCGCCACGCCCGCCGGCGAAACACCCACGGTGCCGCTGCAACCCGGCGAGCCGACCGTGCCCGGTAGCGAAGCGCCGACCGTTGAGGTCGGGCCACGGCATGAGGCGACGGCTGAGGTTACGGTGCGGGATCCGTTGGCTGCCGTGCCGCCGGGGGATACGCATGCGGTGCAGACGCAGCCGATGGAGTTGCCATCGGGTGCGCGTGACGATGGGGCGATTGTCGCGCCGGTGGAGCCGGTTCGGGCTTCGCCCGCGCTGCGGGTGGTGGGGGAGTTCCTGAGTGAGTCGCCGGGTCCCATTGCGGGGGCGCGGATTCCGGAGCGGGAGGGGTATGGGCGGCAGTTGGCGAGTGAGCTCGGGCTGGGGCCCGCGCTGGCGCGGCATGTTGATCCGCTGGCCTCGTTGCGGGAGGTGGCCGAAAGGGCGCGGGCGCGTGGGTATTTCGGAGATCCGGAGCTGGGTGTGCCGCCGCGCGCCATGCGGGCGGAGGATCTGGGTCCGCTCGCCGCCGATGAGCGTGAGCGGGGGCTGGACCCGCGAACCCGCCCCGATCCGGGCACCGCGGCGCGCCGGGATCTGCCGCTGGAACCCTGGTCGCAGGTGAATCGTGATCTGTCGCACCAGGATCCGCGCGTGCGAACACTGGATGAACTGCGCGCCGAGATCGCGGACCGCCTCGGCCTCGCACCCGACGATCTCACCCGGCAGCACCTGCCCGATGTCGCCGGTGAGCTGCAATTGCGAAACCTGCTGCGCGCCGGTGCCATCGACGCTCTCGATATGGTTTCCCGGCAGCGCGATCAAGCCCTCGACCCGGCCGAACGCGCCCGACTGACCGCCGATCGCGACGAATGGGCACGCCTGCTGCGCATCGACGACCCGCAGGCACTGAGCCCGGCCAACCGCGATGCCACCATCGCCGCCCTGCACGAGGAAACCCTGCGCCGCGCAGCCGATGTCGCCGACCTGATGGCCGCCACCTTCCACGCCCAGAGCCCCGGGGACGGCATTCACGCGGTACTCACCGCGGGTGACGACCGCGTGCACATCCGCGTCACCGAGAACCCCGACGGCAGCAAACGCGTCGAGGTCGTCCCGCGCCCGAATCTGCCCCAGCCGCCCGAACCCGGCAAGGTCGTCGAGGAGAAGCGCCCCGGCCTGCTGCGCCGCATCTGGCAGCGCATGATGGGCGGATACCACGCCGACACGCCGAAATACCCGTCCGGTTCGGGCTGGGACAAGAAGGGCCAGGTCAACCTCACCCACGGCCTCGGCGATCTCATCCACAACGACGTCCTCGCCCATATCGACGACGATTTCAACCCGGTCCGCGCGGCGAAGGAGATCGCCACCATCTACCAGGACCGCGAGCGCATGCCGATCCTGCATCGGATCACCGCCCGGATCGCCGACATCTCCGCCGATGTGGTCCCCATGCACACCCGCGACGGTCAGGAGTACCAGCCGTGGTACTCCGAAGCCGATCCGGTGCTGCGCGCGGAGATAGAGGAGTCGCTGCGCCTGGCCGGTCTGCCGACCGAGGCGGACTATCCGGAAATCCCTGCCCCGCAGCCGGATCCGGACCGCCCGCAACTCGAGGCCCCGCACGAGAAGCATTGGGGCCCGGATATGCCGGAGCCCCTGGCCGCCGCCCTGGATGCCCGCGACGCCGCCCTGGCCGATCTCGTGCGCATCGCTGGTGAACAGCACATCGATCTGCCGAACGCGGCCCCGGAGGCGCTGCGCCGCGCGGTCGACAATGCCACCTACGAGCTCATGCGCCGCGCCGGCGCGATCGAGGCGCTGCGAGATGTGGCCGCCCGCTTCAATGTCGAGCACGAGCGCGTGCCGTACAGCCCGGTCAGCTTCTCCGACAAGGATCCGCTCGGCCGTTACGTCCGCGAGGCCCGCCTCGCCGAAGCCATGCGCGTCGAGGAGGAACGCGCCCAGCGCCGCCGCGAAGCGGCCGGAGCCTCCCCGGACGACGATTCGCTCGAATTCCGCCCCCGCGAACCGCGCGCCTCGGCACTGGACGCGCTGCCGGTCAACAATGGCGGCGAATGGGTCAGGCACTTCGAAGATCCGGATGAGGAACTCTCCGCCCGCCGCGAGGGCCAGCTCTTCGAAGACGCCCTCATGCGCGATCAAATCCGCGACGAACGCTCGAATTGGGCGCAGCTGATCGGTGAATCGCTCGACGGCCTCACCCCGGAGCAGATCCGGCACACCATCGGCGATCTGCGCATGGAACTGCGCGACAGCGTGGACCGACTCGGCGATTTCATCGACGCGGTCGACCGCTATCAGCAGCTCGACGCCGAAGCCCGCACGCACGCAAGAGATTTGGCCGATATCGCGGCACATGCCTGGCTCGACGGACAGGGCGGCGTCATGCTGGAACCCGGTGTCGGCGTGCACCCCGGCGCGCATCCCGGCGACCCCCACCGGCTCGTCGTCATTCGCGGCGACTCCGACCACGACGCCCGTCTCGCCGACGCCCTGGCGGCCCATCCCGACCTGGGCGCACAGCTCAATCGCGGGGAACTCCAACTCGACTATCACGTCATCGGTTTGGCCGATAACGGGCAGTTGCACGTCAACCCGCACCCGACACCGGAAGTGCTGTTCCATCAGGGTCCCGAGGGCGGTGATCGCCTGCCCATGCTCATGGTGCGCGACGGCGACGGCCCCTGGCGGATCGTGCAGCCCATCCCCGAACCGCCGATCGCCCTCGATCCGCATTCCACGCCGGACACCATGCCCGCCGTCCCGCGCGATCCGGATATCGTTCGCGCGGAACGCAATGAGGTCGCGGCCCGGCTCTCGGTCTACCGCATGGATCTGGGCCCCGGCTTCCTCGAGGACACCATCCGGGCGCTGCGGCACGACAATGCCCTGCGCGCCGCGCAGATCGAGGGTATGGCGGACTTCATCCGCAGCAGCGATGCCATCGACAATTTCCACGACCTGAACCGCAGGCTGGAGAATCTGGCGAATCGACTGCGCATCGATCCGGAGGATCTGTCACCCCGGGCACTGGCCGAGGCGATGGCCGATCCGGCCATGCGCCAGGTGCGCCGCCTACAGGCGATCGGGGATCTACTCGATTACGCGAAGGTATTGCGCGACAACGTCGATGCTGCCACGGTGCTGGCCGCGCGGGATCGGCTGGCGCATCGTCTGGGCGTCGAACCCGAGGACCTCTATTCCAATAAGCATGTCGTAGACAAGAAACTCGGCGAGGTCGTCGGCTACGCACCGGATCCCAAGAGCACCAACCCGAATGGGCTGCTGCACGCGGTCAACGATCTGCTGCATCGCTCCGGCCTGAACCCGGAACTGGTTGCCGCGCTGGGCGAGTACGTCAATACGCTCAGTGATCTGGATCCGTTCCGCCGCGATCTGCACATCGATCCGGCGCGGGATCCGCGCGCCGCCGACGGTGTAGTGCCCATTCACGATCCCGCCGCACCGGCGCTGCTGCGCGCGCTGATGAACGAATCCATCGGCGAGCCACCGATTTCCGACAATCCCTCGCAGGCCGCGAGCGCATGGTCCCGGCTGCTCGGCGTCGACGTCAACGACATCGCGCGCACCGTGGAGCTGTATGAGGAACGCGGTAAATCGCTGCACGATCGGCTGAGTCCCGCGCAGCTGGGCGAGGTGCTGCGCATTCTCGACAGCGGAGATGCCCACGCCGCCTACGACTTCTACCGGCAGAGCATCGCGGACCAGAGCAAACTGCTCTCCCCGCAGGAGTTGACCAGGGCGGTGGATACCGCGCGCAACACCCGTTACGCCGAGGTCTACGAGTACTACCGCGACGGCAAGATCGATAAGCATGAGCGGCTCAGTCCCGAGAAGCTGGCCGAGGTCGTCGACACCATGCGTGCCGAGGTGCGTGCCCGTGAAGCCGATATCCAGGAACTGGAACGGCTGGCCGATGAGCACAACAGGCTCACCACGCCGCCGGAACCCGTTGCACCGCAACGTGGTGTCCGCGATCTCGTCGATGATCTGGCCACCGCGCGGCATCAACTCGACCTGGCTCGCGATGCGCGTGAGCACGCCGTCGGCCGGATGTACCTGGAGAACAACCGTCCCATTGTGGACGGCGATCTCACCCCCGAGCGCATTCGCGGGACCGCCGACTACCTGAGCACCCGTAATGCGGATGAGGCCGGGACGCTGCCGGATCACGACCGGCGCATCGCGGATCTGGTGGACGCGGCGGGTGAGTACACCCGCGCCGAAACCCGGGTGGCGGAGCTGGAATCCCAACTCCGGGAAGCCGTTCAGCGCGAGTCCGGTCCGGGTGAGACGCCGGTCGACGTCTGGCAGCGCGAATCAGATTCCGCCAGAACCGATCTGGAATCCCTGATCGCCGCCGATCCCGACCTGGCCCGGGTGGGCCTGGACCGGGTCGTCGATCAGGTCGACCGCATGTCCCGGATGCCGCTGGACCAGGCCGATATCTGGACCGACGATCTCATCCCGCTGCGCGATGCCGTGCACCGCTACCAGCACGCCCGGGAGTTCCTCGATATCGCCCGGGCCGAACAGGCCGAATCCGCTCGCGCGGCGGAGACTCCCGAGCAGGCCGCGGCGCGCGAACTCGAGGCAGCCCGGCGAGAACTCCTGGCCGCCGACGCCAACCTCAACGCGGCTCTGTTCGGCCTACCCCTCACCGCCGCCAACCTCACCCCCGACGCGGTGGCCGCCACCCGACGCGAATTCGCCGACGCACACCGCCCCGGCCTGTCCGCCGCCGACCGCGCCCGCCTGGACCTCGCCGACGCGGCCGACCGCCGACACCAAGCGCAGGATCGCGTCTCGCGCTGGGAAGCCGAGCAGGCCCGCCAGGCCGCCGCCGCGGCCATTGCCGCCGATACCCCCGAGGCCGCTGCCCAGCGCGCCCACGACGCGGCACACACCACCCTCCGCGAGGCGATAACCAACCTGCGCGATGTCACCGGCCTGAACGTCGACGAATCCCGCCTCACCCCGGCAGCTCTCGACAACACCATGCGGGAACTGCAAAACAGCACCATCCGCCTGACCACCGGCGACCCCGCCGATGCCTTCCGCCGACTCCGCTCCGCCGCCGAACAATTCCACCGCGCCGACGCTTTCTCCGACTGGGTGGCCACCCACGCCGCCACCCCGCCCGCCGACCCCCGCATAGCCTTCGCCAACCACGGCGACCAACCCTCGCTCCCACACGCCGAGCCCGCCGTCGGCGAGGATCCCGCTACCGTGCCGGTGACTCGCGAGGACCCTGTCATCGGCACGGATCACGAATCCGCGCCCGCCAAACCCGACGCACCACAATCGAATACCCCGAACGACCCCTCGGCCGCGTTGAACAGCGAAGCCCCGCCGGACGATCGCAGCGCCCAGCCCGCAAAGGACATCGGCAGTTCCGCCGACAACGACGGCACACCGGAAAACCCCGTCTCCGTCGAGAAGGACAACCCGGCCGTCGGCACCGATCACGACGCGGACGACAGCTCGGGCCATGATGACGGAACCGGTTCGGACACCACGGTTTCGGAGCCTGTTGCCCTCGAACCCGTCGATTCGGATCCGCGAGGCCCGGGCGCTGACGGCTCGGATGCTGACCGCTCGAACCCGCACGGCACCGCTTCGCGTGCGCCCGATCCCGATGAATCCGATCCGCCAACTTGGGAACCGGGTAGCTCCCAGCCTGACAATTCGGACCGGGATCATTCGGAGCCTGGCAAACCTGAGCCTGGCAAACCTGAGCCTGGCAAACCTGAGCCTGACAAACCTGAGCCTGACAACTCTGAGCCTGACAACTCGGACCACTCTGAGCCCGGCGGCTCTGAGCCCGGCGGCTCGGAACCCGATAGTTCAAGTCGCGATCATTCGGAGCCGCACAACTCGGAGCCGGATGCCTCGGAGCCGCACAACTCGGAGCCGGATGCCTCGGATCCCGATGGTTCGGAGCCGCATGCGTCCGATCCCGATGATCCGAATGGCGATGACCCGGATTCGGGGGAGGGGCGGCGTCGGGAGGAGCCGAATTGGGGGCATGTGCGGTCGCATATTCCGCATGTGCCGCACCAGGATCCCGACTACAACCTGCCGGATTACGCGCCGAAGCCGTCGTTGGAGCCGTATCCGTGGACTCTGCCGCCCGCGGACGAGCAGCCGCAGCCTCAATCGCAGCCGCAGCCGCAGCCTCAATCGCACCCGCAGCCGCAGCCTCAACCCCACCCGCAGCCGCAGCCTCAACCCCACCCGCAGCCGGGCGGACCCGGCGGTCCGTCGATGCCGCAGCCGCACATGCCGCAGCCGCAATCGCCCCCGGTGCCGGAACCTCCGGTGCCGCCGCACATTCCGACGCCGCCGGAGGGCTGGCCGCCGGGGATACCCTGGCCGCCGACGGCGCCGTATCCGCCTGCGGGCTGGCCGCCGGGATGTTCTTGGCCGCCTATCGATTCGTGGCCGCCGGGCATACCCATGCCGGGGTGGTCAGAGCCCCCGACCGGGTATGGCTTGCCCCAGCAACCCACTGTTGGGTGGCCGGGCGGTTCGCAGCCGAACGGCTCGAATGGGTGGCCGAATTCGTCGCAGCCGTCGTACGGTTCGCCGGGTACGACCCAGCCGTCGCCGTCGAATGCGTGGCCGACGACGCCATCGAATGGTGCACCGCAGCAGTACGATCCGGCCGAGGCCGTGAATCGACTGCTGGAATCGCTTGGTGAGCGAGGGAATTCGGGTACGCCGGGTTCGACTCCGTCGCACGGCGTACCCGGCGCACCCTCGGGCTTCGATCCGAATAGCGATCCGGGGTCGCCACACGAACCCACCTCCGCCGATCACACCTCGAATGGCGCTGGGACACCGAATGGTTCGGGCGCACCCGTGGGCGGCGCACCGATGATGCCGCCGGGTGCCGCTCCCGTCGCAAGCAATGGTGCGAAGAACGGCCGGGGCGATCGCCGATTCCCCCGCGCGGGCGGTGGTCCGGCCAGGAACGGAACGATCTATCTCCGTTCCCATTCGGGGTACGGCGAGTTCGCCACCTTCGATCCGGGCACCGGCCAATTGCAGTCGGCCCCGATGGCCACCGGCGCGCTCTCGGGCGTCTACGGCGATCTCGACGGTGTGCGGGTGGTCTTCTACCGCGCCCCGCACGGTCTGGTGCTGCGCGTCGGTGACCAGGCGATCGAGGTCGATCAGCTCGGCGCCGAGGCACGCTGGGAGCGCACCACCGAGGGCTTCACCCGTCTGGTGATCGCCGCGGGCGGTCACGAGCAGTGTGAGTTGCGCTATCGCCCGGTCGGCGCGGACGCCGATCTGGGTCTGCTGATTCGTGATGTGCTCGCCGATCCGATGCGCCGGGTGGGGATTTTCGGGTGAGCGCCCGATTACGGAGTTCGCCTGTTCGTCCGGTTCCGGCAACCGCCCGGTTGGCTCGGATATGCGATGCTGAGGGTTGATCGGATGAGCGAGGAGGACGGACGTGCGCTACGGCGGCCACCCGAGCAAGGAGCAGTTGCAGCGCAATTTCGACAGCATGCTGCAGCGGGCGCTGTCCGGCGGCGGTCTGCGCACCGAAACCGGTCTCGATCAGCAGACCATGCGGGCGCTGCGCGACCTCAGGTCCGCCTACCCGAATGCCTCGCCGGAGCTGGAAGCGGCGGCCCGCCGGGCCTTCGCCGGCCAATTGGACGGCAGCAACGCCGCCGCCCGGCGCGCGGAGATGGATCGAATCATCGCCGAGTACGAGTAGCCGTTCCATCGCATCCGTCTCGAATGTGACCGTCGAGGAGACGATTTCCGCGTGACCAGGAATCACGAGTTCAGCGAAGCAGTCATCGGCGAACCGTCGCCGGAATCCGCAAGTGCGGCAGAGCTTTCCGAGGCACAGGTCGAATCCGGCGACGGCGTGACCGAATCCGCCCCCGATGTCGGCTTCAACCTCACCCCCGATCCGGCCGACACCCCCGGTGCGATGGATGTCGCCGATCAGGCCCGGGGCGTGGCGCACCGCATCGCGCAGGAGCTGATGGCGCTGGGCCCGAACGGCTGGGACAGCGTGCACGCCGCCTTCGCCCTGACCGTCACCGGCCAACTGTCCCGCCTGACCTTCTTCGACGATCAGCGCCGGCAGATCCGAATCCTGCCCTCGCAGGAGGTGCTGAACCTGGTCGCCACGCATCGCGCCGTCTCGGCCGAACTCGGTGACGGCCCGTGGTGGCGTTTCGAAATGACGCTGACCGCCGCCGGTGAGCTCGAGGTCGATCACGACTATGGTGACGAACCCTTCCCCGACGATCAGCTCTTCGCTCCGCGTGACTACCTGGCCGATCTGGAGGCGTATCCGCGCGCGAGCCTGCCGACCTGGCTGGCAGCCTATGTGCACCATGACAATCGGCAGGGCCGCACCCCGCAGCAGGCCGCGGTCGCGGCCCGCGCCGATCGCGAATCCGGGGTGCTGCCCGCGATTTCCGAGAACGACTTCCCGGATTTCGGCGCGCTGTGGTCGCGTTGGTCCGCCCTCGCCGCGGCCTTCGTCGCCATCGGCTCGGAGTGGGGTCCGCGTGTGCTGCCGTCCTTCGGCTGGTTCGAGGGCTCGCGCCGTTCTGGCTCCTCGCTGTACGCGCTGCCGGGTGGTCGCGCGGTGCTCTCGGGCGGGGTCTGGAACGCCCCCGAACTCGACGCCGCCTACAACGGCCGCACCGCGCTGCCGCGGTTGTACGCGGGCGCGCCGGAGTGGGTCGCCAACTCGGTCTTGAACACTCGCGCCGGCGGCGGCCTGCTGACCTTCTGCTACTGGTGGGAGCGCGGTCGCTGGTATCGCGCGGAATCCCCGCGCGCGACCGAGTTGGCCGCCGCGGTCCCGGGCATCTGGACCACCGGCACCGTCACCGATGTGATCTGCGGTCTCCTGGCCGACGACCCGTCCGAAGCACTGCGCGGCACGGTCACCGCCTATGTCGAGGCCGCCGAACGCGGTGATGTCACCCGCACCCGGCTCGCCGAAACCTTCGGGGAGACAGCCGATCTGGATGGCGCGCACTATCAGCTCACATTGGCCGGTGTGGCCCGCACCGGTCCGGAACCGCTGCCCCGGGACGAGGCGATCGCCGAGGTGCTGCGCCATATCGACACCGCCGGTATCGACACCACCGGCTACCCGCTGGATCAGCTTCGCGCGGAACGCCTTCCGGTCGGATGGCTCGTTTACGCCCCCGCCGATCCGAATGAAATCGCCGTGCAGCGGGCATTGTTCTATATAGCGGACGACGGTGTGGTCGAGGCGGCGACCTCGGCCACACCGCCGTCGATCTATCTGTCCGGCTTCGAGCAGCGCTTTCGTACCAGGCACGCGTAACGGAATCGTGTGGATGGGTGGCTGAGTTGTACTGGTGCGCACTAGTGTTCGACGAACACGTGAGGGTAGGAGCGGGACGTGGGTGACACAGACAATCCATGGCGGGGGCTGGCCCAGCAGGCGCGCGGTGGCACCCTGAATCTGGGCGACGGCGTCGGCCAGGCCGCGGCCAAGATCGCCGCCGACGTGGCGAACACGCTGGGTATCGCGCTTACCTACCAGCCACTGCTCACCGAGCACAAGGGCTTCGGTGATCACTCGATCCTGCCGTCGGCGATGCACCTCGAGGACCGTTTCAACGCCCAGGGCAAGAATCTCGGCGGTGTCCTGAAGCGGTATATCGACCTGGTGGAGGCCATGGCGGACACCATGATCGTGGCCGACCACAATTACAAGGTGACCGAAGAGGATTCCAAAGCCGAGTTCGACCGGTTCAAGAAGGAATCCCCCGTTCAACCCCCCGCCGGCGACCCGAAACTGGTCAGCGGCACCAAACTCCCGGTGTGGCACGATGATTCCGCGCCGCCGCTGGACGGTAAGCACGGCAATGCGGACCTGGTGAAGATCGCGAGGGAGAAGGGGCACTACGACTCGCTCGACCCCGAGGATCCGAACGGCAAGGACCGGGTGTGGCTGCACGCCGCGGGCGAAGGAATGAACCCGCAGCTGGTATCCGATATCGGCGGCACCTGGCTGCTGGTGGCGGACAAGGTGGACAAGAGTTTCGACCAGCTCACCAAACAGCTGGACAAGATGAAGGACGGTTGGACCGGTCGCGGCGGCGATGCCGCGCGCCGCGTGGCCGGGGAGTTCAAGACCGAGGCCGCCGGTCTCACCGCCGATATGCGCGCGATGGCGTCCAACCTGACCTACGTCTCGGGCTGGCTGGACAACACCAAGGTGCGGATGCCGAGCGCGCCAACCGATTTCGACTACGACCATCCGGCCCGCGAGGATCGGATCGTGAAAGCCGCGCGTCAGGCCTTTCAGAACTTTTATGTGAACGGCATGATCGCGGGCAGTAAGGCCATTCCGCATCTGGTGGATCCGCTGGCACAGCTACCCGGGGTCGATGCGAAGGGCCGCACCACCACCGATGATGGTGGCGGCGGCGGAACGACCAAGCCGCAGAACAAACTCGGGTTGTCGGGCGCGTCGATTCCGGCGAATCAGATCGATCCGCGCAAGAGCGATCCGAACGGCAAGACCCCGCAGGGCAAGGGCCCGAACGGCAACGATCCGAACAAGACCGATCCGGGCAAGAACGGCTCCGACGACCCGCGGGGTAAGACGGATCCGAGCCAGACGGATCCGAGTAGAACCGATCCGAACACGACTGATCCCGGCCAGAGTTCGAGCAACGGTACATCGCAACAGAGTTCGAGCGGCTCATCGGACGCATCGCAATTGAGCAGCGCCCTGCAACAGGGCTTGCAGACCCTCAACTCGGCGAACCAGCAGAAGACGACAGACCCCAGCTCCACGCTGGCGAGCCTGCCGAACATGCTCAACAACCTGAAAGATCTGAAGGACCTGAAGGATATCGCCAAGGGCGGCGGTCCCGGTGGCGGCGGTCCGGGGATCAGCGCCGCGGCCGCGCCCAAGGAGCTCACCGCCAAACTGTTCCCGCGCGCCGCGCTCTCCGCCGAGGTCGAGGGCGCCATCGCCACGAGTTCGCGTGCCGGAATCGCCACCGGCGGAGCAACTCCCATGGGCAGCGGGATGGGCGGCGCCCCGATGGGCGGCGGTCACGGCGCGGGCGGTGCGGGTGGTCAGGGTAAGGAGCACAAGCGCCCCGAGTTCCTGGACTCCTCGGAATACCTGGAAGAGGCCATGGGCGCACCCCCGATCGTGGCGAAGCCCGTGGTGGAGGGTTGAGTTCGGTGCGTCGATCCTGGTCTTTCACGGATCTGGAATTCCTGGCGCTGTGGGAGGAGCGCGGCGCGGAGTCCCTGCCCGAGCCGCTCATGTTCAGCAGCCGAACCCGCTGGTGGAGTGAGCATTTGGAGGAGATGGCGCGCACCCGGGAGCAACTCGCGCACGAGCGCGATCCCGAATGGCAGGACATCTTCGACATCCTGTCGCTGCCCGATGTCCGGGTGGAGGTGCGCGGCCGGGACGGTCGTGACGCCTCCGATCCCAAGGGCAGCATTCGCCTGCTCGGCGCACGCCGCGGCGATATCGGCTACCTGGTCGTCCAGCAGCCGGGTGAAACCGTCATGCACAGTGCGGGTTTCGACGTCACCGCCTGCGATGCGGGACAGCTCGCGGCCGAGTTGACGGCGGCGCTGCCCGATACCGCGCCGGGTCGCGGTCCGGAGCTCGTACTCGCCGAACCGGCCGATATCGAGGACCACGATTACGGTTTCGGCCTGTCCCCGGCGCACGAGACCATGGACGGAACGGTCATCGATCGAGCCGCCGAATTCCTGGCCGCGCCGGCGGTCAGCCGGGGTGTGATCGAGGTCGTGCAGGGCTATTCGCGTTTCGGCCCGCGCGGCATCACCAGGCATCGGGTGGACTGGCGGGATCTGGTCGACGACGGCCGCTACATCGTCACCGGTGACCATCCGCGGGTGGCGACGCCCGCCGATCCGCGCCGCATGATCGCGACCGTGCGGGCGCGCATCGACGAGGTGCTCGTGGCCCTCGGGGACGAGTAGATGTGACCAGCGAAAAGGAGGGTGCGCCAATGCAACTGGACGATACGTCGTTTCCGACCGAGTTCACGATCGCGTCGCGGACCGGTGCGGTGGTCGTCTGCACCACCGAGCAGGGTCTGCCGTTGGGGGTGCGCGTGGAGCGCGATCAGCTGCGCGATGATCCGGCCGCACTGGCGGCGGAGATCCTGCGGCTGTGCAAGCAGTCAGCCGCCCGCGCCGGATCCCAGCGCCGCGAGCAATTGCGCCAGGCCGGATTGGCTCCGGAGATGTTGGCGCTCACCGGATTGCCCACCCTGGCCGAGGTGACGCGGCAGGAGATCGTCGAGGAGCAGGATTTCGACACCGAGCCGGACAGCTGGCTGCGGCCCATCTGATACCGGAAATTCTCGCAGACTTTGATATACCGCCCGAATATTCGCTCTGTATAGTTCAATTCGAGTTGATCTTCCTGATGGGAGTCTCATGAGCAACCTCGCTGCCTCACCGGACGCGATCCGCCACTACGGTGATGTCTCCGCCGCCATGGCATCCACCATCGCCGGTGCCGCCGCCGTCGATCAGGCCGCCACCGTCGCCGCGGTCGTCCCGGTCTTCGGCCTGATCGGCCAGGAATTCCTGCTGAGTTTCGCTGGTGCGCAGGGCAATCACTTCGCCTCGACCGCGGAACTCGCCGCCGTGCACGCCGGTACCGCGGTCACCGCGCACGAAGCCGCCGCCGCCTACGATTCGGTCGAGGCGAAGTCCAGCGTGGACTTCTTCTCGCTGACGCAGGAGCTATGAGCTCGCCGCAGGGTTCGCCCGATCCCACCGTCGCGGATATCCTGCGCGGCACCGATATCGGTTCGCTGCTGGACCGCCCGGTCAATGACATCCTGCGGGATCTCGGCTTGACCTCGCTGCCGCAATTGCCCGCCATGCCGCCGCTGCCGGGTATGCCGGTGCTGCCGGTGATCGATCTGAGCGCGCTCACCCGCCCGCTCACCGATCTGGCGCAGGCGTTCGGCACCGGTCAGCTCAGCGGTGCGAGCGTCGATCCGACACAGGTGCTTTCGACGGTGTCGAGCGCCCTGCAGCAGATCATGACCATGGCGTCCTCACTCATGTCGATGGCCTCCTCGGGGGATTGGCAGGGTGAGGGCGCGACGAGTGCTTTGGCCAAAGGCACCGCGGCCCAGGCCGATGCGGTGCAACTGCAAACCCAGAACGGTGAACAGAAGGTCGTACTGGGCGGCGCGGCCACCTCGGTGGCGACCGGCGCGGCCACCATGGCCACGATCATCGCCAAATTCCTCGCCTCCGTCGCGGCCTCCGCGCCCTTCCTGGTGACCCCGCCCGGACAGGCGTTCCTGCTGGCCATGGCGAGTGAAACCGCCGCCGAGGCAACGGCGGTGACCGCCAAGACCAAGGGCGAACTGGCCGTGCACAGCGCGAATATGACCGCGGCGGGGCAGAAGGTGAAGGTCACCAACGCACCGAGCGGAGTGGATTCGCTCTCGCAGGTGACCCAGTTGCTCGGTGCGCTCTCCCCGCTCGCCAGTGCCGCGAATTCCGGTGTGCAGCAGGTGCAGTCGATCGCACAGACGCTCACCGTCACCGACACCGCCGATACGGTCGTACCGGTGGACGACACCCTCGATCCGGGCAAGGTCGGCGGGATCGGCCCCGGCGGCGGTATTCCGCTCGGCGGGCTCGGCACCAGTGCGGCGACGCCATTGAGTCAGTGGACCGGCACCCGCTCCGCCGCGGCGCCGCCCGCCGCCCCGCCCACCGCGGAACCGGCGGCGACCACCCGCGCCGCGGCCATGACCGGTCCGGGCATGATGGCCCCGCCCATGGCCGGTGCCGGACTGGCTCCGCACTCGCAGGAGGGTGAGTCCGATGCGGAGATCCGTTCGCAGCTGGTCACGGGCGAACACGGTGACGATGTGGTGGGCGATCTCGGCAACACCGGTGTCCCGGTGGTCGGCGCGGTGGGCTCGGTGAGCCCCCGGGTGCCCACCAGCACCGACTGATGTGCATCCCGCGGGCGCGCATTCGCCTGCGGGACTTCAGTATCGGGTGACCTTGCCCTGGAAGATCCACTGTTCGCGCCGATCGCCCTTGATCCCGGCGTAGGGGCAGCCCGTCGCGCCCTCTCGCAGGGTGGCGGTGGCGTCGCCGGGTTCGATCCACAGCAGCTTGCCCGTATCGAGCCAGCCGCGCAGGTCGAAATCCTGGGTCCGGCGGCCGGGCAGCCGCTCGGCGTATTCGCGATCGAGGCCGGTCGGATCGAGGATGGGGTTCCGATCCTGGCCCCAGAGGTCTTCCAGTGAGATGTCGACGGGTCGCCTCGGGCCGAAATAGGTGATCGGCCACGCGGTATGGCGGCCGATCGGCACCTGCGTGATGACCGCGCGGATATCGGGTTGTTCCAGCAGATAGGGCAGCACGAAGGGCGCGCCGGGCCCCGGATCGCTCCGGAACGGCGCTACGGTCGGCGGTTCCGCCAGTCGCACAGCGCCTTTCATGGCCAGCCAGGTGGACGTCGGCTGTGTCTTGTACCGCTGCACCGGGCGATCCGACTTCCAGTACCAGCCGTCCAGATCGGCGGTGTCCAGCGCCCAGCGCACCACGACACCGGTCAGCGGGCACCGTGCGACGACGGTCTCCGGGAGCATCGCGCGGTATTCGTCATGCAGCTCGAAGACCTTGTTGATGACCGCGTCACCCCCGGCCGAATAGTCCATCGTCCGGTACCGCGCCTGCAATCGGAAGCCTTCGTCCAACACTTCCCGACGCCGCGCGAGATCGAAATCGCCCATCCGGCAGCCCCTTTCGAATCAGCCCGTAATGAGCCGCACGGCCGCGTCCTTGGTGGCGTCGTCGACTTCGCCGAGGCGGAATCCGCGCGCCATGATGTGCTCGACGAGTTCGGGCTCCGGCGGCAGCCGATGCTTGCGCAGATAGTGCGCCACCGAGCCGGACCACACCCACACCCCGTCGGTCCGGAAGTTCAACGGGACATCGCGCTGCTCGGGTGCGAATTCGTCCACATCGAAGCTGCGCGCGGCCAGCACCACCGGCGCGGATTCCAGATAGGTCAGCAGTTGATCCTGGAACCAGGGGATCACCGGTTCGCGAACGGCCACGGGCCGCCCGCTCTCATCGCGTCCGTCGTACACGCGCGCCAGTCGCAGTTGCCCGTCAACCATGAAACAAAACCCTCCCCATCAATCCGCCTGCGCCTCGCGGAGCCTGTCCCGCAACCATTCCGGGGTGTGCTGCTCATCGCGAGGGTAATGCTGGAAATCCAATGCGTATGCGCCGGCGGTCAATCGCGGCGTGAAATCCGGCTCGTTGTCGTAGTCGAACTCGATGGTGTAATCGCCGGTGCGCTCGATGGAGTATCGCGCGGTGAACCACGCGCCCGTATCCGGCTGATACATCGCGGCACGCAATTTATCGAACTCGCGCATGGCGGTTTTCGGGACCGAATGCCGGGTGGCGGTGCCGTCGGCGGCGATCGACTCCAGCAGCGCGCCGTCGATCTGCACGGTGCCGCGGAATTCGAATCGAATCCGGTGCCAGCCCGCCGGGACCGCATCCACCAGGGCGCGGCCGACCACCTGCAGTACGGCGGCCTGATCGAGCCGACCCAGCGAATCTTCCTGCACCATGTGATCGATCCTTCCACAGCCGGGGCGGTCGTCCGCAACCTCCCACGGCGCGGGCCGCGCTATTGCCTGCGCGGCGGAATGTTCTTGAAACTCAAGGTGTCCACCACTATGCCGTCCACCATGTACTCGACATCGATATAGGCCGGGGTCCGCATATTCGGTGAGTGCGGGTCGTAGTCGAGGTCGATGCGCACCCGGAGAACGGGCGGCGGATCCTGTCCGAGCAGATGCTCCCAATGCCCTTCGAGCCTGCGCCAGTTGTCCAATGGCGTTGTCTCACCCGGATCCTGATTCAAGCTGGCGAGCATCGGCACCATATTGATCGCCTCGCCGGGGCCGCCGAATTCGGTGCCGAACAGATGTCCGCCGTCGAAGGTGACGGCCGCGTACAGAATGACCTCGGACAGGGACGGGGTTCGACCGAACTGGGCCGTGAACTGGTCGACGATATCCTTGTTGATCGCCGCGTATTCCCTACCGCCGACATGGCCGATCGGGGTTTGATCGGGTCCGCGGCGGCCCTCGTCGGAGCCGAACAGATCCAGCTTGCCCTGGGCGAGCACGACGCGGCCCTGGGCATCGGTGGTGTAGTGGAAGCGTTCGTCGACCGAATAGGACGCCTCGGGGAACGGCCGTTTCAGGTCGGGGTTGAAACCGTCGCCGATCATGCGGCGCTGCGCGGTATCGCGGGACTGCCTGCGCCCGGAATCGGTGTGCACCTCGTGGATATGGCCGTCGGGGCCGGTGATGAACAGGCCGCGATCGCGTCCGGCCCGGTCGGTGACGCGATAGGCGGTGTCCGCCTCGAGCTTGATCGGCGCGCCGGTGCGCTCGTCCCGCCCGAAAGGCCTGCGCCGCTTGGGCGCGAGCGCGTCATCGGCCTCGACCGTGACGACCGGCCGGTTGCCCACCAGTTCCTCGTAACCGCGCCGGTGCGGTTCGTCGGCGGCGAACATATCGTCGCGGAAGGCGCTGCGGTCTCTGGCGCCCTCCGGGGTGAGACCGTGCTTGTCCGCGTCGGGTGTGCCGGGTGCGAAACCGTCCTGTGCCGCAGTGGTTCTGGTGCCGTCGGGACGGTGGATCTGCCATTCGCCATCGGGTGGGATGCGCGGGCGGCGGTTGCCGTCGGGACCGATATCGGCGGTGCTGGCGTACACCCGGCCGTGCTCATCGGTCCACACCGGCTTGGTGGCCGCCAGCACGTCCACGCCGAGCGCGGTCGAGAGCCGACTCGCGAAATCGTTGGCGGAGGCGTCGCAGCCGATGACACGCAGCGGAGTCGTGCCGTCCCAGTCACTGCGGCGCACCAGGTCGGCGTACTGCTCCGGGGTGTAGGTCCGATCTCCGATGCGGGCATTGCCGTCCTCGGTGATGTGCACGTCGGCGCTGAAGTAGCCGGGGTCGTGCGGAACTCGGCGGGCGAGATCGGCCATGGCGGGATCGTCCCCGTGATGGGCGATACCGGCATCGGTTCGCTCGCCGTAGCGGTCGGCCTCGTCCAGGGCCGGATCGTGGTCGGGGGTGGTCACCTCCGGCGGCGGGACATTCTCGTTCTCGTGCTGTGTCGCAACGCTTTCGGCGTTGGGCCGGTGCGGGTCGGTCCGCCGCAGAATCTCGGCCGGATCGGTCCCGTTGCGGGCCTCCAGGCGCAGCGCGGCCAGGCGGTGTGCGGGGGAGCCGCCCTCGGGTGGGAGTGGGGCGGCATCGTGCAGGCGGTCCCGGTATTCGCGGTGGTCGAATGCCGGATCGTGCACCAATTCCGTTGCCAGTTCCCGCAATCGGGGCACATCGGGATGATCACCGAGCCGGGTCAGATCCGATTCCAGATGCCAGGGCGTCATCTCCCTGTCGATCTCGGCCATGGTCCGATCCGCCCACATGACCACCGGTTCCCGATTCGGGCTGAAGCGGATGAGCGGCTCATGACCGGTCTCGGGATTCGGATCCCACTGGTGCTCGGCGATGATCTTCTCGTAATTGCGCGCCCGCTGATATTCGTTGGCGGGCTCCCAATACAGGTGCGGACCATGCTGAATGCCCGCGTCCAGACGGGCGAGCCGCTGTTCGTGTGCGGCGAGTTCGGCAGGGGTCAAACGGGTTCCGTCGGCGTGGCGCATATCGAACAGGTCGTGATCGCCGGTCACCGGTCTGTACTCGCCGTCGACGCGGCCCTCCAGGATGCCCTTGGAGGTGATCTGGAATTTGCCCTGTTCGATCAGGTTCCGCATGTAGTCGCGATAGGCCTCGAAATCGTTCTCGCGGTCGGTGAGTCGCTTCTCCAGCTTCGCCATATCCTCCGGCGATACGGTGTCGGGATCGGGCAGTCGCAGCTGTCCGGGCTCGAATCGGCCGACCAGGCCCTTGGACTCGGCGGGCGCGCCCAGGGCGATATCCGCGTCATTGATCGTCTTGTCCTTGATGGCCATGGGTTTCGGCATCGCGCCGTCTTGCAGGTGCCGCACCGCATCGGGATTCGTCGGCCGCACATCGATCTGCAGATTGTGCTGATCGGCGTAAGCCTGGATCTTCCGCTGATTCTGCTCCGGAATGCCGTAGGTGGATTCGATCTCGGCCGGATGCGCCTCGACCGGATCGGGCGCCGGGTGGTATTCGATGACCATGCGATGCTCGGGCAGCGGGCGTGCGAAACCCGCCATGCGCCGGGTATCGAGGTTATTGCTGGCCCCGGCGTCGATCGTGTAGTCGTAATCGTCATTGCCGTCGCCCTCGAAATGGGTCAGCTCCACCACGCGGAAGGGATTGGCGCGGTCGCCGTAGTGCGCCTCGAGCGCCTGCCACAGCTTGGTGCCGAGAATATGCCCGCGATCGCCCGGGGTGCCGTTCTCCTCCTGCGGCTTCATATCCCACTGCACTTCGATGCGCCCGCCCGGAACCATCGCATCGGCCAGCGCGGCGGCCATCGGGTGGTAGGCGGCGTCGGGCAGTTCGGCGCTGACATTGTTGATGTAGACGCGCGCGATCCGGCCATTGCCGGGGCCGGCGAGAATATGGCCGTCGAAGAGCAGATTGCCGAAGAGCATGACGCTGCCGGGCGCGGTGATCGGTCCCGGATCGAGAATGCCGAGATCGCGGCGGCGCTGACCGGCGATCGGGAATTCCGAGGCCAGTTCGGTCTTGATGATCAGCCCGCCGCCGGAGCGATCGGCCGCCGGGGTCAGATCGACCGCGAAGGCGCTGCGGCCGACGCCGACATCGACGGTATGCCCGCCGTCGACCGCGGCCTGTACCGTGGGGCGCTGCCGTAGCGGAATGCGGGTGTCATCGTCGCCGAAGGCGTTCTGCTGCAACGGCAGTCGATGCTGCGGCTGCGGTCTCGGCAGCACGTCGACCGCCGATTTGCCGTCCACCGCATCGTGTACGACCACGGTGTACTCGGCATTGACCCCGTTCTCGGCCGCGCCCCGATTGGCGCTGTCGATATCGCGCAGGAAATCCCCGAGCGTGGTGGGCCTGCCGTCGACCATGAGCGCGCCCGTCGCATGGTCCAGTACGCCGGTGATGTGATCCGGGCCTCGGCCGAAAGCCTCTGCCGCCTCATGCATTCGAGCGAAGTTCTGCGGTCCGAACGCCTCCCTGAAGTTCTCCGGGGTGGAGCTCTCGAAGGCATTGAGCGCGTGGTGCAGCGCCCGCGCTCGCTCGGGTCCACTCAGACTCGGGTCGTTGATCACCGCATTGATCGGATTCAGTGCCGCGAGCAGTCCCGGCACCATTCGCCGCGCGGCCTTCGCGTCCGGCTCGAACAGCGGATCGAACAGCCGTCGCGACTGTTCCTCCCGCATCCGGCCGTCGAGCCCCTGTCGCTCCGCGGTCACCACATCATCGGCGTGCGGACCGGTCAGGTGCTGCGCCAATTGCGCCAGATGCTGGTCGGCCGCCTGGTCGAATTGCGGATCGGTCAGCTGCGGATCGAAAGTGGGCCGCCGCGACAGCGCGCCATCCTGTTCGAGTTGCCAGCGCCGCGCCAGCTCCGGATCATGCGCGCGCAACAACTCTCGCGCTGTATCGCCTTGCGCGGGAACGGGTTCCGCCGGAGCTGTTTCGGCAGGTGCGGTGCGGCCCGGTTTCGGATCGGCGGCCGCACCGTCGGGTTGCGTGGTTGTGGTGTGCGCCGGATCGCTCAGTCCGAGGCGGTCGGTGAGGGCGCGCAGATCCGCGCGCAGGCGTGGAAGTTCCTGTGCGCGAGCGGGGTCGAAGGTCGCGGCGTCGATTTGGGCTGTCAGCACGCGCAATTCGGCGAAGCGACCGGCGAGGTGGGGGGTGAGCTGATCGGGGCGATCGTTGTTCCGGTCGATATCGGGATCGAGCGATATCCGCGGGTCCAGACCGAGTCGGATCTCGGCCAACTCGTGCGCCACCGCGCGCACGACATCCTCGTCGCGGGCGTGTGGTGACACCCGCACGTCGTAGCCGGAACCATCGGGGCGAGCGTGGAATTCGGCGACCGCGCCATCCCTCGTCGGGCCGACCCGGACGGTGACGGTGCCGTGCTCGCCGGGGAGGACGAAGTGGTGCTGATCGCGATTGAATGCGACGTCCTCCGGGGTGATCAAGCCCAGATTTGCCTTGATCTCCTCGCGTAGGAAGTCCGGGTCGAGCTCATCCCCGGGCCGCGCCTCGCCGTTGTAATCGCCGATCGGGGTGGACTGACCGTGCTCGGGCGGCCTGCGCTCGCCGCGGGAGTCGCTCGGCAGACCCGATCGGCCCGGACCCTGCTGGGCCGACGGATCATGCACCGGAACGGGCACGATACCGGCGGTCGCCGCGTCGGCGGAATCCTCGCTGCCCCGGTGCGTTTCGCCGAGCGGAGCCGGTTCTTCCGCTCGGCCGTCCGTGGGCGGGTGGGCGGCCTCGATGCGCTCACCATGCACATCGGTCGGGTGACCGGTGTTATCGGTGGGATGCCCCGCCATGTCGATGGGGTGTCCGGCGTCGGCATGCGCGTTGGCGGTGTCACCGTGCCGGTCGACGTGCTCCGTCGAATCCGTGGCCTCGATCCCGGTGCGTCCGGCCTGAACGGGTCCGGCGGTGTGCGCCGGATCGCCGAGCGCGCTGCGTGTCGCGGTGCTCGGCTGTCCCGCAATGGGTTTGGGGGCCGAACCGTCACCGGGTGCGAGTGGCCGCGCACCCGGAGCGGGCTTGGCGGTGTCACCGGGCGCGCGGGTATCGCCGCTCTGGCCGGTAGTGGGGTTGGCTCCGGTATTCGGATTCGACGTGCCGCGGGCATCGGGTGCGGCATTGGGGCTCGTGCTGTTCGGTGCGCCGGTATGTCCCGGGGCAGCGCCCTGGCTCGCACCGGGCGTGGTGCCGATCGCGCCATTTCCGGCGGCACCGGGGGAGGAGCCGGGCGAGGTGTTCGCCTCGGCCGGATGTGTGCCCTTCCCCTCGGGATTCGACTCGTTCCGCCCCGCGACATCCTCGGACTTGGCCGGGGCGTCATGGCCCGGTGCCTCCGCGCCGTGCGAATCCGGCGCTGCGCCGGAATCATTCGTATGCCCGCCGGTGTGTTCGCCACCGGGCGTTCGGCTGTCGGGCGAATGCGTCGCATCCCCGCCGTCGCCGGTCGCGTCGGCGTCCACATCCGGTTTGCCATTGCGGCCGCCGACAGCAGGGGCGTCCCCATTGCGCTGCGGCTGCTCCTGTCGATCGTCGGTGGCGGGCGCATCCTTGCCCGCACCGGGATTACCCTCTCCCACAGGCGAACTCGCCGGATGCGTGGCCGGTCCACCGTGCTGTCCGGAATCGCCGGTGCCGCCGGGCTGTTGACCGGCCGAATTACTCCCGCCAGCGCCTCGCTGCGCGGGATCGGTCGATCCGTCCGGGCGCTGCCCGGTATCGGCGCGCTGACCACCCGAATCTGTTGTCGCACCGGGCGTCCGGGGATTGGTCTCGGCCCCGCTGTGCACCGGTGCATTGAAGTTCGCCGGTGCGCTCCCGTCATTCGGCGAGCCCACCGGCCGTCCGCCGAAATCGGTATGCCCCGCGTATCCGTGCAGCGCGCTGGGCCCGGCCCCGGAGAACGCCCCGCCGGTCAGCGACCGCGGATCGAATTCCCAATTGCCGGTGAGCAATCCGCCACCCAGCCAGGCGCCACCCGCTCCGGCCGCACCCGCACCCAATCCGGTGAGCGCACCATTGAACGCGCCGCGCCGGCCGCCCATATTCGTCGGCAGGAAATGATGCGCTCCGAATCCGAAGGCCCCGCCGGTGCCGCCCGCGATCGCGGAGATGGCGGCATTGCTGCCTATTGCGCCCCAGTCGTACCCATCGGTGTGCCCGGTCTGCTGCTGAATGGTCTGCACCAGGAATTCCTGCGAAGTCCCCTGCAGCGCTTCGACGAACGCCTCCTGCCCGATCTCGTAGACCAGTTTGGGGATGATCCGCTTGAGCACCTGATTGGTAATTCGGTCGGCGAGCGCGTGGGTAATCCGATTCGCGAGTTGCTCACCGAGTTCCCGGAACATCACCCGCGCCGTCGCGAAGATGGTTCCCTCGAGTGCGGGTGCGAATGGGCCGGTCGCCGCGGCCCAGGCGAGTTCGGCCACCAACCAGGCGCCGGCGATATAGAAATTCAGTTTCGCCGATTGCAGTTGATCGCCCATACCGTCGGCGGCCGCGGCCAGCGCGCGATAGTTCTCGCCGATCTCCTTGATCGAACCGTGGTGCTCGGGCCCCTGGCCATCGCGCAGCGGGAGCAGCCACTGCAAGATCTTCTCCCCGCCCGTCCCGTCGGGATAGGCGTCGCCGAGCCCGCTGATCAGGTGGTCGAGATCGGCTCGCAGGTCGTCGACCTGTCCGGCCACATCCTCGAGATCGCGCCCCATCTGCCACATGAGGTCTTCATTGCCGTGCGGCCAATCCGAGCCGACCAGCCATTCCAACCACTCCAGCCAGGACGGAAACTCCATCGCCACAGCACACCCCGGTGGTCGGTTCCGATCTTGGTGGGATCGACTGTGCCACAACGATGCAAGCGAACTCAATATGAACGGAGAATGAAAGCCGCTGGCGTACGGCATCTCCGCGTCGTCCGAGCGCGTTGGAAAGTTCATCGGATGGTCGGTGTATCGGGGTGGTGACGCGTCCCGAGCTGTCTCGCACCATGTCCTGAACCGCTGTGTGACAGGTGATATTGTCCCGCCCGGAAGGGAGTTCGCATGGGTGAAATACCAGGTGCGCGGGCCGAACTGGACCGGCTGGGCAGTGTGCTGCGCGCGCAATTGGTCGATCTCATCGCGGCATTGACTCCCGAGGCGGATCTGACGCTGCTCTTCCTCGACGAACCCTCCGTCACCGATTGGCATGAACCACTCACATACCGCTATTCGACAACTTTCCGCGGGCAGCGCGACACGGAGGTGAGCGCCGAGGACACCGTGCGCCGGGCGGCCGCCATGCTGGCGAACGCCGGGTGGGAGGTTTCGGAGTCCCGCGAGGTGAATCGCACTCTGGTAACCGGATATTCGAATGGCAATATCCTCGAGATCCGGGTACCGGACCAGGTGCCGACGGTGCTGTTCAGCGCCGGAACCCCCGCCATGGCCCTGGCCACCGTCGCCGAGCCGGAGTGGCCGGATCCGGTGCGCACGGCCACGACGCTCTCCTCGCGCCATGTGCTCTGCTACGAATGCGACGGCCTCGGTCGCTGTCCGGAATGCGGTGGGCGCGGCTGGGTCTCCGATACCGCGTCCGGGCGGGTGACCTGCCCGGAGTGCTCGGGCGGACGCCTATGCCCGATCTGCCAGGGCGCCGGGCAATTGGCGATCTCGCGATTGCAGCCGTTCCAGCGCCGTTTCTACCCGGATCTGACCGAGTAGTTCACCAGCCGCTGCTGGTTGGACCCGAATTGTCCCGGGTGGAATGCCAATCCTCGTAATCCACCGCATCGGTGAATTCCGGTGCGGGTTCGGCCTTTTGCGCGAGCCGTTCCTTGGCCAGCGGCGGCGCGAGCGAGGCGGGTTCGATGACGGGTGCCTGCGATTCGAGATCGGGCATACCCTCGAAAAGCTCGGACAGCCTCGGCATCTTGGCCCGCCTGTCACTGAGCGGCCGCAACAACTCCTCGGTCTGGCGCCGCATATCGGCCGAAGCCCGTTGCGCGGCAATGGTCACAGACTTGGCGATCTCGTCATAGCCGATCTCGTCGATATCGGCGGCGAACTTCGTGGCGATCACAATGCAGTCCGCATTCACCGTCACCGTCACCCGCCCGCTGGTGGCGCTGGCCGTCAACTGGGTTCGCTTGCGCGATGCCTCGGCGATCTCGCGCATCTGCCGCGAGAACCCCTCCAGAATCGAGGCCGCCTCGGCTTCCCCACGCTCCCTTGCCAATTCAGCCCCTACGTGAAGCTGTCGGTATTGCGCCGCTCGGTCGCGGCAAGCGATTTGGCCGCCTTGCGCAATCCCGTGGTGAGGTTCCCGAACGAGGTGGAAAGATTCTCGGTGCCGTCGGCCATATTGTCGGTCCCCGTGCTGAAGCCCTTCGCCCCCTCGGCGAACTTGGCCCCGAATTCGTCATCCCCCCAAGCGGATTGCCCCGGCGACACCGCGGTCCGCGCCGCATCGGCGATATGCGCCAGCCGATCCCGAATATCAGCGGCCGTCGCCGAAACCGCCTGTACCCGCCAAGCCTCCGCCCGCAACCGCCCACCCATAGCAAGCCTTCCCGAGTCCGCCGCCTATCACATCCAGATCGACTCTGCCACAGCCCAATAGTGAGCACAACATGAACACCGATCCCCATCCCGTCGACATTCCCGTTCCCCTTTAAGATCAACCGCGGACAAAACCGCTGATCACCCCGCCAGCAAAGGAGTCGCAGTGCCGGACACCCTCCCCCTGGCCCGCACCAACGCCGAGGCCCGCCTCTACCTCAGCCTGCAACCCTGCGACTCCTGCGGCGACACCCACTGCACCTTCCGCAGCGCCGTAATCACCCACGACGGCATCCTGGCCAGCCGCTACACCGGCGATTGCCCGAACTGCGCGGCCCAAAGGGTCTACGAATTCCGCCTCCCCGCCCAGGTCCTGCCCCCACCCGCCGGCGCAGTCCGCTTCGGCGAGGATTCCCCCTCCGAACTCCTCGACCCCGGCACCTGGCTCTGGTACGCCGACACCTGCCTCCGCCAAGTCCCCACCACCACAACGGGTCTCGACGACCGCACCACCAAGGCAGCCCGCCACACCCTCGCCACCGCCATCGCCGCCCTCGAAGAAGTCCTCAAATTCATCCCACCCACCGAAGACCGAGTCCCCCTGTCCGCCTTCACCTCCGCCACCGGCCTCGCCCTCCACGCCCGCGAACCCGGCCGCTTCACCCGCCCCCGCCTGGAAGCGGTGCGCGACCACTACGCCGCCACCCTCACAGCCTTCACCCCCAGTGCAGACTGACCTTCAACCGGCCATCGCCCAGCACCTGAGAACACCTCCCGTGGGACATCGGGCACACGCTATCTCGCCGATAACGTCTGATTTCACAACCGGTTCAGTGACTTCGATATCGCTGCCATTCACTTGTCAGACAGCGCGGACAATGTCTGCAAATCGAGGGCGAAGACCATTCGGGTCGTCGGATCGATCGCTATCGCGGTGGGTGGGGTGTACATCCCGGTCGATCGGATAGGGATGGTGTTTCGGATGCCGTAGTCGTCGATGTTCATCACCTGGACTTGTTCCTCTGCAATCGAATCGCCCTGAACGACATTCACATTGGTCAGGAAGTACGCTCTGCCCCATCCGGGGTCGATCACGGGTGCGGGAGAGGCGTTTCGCATCACCACGCTCTTGACCACGCCACTGCCCTTGACGAGCTTCAGAACCTGTGTGCCGGTGGTGTCGCCGGTCTCGGAGCCGACCGCGAAGATGCCGTCCTGTGTGCCCGAGGACAACTTCGCCAGATCCAGTCCGAGTGGGATGGTTGCTATTTCGGCGTGACTCTTGAAATCGATTCTGTGCAATGTGGTCTCGTAATGGTGGGTGGGCGTCTCAGTCCGCGTGCCGACGAACGCCGCGCTCGCCCAACTGTCCGTTGCGACGCTGGTAGAGGTACCGTCAAAAGGCAGTTCGGCTTTGACGGACTTGCTGTTCATGTCGATGATCTTCAGCACGGTAGTGCCCGTAGTCGTCCCATCCGTCGTGACATATGCGGTTCGACCACTGACATCGAGCGCGAGGTGGTTACCGTTCTGTCCGGTCGGGATGGTGGCTGTGACCACCTTCGCGACGGGGTCCACGATGCTTACCCAGCCGCTTCCGCTCGGGTCGGATGTGGTGACGTAGACGCTGCTCGTGCCTACATCGAATGCCACCTCATGGCAGCTCGGGCCAACGGGTATTACTGCCTTGACCGACTTGGTCGCGACGTCGATCACCGACAATGATCCGGTTGAGTCCGCTACGTACACCGTTCCGGCATAGGCGGCGAGACTCTGCGATTCCGGCCGAGCCGGAATGGTCCAGCTCAAAGCCGGCCCTGGAGCGGGATCGACTGTCGTCGGTGCTGCGGCAGTGTCGGTGGAGCTGTGTCGCCACAGTACGAGCGATGCGACGGTTATCGCCACTACGAGCAGGGCCGCGGCGGACAGCAGCGGTATCCGATAATTCTGCGACGTCGGCGGAGTAATCCGAACGTCGGAGCCAATACTCGGTGCGGGTTGGCGCAGGACAGCCGATGCGGCGGCGGTGAACGCGCGGCAGCTGTCGAAACGATCGGCGCGATTCTTGGCCATCGCGCGAGCCAGCACCTCATCAAGAGCCGGGGGAAGGTCCGGTCGGGCCGCACTGAGCCGGGGAACAGGTTTGTGCAGATGTCCCGCGACCACTTGGCCCGGGTGCGACTCCGGATAAGGCGGAGCACCGGTCAGCAGCGTGAAGAAAGTACAGGCGAGTGAATACTGATCGGTCCGATGATCAAGATCCTCTGCCAGGAGTTGCTCGGGTGAGGCGTAAGCGATTGTCGCGGTGAAGGTTCCGGTCGCGGTGAGTTTGGTCCCGCCGTCCGACAGTCGAGCGATCCCGAAATCGGTCAATACCGCCCGCTCGGGATGCCCGTCCGCCGGAGCTGCCAGCAGGATGTTCGCGGGCTTGACGTCCCGATGCAGAATCCCCTTCCCATGTGCATGATCCAATGCATCCGCGATCTCGCCAACTATCCGCAGTGCCCGCTGGACGTCGACCCGGCCGGGCTGTAGCTGCGAAACATCGATGCCGTGGATGTACTGCATGGCGATCCACAACTGACCATCTGACGCCCCCCGATCGTGAATGCCGACGATCCGAGGATGCTCCAGTCGCGCAACAATATTCGACTCCTGCTCGAATCGCCGCCGCAACTCCGGATCCGCCGACACCTCCCGATTGAGCAACTTCAACGCCACGAGTCGAGGTAACCGCGGATGCCGTGCCAGATATACGACCCCCATCCCACCCGCACCCAGCACACGTTCGATGACAAATCCGGCGAACACCTGGCCAGTCGTGAGCTGCATCCCCGCCCTCCGTTCGCGCTCGCACTCCGCTGGGATCATATCGACACGACGTTCGTCTGTGAGCGGGCCGGTTTGCCGTTCTCAGGGGTACCGGAGAACGGCGGATTGATTGCCGGATCGATTGGACACAGCGCCGCATCTTCGTCCGGGATCGGGACGGTTTCGTTTACTTGATCGGCTATGAGGCAATCACACCATGTGTGGGACAGACGTTTTCGCGGCTGGCGCGGTGGGTGATGCGGCCGGCTGCGGCGCGAAAGAGCGCGTCCTCAGCTTCCTGGGTGCGCGCGGCCCGCGTGGCTTTGTCGATGATCAGTGTGCGGCTCAGGTGTTCGCGGGATTCCCCAAACCAGTACTCCGATTCGGTTGGGTCATCGCGTATTTGGCGAAAGTAGAGGAGTAGCGCCATGGCTCACCAGTCGTCGGCGCTGATGCGGCCGGGGCGGAGGTCTTCGAGTTCTTCTACGTCGGTGAAGACCATGCCGGGGTCGTGATGTTGGCGTTCAATGGAATTCGGGGGAGCGAGGGAGGCCGGGATCAGTTCGGGGAGGCGGTCTTCGAGGTTGGGGAGGTCTTCGATCAGGTCGGACATCTTCGGCATGCGGCCGCGGCGTTCCCGGAGCGGGTTCATGAGTTCCGCGCTCTTGCGGGATAGTTCGGCGGCGGCTTCCTGGGCGGCCTCGGTGACCGCTTTGGCGAGTTCGTCGTGGGTGAGGTCTTCGGCGTCGACGAATCGGGTTTCGATGACCACGAAGTCGGCGTTCAGGGTTACCGTGACTCGCTTCTGCAGGGCGGTGCCGACGGACGTGAGTTGGGCGCGCCTGTGGTGCACGTCCGCGAGCGCGCTCATCTGCGCCTGGAACTCGTCGATCATCGAGGCGAGTTCACCTTTGATGAATTCGTTGGCCATGGACTACGACTTGAAGGTGTCGGCGCTGGCCTGATCCGTATTGCCGTGCAGCTTGGACGAATCATTCTGCGCGGTCGACTGATCATCCGACTTCTTGGCATTGTCGGTGGTGAGCTGCTTGAGGTTCTCGCGCGCCGCGATGTAGCCCTTGCCGTCCTCACCGTTGGCGAATTTCTCGCCGTAGGTGTCACCGCCCCAGGGCTCGCCCAGACCGTCGATCGCGGACTCCAACCCGGTCAGCACCGCTTTGACCCGGTCGGTCACATTGGCGGTCTTCACCGACGCCTGCCGCAGCAGTTCGGGACTTACCTCAACTTTTCCAGCCATGACGGCGACTCCTCCCCATGAAGCTTTGCCGCCGACAATATCCGCTGATCAGCGTCGGAGGCAATGCGATGCGGCTGTTTTCGGTGGTCACTGCCGGGTTCGCGCGTTGTACCGCTGGGTGAATCCGGCGATATACACCGCGGGCGGAACCGAGGACGACGATGCCTCGACCACCCCATCATCGGCGATGTAGTAGATCGCCCGCCCGAGCATGATCTCGCCCGGCTGGGTGGGCACATAAACCATCCAGCCCGATTCGATCCGATCGGCATTCAGTTGGTCCAGCGGATACCCGGTGGTATCGGAGCCCTTGTCGAGAATGTGCCGCCGTACCCGCTCGATCGCCTCCTCCCGGGACAGCGGCGGCGCGGTGACGAATGTCCGCAGCCCCGCGAGCGTGAACTGATTGAGCGCCGCGTCCACATCGAATCGCGCCGGATCGATTGCAGCGGAGATGGTTTCGAACGTGACGACCCCGGCCTCGGCCGCCGCGACCAGCGTTTCGACCGCACCCCGGGTCTGATCGTTCAGCGGCGCGCCGCCCGCCTCGGCAAGCCCGGCCGCGATGATCTCGGCGGTGACATCCGAGGTCCAGACCCCGGGAATCGCCGCGGCCAGCCCCGGTCCGCCCGGCGACTCACCCCGATACCAGCCACCGTTCTCCCACCAGTAGCAGAACGACAGCAGTCCCGACGACGTCCGCGGGTTGAGCACCGCATCGGTAACCCAATCCGGTGCTCCCGCATAGATTTCCGGCATTGGGGCCGCGCCGTTGTACGCGGCGTCCAGCTCCGGGGAGTTCCACACCCCACCGGAGATGACCGCCCGATCACCGGGCAGCAGATACAGTGTGCTCCCGCTGCGCTTGGTCGTCTCGAACCATCCGAGCGAGGGCAGCACCCGCGGCCCCTGCGCCGAACCGAGCGCGGCATAGGTCGCGGAAATAGCGGTCCACCGCGCCCAAAGCAATTGCAGCGGAGGAAAATCCGTGGTCGAGGCAATGCCGCGAACGCCTCTTCCGCGATCGAGCCGCGACTGCGCGGCGGCCACCTTCGCCGGGCGCAACTGCCGCCCTTCGTTCCCCACGTAGGCCGCCAGCCACACCGGCAACCGCCGCCGCGGATACTCGGCGATATCGGCCCGATACGCCTCGGGCGGAAAGAGCTGATCGTCCGGGAACGGATCGTCCCCGTAGTCGTAATCGGTCTGAATCTGACCGTCATTGGTGAGCACGATCCGCATCCGCCACCACGGCCCCTCGGGCAGCTGCGCGGCGATCTCCCGCTGATCCTGCACCAAAAGCAGTGTGGCCTGCGAGGGTTCGGCCCGCACCCCGCGCCCCTGCGCCGAATAGATCACATTCCAAGCCTGTGTGGCGACCGTCCACGCGAACACCGCGTCGATCCGCTCCCACCCCTCGGGCCCCTCCTCGGCGAGTGCCCGGGCAATAGCGTGGGTGACTTCGCGGGCCTGCCCGGTGACCTGTTTTTCGTCGACACCGGCCGGACCGGGATGGGAGACGATGGTCGTGCTGATCACCGGCTCACCGGCGGCCTGCGCGAAGCTGTCCATGAATGTCTGCATGAGATCGTCGTCCGGCTTCCCGGCCTGCGGATTGTTCACGATGTCGCTCCCCTCCTCGACCGGGCCGCACCGGCCGCCCGTTCGGATACGCCTGCGACCCTACACATTCGTGAGCGGCGTTTCAGGTCCGGCCGGTGCGGGTAGCGGAGGGTTTACCGGCCTGTTCGGTGGCACCCATCCGCAAGGATGCTGGCAGATAGCGGATCACACCCGCCCAGTTGCTGATCCACGGTTTCTATGGCAGCGTGGCGCGAGATCACTGCCTGTGTGTCGGTGAAAACCGCAGTCCGGCAGTCTGATAGCTGAGTAGTCGGTCGAATCCGGGGGCGGGAGTGGTAGTACGGGGGTTGGAAACCGCTGCTAGGCGCGCGATTCGCGCAGCGGTGGGGTCGCGATGATCTGGCGTCCGCCCGGCGCCGACTATTACGGCTGGCTCGTCGGCATGCAGTGGCCCGAGGGCAATGAAGACAAGATGTGGGCCCTCGCGGACGACTGGAAATCCGCAGCCACCCAGCTCAACAGCATCAAAGACGATATCGACGCCGCCATGTCGGCGGTGCGGCTCGCCTATCCCGAGGGCGATGGCGGTGACGCCATGCTGGCCCAGCTCAAATCGCTCAAGTTCGGCGATACGAGCAAGGACGGGGCGGGATCGATCGACAGCCTCGTCAAGTGGTTCGACAGTATCGGTGCGCTGGCGGACAACACCGGCACCGAGTTCGAGTACAGCAAACTGATGTTCCACGCCATGTTGATCATCATGGCGATCGATATGGCGTTTGCCGCGGCCAGTCTGTTCGCCGCGCCCGCCGCGGAAGCGGCGGTGGTCGCGACCAATCGCATTACCGCGCGCATGATCATGAAGCAGCTGGTCCAGAAGCTGCTCGGGCAGAGCGTGAAGTTCGCCGAGATCGCCGAGATCAAAGCCGTTCTCAAAGATCTCGCGATCAAAGCGGGCCTGACCGCCGCGAAGTCCGCGGCCCTCGGTGCGGCCATGGGCACTGCCCCCGACGCGGCGATTCAGGCGTGGCAGCGCTACGAAGGGCGACGCGAGAAGTTCAGCTGGGAACAGGTCGGCATCATGGCGGCAGCCGGTGCCGCGGGCGGTGTCGTCGCGGCCGGTGTGGGGGGCGGGCTGCACGGACTCTTCGGCACCCCGTCGAAGATCACCACGCGAGTGCTGACCACCGGGGTCACCATGGTGGCGGCGGGTGGCTCGGCCGGTCTGGCGGGCTGGGGCGCGAGCGCGCTGATCACCGGTAACACCGAGTTCGACCCCCGAATGATCACGGCGGGCATGTGGGGTGGCGCCGCACCCGGCGCGCTCCGTGCGGCGAATCCGAGGGGGCACGCCCCGACCTTGGCCCAGCCCGCCGCGGAGCTCAAAGGCCAACCGGGACAGACCAAGCCGGGCGGGATCGACGCGCCCGCCGCCACGAGTGCGGGTGTGCCGATCACACCCGCGCACACCTCCGACGGCGCTGGGCTCTCCTCGGATGCCCCGCATGCCGCGGATACCGAAGCGGGTAAGCGGAATCCGGGTGTGGTGGCCGCCGCTGCGCCGCAGGCTTCCGTGAATCCTGTTGTGCACAATGATACTCCGGGCAGCCAGATCACCAACGGTCAGAACGCGGCACCCGTGCAGCCTGCCCATCAACAGCCGAGTTCGCCCGGTACCACCGGCCCGAAACTCGCCGACGGGGTCCAATCCTCCGCTGCCCCGCACACATCGGGTGAGGTGAAACCCTCCGGAGATGGTCGCCCCGCACCGGCGGCCGCGCCCCGAACGGACCCGGCATCGACCACACCACCCGCGGACCCTGCTCGAGCCGGTGCCGCGCCGACTCGGGAACCGGCCGGTCCCGCCGCGCCGGTGCAGGCCAAACCCACCGGTGTCGAGGCGGGTTCGCGCGGAAACGAACGCCTGGACGCGGTACCGAACGATCGCGCGCACGTCCCGGCCTCCGAACGCCTCGACGGGCGGATCGGTGGCAGGCATGCCGAGCTGACCGGTGGGCAGCATCCGAATCCCGACGGCACACCCGCCCGCGACGAGCACCGGACGGGCCGCACCAACGACGACGTCGTGTCGAACGAGCGAAACCCGCAGCGGGACAACGATCCAGCGCATGACGCGCAGCCGCGCCGCGATCAGCCCGAACACAACGGTCAGTCGAGTCGTGACGGTCAGCCCGATCACAACGGTCAGCCCGATCACAACGGTCAGCCGAGTCGTGACGGTCAGCCCGATCACAACGGTCAGCCCGATCACGATCCGCAGCCGAATCACGCCCCGCAGCCGTCCCATCCGGAACCGTCCGCACCATCCCATCCCGCACCGCATTCGGTGCTGCCGGTGGACCATCCGATCACCCCGGCCGAACGCACGCACGCGGCCGAGGCGCTGGCCAAACTCGGCCACGAGGTCGAGTCCCTGCTGCACCTCGATGACGTCGATCAGGCTGGGGCGCACCAGAAGGCCCGCGAGAACTACGACTGGTGGCACGACCTGACCCCTGACGAGCAGGTCGCCGTCATGCGCGTGCACCCGCACGAGATCGGCAATGCGGACGGTGTTCCGCCGCACGCCCGCGATCAGGCGAACCGCCTGTCCATTGCCCGCGATCTCGCCGAACTGCGCGAACGCAACCCACGGGTGGACAAGTGGACGAGTCGATGGACGGATCCCGAAGGCCGCCAGCAGTTCAAGAACCTCGAGAGCACCATCCACAATCTGGAGCACGCGGAAACCCTCGCCGACAACTTCGCCAACCGCGACCGCGTAGACCCCGACGATCCGCCCGGCCACCGCCCGCCGGTGCATGTGCTGTCCTACGATTCGCGCGCTTTCAACGGTGAGGGACGTGCGGTAGTCGCGATCGGTGATATCGACCGGGCATCCACCGTCTCCTGGCATATCCCCGGTATCACCACCACGGTCCGCAGCCTCGAAGTGAACCTGAACAATGCGTTCCATCACTACGAGGCCACCTCGGACAATGTGCACGATCCCGGAATGGTCGCCTCGATCGCGTGGATCGGCTACGACGCCCCCAGCGGTTCACGCATCGGCCGCGAGATGACGAATCCCGCTCTGGCGCAACGCGGTGGCCAGCTGCTGGCCCGAGATATCGCCGCGTTCAACCAGACCCGCAAAATCAATGCCGGTCTGCCCGGCGGCGAACCCATGCCCGACGTACACCTCTTCGGCCACAGCTACGGTTCCACCACCACGAGCTACGCGGGCGCGGGCGGCCGACTGACCGGCGAGGTCAGCACCATCACCCTGCTCGGCTCGCCCGGCGCGGGCCCGGTGGTGCACGCCTCCGAATTCGGCCTGGGCGAGGGCAATGTCTTCGTAGCCAGCTCCTCCCGCGACCCGGTCACCTGGATCGGCTCCAGCACCCCGGGCGAGATAGCCCGCGCCGCACCGGGTCTCGGTATGGGACTCGGCATGGACCCGTCGGTGGAGGCATTCGGCGCCCGCCGCATCACCGCCCAATTCCCCGGCGGCGCGGCGACATTCAGCAATATCGGCACGCACACCGGTTACTACAAGTTCCACGACGACGCCCATACGGTCCCCAGCGAATCCCTGCACAACTTCGCCAAGATCGCGGCGGGCGACTCGGGTAATGTCATCCCCGAGTTCGCCCGCCCGGACCATGAGGGCCTCAACGCCTGGCAGCGCAATGTCGGCACGTTCCCCAGCGATCCCGCCCACCTGCGCCCACCCATCTTCGACCCGCACGAGGGTCCCCCCATCGGCTACGAACACCTGGTCGAGGAGTTCCGCACCCCCGATCCGACCCCCGACCACCCCACCCTCCCGGCCGACCACCAACCGGTGAACGACTGTGGCCCCCAAGCCCTTCGGCACGCCCAAGAGCTGACCGGCAACGAAAACATCCGAATCCCACACGATCCGGACATCGCCGAACGCGGTATGTCCGCCCGCGACCTCGAAGACGCCGCGGGCGCCCGCATGCAACTCATGGACTCCCCGGGAGTCCTGGCCGACCACCTCAACCGCCTCGGCGAAGGCGCCACCGCCATAGTCGTCGCCGAATTCCACGGCCCCACAGACATCAACGGCATCGGCGCCCACGCCTACACCGTCACCAACGACGGCGGTCGCCTGGTAGTCCACGACCCCGCCCTCGGCAACGGCCCCCACCCCTTCTCCCCGAACACCCCCAACATCCGCTCCACCCACGCCATCCTCTTCGATTCGCACGGAAACCCCGTGCACCCCATAGAGTCCGGCACCCCATCGCACCCGAACGCGCGCCCCGAATCTCGCATCGGCCAAGCCGAACCGCACGGTTGGCAACCCGCCCACGAACAGCCGCATCAGGCCCCCGAGCATCAGAAGCCCGCGACACCGCACGAGCAGATTCACCGCTTCGACAGTGACGACGCGGGCAAGAAGTTCGGTGACGAGACCATGGGGTCCCACATGGACTCCCTGTCGGAGACCGAACGCCAAGAGGTGAGTCGCTACGCGCGGCACGCATGGATCAACGAACTGCTGCGTGACCCCGACCCGAGCGCACGGTTCGCGCAGCTCGCCGAGGATCATTCGTTCCAGCAACAATTGATGCGGCTGAACGACGGGAAGTCGTCCGAGCCGAGGCTTGGCCTGCTGGAATCGTTTGAGCACCATCCGAACCTCGACCCGCCCTTGCGGGCTGCGCTGGACAATGTGCTTCAGGATCCACGCCCGCGGCAGCGACTGAGCCAGTTGTGGTCGAATGCCGACGACTTCGGTGTGATCCACCGCAATCTCGACACCGCGCCAACCGTTGATGTGCTGAACAAACATGTGCAGACGTTGGACCAGGTAACAAGTCACGTTGCCCCGGAGGGATTCGAGACCACCCGCGGTATCGGCAGCCGCGGTCTGCGGCACTTGACCATCGATCAGCACGGAACGCCTCTGGGAGAAGGGGATCCCCGAGTATTGATCAACACACTCCAAACGGAGCGTGGCTACATGTCGACCAGCATTGGTGAGCGACCACCGACCAACTTCAGTGAACGCAGCGTCCGGATAGAACTCGACGTGCCCGCTGGCTCGAAAGGATTGTGGATCGGGGGCTCCGAACACGAATTTCTACTTCAGCGCGGTACCCACTACCTGATCACCGATGTCATCGAGAATCCGACCGAGGCCAAACACCACGGCGTTCGGTACTTGATCAAGGGCACCGTCGTGACCGCCGACTACGTCCACGATCCAGCAGCCCGGGGCAACCATCCTCCGGTCGATGCGAACTCAGCTTCGCACGAGCCGGTCATTCATTCCGATGCTGTCGATAAACCGAGCACACTGCACGACGATGCCGCCCTCGAACACCCTGAGCCGCAGCATGTCCCGGCGGAAGAAGCTCCGCCACGCGCGACGTTGCCCGTTGAGGACAAGCCATACTACGCGAATCCACACTTCGAAGATTCGAGTGCTTCACACGAATACGCTGCCAAAAACCACATCAATCTTCGCGAGGTGGAAGCCACCCGCGAGATCGAAACCGCCAGCTATCCGGAGATCGCTCGTCTCACCGATGCCGAGGTTTCCGCGATCCGCCGCAACCAATTCATGAGCCTCAACGAGCAGGTCAACGAGGCCACTCGCAACGGCAATCATGAACTCCTGAACGACCGCGACGTCGAGATCCGCACCCTCGTCTCGGGCTACAACAAGCTGCCGGATCATGAGGGCACCGTCTACCGCTCCCTGCACATCGACGATCCGGTCGCGCTCGAACGGTTTCTCGATGAGTACCACCCCGACAATAAGATCCCTCCGACAGATCATGGGTTCGCGTCATCTGACAAAGAGGCGTCGATGCGCGGCGGCAATGTCGAACTGATCATCGATTCTCACAGTGGAAAAGACATCTCCTGGTCGAATCCATCGCAGAAGGAAGTGGTCTTCCCTCCCGGAACCAAGTTCCGTGCCCTGAGCCAAGAGTTCCGGGACGGCAAGTGGATCATCCAACTGACCGATTTAGGAAGAGGCCCCGATGCCAATCAGCCCGGAGGATATGGAGCGGATAGCGCTCGAGAGGCTCGGCCCCTCGATGCGGACCGAGGTGACGGACCCGGAGCTGCGCGCGAAGCTGGACCGCAACATGGCGATTCTCGAAGCGATGGAGGCGAAGGGACGCCCCGAGCCAACCGAGGACCAGATCAAGATCTGGCAGGCGTGGGGCGAGTCGGAGATCACCCGGATCAACCGGGAGCGCGGCGAGACGACGTAGCTCCCTCTGACACAGAGGAACACCATGCCCCTGTGCCTTCTCGGGAACACCCGGCCGAGCCGCGTCCGGAGGAACCGCACGGTAGTCCCGACCAAGACCACATCCCATTCAACCTCGGTGATGAGCACCCCACCGCACCCGTCGAGGTGCCTGACGACCGGCCCACATCGCTGACCCCTCACCTGCAAGACCGCTTCAATGAAATGAAGTCGCTGGCGACGGAGATCGCGAAGTCACTCGGTGATCCCGCGCGCTACAGCGAATTGCCCGGCCTGCGAGACAATTTCGTGAAGGTATTGGATCAAACCGGATTCTTCGATCACTCGGCGCTGCCGACCTCCTGGCGTCTGCTCACCGAACATGATCCGGTCTTCAGGGACTACCTCGATAAATGGGGAAACGACCTCATCAAGCTCGACCCTGAGCCGCAGACACCCAGCCACCAGGAACCGTCGTCGGCCCACCCCTCTTCCGAGAATCCGAGTAACCCTCATCCACACGACGACCCAGCCCATCCGGCCCAGGACGATGCTCATCCTGCGGCCGAACAGCATCCCTTCCCCGCCAAGGAAACCGAAGCCGGCGTCTCCTTCCACCCCGACGACCCAGAAGTCGCAGACCTGGCCTCTCGAATCGCCAAGGACCCCAACCACTTCACCGCCGACGTCCACCTCACCGAAGACGGCCACGCCCGCATCGGCGACCGAACCTACACCCCCGAGGAATTCGCCAACCTCCTTCGCCGAACAACCTGGGACGGCCGCACCCCAATCCGCCTCATAGGCTGCGACGCCGCCACCAACGGCTTCGCCGCCCGCCTGGCCCACCATCTCGGCACAGACGTCCTAGCTCCCACCAAACCGGCCTGGTCCGACCACCAGGGCCGTCTCTACACCAGCACTGCCGAGCCCCGCCCCGACGGCACCCGCCGCCCTCGCATCCCACCCGATGGAACCTGGGAAACCTTCCACCCCGACGGCACCAAAACCAAAGCGACAGAGAACGGATTTGCTCCGGGCACTCGGGTCGAAGAAATGCATGGCCTCGACCCTGATGCTGCGCGCGAGCGGGGGAGTGAGCGTCACGAACCACTGAAGGACGAGGGGCCTAGCCATACAGACGAACGCCCAATTGATGAGCTGGGGCACGACCTCCATGGGACCCCCTTGGAACCAGCGCCTGACTGGCACGGTAAGTCAGCGGGCAAGATGCGGCACTACCGCCTTGCCGCCGAGGATGTCTCCGCCATGAAGCCGGAACAAAAGGTGAGGTTTTTGCGGGATCAGACGCACGACCTAGCGGATGAGGCGCGCAAACCGGAGATGACTCAGGCAGAGAAGGATGCGGCAGGTCGGCAGTCGATCCCTGTGGGGCAGACGAAGATCAGAGAGGGGTGTGCGGGTTCCCTTCTGCACGACGACATCGTCACGTCTCACACCAGCGTGACCAAGATGTCTGGTCAGGCACGACCGACCAATCACCCTGTCATCCAGACGTATCTCGACGGGCTTCGCGCTGATCTGGATGCCGGGCGGATCGATCGGCTCGGGAACGGCCACGGCAAATGCGCCGAGGTAGTGCTGCTGAGCGACCGACTTTGGAAGTTCGAGGCCGACGGCATCAAGATCGAAACACTCGACGATGCTCGGCGCGCGCTCGAGGGCTCGAAGGTTCACACTCACCGCGTTGGAGACTACGTTGATCGTGATGGCGAGATGCTGCACCATCACGGTGAATACATTCCACCGTGTGAAACTTGCGTGCGCCTCCTTGCAGTGCTTGAAGTGATGGTAGTTTGACGGTGCTATCTGCGGAAAGGATATCGAATTGTCGAGCACCGAACCCATGTCGGTGAATCAATGGCTGACCGATGCGGGTTGGTCCCCAACCCGAGACATCGGTTCCCGTGCTGAAGAGTTGATCGGAATTCGTATTGCCGATGCCGCCCGCCAGGGGCATTCATTGTCGGTGATAGATCCTGCCGTGGAATTTATCCATTCCTACGGAGACTTGGAGCTTTCACTCCCAAAGACTTCTCCGCAGCGAGTTCTCATACTTAAACCAACAATTGGATATGACGGCGACATCGAGGATTTTGAGGAACTCTCAGAAAATCTTGGTTTGAAACTCTTTCCAGTCGCTTTCGAATCGATCGAAGGTGGAATCTGGCTGATAGACGAGTCCTCGAGGATGTTTTATTTGCACCATACGGGAGGGTATTTTCTCGGTGCTCATCCCCATGATGCATTTGTCGCAGCATTCGAGGGTCGCTTTCTTGCTGACGCGGAGGACTACTTTGCTTGAAGAGCACCCGGCAGTCGCATCTTCGTTGCTGATTCAAGGGCACATTTTCAGTCAGACAAACATGTTCGGTGAGGGAGTTCCGAATCTCCATCCTGCCGTCCGACGCTTTGTCGACGGTGTGGCATCGGAGTTGGGGGTCACATTCGTCGGGACATGCGCCGAGGTCGCTTTGGTTTCTGATCAGTTCTGGGGTCTGGAAGAACTGTCCAACGATGGTGGAATCGAAGCGCTTGAAGAAGTTGGAAAGCATTTCGAGGGAGCGATGATTCTCTCCAAGAAGATAAGACCAGAGTTTCATCCTGAGCATGGCAGGCCAGCTGAGCCCTGTGTGGTCTGCCAGAAGCTTCTCGATGCCCTGGGTATCCAGGTCGTAGAATAAATAGTTTCACTTCGTGAAGGGATAGCGCCGATGGCTTTCAAAATTGATTCGGCCAATCCACAGGTTGTGTGTGGTCTGGTAGCGGCGGATGCCGTTAAGGGGTGCGGCGAGGAAGAAGTTGTCGGGCTATGAGCGATGCGGATGCTGCGCGTGGACCCTTTCGGGAGGTGCCGATGACTCGGAACCGACAGCGGGACCGATACGATGTATGGACTCGACGACCGGTCGTCTACCTACCGGTCACGCTGGGGGCCAATCTCATTGGCTACCTTTGGGGTGCCAAGGAAGTGCCTGCGGCCGGTTTTTTCGCTCGTTTGGGTTCTGGCGTCAGCCACGTCAAATCCGCGATATTCTGGGACGACAAGCTTGATGAGATGTTCCAGCGTGGACTGAAACCTGTTGAGGCGATTACTTATTGGGCGGGAAAGCCTGAGGATCCTCAGTACGGCGGGATTGCCGTTGATGCGGAATTGCGGGATGCGCAGACAATTCAAGATTTGGCTCTGCAACTGAACCCAGAGGTGCCGCTCGGGGAGGGGCCGTGGGTGCAGGACGAGGAGTACCCGAGCGGTGCGCACGTGGATCGTTCCGAAGGCTGGGGACCATTGGTTTCGGTTCCGACATCGACATACCCGGCGGAGGCGAAATCCCCCGTGGTGTATCTGCCGATCTCCTGGAACGGCAGCGTGTTCGGGTACCTGTGGTCTGCGCCGACTGAAAATGCCGCCGGGTATGTTCAGCGCACAGCGGCTGGTCGTGAAGGCATGGTCGCCGGTGGTCTGTGGCGATCACGACTCATCGATGCGTTCGAGGCAGGTGTGCCAGCGCTTGACGCCATGCGGCGTTGCCGCTCGCTCCCAGAACATGCTCCAGCCCTTTTCGGGACTATTGACGCGGCAGTCCCGGAACAGCAGGCATCCAGCCTCGCGGATCTCCAGCGCCTCGCCGAAAGCACCTGAACGCGGGAGGGCTGAACCGGTGGACGATTTTCGCTGGTTCTCGAGAACTGTTGTGGTGCAGGAACCTCGGCGTGTCGGAGTGGTACCGCATGACCTACGTCGAGTTCGGTGAGGGCGAGAGTCTTCTTGGGTGGGCTGCACGAGTGCCTCGACGAGAGGCGAGGGAGCTCCCCGGCACTACTAGGCGATCCGACAATGCCGCCCACGTCGAGCTGCGGGGAGACCTCGGCCTGTGGGCGAGGCTGGTCCTCGTCCACGTCGTGCGTGATGCTGAAATTTTGACCGTCCGCTGGTAAGCGGGATCTCCAGACATCCGCCGGTTGAGAGCGGAAGCTTCAGTGAGCGTTCAGTTTTCGGATGGCTCTCGCGGTAGAAGCCCCAGCAACTCCAAATGATCACGGAGATGCAGAGGGCGAGTATCGAGAGCAGAGCCCATATGTCCCAAGCCATTGCGACATCTCCTCGATCGAATGATGTGAGAGCCGAGCTATCTCAGTAGACATCGGAATCCGATCGCGGAAGGACGTACAGAGTGGACTGTCCACGAATACGATGGGAGTCCATCAAGGACGTGTTCACCGCGGACATCCCCAGGTAGCGAGGCTAACGAAATGGCCGGGTCGACGGTTTCTCGCAGAGCATTCGGAAAGTTCTTACGCGAACTTCGGGAGCAGGCTCACAAGAGCACTCTCGCTGTCGGACTACGTATCGAAGTCTCTCGGCAGACGATCATGCGACTCGAGGACGGTCTGCCGACAAAGGTGACCACACCGCAGCTAGAGGCACTACTCGACTTCTACGGTGCTAAGCCGAAGGATCGCGCGGAAGCATTGGAGCTGTGGGCACAAGTCCGTCAGCAGGCGAAGATCGCGAAAATTGAAGGTACGTCGAAGGGCTGGTGGCAGGGCTTCAGCGGACAGTATCTGAGCCACTTCGGGCACTACCTGCGCCTCGAGGCCGCCGCCAATCACATGACCACCCATCAACTGGTACTCGTGCCGGGCCTGATGCAAGCATCCGAATACCGGCGATGGATCATTCGTGCCGATGACCCCCACGCATCCGTCGAAGAGGTCGACCGAGCCCTGGAGCTGCTCGCGATACGTCGGCGAGAGCGACTGGACAACACGAAGTTCCAACTGCTCGCCCTCCTTTCCGAGGCCGTGCTCCGGCATCAGCCCGGACCTCCCGAGGTCATGGTGAATCAACTCCAGCATCTGGTCGAAGACAGTGAGCGGCACAATGTTTCGCTACGGGTGATCCCGTTCAGCGCCTTCGGTTATTCCGGGTTGTCCGTCCAATCGTTCACCTTGATGCGCTTCCCGCTCATGTCGACCAAGCTTGTCGAGCCGCCGGTCGTCTACACCGAAGGGTCGGAGGGCGCTCTTTATCTGGAGCGCGCAGACGTCATCACCCGTTTCTCGGAGGCGATCACCAACATCGAACGGGTAGCGTTAAACGAAGGGGACACAAGGGATCTGGTCCTGAAGATCGCGAAGGAGTACGCGGCGTGACTCATCACCCACCCACCCGCATCTGGTTCAAATCCACCCGCTCCGCCAAGCAGAACGAGTGTGTCGAAGTGTTTCTCGATGATGCGCGCGTCGGCGTTCGCGACTCGAAGAACCGCGGCCAGGAGTTGTGGTTCACGAGCGAACAGTGGGAACGCTTCCTCGGCAGCGTGCTCGAGGCGCCGGGATCCGAACGGTAGGTCGCTGTTTTGCCGACCTCGGCGCGTATCAGCGGACGTGTCAGGTCGGCGTCAGGTCGCTGTCAGGCGACCGGGACAAAGTGTGTTCATCGAAGAAAACGGCCCGAACCGGGTCGAAGCCAACAGCTTTCGAAGGAGCACACATCATGTCGATCAACCTGACCGCCCAGGACACCGCCACCCTGCGGACCGCCGCCTACGGCGCGGTTTCCCTCTTCGCCGCTGCCAGCTCGAAGCCGCACAAGGTTTCCGCCACCGGCACCCTGGCGCTGCTGTCCGCGACCGGCCCGGTTGGGCACGCCCTCTCGGCCAAGGCTCGCGACATCAAGCTCACCGGGAAGAATGTCGCCGAATTGGCTGATCAGGTGCTGCCGGCGCTGACCGCCGCGGTCACGCTGCTCGCTCAGCAGGATCCGGCCGAGGCCGAGAACTTCCGCAGCACTGTCCTGGTCGCCATCGATACCGCCAAGGTGGAGGCCAATCAGTCCAGTCCCGCCGCCACCGAGATGGCCCGCAAGATCAGCGCGGCACTGCACACCGCGTAACCGGTGTGGCCAGACATCGGCCGCTCGTCCCAGGCTTCTCCGCCTGTGGGACGAGCGGCCGCCGCCATTTGTCGTCGATTTTCAAAAAGGGCTGGTCAGAGCCATTTCATACACAATTGAAAGATTGCACCGTGCGGCTCCATCCATATCCGGTTTGTCCTGGATAAGTTATTAGCTGCGCCGATTACGGCAGAAGCCGATGGATGAAGACCAGTCACCGAATCGAGGAGTCTTGATGTCTTTCAGCCCCGTTCGAGCCGCCACTCTGATCGCCTCCAGCATTATCGCGACCGCTGGACTCGCCATTCTTTCCCCAGTGGCGCAGGCGGCACCCGGCGGCGGACAGACGGGGCTGGACCTGGCCTACGAGTGCGACACCCTCAATGCCGTCGCGGTCGATGGAAAGCCCAGGCATTACAAGCTGACCGGCTCCGGGAACTGCTCGGCGCACCGGCAACTCCCGGAGAAGGGAACGGTCACGGCCGAGGGGCTCGACATCGGGCCGAAGAAAGGTGAGGCCTTCTGGACATGCAGGGGAGCCGAGGTGTCGATCCCGGACAAGATCGCGTCTTCGGACTGTGTGATCGGGGTGCCTCGCTGATTACGGTGCTTTCAGCGAGATGAAGAAGTGCGGCAAGGTCGGTGGTGACGCACCCGCCTGATTGGCATCTCGAAGCCGTGTAGCCCAAAGAGCTCCGGCCATCTGGCCAGCCTCGCCTACGGTGGCCAGGGAAGATATCCGCCCGACTTCCCGCCCTTCGAACCCCTTTGTATTGCCGATCCGCCAGGATAGTTGGTGCCGATGGGTCCGGTAGCCCGCCCTGTGGTGCGATCCGTACCTGGTTTGTCGAGTAGCCGAGGTGCTTTCACTTGCACTAACGTGCCGACCGATCAGGCATGAATCACGAGGGGGGATGATGCAGCAGCCGTATCAATCGAATCCGTCGAACGGAAACCCACCCACACTTCCTCTCGAAGTGAGGGTCGTCGCCGACCGATCGACGGCGGCGCAGTTGACCCGTGCGACCGTGCTCGGTCGCTGGCGTTCACCCAGAACCTGGGCCTACATTGCGACCATCCCATTGGTTCTGATGGCCCGCGTTATCATCCTGGTAATCCTGAACACCAGTCGGTCCGGACCCGCGAATCTCTTCGTGACCTACTTCGGATTGCTGCTGGTCACCATCGTCTTCGCGGTGCTGATCACAGCGCTGCGAATGGTCCGTCCACTCCGCCAGGTAGTCGAGTACGCCTCGCCTGGATCGACGATTACCGTTCGCTACCAACAGAACTCGCTCGATGTGGTGCTGACGAACAGGACCGTGTCCATCGACTACGGCAAGATCGTCGAGCTGTACGTCATAGGAAACGCGGTACACCTGCGCCCGCGGGGCATGCATCCCATCAGCCTGCCCCGCGAACTCTTCCCCGATGCCGCGCTGAACCTGATGCGCCGTGATATCCAGCCGCTCCTTCCCACAGGCAGAACTCTGCAACTGGATCGGGTGACCGCCGGACTACTGCTCGCGGTCGCTATCCTGCTCATCCCGGCTTCCTTTCTCACTCAGATAGTGGAAAGCGGTGCGGGACTGAGCTCTTCGGAGAAGTGGCAAGCCTGGGAGTTCGTCTTCGAATCGTCCAGCGATGCCACCGAGACCAGATTGCGGCTACTGGGCGCGGCGTATGCGGTGGCGGGCGTGGTCGCCACGGTGGCCGGAGTGCTCCTCTTCAGAGGGCGTGGCGCCCAACGCCCCGCTGTGCGTCGGCTCGGCGTCGTCGCGGCGAGTTTGGCATTCGGGGTGACGGTGACGTCCGCGCTCGAGGCGAAAACCGCTATCGCACAGGGGAACATTGTTGTCGGCCATACCGCCGGCGTGGGATTCTGGCCGTTGGTGATTGCGGCGGTCGTTGCATCGGTAGCGTTGGCGGCCAGCCTGATCGGGGCGTTTCCGACTGAATCCGCTGGACAATTTGCCGTGCCGTCCGCGCCCGATGGTCGTAGCGTGACGGATAAGGTCGGAGCGTGGCTCCTGGGATTCGCGGGTGCTTCGGCGATCGCCAGTTCGTTTACGACGTTTCTCTCCCGGGAAGACTGGGGCCTAACCGCCTGGCACTACGCGTACGGTTCAGATGCTCTCACGCCATTTGTCGGGATTCCGCTGCTGCTCACCGGCCTCACAGCGCTGGGGGCAGCCGTCATGGCCGGTTCCGGTCGACTGCCTAGCGAGCCGATCTCGCGAACGGCGACGCTGTCGGCTTCCAGCCTGCTGTTCGGCTCAGCCTTGACCCTGGGGCTGAATACCCTGTCCCACCGCATGGTGCTCGGCTTCAGTTTCCAAAACTTCGCCTACTACCACCTCGGCGCGGGATTCTGGATACTCTGCGGGGCAACCATTCTCGCGGGCGGTGCAGTTATCTCGAATTGGATTGCCTTCTCCAGCAAGGTATTTCGTATCGCAAAGCCGACGCCCGGTGCTTGACTCACCGGGATGATCGATTGAGTACGTGCTGAGCAGCTTCTAGGCCCGACTGGTTCCTCCGCTGCGGCCGCGTTAGGGTCGGAGCGAGAGTCAGGTCGCAAGGGGGATTTGTGCAGCAACCGTTTGACCGGCAGATACCGCGTCCGGAGCCGGTCTCGCCGAACCGGTCTGATGGGCATGCGCGACCTGAGACACCGATCGAGGTCGGGTATGTGGCCGATTCCCGGACCGCGCTGCGGCTGAGTCGTGTTCTCGCACTGGCTCGCTGGCGCTCCCCATCGACCTGGGCCGTGTTGTTGGCAATCCCATTCGTAGTGATGTCTCGGAGGTTCGCCGAGGTCTTCATCGCGTCCAGCTCGCCGGGCTGGAGCTTCACCGGCCTGATCTTCTCCTACCTTGTAATCCTCGCGATCGCGGCGGGTATCGGGGTGGTGCTCACCGCCCTCCAGATGCTCAAACGCAACCCTACGATCGCGGCCTACACCTCACCTGGCAGCCCCATATCAGTTCGCTTCCATCAGGATTCGCTGGAGCTCGTGCTGACCACCGGTGCCACCACCATTCCCTATGGTCAGATCAAAGACCTTTTCATGGTTGGCGACGGGGTATTCCTACGAGAACGAGGCACCCGCGGCCTCGCACTCCCAGGCCAACTGTTCCCTGATGCAGCCCTGAAGTTGATGCGCGGTGAGTTTCGGTCGTCTCGGTCTCCGCATTCCGGTCTGCGACTCACAGGCCGGGGGCCGCGAGCGCGCGTCATCGCAGCAGCAGTCGTGGCGACTATTGCGATCTCAATCGGTGTCGGAATGACTCCGGCGTTGGAGGGGCCGCTGGGATTCGCGGTCGGGGTCGGGGCGATCCCGGTGATCGGATTGGGTTTGATCACTGTGGGATTGATCCGACGCCGACGAGACGGGCACACGGCATCATCCGCCACGCACCCGATATCCCGCACTGCCGGTGGCGCGCCGGAGATCCGGATTCCGCTGTATAAGAGAAGTGCGGCGTTGATGGTTGCGGGCGCGGTGCTGATGGCGTCCGGTCTGCTCGGCATCGGGGTGTCCGAAGCGCTCGGCAACGGTGTCTCCGTTGGAGATTGCGTGCTCGCCAGCGATTTCCACAAGAATCGAATTGCCGGACTGCACCCGACCAGCTGCGGCGACCCGGATGCGATCTATGAGCTTGCGGCACGGGTACGCTCGGGTCACGCGTGCCCAGACGGAGAACTCGAGAATTCGGTGTATTTCGTGCTGACCGAAGGGCCGCAAACCCTTTGTTTCGCACCCGATGTCATTGTCGACGCTTGCTATCGTGTGCCGTTCGGCAAAAGTTCGAAGTATGAATTAACCCCAGCCGATTGTGCAGACGGAAGGTCGCCGGGCACTCTCCTGCGTGTGACGGCTCGGTTCGATGGGCTTGTGGACAAGGATCGTTGTCCGCGTGGCCCATCGGCCTTCCCTCGACCACCCCGCACAGTGTGCTGGATGAACTATGTGCCCCCTCGTTGACTGCCGAACCGCTGGATATGCAGCAATTGCCCGAGTTCGACCAAGATTGCCCGACTGATATGAGGATGAGCGGTTGGGGCAATCGTGGTACCGTCGGCCCGCTGAAGGTGGGCGTGGGAGGGAGCGCGTGTCATGGCCGGTGAGACCACTTGGGATGGATTCTCGGACAAGGTTTTCAGCGGCAGTGTGCGGCTGAATGTAGCTGACGGCATCGCTGATCAGGCTGCTCGACATGCGGCGGATGTTCTTGACGCGGTCCAGAGTGTGCTGGCGAAGCGATTCGTTGGACGACTCAGCGAGGGGCAAACCTCGAGTGTCGCGGGATTCACGTTGCAGGACGGCTTCGGTTACAAGGGCTTTGGCGAGTTGCGCTCGGGTCAGGACATGACTGCCATGTTCACGAAATTGGACAGTGACCTTGTCGATGCGCTGAAGGCGCAAGAGAAGATTTTGTCAGAGATGGGAAACGCGTTCGCGTGTGCCGCAAAGGGTTACAAGAGTACTGAAGACGAATCCAAGAGCTACTTCAACAGTCTCAAACCAGGCAGCAACTCGGGTCCTTATACCGGCATCGACGAAGCAGTCCAGCAGTACGTCGGGCTCGATTCTTCACGTAACCCGAAGATCGATGACTGGGGCAGTGGTAAAGACTCGGTTTTGAAGAACAGCTTCAGCGGGAGCCACAAAGATGCTTCTCTGGCAGACCCTGGTTATAAAGCGAGATACAATGATTCGCTGGAACCGGCCGAGAGCATCGGGTCTGCGGAAATTGATAAGCTGTCAAATATTGGCATCACGAATGGTGGCCAGCTGGTGCAAGCTGGAGCTGTTTGGAAGTCGTGGGCAAGTTTCCTGCAAGGTAAATTCGCCGAGTACAAGACGAATATCGGCGCAATCCAAGACACAGGTCAGTGGACCGGTCCGGGTATCGAGTCGATTAACAACGCGCTGACTTCGTATATGGCGCAGGTTCATACGTTGACCGAGTCTATTGGGGCCGTGGGTGACCTTCTCGTCTACTCTGGCGGATGGGTCTCCAGCACCTACGAGCAAGCGGCTACTGCTCATGCGAACCATAAAAACGACGAGCGCAAGATGGTCGAAGAGTTCCGGCCCGTCTTCAAGGCGGTCTATCAGTACGGTTGGAATCAGACCTTCAACTCGTTGCCCGGTATACCCAGCCCCTCCGCGATGGTGAGTCCGTTCACTCCGGGTGCTCCTAAAGGCGACGGCAAACAACCTGGCGGTTACAACCCCAGTGGTAGTGGCACCCCGAGCTCGCCATCCACGCCCTCGCTCACAGATCAGCCGAAGGTGGATACTCCGAATCCCAACCAGACTCCGAAGGACAATCCGACCCAGGAAACACCGAAGACCACCACGACGACCGACCAGACCAGCCAGATCACATCGCTGATCTCAACGCTGGCGCAGCAGGGTGCGTCATTGGCGGAGAATCTGGCGTCGACGGGCTCGTCGTTGATTCAGGCTCTGGAGAAGAGCACGACTACCACCGACACCACCAAGACAACGGATGATCTCGCGAAACAGATTGCCACGCTGACAAATCTGCCGACCGTCCCGACCGACACGAAGACGTCCGGTGGTTCGCCGGGATCTCCGGGTGGCAGCCCGTCTGCCGGAATTCCGAAGGAAACCGTCACGCAGAGCAAGCTTTTCCCGCGCTCGACGGTATCCAGTACCGACAAAGACGAAACCGTTTCCACAACGCGCGCCGGGCTCGCAACTGGCGCGGCGACCACAACGGGGGCGGGCACGACCGGATCATCGGGCATGCCCATGGGCTCGGGAGCACAGGCAGGGAGCCAAGGTGCGGGTAAGGAACACAAGCGACCCGAATTCCTCAGGTCCGGAGCAAATCTCGATGAGGTGTTCGAAGATATCCCCGCGGCGGTGCGCTCGGTGGCCGAGAAGTGACGACAACCTGGCGGTTCACCGATGATGAGCTGTACGCGGTCTGGCAGGGCGTAACGGAGGAGTCGCTCCCCGCGCCTTTGTTCTATACGTGTCGCAACTCTTCCTGGGTCAGTTATATGCGGGAGTTGGCAGATCACCGTCAGCGGCTCCGCGATCGGGTGAACCCGGGATTCATCGGAGTTCTGGAGTGCATTCGGAACCCGGATATCAGGATCGAAGCACAAGGATGGAGCGGGCAGGACAGGCGTGATCCCGCGGCGAGTATTCGAATCGCGGGCGCACGCCAGGCGGGCAGAGGCTTCCTCATCATGCAGGAGCCCGGCGAAACCATCGGCCACGCAAAGGGTTTCACGGTTACCGAGTTCGATGCTTTGGAACTCGGCCGACGGATCGCTGAAGCGTTGCCCCCGGTCGATGCGGGCCAACAAGGTGACATAGTGCTGACCGACCGGACTCAGAGCGAGCAGGACTATTACTTCGGCCAGTCGATCGTCGGTGACCCCATGACCACGTCATCCACAGCTCGCTCGAAGGCATTCCTGGCAGCTCCTCATGTTCGGGCCGGTGTCATCGAGGTGATTCAAGGCCAATCGAAATTTGGGCCGCGCGGGATTCTCCGGCATCGCCTGGATTGGCGGGATCTGGAGGAGGACGGTCGATACTTGATTGCCGACGGCACACCACGAACGGCATTCTCAGCCGATACGAATCGTATGACGTCGTTGATCAACTCACGGATCGCGGACGTGGTGCGGGCGATCAAGGATGAGCGTGGATAGCCGGCGGTGACGCCAGCCATCCACAAATGTCCTGCAAGCCTGATTATTTGGCCACCGAAGCCAAGACCTTGTCCGCCGAGCCCGGCTTCTTGCACTCCTCGCGCACCCAGATCAACGTCGGAAACGGTCCCGCGCCACCGAGTTCCGGCTTCTCCTTGGTCAGTTGCTGCATGAGCGCTATGCCGGTGTCGTCGTCGGTGTCCTTGACGAGGAAGTCGCGGCAGGTCATGGTGGCGACGTTGCTGAAGGTCGCGACGGTTGACGGGGTGACTTCCAGGGCGACGCCGATTGCCTGGTTCTCCTTGCCGTTTCCCTTACAGTTCATCTCGGCCCAGGTGATGCCGAGGGTGTCGCTGCCGGAGTTCTGCCAGTTCGGGTTCTCGGCGATCACTCGCTGGAGCAATGTCTTTTTGTCGACCTGGCTCATGGCCAGGAATGCGGCACAGGTGGTTTTGGAGGCTGTGCCGAGGCCGGCGGCGCGGTCCTGTGTTGTTGTCGCGGCGCTGGAGCTGCTGCTCGTCGAGGGCGCGGTCGCCGTGCCGGACGTCGTGGATCCGCAGGCGGTCAGTGTCGCGATTGCGACAAATGCCCCACAGGCTGCGGTAATGGAACGCTTCATTGTTGATCTCCCCACATCGAATTCCCCGCCCGGGCAGCCACTTTGAGCCCCGAGCCGCGGTTGATCATGCCAGGAGGCGGCTCGGGGAGCGGCGTTGAATATCGATGGAGATCGAAAACGTCGTATGGTATCTATACGATTACGAACTGGGAGGGAGTTCTGCATGACCGAGGCGGGGGCTGCGGGTGCTGAATCGGCTGGGCAGGGTTGGGCTTCGGTCGCGATTGCGAATCCGTACGGGTCGATCAAGATGCGCGTCACCGAGCAGGGGATTCCGGTGGCTGTGAAGGTGGATGCGGCTGAGCTGCATCGGGATCCGACGCAGTTGGCCGCGGAGATGCTGCGGTTGTGTCAGCGCGCGGCTGCCCGGGCGGGGCTCGCCAGGCGCAAGCAGCTGGAGGCGGCGGGGATGAGTGCCGCGGGGCTCGCGCATACGGGGTTGCCCACCGAGGCCGATGTCGCTCGGCAGGAGATTGTCGAGGAGCAGGACTACGATACTGAGCCGCAGAGTTGGCTTCGGACTGTGTGAGGAGGGGGACGCGTGGTCGGGTCTATGGATGAGCTCGAGGAACGGGTTCGTCGGCAGCTGTATCGGTTTCAGGATTTGGCGGAGCAGATGGCCGCTGTTCGGGGGCGTGAGACCTCCGAGGACGGCGCCGTACTGGCCGAGGTCGACGGGAACGGTGCGCTGCGGGATCTCCAGTTCAGCCACGCTGTTTCGCGTATGACACCGGACGAGTTCGAGCGCGCGGTGGTGACGACGTCGGCCGCGGCGGCGCGCGCGGCGTTCGAACGGCGGGCCGAGATAGTAAACCGATTCAATGAGGAAGTGGCCGGTTAGACCGGTCCGTTAACGCAATCTTGCGCCAGAATTTGCGTTTTACTGTCTGGCACAACCAATTTCGTACTTGTACTGTCATTCAAGATCGATGTACCTGGGAGGGACCACCGATGACTGCCAATTACGTGAAGGCGGATTTCGAACCAATCTTGGCCTATGGCACCCAGCATGCGGGGATCGCGGCGCAGGTTGCGGGGGCGGCCGCGGCCGACTCGGTCAGCGCACTGGCCTCGGCGGTGCCGATGTTCGGATTGATCGGGCAGGATTTCCTGCTGGCTTTCGCGGGGGCGCAGGGGTCGTACCTGTCCTCGGCGGCGGAAATCGCCGCCGTGCACGCGGAAACCGCGGTCAGCGCGGCATCGGCCGTCGCGACCTACTCGACCACTGAGCTGGCTTCGGCGTCGACCTTCCTCAGCAACCTGTGACCGAATCCGTCGGTGTAGTGACCACGACACCAAGCCCTACCGTGCTGGACGTCATTCGTACCAGTCCGGTCGGGGCGATGGTGGATACACCGGTGTCCGATGTGATCAGTGGACTGGGATTGCCGCAACTGCCGCAACTTCCAGCGATTACATTGCCGGATCTGTCCGGGTTTCAGATGCCGACGTTGCCGACGATCGACCCGACCACGCTGATTCAGCCGGCGATCAGCCTGCTGTCCTCGATGGGCAGTGGCGCCGCCAGTATGGGCACCGAACTGATCTCGATCTTCTCCTCGGTCAGCAAGGCGCTCAGCTCCGCGGTCAGCACGAGTTCGGCTGCCTCCGCCGCTGTTTCGAACAGCTGGCAGGGCGATGCCGCGAACTCGGCGCAGGTCAGGAGCAACGAGGTCGATTCGGTCAACCCGACGGTCAACGCGCAGGGCCAGCAGCTCAAGGTGATCCTGCTCAATGCCGAAGCGACGGTCGCGGAAGGGTACGCCGAACTGTCGGCTCTCATCGCGCGATTCACCGCCGAGGTGATGGCGGGCATCGCCTTCCTGGTCACCCCGGCCGGGCTGCCCGCGCTGATCGCCATGGCCACGGACGCACTGTCTGAGGCCGGGGTCATCACCGCGAAAACCCGTGCCCAGCTGACGGTTCACACCGCCGAGGTGGCGGCGGCCGGAATCAAGATCCCGGTCCCCGGCGCGCCCAATGTCGCCGATGTGGCATCGCTGGCGAACCAGGTCACGCAGGCGGTGCAGCCGTTCCTGAGCGTCGGCGGCACCGCGGTCCAGAAGGTCGTCGAAAAGGGCAGCGAGGTGGTGTCGGCCGGTTCGACCGCGGCGAGCAGCATCAGCTCCGCGGGGCAGTCCGTGGTCAGCGCGCTGACCACGAACACCAGCAAAGACACCACCACGACGAACAAAGACACGACCACCACCAACAAGGACACCACGACCACCGACGCCAAACCGGTCGATGCCACCACGCTGAAGACCGACGACACCACCACCGGTGGCGGCGGAATTCCCGCGGGCATGCCGATCGGCTCCGGACTCAACTCCAGTCCGCTCAGCCCGTACTCCGGCAAGATGTCCGCCGGTGAGGGCCTGGGCTCCGGATCACCGGTCTCACGCGTCAACAGCAATAACAACGAGACCCAAACCCGTTCCACCACAAGCATGCCCGGTGGCATGGGGACCGGCGCGGGCCTGGCCAACAAAGGCGAGAACGAATCGACCGGTGAGCGCACCGCCCTGGTCACCGGTGCACACGGCGACGAAGTGGTCGGCGTCATCGAAGGCGTATCGATTCCGGTGGTCGGCGCGGTCGAACCCGTCGACGAACCACCGGACAAAGCGCTCACGCTCTGAAAACGCAGGGGTAACAGGAGGATTGGCATGAGCACCAACGATTTCGAAGGTGTGCGGTTCGATGCGTCGAGCGCACTGCAGGCGGCCACCCAGCTGGACGCGCTGGCCGATCGCATCGCGAACGGCATGAGCGTCGAACAGGCGAAGCTGGAGATCGCCCCGGCCGGGGCGGATGAGGTCTCGGTGCGCGCGGCGCAGACGCTGAACACGGTCGCCGCCTCGTTCCAGACCTCGGGCACCTCCGGGGTGGACGAGGTTCGCAAGCTGGCCGCCGCGCTGCGTGCGCAGGTCGGGCAGTTCGGACAGGTCGAGGAGCAGAACGCGCTCGGCTTCGCGGTCTGAGGAGCGCCGTAATCGATGTTGGAACCGACGAATCCCGGCTTTACCGGTGTGGTCTGGGATGCCAGGCCACCCGAACAGCTGGCTCGCGACCTGGTGACGGGGGCGGGAGCCGTGCCCGCCGCCGAAGCTGGTCTTGCCTGGGCGCGTCTGAGTGCCGGCTTCGCGGCAGCCGCCATCGACTACGAGCGCATTCTCGAAAACCTCGACAGCGCATGGGAATCGAGAGGCAGTAAACAGTTCATCGAGCGAGTTCGGGTACTTCGTGACTGGTTCGCGACCTCCGCCGCCGAGGCCGCCAACAATGCCGCTCGTGCCGAAAATCATGCTGCAACATATGAAATCGCGCGGCTGGCGATGCCGGACGCCGATGATGTCGAGAAGCTCAAGCACCTGCGCGAGATGCTGGAGCAGCTAGGTACCGCTATCGGCGCGCCGATGCTTGCCAAGCTGGCGCAGACCGATACCGATGCCGACACGGTGAAAGTCGTTGCGGCGCGGGTGATGCGAACCTATGAGGGTTCGACCGAATCGCTGGCGACGCCCTGGGAGCACCAGGCTCCGCCGGAGATTACCGCAGGAATGAACACGAATCCGGTTGTGCCGCAGGGTGATCCGGCGGCGACGGTCACACCCATGCTTCCGACCATGCCCGGCATACCATCGGGGTCGTTCAATATGCCCCCGGTCATTACCAACTTCCGGCCCAACGCGGTTACCGAGGTCAATGCGAACACCACGCAGAGGGTTGTAGCGCAACCGATTACGGTGCAACAGAGTGGGTCGCTGCCGATGTCGCCGGGCGCGATGGGTGGGACCCAGGGCTCGGGCGACGAGGAGCACACGACCCGCTCCGGCCTGAGCGTGCCCGGGAGCGAGGCCGAGCTCGGTCTCGCCGACGGTATGCAGGCCGCGCCCGCCGTACTGGGTGGCGTTGCCCCCAATGCACAACCTGTGCCCGATATCGCCTTCAACGCCTCCAGTACCGGGACCGAGAGTTCGAACCCGCCTGCGGCCGCCACACGAGAGGAGACGGCAACGTGACGACCTTCACCAATGACGGCGTGATTGCGCTCGCTACCCATCTCGGTGTGCAGACCCTGCCGCTGGTGCTCTCGATCGGCCCGGAACAGGATTCGCATCACGAGTTGCAACTCGCCCAGGAGCGAGCCCGGGCCGAGCTGGTCACGCGTCGCATTGTCGATGCGCACGGGGATACCGATCCTGACACCGCTGCGGCGTTTTTCGCACTGGCCCAGCCCGATTGCGAATTGGCCGCACGTAATGTCGCGGAGTCGGGTCAGGTGCGCGTGAGCATTGTCCGGCGTGGTGAGACGCAGGTCATGGCGGTCCGCCGAGGTGAAGCCATCGAGATACATTCGATGTGGTCGGACGGGTCGGGCAGCTCCCTTGCCAAGCCGATACTCGATGCGCTGGCGCCGAACAAACCGGCACAAGTGGTCAGCTTGAGCGCCCCGTCCGCGGAGCTCGCTGAACGATTCGAAGCCGCGGCGAACTCCGGCGACTACGCGAGCGTTGTCTACAGTCTCGGCGTCGCCGAAACCGATGCCACCGCATACGGACTGGCGCTGGCCTCCTGTCACTCCTACACCGAGGTGGTGGCCTACGCCTATGCCGACGGTGTCACATACCAATCCCCCGGGGCGGCCGTGGTGTACGACACCTCGTACGGCCGCATAGTCTCCGCCCCGGGTATCGCACCGGACCAGCAACTCTGGTCCACATTGACTCCGGGCACCGATCACCGTATCGCGCAGGCGATTGCGGCCCTGATCGATTCGCTGCCCGGGCGGAGGTGGCTGCCGTGAACCGCATCAGACGGGTGCACCTGATCCACTCCGAAGACGGTGATGTAAAGCCACATCGCCTGTTCATCCAGCAAGTACGCAAAGGTAGGTAGACCATGAGCGGCGGCAGCCTGAATTCGGGCGACTCAAATGCAATCAAGTCCAATCACGACCAAGCGGAGTCGGCCAAGAACCATATGGCCGATGTGATCGCGACGGTCCGGGCGACCATCCAGAAGACCACCACCTCCGTGGACGCCGCCCGCGGCGGCTTCCAGGGCGTTGCGGCCACGGCGTTCAACCAGGCCGCCGATGCGTGGCACGAGGAAGCGGGTCGCCTCAATGTGAAGTTGACGGCGATCGAGGATCAGGTCGGCACCGGTGTCGCCCAGTTCCGCAGCACTGATGCCGAGAACGAAGCAGGCTTCAAGCAGTACACCAGCCTGTAATTCCCGAGAACCCAACTGGCCCGAACCTTTTGTGAAGGAATGACGGATTATGTCCGACGATGGAATGCTTTACGACCCCAAAATCATCAGCACCCTGGTGAGCGAGCTCCAGGACAACTTCGGTCGTCTGGTGGCTGCGGGTGAAGATATGGCGAACGCCAAGGCCCGCATCGAGGGCGCATGGTCGGCAAGCGCTCTCGGCGGCTTCCAAACCGCCTACCAGGTCTGGCGTGACGAGTACGACGGCGGCGGCGACGCCAGCCAGGGCTCGCTGCACACCCTCAACCGGATCGCCCAGCTGGTCGAGCAGGCCATGCACTCGGCCATCGGCGCCGACAAGAAGATCGGCGACGGCTTCGGCGGGTACTGACTCGTCGCTCCCGCCGAGCCACACTGCGCGCCCCTCCATCCCGGAGGGGCGCGCTTTGCGGGGACGCCCCGCGTAATGTCATGAATGTAGTCATCTGTCCGACGGAGGTTCAGTGCCAGCCCAATTGACCACAAAGGCCCAGGTCAATGGGTATCGCTTCCTGTTGCGACGCCTCGACCACGCGCTGATTCGCCGCGATGTGCGCATGCTGCATGACCCTATGCGAGCGCAGTTCCGATCGCTGATTTCCGGCGCGATCCTCGCGCTATTGGTGGTCGCAGGCTGCGCGATCATGGCCTTCATCCGTCCGCAGGGATCGATCGGCGATGCGAATATCGTCATGGGCAAAGACAGTGGCGCGCTATATGTCGTGGTGCGAGACAAGAACGACAAGACCAAGATGACGCTGTATCCGGCGCTGAATCTTGCTTCGGCCCGGTTGATTTCGGGCACAGCCGAATCTCCGAAGTCGGTGAAGGACACCAAGCTGAGCACCGTGCCGCGGGGCCCTATCCGGGGAATTCCGGGTGCACCGGCCGCTCTGCCGGGGTCGGGTCAGGGTGACCGATCGCAGTGGACGATCTGTGACACCGTGCAGTTGTCCGCCAGTGGTGGCTCTGCCTCGGCCACCGGATCGAAGACCACTGTGATCGCGGGCGGCCTCGAGCTGAACGCGCGGATCAAGCAGGCGGACACCGGTACCGCGCTGCTGGTACACAGCACGGACAAGTCCACGAAGACCGAGAAGAACTACCTGATCTACGACGGCAAGCGCGCCGAAGTAGATACCACGAACACCGTTATGGCGCGTTCGCTCAACCTGGCCGGGCAGCACGCCAGGCCGATCACCACTGGTCTGGTGGGTGCGGCAATCGAAGTGCCTCCGCTGGTTTCGCCGACTATCCCGCACGCGGGTGATCCCGGTCCCGGTCGGCTCAATGGGATTCCGGTAGGCGGCGTCATCCGGGTGGCGGCACCGGGCAGCTCCGCCAACTCTGAGCTCTATGTCGTGTTGTCCGAAGGTGTGCAACGCATTTCGGAATTCACCGCCCAAGTGATTCGGAATACGAATTCGCAGGGAATGGACGACATCAGATCTGTGACTCCTGACCTGCTGGACGGAATCCTGCCTCCGGTGCACGTGTTGCCTGTTGACGACTTTCCCACTTCAGCACCGAAAATCATTACAGCGGAAGATAATCCGGTCGCCTGTATTACCTGGGCCAAGTCCAAGGCCACCGATGTGAAGGATGTGGACGTTACCGAGGGCCCCACCGATCGAGCCGCGACCTCATTGCTCGTGGGTACCCGTCTGCCGCTCGCGGATTCGGCTGTCCCGGTGACGATCGCGAGCGCCAACGGCACCGCCGATGGCATAGATGAGGTGTATATCCCGCCGAGCACCGGTGAATTCGTGCGCACCACCGGTATGGAGTCGGGCAGTCGTCGCCGCGACAGCCTGTACTACATTGCCGACAACGGAATCAGTTATGGCGTACCGGACCTGGCCACTGCTCAGGTGCTCGGTCTCGGTAGTACGCCCCGCCTGGCGCCATGGGCGATCGTCGGTCAGCTCGTTCCGGGTCCCACGCTCAGCGCCACAGATGCTCTCAACAGCTACGATTCGCTGCCCACGATCAGTAAATGATCTGATCTACCGAACTCCCCCGCGAACACACCGATTGTGACGCACTCCACCGCGAATGGCTCTGGCGCACAGCCGATGCTAGATTGTGGCCGACCGTGCGGCCTGACCGCTGGGTTTGTCAGATGATTCCGAATGTCCGCGGGGGAGTCGCGGGCAGAGGGGGGTGCATGCGGTTCCGGTTTCGCCGACTCGCTATGGTGGCGTTAATCGCTGCGATCGCGAGTACTTCCGTTGCGTGCGGAAATGGCAGTCAGACAACGGATCACAGTTCGGCACTGGATATCGGCCCTTACTCGACGCAGCGGCCCGACAGCGGTTTCGACGACCAGCCCAGCGAAACACGCGGGATGCTCGTCGAGTCGCTCCGTTTGGGCGAACGCGCCGTATTCGGCAGTGATGTTGCCCCCGAATTCTCTGCAGGGCACGGCGGTACCGTGCTTGCCACCGATAGTGGCTTCCGGAACGCCGACGGAGTGTCCGCGCCGGCGATGCAGCCCTTCCGCCCATTGGCTGCCTTCAACGCGAGCGCGGCTGATACGCCGTACATCGGTGAATACCACAAGCACTACGAGCTGTCGATCTCGCTTGTAGCTTTTCCCGATGATCAAAGTGCCGCTGATGCGGCAGTTGCGTTGGAACACAGCGATTTCGGAGCGAACAGCTCCAACGTGCCGGTATCTTTGTCCAGCTATCCGGCGGCGCTGAGTCATTGGCGACCCGGGACCCCGAATTTGGGCAGCTGGATGGCATTCAAATCAGTCGTAATCGCTGTCTATGTCGAGAGCCTGCAGGCTGACCTCGATCAGCTGACGGGGTTCGTTTCAAAGGCATACCAGCAGCAGATACCCAAGTTGGACGGCTACACCCCCACCGCACCAGATCAGCTCGCGATGCTGAAAATGGATCAGGACAGACTGCTTACCCGGTTGGTCAAGACCGACGATACGGTTCCAGACCAGCAACGGTTCGCGGTCTACAGCCCCCGAGGATTCGCAGGGCAGGCGACTGATCCCGCGGCCGTGGCTCGAGACTTCGAAAGCCAAGGTGTGAAGGCTATTGCGGTGTCGGACAATAAGTATCTGTACAAGCTGAGCGACGCGGCGGCCGCCCGTGATTACCTCACCCATCTTGCGAATGACCCGACCGTGTCGAAGTACGTCCCGATGTCCGGTGTACCCGCCATGGCGGATATCGCGTGCTTCAAGGCGACCCAACCGAACTCGACAACCATATTGGCACGTCGTTTCCGCTGTCTGATCCCACACGAAGGCTTTGTCGCCGAGGTGTTCAGCGACCAGGAGACAGATGTCCGGCAGCTCGCAGCCGCTGAGTACCAGTTGCTGAAGGATGCCGGATGATTGTGCCCGAATCGCTCGGCGGCCAAGGGAATTACGCGAGAGGGATCGCATGAAGGGTTTGGGTTCGCAAGATCCGCGCCAATTGGGCCGCAACCGGATGGTAGCTGTGATCGGTCAGGGCGGTATGGGTCGAGTCCTGCTCGGTGAGTCGCCGACCGGAAGACTGGTGGCGGTCAAGCAGATTCACCGTCACCTGGCGAGCGATGTCGAGTTTCGGACGCGATTCAAGCGTGAGGTGGAGGCGAGCCGGAGTGTGACTGGCGCATACTCCGCCGCAGTGGTGGATTGCGACGTTGAATCTGAAAGCCCTTGGCTGGCAACCGAATACATTCCCGGTCCATCACTGAGGACGGTGATCGAGGAGACCGGGCCATTGTCGCTCGGCGGCTTGCGTTTGTTGGCGGCAGGGTTGGCTGCGGCGTTGATCGAGATCCATCGGGCAGGTTTGATTCATCGAGATCTCAAGCCCGGCAACGTGTTGCTCGCGTCCGACGGCCCGCGAGTGATCGACTTCGGGATCGCCCGTGCGTTTGAGGGCGACGCGCAGCTGACCATGACCGGTTCGGTGATCGGATCGCCCGCCTTCATGTCGCCCGAACAGGCGCAAGGGCAGCCGTTGACCCCGGCCGCGGACGTTTTCTCGGTCGGCGCGATCGTTGCCATGGCGGCCTCCGGTGCGAGCCCCTTCGCCGGAACATCCACTCCGCAGGTACTTTTCAACGTCATGAACTCCGCACCTGACACGTCACGGGTGCCGGAGGCATTGCGGGGCATCGTCGACCAGTGTCTGGCCAAAGACCCGCAGCAGCGACCGACGCCGGAGCAACTGCTGGACTTTGTCGGGCAGATCGAAGCCGAACCGGTTTGGCCCGGCGCGGTGCAGGATGCGATCGCCGAGCATCGATCCGATTCTGGTTGGTGGGTGGAGACCACAGCAAAGCACGCCAAGTACGACGCGCAGCTTGCCGGGCTGAAGGCGCAGAGGCAGCGCAGGGTACGTGCGCTCGTCGCGGCGGTCGGTTGTCTGATGCTGCTCACCGTCACCGGTGTGACAGCTCATCGATTGGCACTACAGGACGGGCATGCGGCACCTGCGAGTGATCTGTCGGTGACGCTGACGGGAGAACAATGGCGATTGCTGGATCTCTGTACATTGCTGGATAAGTCGGTAGGTGGTCAAAATGGCACCCGGAGTGGGGATTTCAACTCCTCAAATCCAGGCAAGTGCTCGGCCAGCTTCAAGGATCCGGGCGGCACGAGTCGTCTTTTCGATCTTTCGGTGGGTGGGGAACTCAATGGAACTCTGAGCAACTGGATTCCGACCGGTGCGGTGGCCGGGTGGATGCCGATTTATGGCATCTCAGTCTCCTGCGACCGCCGGATCGTCACGCAGGGGCGTCCAGCCGTGGCAATCAGGATGTCGGTCTCGGGTAAGTCCGATGGGTGCAAATCCTCGGAGTCCGCGCTGCTCGCTGTCGCCAACCAGCTCGCGGTCAACCCTCCGCAGCTCTCATTGCCGGCGAATTCGATTCGGCGGGTCGATCCATGCGCACTCCTGGACCAACGGCTCACCGGCGAGGTCCTCGGTGGTAGCTTGCGGCGCAGTGGCTTCCCGAACGAGTGTGGGTTGGACGGGGCCGATGCGACGTTGAACCTCGGCTTCATCGAACGAATGCGCCCGGACAAACTTGGTGTGAACGGAAAAACGACGACCATACAAGTTGACGGTGCGACGGTCTATATCGACGACAATGACGCGCAGTACCAGACCTGCACGCTCGTCTATATGGCGCGACCGACGCATAACGACATGGCTGAAGTCGTATCCCTCCGTCTTGCTACTCACAACGAGCTCCCAGGTGCCTGCGATCGCGCTAAGCGGGTGCTTTCCACCGTGATGTCGCAGTTGCCGAAATGACGATACGGCCACTCGCCCAGGAAGATCCACTACAGATCGGCCGATACCGCATCCTGGGTGTGCTCGGTTCCGGTGGGATGGGCAGGGTGCTTCTCGGAGCCGGTGCGGACGGTCGACTCGTCGCGATCAAACAGATTCACGCGCACCTGCTCGGCGAGGTGGAATATCGATCGCGCTTTCGCCGCGAGGTAACGGCGTCGACCCGGGTTTCCGGTGCCTTCACGGCACCGGTGATCGACTTCGATGTCGATTCGGCGACGCCTTGGCTGGCATCGGTATTCGTCGTGGGGGTGCCGCTGGACAAGGTCGTGCAGGAGTACGGACCTCTACCGCCCCAGGCCGTGAGAATGCTGGCGGCAGGTCTGGCGTCGGCGTTGGAGGCCATCCATCGGGCCGACTTGATTCACCGGGATCTCAAACCCGCCAATGTCCTTCTGGCCTCGGATGGCCCGCGAGTGATCGACTTCGGTATCGCGACGGCGACCGAAAATCCGGGTGGACTCACCGAAGCAGGCGCGGTGCTCGGATCGCCCGCCTACATGTCGCCGGAGCAGGCGCTGTCAGAGCCACTCACACCGGCGAGCGATGTGTTCTCACTCGGCTCGCTGCTTGTGATCGCTGCGACTGGGACCAGCCCCTTCGCGGCATCCACAATGGCTTACACCCTGTTCAATATTGTGCATACCGAACCGGATCTCGCGCGAGTGCCGCCAGAACTCCGAGAGCTGATCGGTCCGTGCCTCAGCAAGGATCCTGCGGCACGTCCTACACCGACTCAGATCTTGGACTATTTGGGACAGCCATCCGGGCACAGGCGACCATGGTCGGAGCCCATTCACCTCGAAATCGACAGGCTTGCAATCGAGCTCGCGGGGCTCGCGGCGGATCCGGAAGCTACGACAGTGCTGTCCGGCGGGCGGCGTGGAGTCCGCGTTGCGCAACAGCGCACCATGCTGTTGGACAATCGGCCACCGCGAAGCCGATCGTCGAGAATGCTGCTCCTTCTGCTCGCCGTACTTCTGGTGGTGGCGGGGACCGCAGGGGCAGCTTGGGTTCGATGGGGCCGCGGCGACGATCGACAAGCTGCTTCGCCGCAGTACACGATTGCTCAGATGCGTGAAGCTGACGCATGCGCATGGCTGCGCTCGGCGCTGGGTGACTCGATTCCGGCCGGACTCGCGCCGAGTTGGCCGACAAACGTATCGAATTGGACTCTGACTGCGTCATGGGTCTGGGGATGTGACGCGAATGGGGGCGCGAAACAAACGCTGTCGTTCGAGCCAGGCGCGTACGTGTCCGGCTTCGTTCGAACGGGTGCCACCGCAGCAGGGTGGCCGATTCTCGGAAGCCAGGATGCCAGTACCTGTGAGCGCGCTTTACAGCCCACTGGCGCGGAGCAGAAGTGGGGACTGATAGTCAAAGTCAGGAGCCCGAGCCAGTGCGCGCTCGCCGATTATGTGCTGACTCGACTTTCGTCGGTGACCGACCTGCCACGCACTGCCGATGCCGATCAATCACTTGCGCGGGTGGACCCATGCGCACTGGTTGACCGAACACCCCTGGATTCGCAGGTTGGCCCGCTGCCGGTCGGCCCCACAGAGGACTCCGCTCATACCTGCGTCTGGGAGGGAACCTCCGAAGTCGCGGTCAACCTCCGGCTGGTTGTACCCAAACCGTCGGCTGATCCTCAGATCGACCTCGGTGAGGGTCGGCGACTGCTCGCGCCGAAAAGTACCGTAGCGGCCATCTGCACACGACTCTATTCGTACCGTGACGTCGCGAAGCAGATAGAACAGGTAGAGATTCAAGTCCACGGGAATGATGACAATGAAGCTCACTGTGCCGCAGCCGAATCCATTGCCAGATCCGTGGTCGACAAGCTGCCGAAGTAGCGGGCGCACGCACCCGTCCCCGCTCGAGTGACGCCTACCGAACTGTTCAAATATGCCCGAATCTATAGTGCTTGGGTATCCCGTTGGAGGGCTCCACCGTGTCCGGCGATGGGTTGTGGCGCAGTACGCTCTTCTCGTGAAGGCCAGATAGACGCGATTATGAAGTTGCACAGGGTGATTCGGTGTGGGGTGCTGGGGTTGTGCGCTGTGCTGGGGGCGGTGGGGTGTGGACGGGTGGTGGCGGGGGCGCCGGTGGCGGGGGAGGTGGATATTCGGGGGTTGGATGTGGGGGGTTATTCGGTGGATCCGGTGGATTTTCGGCGGGTGGCGGTGGGGGATGACGGGGTGGGGGTGGAGTTGGCGATTGTGCGGTTGGCGGGGGGTGTGCCCACGGGGGTGGAGATCGAGCCTCGGTTGGGGAATGAGTTGGCGGGGAGGGCTATTCGGGGGAGTGGGGATGTGGATCCGCTGTTACGGTCGATTGTCGAGCGCAATGGGATGATGTTCGGGTTCGGGATGGCTGCCACGGCGGTGCCCGATACCACGCGGGTGCGGGTTACCGTGTTGCAGTTTCCCGAGCCCGGCGCGGCGCGGACGGCGGCCATCGAAGCGGAGGCGGCGGGGTTCGGGTCCGCGCCGAAGGTCAGTGCGCCGGTCACGCTGGACTGGTATCCGGATGCGAAAGCGCATTGGCGGCAGGATGTTCCGGCGCTGGATGCGGCATTGGCGCGTGGAAACTATTTGATTGTGGTGAATGTCGCGCGGCCGGAGCCGAATCTCACTGTGTTGCAGGAGCTCACCAAGCGGGCCATTGCGGCGCAATTGCCTTTGCTGGATAAGCTGCCGCCGCTGACGGCACGGGAAATGCGGCAGCAGGGGTATGACCCGCAGGACATGTTGCGGCGATCGCTGCACGCGGGGGAAGATCTGGCGCCGAATTTCGATCAGGAGGCGGTGTTCGATGCGCGCGGATTTCGGCATGTGGCCGCGGATTCGGCGCTGTGGGGGCGATTGCTCGAGCTCGGTGGAATCGATGCGGTGGCACGGATTTCCGGGGGCGGGCTGGTGGCGCGGGCGCGCGATGACAAGGCGGCGGACGCGGTGCTGAACGAAATGCGGGCGGGCGTGCGGCCGGCTGATCCGCCGCCGGGGGTTCCGGAGGCGTTCTGTGCCGAAACCGCTTCGGCCACCGAGCGATTCACCTGCACCGTGCGGTCGGGGCGGTATGTGGCACAGGTGGCCAGTGCGCAGGTGCGGGACGCGCATCAGCGTGCGGCGGCGCAGTTCGCGGTACTGGTGAACAGCGGGTGGACATAGTCGTGTGGATCCCGGCCACAAGCACGCCGGGATGACGAGGGCGGCGGGCTGACGAGGCGGGGCTTGTGCGTGGATGCTCGGTCAGTGGGTCGCGCCGATGTAGTGCTGTTCGGTGGGGGTGGTGACCAGCTGGGCGGTGGTTCGGGTGGCGGGGGTGTGCACCGTGACGGTGTGGGGGGCGTTGGGGTGCTGCACGATCGTCACGTCGGCGTCGGGCTGGTAGTGCTGCGGGAGGCGTTCGTGCAGGGTGACCACCGTGGCCGAACCCGGCGGGGTGGTGGAGGGGACGCCGTCGAAGACGATGACCGTGGCCGCGGGATGCGGTGCGCGGGCGGTCATGGTGCTGTTGCGGGAGCTGTGCGTCACCGAGGAGGCCAGCGAAAGCGCGTGTGCCGCACCGACATTGTTGACCATGCGTTGCCAGGCTCCGGGGCGGGCGGTGTGCACCACCGCGCCCGCGCCCAGCGCGATGGCGCGCAGGATGACCTGCTGGGCCAGGTGCAGGTCCGAGATGATGTCGATGCGCCGGGAGCCGTCACCGATGAGCGGCACGGCCACGCCGCTGCCCGAGGCGTCCGCGCCGATCAGCTGACCGCAGCCCGCCGTGGGGACGGTGATGTCGGCCAGGGCGCTCACCGGACCGCGGTGCGTGGCCGAGCGCAGTTCCTGTGCGCCGAACGCCAAAGTATCTGTCAGCGCCCACAATTGGCGCTGGGGCAGCGGACGGAGCCCGTTCACCGGCGGCTCGTCCATGGTCTGGGGCGTGTCGTAGCGGACGCGGGCGTCGACTTCGATGAACTCGTCCTTGCGATCGCCGTCCGAGCCGGAGGCCGCGGCGGGGCGCAGGCGCACGGTGACCGTGGTGGCCAGGCTGCGCACCGACCAGACCGCCGCCAGGCCGTCGGCGGTGAACAGGCTCGGGTCGATCTGGAAGCTGGTGAGGTGAACGCCGTTGTGTTCGAGGGAGTTCGGGGTTTCGACGAACTCCTCGAGCGGGATGCCGCGGGTCAATTCGCGGGTGGCGGCGGTCATTTCGGCGGTGGTCAGCACCGAAGCGGTAATGCCCCGGGCCGCAAGCCGATTCGCCACCCGGCGGGTGGCGACGATCGCCGCGCGCAGCGCGCCCTCGGGACCGCCGCCGCGGTTCTGCACGGCCTTGGAGTTGGCCAGCGGGTTCAAACGCAGCACCAGCCACACGGTGCGATGCGCGATGGCCGGTAGCGGGCCGAGGATTTCGTCGTACAGCCGCCCCAGCGGGGCGATGCTCGCCGCGTATCCGGACAGTACGGCTTCGGTTCCGGCGGTGCGGGTGCCGGTGCTGATCACATCGGCCGAATCCAGTTCGACATCGTATTGCCGCAGGCACGAGGCGATCTCGGCCAGCGGCAGCAGCTGATCGGTGCTCAGCGAGCCGCGGCGCAGCAGCGTCAAGGTGTCGGGCGGGGTGTCGATGCGCAGCATGGTGGTGAGCAGCGTTCCGTCCCAGCGCAATCCGTAGCTGCCGCCATCGGGCAGCGGGACGTCGAACTGCTTGGATTCCTCCACCGGGCGACGGCGGGCCTGCCGCCAGCGGTATGCCACCCAGCGGCCCAGCCGCATGCCGATCGGCTTGCCGCCGACCGGGGCCAGGCCGATCAATACCGGCACCACGCCCGCCAAAAGCGCTGCCCACCATGGCGTTTTGGCGGCCACCGCCACCAGCGAGGCGAGCACGCCGACCAACCCGACCGGGATCACCAGTCGCAGCGGCAGCACCCGGAACAGCCACAGATCGTCCGACCGCAGTTCCGCGTCGTTCACAGCGCCCAATCCCCGTTCACAGCACCAGCCAACTCGTTCACAGCCAAGCCCCCTCCGTGCGTAGACAAGCTAGTCGGCCGCTGACGACAGACCCAGCGAACTCAGCAGCGTCTGCAATGCCGCCTTCATATCCGGCGCCTCGATGCGCATGAGCATCGAGGCGTCGATCTGGCTCAGGTCGATGGATTCGTCATTGGCGAGCCGGAATTCGCGCTCCTCCTCGGCCGCCTCGATCAGGTTGCGGATGAAGCGGCCGTTACCGGCGACATCCACACCGCGGCGCGGCTGGCCGCTCTGATCGGTGCTCTCCAGGTCGTACAGCTTCTGACAGGTCTTGACCAGCTGCTCCATCGCCCCCTCGGACAGTTCCGAATCCCGCTTCAGCGAAATGACCTGGCCGATCTGGCCGAGCTCCTCCGCGGTGTAGGAGGGGAATTGCACACGCTTGGCGAATCGGGAGGCCAGACCGTCATTGGCGGCCAGGAAGCGGTCGATCTCACCGTCGTATCCGGCGATGATCACCACCAGCCGATCGCGGTCATTCTCCATCCGCGCCAACAGGGTGTCCACGGCTTCGCGGCCGAAGGCGTCGCCGCCCGAAAGCCCCTGCTGGATAAGGGTGTACGCCTCATCGATGAAGAGCACACCGTCCATGGCGGTGTCGATGAGCTTCTCGGTCTTGATGGCGGTGGAACCCAGATGCTGGCCGACGAAGTCCGAGCGCTTGGCCTCGACCACCTTCTCGGTCTTGAGAATGCCCAGGCCGCAATAGATTTTGGCGACCACCCGCGCGATGGTGGTTTTACCGGTGCCGGGCGGACCGGTGAAGGCCAGATGCTGCCCGCGGGCGGAGGCCGAAAGCCCCTTCTCCGCACGGATTTTCGCCAGCTGCGCACTCGACTGCAATCGAGCGACCTGGGTTTTCACCGCGGTCAGGCCGATCTGCCTGTCGAGTTCGGCGCGCGCCTCCTCGAGAATCCTCTTGGCGCGGTCCTCGTTCTCGGCCTGCCGCTTCTCCTCCAGCGACGGCGCGGACGCCGGATCCCATTTATCGGTGCGCGCCTCGATCACCTCCTTGGAGGTGACGGTGATGCGGTAGGTCCGATCGCGCATGGCGGCGGTATTGGCCTCGAAATCCGGCGCCTGCGAATACACCTTCTCGAACAGCGCCTGCGCCTCATCGGCCTCGCCGGTCTCGCGCAGGCACAGGCCGCGGCAGAACATGGCCGCGGTGCGGGCGGCCGGAATCGGGCCCGCCTCGGCCTGTTCCATGCGCCGGATCGCCTCGCCGAACAATCCCAGCTGCGCGCACGCTGTGCCCACCATCACATGTGCGCCGGCGGCCAGATAGGGATCCTCCCAGCCCTCCGAACCCGCGAGCACGGTCATCACATCGGACCAGCGCTGGGTGTTGTAGTGCAGGATGCCGCGCACGTATTTGCTGACCCGGCCGTCGATTTCGAAGTCGGGTTCACCCGAGCGCGCCCGGCGATGCTGCTCGAGTTCGTTGAGCACGGTCTCGGCCTCGTCGAACTGTTTGTCCGCGATCAGATGCGCGGCGTACGCGAGCCAGATCTCGGTGAAACTGGCCAGCGGGTAATCGATGTAGAGACCCGGCAGAAAACGTCCAGCAAGCACCCGGGGCGGTAGCCCCAACCGCCGCTGTTCCCGTCCCAGGGAGATGGTGCTGCACTTGTAGAGGTTGTGCAGAACGTCCTTGGTTACCTCACCCGCTACCGCCCGGCCCAACCAGGCATCGCACATGGTGGGATCCCACTCGGTCGCGCGCTGAAAGGCCAGCTTCGCGTAGTCGAGGTCCTTGTTGGACTCCTGCCCGTCGATGCTCAACCCCAGAGAGAGCACCCCCGCGTCGAAGGCGCGTTGGGCCTGGCGAGTGTCGATCATCGTAGTCGAACCCCGAATTCGTTGAACCTGGTTAGGCTTTCGTTCACAATCCCCATCCACACGGGCGGATCGCACAGTTGCGGACAGTCGGATACATTATGGTTAACCGCCCTGGGCGGGCAACTGTTACGAGGGTGAGGGAGCAGTTCAGCAAGTGACCGCACAGTCGATCAGCGGCTTGGGCGCCGCTGAACCCGAATTGTGCCGAGTGTCCGTCATCGGGGGGAACACCCAGCTCGACGTCGGTCTACCGGCAAACGCGCCGATCGCCGCCTTCATCGGCGATCTGGTCAGACTTATCGAATCTCGGAATCCGGATCCACTGGGCGGCGAAGAAGGGGGAACGCCGCTCCAGCCGCAACATTGGACGCTGGCCAAACTCGGCCGCGATATGATCGCGCCCAGCCAGACGCTCAATGACGCCGAGATCTACGACGGTGAACTGCTGGTGCTGCGGGCCGTCGCCGCCAAGGAAGCGCCCGCGCTCTTCGACGATGTGATCGACGCGGTCTCGCGGCTCACCTCCGAGGAGTTCCGCGGCTGGTCGCCCGCCTCGGCGCGCTGGACCGGACTCTGCGCGGCCATCGTCGCCACCCTCTTCGCACTGCTGCTCGGCGCCGTATCGCGCGGCGCCGGAGACCAATTCGTCGCACCGGCCATGCTGCTCGGCGGCGCGGTCGCCGCGCTGGTGGCGGCCATGATCGCCGAGCGCAAATACGCGGACGAGTTGACCGCGACCGTACTCACACTGCTGCTTCTGCTGCTCACCTTCGGCGGCGCGGCGCTGGCGGTGCCGCATGCGCTGGGCGCGCCGCACGTATTGCTCGGCGCCAGTGCGACTTTGCTGGTCGCGGTCATCGGCTACCGGTTGATCCGCACCGGCGCGGCCATTGTCGCCGCGGCCGTCACCCTCGCGATCTTCCTCGGCTGCGCGGCCGCGGTCCGCATGGGCTGGGACACCGCCACCCCGAAACTCGCTGCCGGAGTGCTGGTCGCGTCGATTCTGCTGCTCTCGGCGGTACCGCGACTGGCCGCCATGCTGGCCCGGCTCCCGGTGCCGCCGGTGCCGACCGCCGGTGCGGCCATCGATCCGGCCGATCATGAACCCCGTCCGACCATCGAGGGCATCGGCGCCATCGGCGCGACCGTGCTGCCCTCGGCGCACGGGCTCGGTATGCGCGCCCGCGTCGCCAATCAGTTCCAGACCGGCATGGTGGTGGGCGCGGCGCTCGGCGCGACCTTCGGCGCGGTGGCCGCGGCCGATCCGCTGGGCGCCTCGCGCTGGCAGGGCATCGCGCTCGCCGTTGTCGTGGCGATCATCCTGTGCTTGCGCGGGCGGGCCTTCGCCGATCTCACCCAGGCCACCGTCCTGATCGCCGGTGGCGCACTGACTTTCGTGATTCTGCTGGTGGCGCTCGCCCTGGCGGACGACGGTATGCCGCTGGTCTCGGCCGGATTGCTGCTCGCCTTCGCGGCGGCCGCCATCGTCTTCGGCGTGATCGGTCCGCACATCGAGGTGACCCCGGTGACCCGGCGCTTCAATGAGATCTTCGAATACGGCCTGATCGTATCGATCGTCCCGCTGGTGCTATGGCTAGCCGATGTCTACTCGATGGCGCGCAACATATGAGATCGCCGGGGGGCGGCTGGGCTCGGATCGTCTGCGCCACAGCTGTTCTCGGCGCCGCGCTGCTGAGCCCGCAGGCTGTGGCCGCGGCCGAGCTCACGCCGCCGAAGATCGACGACGGCGCGCTCGGGCAGGCGCAGGCGCTCAGCGGTAAGGCCGCCCCGCCCGATGTCACCGAGAAGCAGCACTTCTGCGCCGAACCCCTGATGACCGGCTCCGCGCAGAAGGACGAACCGCTCGCCCAGCGCGTGCTGAACCTGCCTGCCGCATGGCAATTCAGCACGGGGGCGGGGGTCAAGGTCGCGGTGATCGATACCGGGGTGACCCGGCATCCGCGCCTCGGCCCGGTCCAGGCGGGTGGGGATTACGTCTCCGCCGACAGCGACGGCACCGTCGACTGCGATGGGCACGGGACGCTGGTCGCCGGAATCATCGCCGCGCGGCCGAGCCCGGATGACGCCTTCGTCGGGGTCGCGCCGGACGCGGAGATTCTCTCCATCCGGCAGAACAGCGAAATGTACAAGGCCAAGGATCAGAACAACGGCGATCAGCCGGGCAAGATGACCAGCGGCGGCTACGGCAATGTGCTCACCCTCGCCGCATCGGTGGTGCGCGCGGTGGATATGGGCGCGAAGGTCGTCAATCTCTCGCTGGCCGCCTGTTCCAGCCCGGGGGACTCCGCGGACGCGGCCATGGGCGCGGCCGCCAAATACGCCTACGACCGCGACGTCGTGGTGGTCGCCGCCGCCGGAAATGTGGACTCCGCCATCGGATGCGGCACCCAGAACGACGGAACCGGTTGGGGCAAGGTGAAAACCGTGGCCAGTCCGGCCTGGTTCAGCCCGTATGTGCTGACCGTGGCCTCGGTCAACTCCGACGGCAATCCCTCCGATTTCTCGCTGCACGGCCCGTGGGTGGGGGTGGCGGCGGTCGGAACCAAGATCACGTCATTGGATAACAAGCCCGGCGCGTCCGGACTCGTCAACACCACCGGATACAACGACAAGGGCGAGGCGCAGTCCATCAATGGCACCAGCTTCGCCGCGCCGTACGTCTCCGGATTGGCCGCGCTGTTGCGCGCGAAATTCCCGGATATGTCCGCGCAGCAGATCATGGACCGGATCACCCGCACCGCGCACGCGCCCGGTCCCGGCGCGGGGCGCGACGACCGCATCGGCTACGGACTCATCGATCCGCTGGCGGCGCTCACCGCACAGCTGCCCGCGCAGCCGATCGGCGTCGGCGCGAATACCCCGCATGCCTTCCCCGCCCCCGAAAAGCCCGCCGGGCCGGACGCTTTGCCGCGTCTGGTCGCCGTCATCGGGTCCATCGTCTGTCTCGCCGCGCTGGGAATCGGTCTCGCACTGTCGATTCCATTCCGGCGCGCTCGCCGCGACGACGAGCTGCCCGACCTCGATTCGTAACGACCGGAGAAACACTCATGGCTACCGAAGGTTTCGTACGTCGTCCGCGCATCGCGCCGCCCCGCGCGCCCGGCGGTGAGATGGCGCTCACGCCGCCGCCGGAGATCCCGCGCGCGGTCCCGGGCAATCTGCTCAGCAAGCTGATGCCGGTGGTCATGGTGGTCGCCATGGTCGGCATGATCGCCATGATGGCGATGATGGGGCGGTCCATTCTGACCAACCCCATGATGATGATGTTCCCGATGATGATGATCATGTCGATGGCCGGCATGTTCATGGGTCAGCGCGGCGGCAACAAGAGCGCCGGCGAACTCAATGAGGAGCGCAAGGACTACTTCCGGTACCTCGACCAGACCCGGCGGGAGGTGCGGCGCACCGCGCTCAAGCAGCTCGAGACGCTGGTCTGGAGTCATCCCGAGCCCGCCGATCTGCATTCGGTGGTCGGCACCCGGCGTATGTGGGAGCGGCGGCCCAATGATCCCGACTTCGGGCATGTGCGGGTCGGCATCGGAACCCACCGGCTCGCAGCCAAACTCGCGCGACCCGAGACCGGTCCGCTGGAGGATCTGGAGCCGGTGTCGACCGTGGCGCTGCGGCGCTTCGTACGCACGCATTCGGTGGTGCATCAGCTGCCGACCGCCGTCTCGCTGCGCGCGTTCCCGGCCATCAATGTCGAGGGACCGGCCGAGGACGCGCGGAAACTGGTGTGGGGCATGCTCATCGAGCTGTGCGCCTTCCACGGACCGGACCATGTGGCCGTGGCCATCGTCTGCGCCGATCCGGACTCGCAGGCGTGGGCGTGGGCGAAATGGCTGCCGCAGCTGCAGCATCCGACCCAGCGTGACGGTATGGGCGCGGCCCGCATGATGTACCGCTCACTCGGTGAGTTCGAGACCGCGCTCGCGGACGATCTGCTCGAGCGCGGGCGCTTCATGCGCAATCCGCAACCGACACAGGGGCGATTGCATTTCGTCGTCATCATCGACGACGGCTATGTGAGCGGTAGTGAGCGGCTGATCAGCGAATCCGGTTTGGACGCGGTCACCGTCATCGATTTGAGCGCGGCGGAGAACAGCCTCGCGGCCCGTCGCGGACTGCAACTCGTGGCCTCCGGTGGTGACGTCTTCGCCAAGAGCGCGGCGGGCGCCGAGAAGTTCGCCACCGCCGATGTGGTGACCCTCGCCGAGGCCGAGGCGTTCTCGCGCAGTCTCGCGCGATACCGGGTGGCGACCGCGGCGCAGATCGTCAGTCTCGGCGACAATTCGAGCACCGCGGATCCGGGTTTGATGGCGCTGCTGAAGATTCCCGATGCCGCGCAGATCGATCCGGCCAAGGTGTGGCGGCCGCGCTACGGGCGCGAACGACTGCGGGTGCCGATCGGCATCACCCCCGACGGCACGCCCGTCGAAATCGATATCAAGGAATCCGCGGAGAACGGTATGGGCCCGCACGGCCTGTGCATCGGCGCGACCGGTTCGGGCAAGTCGGAATTCCTTCGGACGCTGCTGCTTTCGATGGTCGCCACGCACTCGCCGGATCAGCTGAACCTGGTGCTGGTCGACTTCAAGGGTGGTGCGACCTTCCTGGGCATGGATCCGCTGCCGCATGTCGCGGCGGTCATCACCAACCTCGAAGAGGAGCTCTCGCTCGTCGACCGTATGCGCGACGCGCTCGCCGGTGAGATGAACCGGCGACAGGAATTGCTGCGCACGGCGGGCAATTTCGCCAATGTGACCGATTACGAGAAGGCGCGCGCGGCCGGTGTGCCGCTGGACCCGTTGCCCGCGCTGTTCGTGGTCATCGACGAGTTCTCCGAATTGCTGTCGCAGAAGCCGGATTTCGCGGATCTGTTCGTCATGATCGGCCGACTCGGCCGATCGCTGCACGTGCATCTGCTGCTCGCCTCGCAGCGCCTGGAAGAGAACAAGATGCGCGGACTGGATTCGCATCTGTCCTATCGGATCGGTCTGCGGACGTTCTCCGCCAACGAGTCTCGGGCCGTGCTGGGGATCACCGATGCCTACCATCTGCCCGGTATCCCGGGCTCGGGCTATCTCAAGAGCGATGCGTCGGATCCGCTGCGATTCAACGCCACCTATGTGTCCGGACCGTATGTCGCACCGCGCGCCACCCGGCAGGCGGACGGGCGGGCCGTGGCCGAGGCCCCGCCGCGCGAATTCACCGCCGGGCCGGTGGAAATGCTGGCCCTTCCCGAGCCGGAGAACCCGCTCGATCCGCTCGATCTGCTGCCCCCACCCCCGCCCGCGGACGAGGGCATTCCCGATACGCTGCTCCAGGTGGTGGTGAAACGCCTTACCGGACACGGCCGTCCGGCGCACGAGGTGTGGTTGCCACCGCTGGAGGAGTCGCCGACCGTCGATATGCTGCTGCCCGATCCGGAGTGGAGTTCGCCGGTCAATCGGCACGGACAGCTGTGGATGCCGATCGGCATCATCGACAAGCCCTACGAGCAGCGGCGTGATGTGCTCACCATCAGTCTGGCCGGCGCACAGGGCAATGTGGCGGTGGTCGGCGGCAAGCTCGCCGGTAAGTCCACCGCGCTGCGCACCATCATCATGTCCGCCGCGGCGACCCATACGCCCGAGCAGATGCAGTTCTACTGCATCGATCTCGGCGGCGGCAGTCTCGGCAGTATGTCCGGGCTCCCGCATGTGGGCTCGGTCGCCAGCAAGCTCGATGTGGATCGCCTGCGGCGCACCATCGCCGAGCTCATCACCCTGCTGCAACAGCGCGAGGAGCGGTTCGCGGCGCTCGGTATCGAATCCATGGCCGAGTTCCGGCGGCGCAAGCACGCCGCACTCGCCGCGGGCGCCATGGACGATCCCATCCTGCAGGACAAGTTCGGTGACGTCTTCCTGGTCATCGATGGCTGGCAGGTGTTCCGCGAGGACTTCGACACCCTGGAGCCTCAGGTCGGAGCCCTTGCCGCACAGGGTCTTTCATACGGCATTCACGTGATCCTGAGCGCCAACCGGTGGGCCGAGATCCGGCCCGCCATGAAGGATATGATCGGTACCCGCATCGAATTGCGGCTCGGTGATCCGTCGGACTCGGAGATGGGCCGCCGGGTCGCGGTGAACGTACCGGTCAATCAGCCGGGTCGCGGTCTCACCGCCGATCCGCTGCACCTGTTGATCGCGTTGCCGCGCTTGGACTCCGATACCGATCCGGCCACGCTGCCCGAGGGCGTCGCCGCGGCCAAGGAGCAGATGATCGCGCTGTACGGCGAGCGCCGCGCACCCGATGTTCGCATGCTGCCCTTGAACATTCCGCGCGATCAGGTGCTGCGGCTGGCGCACGCGCACGGTATCCAGCCCAGCGCCACCAAGATCGTCGTCGGTATCGGCGAGGCCGAATTGGCGCCACTGGTCCTGGATTTCGCGGCCGACCCGCATCTGATGATCTTCGCCGATGTGGAGTGCGGTAAGACCACCGCGCTGCGCAACATCATTCACGGCATCGCGGAGAACTCCAATGCCGAACAGGCCCGCGTCATCCTCATCGACTACCGCCGCACCCTGCTGGGCGCGCTGGAAGGCGATCAGCTGGCCGGGTATTCGACCTCCTCGCAGACCTGCGGACCGATGATCCAGGAGGTGGTGAACTACCTCTCCAAGCGCATCCCCGGTTCGGATATCACACCCCAGCAGTTGCGTGAGCGCAGCTGGTGGAGCGGTCCGGAGATCTACATCGTCATTGACGACTACGATATGGTCGCGACCGGTGGCATGATGAATCCCCTTGCGCCCCTTGTCGAATACCTTCCGCAGGCGCGCGATATCGGTATGCACGTCATTGTCACCCGCCGGATGGGCGGCGTCTCGCGCGCCCTCTACGACGGCGTACTGGGCGCGATGAAGAACATGTCGGTGGACGCCCTGCTCATGTCCGGCCCCCGCGACGAAGGCAAACTCATCGGCGATATCCGCCCGATGAAGCTGCCCCCGGGCCGCGGCATCCTCGCCTCCCGCAGCCGCGGTCAGGAAATGATCCAAATCGCCGACCTGCCGGGCCTGTAGTTGCCCGGCGGTCAGGCACTGCGGCTCGACCTCTCGGGTGAGGCGGGTAATGCGATGCTGGTCGGCGGCACGGACGCCGACCGGTACGCCGCGCTGTACGACCTGATCACCGCGATCACCGCCGTGCACACACCCGAGCAGGTGCAGTTCTACTGCCTCGATTTCGGACGCCGCCTGACCGACATCGCCGCGCTCCCGCATGTCGGCTCCATCGCGCACGGCCGCGACGATGAACGGTTGCGCCGCATAGTCTTCGAACTCATGGCCCTGTTGCGGAGCCGCCGGGAGAGCTTCGCCCGATTGGGCATTCGGGATATCGCCGAATTCCGGGACTGGCAGCACAGCGCCCGGCAGGCGGGTTCGATCGGCGATCCGGTGCTGGGGGACGGTTTCGGTGATGTCTTCCTCGTGGTGGACCACTGGTTGGTGCTCACCGAGGACCACTACGGGATGGAGTACAGCGTCAATGAGCTCTGCCGGGAAGGGCTTTCGTACGGCATCCACCTCATACTGACGGCCTCCACGTGGTCCCAGATCCGTCCCTCGGTGCGCAATGCGATCCTGACCCGGATCGATCTGTCGCCGGAGAATCCCGCCGAACGGGGCGGTCGCCGTCCCGTCATCGTCGAGCCGCTCTTCGAGGCCGCGGCAACGCGATCACGCGGTGACTATCGCGCGCCCGAAATCCCCCTGCTGCCCACCGATCTGACCCGCGCCGAGTTACAGAGCCTGGCGGACGACGCGGGGGTCGAACAGGGTCCCACTCGAATCGTCCTCGGTCTCACCGAAGCCGAATTACTGCCGTGGGCAATGGATTTCGATATCGAGCCGCATCTGATGGTATTCGGGGAACGGGAATGCGGTAAGACGACGTTGCTGCGCAACCTGATTCGCGGTATCACCGAGAACTCCACACCGGAGCAGGCGCGCATCCTGGCCATCGATCCCTGCCGGACGCTCTCCGATGCGATCCCGGACGAATATCTGGCCGGATACGCGAGCGCCCATGAATCCGGCCTGATCCTGACCCGTGACCTGGCCGAGTATCTCGACAGGCGCTTTCCTGGCCCGGATCTCACCCCGCGAAACATTCGGGAACGGGACTGGTGGACCGGGCCGGAGATCTACCTGCTCGTAGACGACTATGAGCGGGTGGTCCGCGCGGGCTCGCCGAACCCACTCGACGCGCTGGCCGAATCACTATCGCAGGCAGAGCATCTCGGATTCCACCTGATCCTGACCCGGCCGGTGTCCGGCGCGTACCGCGCGTTCGACGCCGATCCGGTGCTGGCGGACCTGCGCGCCGACGGCCGCGCCGCCCTGATCATGTCCGGCGCCCGCGACGAAGGCGGCTTCATCGCGGGTGTCCTTCCCAGGTTCCTGCCCCCTGGGCGCGGCAATCTCAGCACCCGCGCCGGCGGTCCGGACCTGATTCAGTTGGCTCGCTAGCCCGCGTGCAACCGGGGCTGGGCGGCGTGGGTGACCGGGTCGGGCAGTCTGCGGGTGGAAAGCCAACTCGCGGTAGGTCGTTCGAACAGCGCGCCGGAGGGACCGGTGGCCTCGGGGCCCGCGAAGCGCGCCTGCCGGAAGCCGGCACGGATGTAATAGTTGTGCAGGCCCTCATTGGTGGTCCAGGCGTCGAGGCGGACCCAGTCCCGATTGCTGTGGGCGGCAAGGTGTGCCGCGTGCTCGAGCAGCGCGTGGCCGATGCGGTGACCGGCGAAGCGCAGGTCCACGATCATGTAGTGGACGATGACCGCTTCGGCGATCTCGCCGGGAGACCACAGGCCGTCATCGGCGCGGTCGTTCACGGTGATGGTTCCGGCGGGCTCACCGTCGATCTCGGCCATCCACGTTTCGCCATTGTCGACGGCGCGGGCCACCGATCGGACGAAGGTCTCGATGGGCAGGCCGCGTCCGGCCCGGGTCCACTGATCGCTACCGCGGGCTGCGAGCCAGCTGGTGCGCTGGAGCCGGAACCGGGTGATGGTTCCTATGTCGGTGAGCCGGGCCGGGCGTAGGTGCGGGGTCATGGCGAGCCGGGTAGCAGCGAGCTCTCGAAGGAGTGGGAGTTGCCGGGAGGCGGTGGGGCGCCGAGTGTTTTGCGAATGATGTCCGTACCTGGGTCGTCGCCCAGCTCGTAAGCCAGGCGGTTGCGGGCCGCCGTGGAACGATGGCGGGTGACGCGTGTGATGCGTTCATGGTTCGCGCCGATGCGCAGGTGGTCCAGCAGGATGGTGCCTGGACCGACGCCGAGCACGGCGGCCTCTTCAGCGGTGGCCGGGCGCGCGACGACGGTATCCCGATGCGCGGTCTCGGCGAAACCACGCTCGGCGAGTCGGCGTGTCGTGCCCTCCGGAATGTCGTACGGGTGGTCGATTCCGGTCGCCTCGGCGAGATCGCGGGGATAGAAGCTCACCTCCCACGACCACGGCTCATTGTCCAGGTACTGCATCACCGTGCGGGACACCACCCACGAATCCCGTTGTACACCCAGCCAATGCGCGACGTCCGGACTGGCCGGTTCCATCCGTGCGCTGAACTGCTTGGATGGCTCGCGACCCGCCGCCCGGGCGATCTCCACGAAGATATCGTTCACCGCACGCGGGCGATCCGGCCGAATATAGTTGGTGACAACCGATTCCAGCACCTCCTGGCTGCGCACTATGGTGCCCCTGGAAGTTGCTGTGTACACCAAATTTTCGGCAACGAGGAGCTGAATCGCGTTGCGAGCGGTGGTGATCGAGACCTGCATCTGGTCGGCCAGCTCATTGTGGCTGGGTAGTCGATCGCCCGGCCTCCACTTGCCGGCGCGGATCTCCTCGCGGAGGAGGTCTGCGATCCGTTGGTATCTCGGACCGTCCGCCATCTCGCTCCTTGGTTGTTGCTTCAAGGCCCCGAAGTCTACTCCGGGTGCCGAATCGCCGTGTAAGGCTTGACAGGCACATTCTGAGGTTTATTGTAATGAACGTCCTGAATGCGGTGTTGTTCGACGATGAACGCGAGGCAACGTGGCAGGTTCGGAGACATCAAATACGGTCGTTGTGGCTTTGTCCGACAGGTCCGATCAGTATGCGGACATGGACGCGCATGCCCTGACGCACGGCCTATTACCGACCTCCGACCTACTTTTGCGCGCCTGCCGCGGTCACCGCGTGATCGGTGGACCACTGCTGTGGTTCGCCCATGATCTCGCGGTGCTGCATGAGCGGCGCATAGTGGGCCGCGGCGGTACGGGGGGCGAGACCGACCCCACCGCCATTATCGAAAACAAGCGTCGCCGAATCGAATTGGTGATGGCCATTGACGACTGGATTGTGCGATCGGTGCCCCAGCATCGGCTGGGCGCCACCCTGCACACCGAAACCGTCGGGTCGGTCATCGATCGATTGGCGGAGGCGTCGGTCCGTGCGCACCACGCGCTGATGACCCTCGACGCCCATGACGAGATGTTGCACGGCGCTTGGCACCATCTAGCCGAATTGTCCGACGCCTACGACGATCTCGTCCGAGACGTACTGGCCGGGCGCCGGCGACTCCCGGCCTGGTAGGCGTTCCGGTGGTCCGGGTCCGAGGGTGGCCCGGACCACACCCGGAACGGCAATTCGCCTTCGGCAGTGCGGGTATGAGCGCGACCAAGATCGATCGTGCGGTGGCGCAGTGGACTTCGCGCTGTCCCTTGGCGCCCTCGATGCCGACCTCGACGATCTCCTGCCGACCGGCCACGGTGCGATAGGCGTACAGCAGCTCGCAACCCGAAGTGAGAGTGGAGCTTCGGGGCAGGGCGGGGTGTCCGTCGCCCAGGTCGATCGCGGCGTCGCCCCGCATGGTCGACAGATCCGTCCACTGGGTGCTCACCTCCAGGGTCGAGGAGCCTTGCCACTGGCAACCGTGCGCGGTGGCCAGCGGCGGCGTCTGCGAGAGCGGCCCGAGGGCGGTGTCGAGCGCGGCCCGGGGCACCACCGCGCACGATCGACGCGGGCCGGTGATGCGGTATCGCTCCACATCGGCGCGGTCGCGCGCGTCGCGAGCAGGCGCTCCATCACATGTACCGCGAAGTCGCAGTTGGCGGCATGGCTGAGATTGACCGCAATGCCCCATATCTGTTCCCCGGCACCGAGTTTGACGCCCCGATCGCAATCCAGACCGGTCGGATCGTCGGCCGCGTGCAGGGGTGCGTCATCGAGTTGGGTGGCGGTCGGCTTCATGAGCGCCGTCGTATAGCCCGGTTGCAGGTGCAGTCGCTGCCCTCCGGACTGGGCCGTACACCCCCAGCTGTACGACACGCTCGTCGACCAGGCGGCCGGATCGGCAGTGGTCCGTATTCCTCGACCGCCTGACTCAATGGCACACCAACCGCGAAAACCGACGCCAGCCAATGCGTCTCGCCATCGACATCGAAGTCGACCACCGGTGCGGTGAGTCGCCCGAGAGATACGAGCCGTAATCGACGGCGCCACCGGAATTGCCACCGCAGCCAGCGATCAGCAGCAGCAAACCCGCTGCGGCAATGACGAATCGACCCGACCTGTACCGCATAAGCCCCCCACGCCACGACACCGATGACCGCTGTCGCTTCCCTGCAACCGATCAAGAACCTGGCATCGGTCGCGGGCGCAGGCCATTCGGTGCGGGGCGGAAGGGGGACGCTCTCAGACCAGGCTGCGCTGGGCGACGATGGCGGCGGCTACGCGCTGGCCCATGCGGACCGCGCCGTCGACGTGCTGGAAGCCGTGGCCCGCGAGGTCCGAACAGGCGAAGTGCATGGGGCCGATGGGGTCTCGATGGTCGTGGCCGTAGCGGGTCATGCCGCCGAGGTCGAAGCTGACGCCGTAGGCGCCGCGGGTCCATTCCTCGGTGCCCCAGTCGGATTCGTAGTAGACGATCGGGTTGGCGGCCTCGGGGCCGAGGTAGCGGACCAGGCAGTCCAGGGCGGCCTGCTTGCGCTCGGCGGGGCCCATGGCGAAGTAGGCGTCGGCCTGCTCGTGGGCGATGAAGCCGACCATGGCGCCGTTGTCCACGCCGTGGTTGGTGTTGTCGTAGACCTCGGAGACCATGTCGGTATCGCTGAAACCGGTTCCGGACAGGCCCTTTTCGCGCCAGAACGGGGTTTCGTAGACCGCGTGCACCTTGACCACGAAGCCGAAGGACATGTGCTGGTACATCTGATGGCGGCGGCGCGGCAGCGGCGGATCGAAGCTGATGCCCGCGTACAGGTTCGGCGGGACGGCCAGCACCACGCGACCCGCGCGCACCTCGAGATCGCCGTCGGCGAAGACGGTGACGCCCGCATCGGACCACTGGATCTTGCGCACCGGCGCGTTCAGGTGCACATCGGCCCCCAGCGAGGCGGCCAGACGCTGCGAAACCTGTTGCATACCGCCGATAACGCGCTTGTCGAGCATGAAGGTATCGGTGGCCAGCGCGGTGTAGGAGCCCTGCGCGGCGGCCATATGCAGCGCCTGCAGGGTGGAGAAGGTGTGCGCGGGCTTGGTCAGCATGGCGCCGGCGACGAAGAACGCGACGGTCTCGCGGGCGTACTCGTTATCGGACTGGCGCTCCAGCCAGATGCTGAACGGAATCGAATCCAGTTCCGCCGCTTGCGGATGCGTCCACGGGGCCTCCGCGCCGACCTCGGCCGCGAGCTCGTCGAGCAGGGCGATGAGGCGGTCGATCTCGGCGGCGGTCTCGGCGGGCGCGGGGAAGACGTCACCGGTGAACTGCTGCCGGGTGCCGTCCGCGGCCAGGTAGACCGATTCGCCGTCGCGGTAGCGGGAGAAGGTCTGCAAGCCCAGCTCCTGCACCAGCGCGAGCGCTGCGGTGTGGTGCGGGGACAGCCACTGGCCGCCGATCTCGATCATGGCCCCGTCGAACTCGCCGGTCCATGTGCGGCCGCCGACCCGATCACGGGCCTCCAGTACCGCCACCGACAGGCCGGCCTTGCGCAGTTCCGCGGCGGCGGTCAGGCCGGACGGTCCAGCACCCACGATCACGACGTCACGAGTGATGACAGCCACGAGAGCTCCTTACCGGTAATTCGGAATCTTCGGATAACCCGAAGGTTGCCAATTCAGTATGTGCGCACGGTCACGATCATGCCCGCGCCTATTCGGTGAACCGGCCCGCCCCTCATTCGCCAGATCGGCGTGTACGGGCCGGATCATGCCCATGACCTGTACGCAGGTCAGTGAGCCGGAAGCGGCTCATTCTGGGTAATGCAGTGGATACCGCCGCCGCGCGCGAAGATCTCCCGCGCGTCGACCGTCACAATGGTGCGCCCGGGATATGCCCGGGCCATGATCTCGGCGGCCTCGGCATCGTTCGCATCGTCGAAGCCGCAGAGAACGACCGCTTTATTGCAGACGTAATGGTTGATGTAGCTGAAGTCCACGAAGCCCTCCTCATCCCGCAGCGTGCGCGGTGCGGGCACCGGGATCACCTCGAAAGGCTTTCCGGTGCAGGAGATCTCGGTCTCGAACCGCTTCAAGAGTTCGCGGCTCAACTCGTAATCGGGATGCTCCGGATCGCGCTGATCGTGCACCAGGATCACACCCGGTGACGGCAGCGCGGCCACGATATCGGCATGACCGCGAGTGCCGAAGCGCTGCGAATCGCGCCACAGCCCGCGCGGCAGCCAGATCGCGGAGTCGATGCCGATGGTGCGCCGCAGTTCGGCCTCGACGTCGGCCTTGGTCAGGCCCGGGTTGCGGAAGGGATCCAGCTGCACGGTCTCGGTGAGGATCACCGTGCCCGCGCCGTCGACCTGGATGCCGCCGCCCTCGTTCACCATGGGTGAATCGATGATCGGCACCCCGGCCGCCTCGGCGACGATCCGGCCGATCTTGCGGTCATTGTCCCAGCGGGCCCAATCCTGTTGGCCCCAGCCATTGAAGACCCAGTCCACCGCGGCGACGGATCCATCGGCGGCATGCACGAAGGTCGGTCCGATATCGCGCATCCAGGCGTCGTCCAGGGGCGCTTCGAGAATGTCGACGGCCCCGGAGAGCAGGTGTTTGGCATCGCGGAGGTCGGCCGGGTCGACCACCATGGTCACCGGTTCGAATTCGGCCACCGCGTGCGCGACCGCGGTCCACGCGGCCCGCGCGTCATCGGTCGCGTCCTGGGTCGCGGTGATCTCCGAACCGGCCGGGGGAAACGCCATCCATGTGCGGCGATGCGGTGCGTGTTCGGCGGGCATACGCCATCCGGCCCGCTCAACACCCTCGGCACTCATCACGCCCGCCCGAACGGGTGCTCGCGATCGACCGGTTCGGTCAACCGGCCGTAGGTGTCCGGGCGGCGGGTGGCCAGGAACGGGAAGAGCGTCAGCCAATCCTTGCGCTGATCCAGATCCAGATCCGCCACCAGTACCGCGGACTCGTCGCGCGGGGCCTGCACCAACACCCGGCCGTACGGGTCGGAGATGAAAGAGGAACCGTAGAAGGTGATTTCGCCTTCATTGCCGTACCGGTTGGGCACGATCATGAAGGTGCCCGCGGTAATGCCGTTGCCGACGATCACGTGCTGCCACAGCGGCCGGGTATCGAACTCCGGATGCCCGGGTTCGGAGCCGATGGCGGTCGGATAGACGATCATGTCGGCCCCGGCGAGCGAGTACATTCGCGCCACCTCGGGGAACCATTCGTCCCAGCAGGTCGGCATGCCGATGCGCACATCACCGAGATCGGCGTGGCTGTGCGGCCGGTAGGACTCCTCGGTGGCCGGGCCGGCCCGGAAGTAGGTGTCCTCGTAGTAGCCCTCGGTCACCGGGATGTGCAGCTTGCGGGTGCGGCCGACGAGTTCACCGGTGGGAGACACCAGGATCGCGGTGTTGAACCCCAGGCCGTCGCCCTGATCGGCATGCTCGTACAGCGAGGCGTGCACGAAGACGCCGTGCTCGACGGCCGCCTTGGCCGCGAAGGTGAAGGTGGGTCCGGTGGTCAGATCCTCGGCCTCCGCACCGGGATTGGCGCCGCCGCGCTCGAAGGCCGGGTACTTGCTGAAGGTCACCTCGGGCAGGAAGACCGCCTTCGCGCCCAATTCGGCCGCGCGGGCGATGCCCTCGTTCACCTCGGCGCGCATGGCCTCGCCGTCGGCCTGCCAGCGGTGCTGGACCAGCGCCACGCGCAGCGGCTCGCGCACCGGGGCGTCGACCCGCGCGTGCGAGACGGGCGGCTCGAAACAGGTGATGACGTTCATGACTACTCCGGCTCTCGATTCTCGAAGGTGACTGGGGGAGTGCGGTATTCGCTACAGCGAGCTCAGATGCGGCGCTTCGGGGACCGGCATGGGATCGCCGGAGATCGCCTTCGGCAGGGTCCGGCCGCGGAAGAACTCCGGATCGCGCAGCCGCTGCACCAGCATCAGCACCGCGCCCAGCGCCAGAATCCCGAAGCCCAGGTAGAACACCAGGCCGATACCGAAAATCGAAGCGCCACTGCCGACCTCGGGCTTGAGGCTCTCCCGCACCGAGATCACGAAGACCACCAGCAGCATGGTGCCGCCCAGCAGCGGGAACAGCAGTTTGAAGACGAAGTCGCGGGCCGAGGAGAACCACTGCCTGCGGAAGTACCAGACCGCTGCGAAGGCGGTGATGCCGTAGTACCAGCAGATCATGATGCCCAGCGCCGCAATGGTATCCAGCAGCACATGCTCGGACAGCAGCGCGGTGATCGTATAGAAACCACCCGCGACCACGGCGGCGACAGCGGTGCTGAACCGCGGCACCTGATAGGTGGGATGCACGGTGGCGAACCGCTCCGGCAGCGCCTTGAAGGTGCCCATGGCGAGCATGGCGCGGGCGGCGGGCAGGAAGGTGGCCTGCAGGCTGGCGATGGCCGAGACCAGGACCGCCAGGAACAGCAGCAGCTCACCCGCGCCGCCCATGACCGGCTCGGCCAGTGCGCCGAAGACATTGTTGGTGGTGTCCGGGCTGCTCAGACCGATCCCGGTATCGCCGACACCGGCGAACCACATGAGTGCGACGGCCAGCAGCAGGTAGGTGCAGAGCACGGTCAGGATGGACAGCAGTCCCGCGCGGCCCGGGGTGCGCTTGGGATCCTTGCACTCCTCGCCGAGCGTCAGCGCGGTATCCCAGCCCCAGTACATGAAGACCGAACCGACCAGGCCGATCGCGAACGCACCCAGGGTGAGTCCGGTGAAGGGGTTGAACCAGTCGATATCGAAACTCAGGCCGGAGGGGGCGTCACCGGTGACGGCCTTGGTCAGTGCGATACCGGCGAACAACAGCAGTACGACGAGCTGGAAACCGACCAGGACATACTGTGCGCGCTCACTCGAGCTGATGCCGCGACTGGCCGCCCAGCCCGCCGCCGCCAGGAACGCCAGCGTGGTCACGATATTGATGAGCTTGTTATCGCCAAGCGTGGCAAGGAATTCCGAATGGGCCAGCCGCCCGACGAACAGATAGAAGAACTCCGCGCCGACGGCCGCGATATTGGCCAGCACGATGACGACGGCGATCACCGAACCCCATCCCGCCATCCAGCCGACGTACGGGCCGAGCGAGCGGGCGGACCAGGTGAAAGAGGCTCCGCAGTCCGGGGTTTCGGCACTGAATTCCCGATAGGCGTAGGCGGCCAGGAACATCGGGATGAACCCGGCGATCAACAGTGCGGGCATCTTCAGGCCGACCGCGGCCACGATCAAGCCCATACTGGCGGTGGTGGTGTAGGCGGGCGCGATGGACGCGATACTCAGGATGGCGCCGGCGAAGGTCCCGACCTTGTTGGTGGCCAAGCCCTTGCCGCCTGCGGCAACATGGGCACTGCCGCTGGCGGCGGCGGCGCCGCTGGCACCGCCCTCGGCATCGTTGGTATCACGCGACGGCACTGTCGCCTCGGAAGCGTTCTGCACGAGCATCCAAGCTCCTCGTACTGGGTCCGGCGGTACCGCGAAAGCACCCACCTCGCCGGTGGAGAGCCGCTGTCCGGCGGCGGTGCCGGACAGCGGGGTGGCACCTGATCCGGCACAGGGGCCGGGGTGCCGATGACATCAGCGCGTCAGCGCGACGTATTTGGTGTCGAGGTATTCGTGAATCCCTTCGGACCCACCCTCGCTGCCCAGACCGGACTGCTTGACGCCGCCGAACGGGGCCGCCGGATCGGAGATGACGCCGCGATTCACGCCGACCATGCCGGCCTCCAGCGCGCTCGAAACCCGCAGGGCCCGATCGAGATCCCGGGTGTAGAAGTAGGCGGCCAAACCGTATTCGGTGTCATTGGCCGCGGCCACGACGTCTTCCTCGCTGTCGAAGCCGTAGATGGCTGCGACGGGTCCGAAGATCTCCTCGCGGTGCATGCGGGCGGTGCGCGGCACCTCGTCGAGCACGGTCGGCTGGAAGAACCAGCCCGGCCCGTCGATCGCCTTACCGCCGGTGCGGACTACGGCTCCGGCCGCGACGGCATCCTCCACCAGGGCGGCGACGCTATTGCGCTGGCGCTCATTGATGAGCGGGCCGGTGTCCACGCCCGGCTCGTGGCCGGGGCCGACGCGCAGTGCGCCGATCTTCTCGGCCAGCCGGGAAGCGAACTCCTCGCGGATCGAATTGTGCACGTAGATACGGTTCGCCGCGGTGCACGCCTCGCCGCCATTGCGCATCTTGGCCGCCATGGCACCGGCCAGCGCCTGCTCCAGATCGGCGTCCTCGAAGACGATGAAGGGGGCATTGCCGCCCAATTCCATGGAGGTGCGCAGCACAGTGTCGGCGGCCTGTTTCAGCAGCAGCTTGCCCACCCGGGTGGAACCGGTGAAGGTCACCTTGCGCAGTCGCGGATCGGCGAGCAGCGGCGCGGTGATCGCGGAGGCATCGCTGCCGGGAATTACGGAGAGCACGCCTTCGGGGAGACCGGCCTCGGCGAAGATCTGGGCGAGGGCCAGCATGGTGAGCGGGGTGTCCTCGGCGGGCTTCACGATCACCGTGCAGCCCGCGGCCAGCGCCGGGCCGATCTTGCGAGAACCCATGGCCAGCGGGAAGTTCCACGGCGTGATGGCCAGGACCGGGCCGACCGGCCGCTGGGTGACCAGAATGCGGCCGGTCCCGGCGGGGGAGTCGGTGTAGCGGCCGCCGATGCGCACGGCCTCCTCGCTGAACCAGCGCAGGAATTCGCCGCCGTAGGCGACCTCACCGCGCGCCTCGGCGAGGGTCTTGCCCATCTCCAAGGTCATGAGGAGGGCGATCTCCTCGGTGCGATCGATCAAGATCTCCCAGGCCCGGCGCAGAATCGCCGAACGCTCGCGCGGAGCCGTTGCGGCCCAGGCCGATTGGACGCGGCAGGCCGAGTCGAGAGCGCGCAGGGCATCTGCGGCGGTGCCGTCGGCGACCTCGGTGAGCAGCTCGCCGGTGGCGGGATTGCGCACCTCGAAGGTGGTGGTGGCGGGTTCGGACCTGCCGTCGATCCACACACCGGTGGGGATGAGGCCGCTGATCCGGTCATACTCCAACATTGTTCTCCCTGACCGTAATTCAGGCGGCGAGGTCGCTGATGGCGGTGCAGAGCACCGTCAGCGCCTCGTCGAGTAGCTCGTCGCTGATCACCAGCGGGGGCAGCAGGCGGATCACATTGCCGAAGGTGCCGCAGGTCAGGGTGATCACACCCTGCTCCAGGCAGCGCTTGGCGATGGCGGCGGTGAGCGCGGCATCGGGCTCGGTGGTGCCGGGGCGGATGAACTCCAGGGCCAGCATCGCGCCCCGGCCGCGCACATCGCCGATGGCCGGAACCCGCTGTGCCAGTGCATGGAAACGAGCCAGCGAGACATCGCCGATATGGCGGGCGCGGGCGGGCAGGTCATGTTCGCGAATGGCGTCGATGGCGGCCAGCGCGGCGGCGCAGGCCACCGGGTTACCGCCGTAGGTGCCGCCCAGGCCGCCCGCGTGCACGGCGTCGAGGAGGTCGGCGCGACCGGTGATGGCGCTCAGCGGCATACCACCGGCGATACCCTTGGCCATCGTAATGATGTCCGGGACAACACCTTCGGCGTCGCAGGCGAACCAGTCGCCGGTGCGGGCGAAACCGGTCTGCACCTCATCGGCGATGAAGACCACACCGTTGGCGCGCGCCCATTCGGCCAGGGTCGGCAGGAATCCGGCCGCCGGAACGATGAATCCGCCCTCGCCCTGGATCGGCTCGATGATGATCGCGGCGACCGAATCCGCGCCGATCTGCTTCTCGATGCGCGAAATCGCCTCGCGGGCAGCGGCTACGCCGTCCAGACCGCCGTCGCGGAACGGGTACGACATGGGCATGCGGTACACCTCGGGCGCGAACGGGCCGAAATGCGCCTTGTACGGCATGGATTTCGCGGTCAGCGCCATGGTCAGGTTGGTGCGACCGTGGTACGCGTGATCGAAGGCGACCACCGCGGTGCGATTGGTGGCCAGGCGCGCCACCTTGATCGCGTTCTCGACGGCTTCCGCGCCGGAGTTGAAGAGCACGCTGCGCTTCTCGTGATCACCGGGGGTGAGCTCGGCCAGCTGTTCGCAGACCGCGATGTACGCCTCGTACGGGGTCACCATGAAACAGGTGTGCGCGAAACGCTCGATCTGTTCCTGCACCGCCGCGACCACTTTCGGGTGCGAGGCGCCGACATTGGTGACCGCGATACCGGCGGCGAGATCGATGAGGGAGTTGCCGTCCACATCCACGATGACGCCGCCGTCGGCGTCCGCGGCGTACACCGGCGCGGTCGAACCCACACCCGCGGCGACGGCGGCCTTGCGGCGCGCGGCCAGCTCCTGCGAGCGCGGGCCCGGTAGGGCGGTGTTCAGCACCCGCTGCTGCGGGAGCCGGTAGCTGATCTCGGTCATTGAGAATCCTTCTGCGGAAAGGGTTTTAGGGGCGATGCTCAGTCGTGCGCGCTCATGACGTGCTTGATGCGGGTGTAGTCCTCCACGCCGTACGCGGAGAGGTCCTTGCCGTAGCCCGAACGCTTGAAACCGCCGTGCGGCATCTCCGCCACCAGCGGGATATGGCAGTTCACCCACACCGCACCGAAGTCCAGGGCGGCCGAAACGCGCTGCACCACACCGTGATCCCGAGTCCACACACTCGAAGCCAGGCCGTAGTCGACATCGTTGGCGAGCTGGATCGCCTGCGCCTCGTCGGTGAAGGACTGCACCGTGATCACCGGGCCGAAGGTCTCCTCCCGCACGATCGGATCGTCCTGGCGGAGGCCGGTGACAATGGTGGGCGCAAGGTAGAAACCCTTGTCGCCCACGCGATTACCTCCGGTGGCGATGGTGGCGTGCGCGGGCAGGGCCGCGAGCTTGCCGGTCACCGACTCGAAGTGGCGGATATTGTTGAGCGGGCCGTACGCGGCCTCGGTATCGTCCGGCAGGCCGGGCTTCACGGTCTGGGCCTTCTTCACCAGTGCCGCGACCAGCTCATCGTGCACCGATTCGTGCACCAGCACGCGGGTGGCGGCGGTGCAGTCCTGACCGGCGTTGAAGAACGCGGCATCGCCGATGCGGTCCGCGGCGGTCGCCAGATCGGCGTCACCGAACACCACCACCGGGGCGTTGCCGCCGAGTTCCAGGTGCGCCCGCTTGACCTGCTCGGCCGCCGCGGTCGCCACCGCGATACCCGCGCGCACCGAACCGGTGATGGCCACCATGTCCAGGCGCGGATGGCTCACCAGGGCCGCGCCGCTGGCCGCGGTCCCGAGCACGACATTGAGCACGCCGTCGGGGAGGATGCCCCGTGTCAGCTCGGCGAGTACCAGGGTGCTGCCCGGGGTGGTGTCACTCGGCTTGAGCACCACGGTGTTTCCGGTCGCCAGCGCCGGGCCGATCTTCCAGACGGCCATCATGAACGGGTAGTTCCAGGGGGTCACCTGGCCGATGACGCCGACCGGTTCGCGGCGGACGTACGAGGTGAAGCCCGCCATGTACTCGCCCGCGGACTTGCCCTCGAGCATGCGGGCGGCACCGGCGAAGAAGCGCAGATGATCGGCGCCGGCGGCCACCTCCTCGGCGGCGACCAGATGCTTGGGCTGGCCGGTGTCGCGGCACTGCGCCTCGACGATGGCGTCGGAGTTGGCCTCGATGGCATCTGCCAGCTTCAGCAGCGCGGCCTGACGCTGACTCGGGGTGCTCGCCTTCCACGCCGGGAAGGCGCGGGCGGCGGCGGCCACGGCGGCTTCGATATCGGCCGGGCCGGAGATCGGGCTGCGACCGGTCACCGATTCGTCCACCGGGCTGATCAGTTCGAACGACTCCGAGGCGGTCGCGGCTACGAACCGGCCGTCGATGTAGTTGCGAAGCATGTCAGTCATGTGTGCCCGATCTCGTTGGTGGGGAGTGCTGTGCTGTTGCCAGCCAGTGTGCTGTGCGACACACCCCCGCGTCACCCGCCGGATCGGCGTGCGGGCAGAATCAGGTTTCGACAATCTGTCCAGTTTGCTACGGGAGCGCTGTGAACGCGGGAATTCCGGTCCGATGGGTACTGTCCCAACCCGAGCTCGGGCTCGTGCTCAAAGGGGGCGGTAGCGGGCTGGGACGCACCATCACGCTCGCCCTGACCTCCGAGCTCACCGATGCCCAGCAGTGGCTCTCCGGCGGCGAGCTGGTGCTCACCACCGGAATGGGGTTGCCGCTCAGTCGCGCGGACCGACTGCGCTATCTCGAAGAGCTCGACCGGGCGGGGGTCGCCGGGGTCGGATTCGGGGTCGGGCTCTCGCACGAAACCGTGCCCGAGGATCTGGTCGAGACCGCCGATCGGCTCGGGCTGCCGCTGTTCGAGGTGCCGCTGCCGACACCCTTCGGCGCGATCACAAAGAAGGTCATGCAGCGGCTCGCCGAGCAGGAATACGAGAAGGTGCTGCGCGCCTCCCGCGCCCAGCCGCGCATGACCCGCGCGGCGATCCAGGGGCCGCGCGCGGTGATCAAGGAGCTGTCCGCCGCGCTGTCGGCCACCGTCCTGGTGGTCGGTGCGGACGGGGCGATCTCCGAGGCGCATCCGCGGCAGCCCGCGGCCGAGATATTCGAGCGGATCGGCGAATTCCTCTCCACTCGAAGCGATGGAGCCGGTAGCGGGGTCATTCAGCTGCCATCAGGGCAATACATTGTGCTGCAAGCCATTACAGCCGGACAGACCGTGCACGGGCATCTCGCCGTCGTCACCGCCACCGCGCTCAGCTCGGTCGATCAGGTGCTGCTGGGTCATGCCAGCTCCCTGCTCGCCCTCGATTTCGAGAAGCCCGCGCGATTGCGAATCGCGCAGAACCGGTTGAACTCCCAGGCCATGGTGATGCTGCTGGATGAACCGGGCGACCCGGACATCATGTGGCAGCACCTGGCCACGGCCGCCGATCGCACCGGGCGGATTCGCGCGCTGGTGCTCTGGTGTACCAACCCCGCCGATGCCAGTCGGGCATTGGAAAGCGTTGACACCCAGCTGCATCCGATGAATCGGCAGCTCTTCGCGCATCTGGCGGGGAACCGGGCCGCCATCCTGCTGCCGGGCTCGGACACCGAGGAGACCGCCGAACAACTCCTGGCCGGAATACCCGCCGAAGTACGCGCGACCATTCGCGCCGGACTCAGCGCCCCACATCCGCTGCGCCGCTTCAATTCCGCCATGGAACATGCCGAATTGGCCTCCTCCGCGGCGCTGCCCGGTGCGCGCCCGCTCGAACTGGCCGCTCTCGCGGGACATGCCCTGCTGGCCTTCCCCGAAGCCCGGCGCGTACTCAGCGCGGTCTCCGAGGCCATGCTGCAACCGCTGGTCGACTACGACGAGCGCCACGGCACCGACCTGATCGCCTCACTGCGCGCCTACCTCGAAGCGCACGGCCAATGGGAAACCGCCGCAACGGCTCTCGGCGTCCATCGGCATACGCTGCGCAGTCGAATCGCCAAGATCGAATCCGTCCTGGGCGTGCAATTGGACCAAGCGCTGGTGCGCGCGGAACTCCTGCTGGCCGTAATCGCCCGTCGCTGACCCTTTCACGGGGCTGCTTCCGGGCGGACAGGCAGCCCGCGTCATCGGGTCAGTCAGAGGTGTTCGGTGGGGAGGGCGGCGGTGGCCAGTTCGGCGTTGACTACGCAGAGGCGGGCGATGTCGACTGTGCCCGAGCGGCGTAGGCGGGCGACCAGCTCGACCAGGCGCAGGGCGGCGGGGGTGGATTTCCAATCGGTCACGTGGTCGCGGGCCGCATCGCCGGGTGCGGCGTCGGTCAGGACCGCGGCCACCAGTGTGTGCCAACGGGATTGGAGTTCGTCGGCCAGGACCGCGGCGGCCAGAGTTTCCCAGTGGTCGGAGGTGCGGGTGGTGGCGAAGGTGGTCGCCAGCCAATCCAGGCCGATCAATTCGCCGAGTTCGCGGTAGGTCTGGGCGACCAGGGCCACCGGGAGATCGGTGCGGCGGGCGGTATCGCTCAGGGGCAGGGCCTGGGAGAGCAGGCGCAGGTTCGCCAGGTCACGGCCGGAGTGACCGCCCGGGCGGGGCAGGACCGCGATCAACTCGGCGACAAGTGCTGCGTGCCGGTCGATCTCGGCGGACCAGGAATCCGCGGCGCGATGCGTGAGCAGCCAGGCTGTCGCCTGTTCGACCGCATCCTGGATGCCCTTGAGGACGCCCATGCGGACCTGGGGGGAGACGCCCGGCATCGCCAGGGCCTCACGCCACCAGCGGTCGACGTCCAGCACCTCGTCGACGACCGTGCAGGCCAGCACGATCTGCGGGGTGCCCGCGCCGAGGCGCTCCTCCAAGCGGTGGATCATGCCGGGGCCGACCCGGTTGATCACCTGATTCGCCGCCGCCACCGCGACGATTTCGCGGGCCACCGGATGCTCGTGCAGCAGGCGATCACCCAGCAGGGTGCGGATCTTCTCGGGGAAGTAGCCCGCCAAAGTTCCGGCGACGACCGGGTCGGTCAGGGCGTCCGAGGCCAGAAGTTCCTCGCGGACGAGGTTTTTGGCGGTTGCCAGCAGGACGGCGATCTCCGGTCGCACCAGGCCCTTGCCCGCGCGGCGGCGGGCGGTCAGTTCCGCCGTGGTGGGCAGGAACTCCAGGGCGCGGTCGAGATCGGTTGCCTGCTCCAGGTTTTCGATCAGGCGGCCGTGCCTGTCGATCAGGAACGGGGCGTGCGCCTCGGCCAGGCTGATGGCCAGCGCCTGGCGATCGCAGTCCGCGAGCACGGCCCGCGCCACCGCGTCGGCATTGGCGGCCAGCAGTCTATTGCGCTCGGCGACCGTCGAAAGACCTTCCGCCACCGCGGTATCCAGGGCGATCTTGAGATTCACCTCGCGGTCGGAGGTGGCTACACCCGCGGCATTGTCGATGAAATCGGCGTTCACCTTGCCGCCCGCCACCGCGAATTCGATACGCGCCTGCTGGGTCAGGCCCAGATTGCCGCCCTCGCCGACGACTCGGCAGCGCAGTCGGTCGGCGGTGATGCGCACCTCGTCATTGGACGGGTCCGCGACCTCGGCGTCGAGTTCGGCCCGGGCTCGGACGTAGGTGCCGATACCGCCGTTGAAGAGCAGGTCGACCTCGGCGCTCAGCATGGCCCGAATCAGTTCGGGGGCAGGCAGTTCGGTCGCGGTGACGCCCAGGCGCGCACGCACCTGCGGGGACAGCGGCACCGACTTCGCGGTGCGCGGCCAGACGCCGCCGCCCTCGGAGATGAGGGCGCGATCGTAATCGGCCCAGCTGCTGCGCTCCAGCGCGGCCAGGCGGGTGCGCTCCCTGTATGACACGACCGGGTCCGGATCGGGATCCAGGAAGATGTGCCGGTGGTCGAAGGCGGCGACCAGGCGGATGCACTCGGTCTCCAACATGCCATTGCCGAAGACATCGCCGGACATATCGCCGATACCGGAGACCGTGAACGGCTGCACCTCCGGATCGATGCCGAGTTCGGCGAAGTGCTGGCGAATCGAACGCCAGGCGCCGCGTGCGGTAATGCCGAGCGCCTTGTGGTCGTAGCCGGTCGAACCACCCGAGGCGAACGCGTCACCCAGCCAGAAACCGCGTGCCACCGCAATGGAATTCGCCAGATCGGAGAAGCGCGCGGTGCCCTTGTCCGCGGCCACCACCAGATAGGAATCCGGATCGTCGTAGACCACGGTGCGCGGCGGGGATGTGATGACACCCTCGACGATATTGTCGGTGACATCGAGCAGACCGCCGATGAACGCGGCGTAGGCGTACTCCACCGAGGCCGGATCGGTGACGCCACCGCGCACCACGAACGCGCCCTTCGCGCCCATGGGGACGATGACCGAGTTCTTCACCGTCTGGGTCTTCATCAGGCCCAGCACCTCGGTGCGGAAATCATCCACGCGATCGGACCAGCGCAGACCGCCGCGGGCGATCACACCGCTGCGGACATGGCTGCCCTCGACGCGGGTGGAGTGTACGAAGATCTCGCGATACGGGGTGATCGGGGACGACAGCGACAGTCGTGCCGGATCGATTTTGAACGCGGCGACCGCGCGGCTCGGTTGAAACCAGTTGGTGCGCAACACCGCCGCGCAGAAGGTGTACAGGCCGCGCAGCAACTGATCCTCGGGCAGCGTGGTCGCGGCCTCCAGACGGTGACGGACCTCGGCGTCGGCGGCATCGACCAGTGCGGTGCGATCGGTATGCGCCGGATCGAAGCGGGCATGGAACAGCGCCACGAACGCGCGCACGAAATCCGAATGCGCGGTGAGGATTTCGGCGATCGTCGGACCGCCCAGGCGCAGCCCCGCCTGCCGCAGATAGCGGCAGGCCGCGCGCACCAGCACCACATCGCGCCACGGCAGTGCGGCCGAGGCGGTCAAACCGGTGAATCCGTCGATCTCGAACTCGCCCTCGGCGGCGGCCGCGAAAGCCTCCGCCAGCAGTCGCGCCATCGGCTCGGTGAGCTCGAAAGCGGTGGGGCGGAACGTGAATCGGTGTTCGGTATGCACGCCATCGGTATCCACCTCATGGGTGGTGACGTGTAGACCCAGTGCGGAAAAGATCTCGATCAGCTCGGTCAGCGACGCCGTGGCGCCCTGCCAGACCAGCCTTGCGCCGGGCGGCTGCGAACCAGGATCGAATTCGAGCCGCGGCGCGGCCTCCATCCGATCCTCGTCCAGCATGCCGACGGCTGCTCCGAGATGCATCTGACTCAACTCCCTGCGCGTGACCTTATGGTGTCGCAGTTAATCTGCCGCAAAGAGACGCAGGACACAGTGGACAAACCGGTGCAGCGCGCGGTGCGCGCCGCGCCGTTTCGTCCATGCGCGGGCCGGGACCAGGGCGGACCTCAGCCGCGATAGCGGCGGTGATCGGTGGCGAAATCGTCGGCCACCGTGGCGGCCAACTCGACGTACGCGCGCTTGGTGTCCTTCTGCAGGCGGGTCAGATCGATCTCCGCGCCCTCGCCGAGATGCGAGTCGTACGGGATGATGTGCACCGCGCGGCACCGCGACAGGAAGTAGTCGCGGAGCTGATTGATGCCGACCGTCGCCGCGCCCGGGCGGGGCAGGTTGATCACCACGACCGCATTGCGGACCAGGTGGTCGTGCCCGTGCAGGGACAGCCAATCCAGGGTGGCGGCGGCGCTGCGCGCGCCGTCGATCGCCGAGGACGAGATCAGCACCAGCGAGTGCGCGAGATCCAGTACGCCCGCCATGGCCGAATGCATCAGTCCCGTACCGCAATCGGTCAGGATGATGTTGTAGAAGCGCTGCAGAATGCGCGCCACGCTGCGGTACTCGTCCTCGCTGAACGCCTCCGACGCCGCCGGATCGCGTTCGCTCGCAAGCACTTCCAGGCGGCTACCGGCCTGAGAGGTATGCCTGCGCACATCCGAATACCGCTGAATGCCCGGGTCCAGCAGCAGATCCCGCACCGTCGAGCGCGTCTGCAACGGCACCCGCTGCGAGAGCGTCCCGAAATCCGGATTCGCGTCCACCGCGATCACCCGGTCCCCGCGAATCGACGAGAAGATCGACCCCAACCCCATGGTGGTCGTGGTCTTGCCCACCCCGCCCTTCAACGACAACACCGCGATCCGGTAATCCCCGCGCACCGGCTGCCGAATTCGAGCCACCAACTCCTGCAGCCGCCGCTCCTCAGCCGACAACCCCGGATTGATGGCCCCACCCGATACATGGTGCACAGCCCGCCGCCACCCCGACCCCGGCGCCTTCTTGGCCCGCCGCAACGGCACATCATCCAACGACGGCAAAGGCTGCCCCTGCCGCCCCACCCCGAACTGCAAAGGCGCGGAAGGCGGCACATACCCACCCGGCTGCCCATACCCGCCAGCCTGCTGCCCCGGCGAATAAGCCTGCTGCCCATCGCCATAATGACCAGCCTGCTGCCCCGGCCCGTAAGGTCCAGCCTGCTGCCCCGCCCCGGACAGACCGGGCTGGCTCCCGCCGTAGGGAGCGGGCTGCTGTCCCTCAACATATGGGGCGGGCCGCTGTCCCTCAACGAACGGAGCGGGCCGCTGTCCCTCGCCGTTCGCACCGAGCTGGCCTTGCCCATACCCGCCAGGGTGCTGTCCCTGGCCGTCTACGCCAGGCCGCAGACCCTGTCCGGGGCCATCCGCGTATCCGTAGCCGCTCGTCGTCGGCTGCCCATATCCACCAGGCTGGTGCGACTGTCGTCCGTCGGCGACACCTGGCGATACACCTGAATCAGGCTGCATCGCAACGGGATCCGGCTGACCGAGGGTACGAGAATCGCCACCGGCCTTCCCGGCTCCCGGTGCGCCCCACGTCGCCTGCCCCGGTGCGTCACCGGATGCGTCGCGATTCACGCCCGGAGGCTGATCGGCAACCGACTCCGGCCCGCCATTGCTGGTCGCGACGGCAGGTGAACCGCCCTCCCCGTTCCGCCCCGCGGCTCCACCCGAATTCGCTGCGTCACCGCCATTTTCGCCCAGCGCGGGGTGCTGCCAAGTATTCGGCCCCGACATGAGCGGATTGGGAGCCCAGTTGGTCCCCGGCACCCGTGTGGAGCCCAACGGCGATCGAGTCGCTCCGCCCTGCGGGGGCGCACCCGAATCACCTTGATGCGGCGCGGTCCGGGCGCCCTGCGGCGGGGTGCCGGGGGTGCCTTGGGCCGGAGCACTGGGGGCGGCGTCCTGTGGTGCGGCGGGCGAACCTTGGCGGGGTGCATATGGACTTTGGTTCCATGCGGCCATTCCCGGTCCGCCGGGTGCGGTGATCGGGAAGCTGCCGGTGTGCGCGCCCTGATGTCCGGGGCCGTGGGGGCCGGTTGCGCCGCCATGGGGTGCGGAAGGTTGGCCTGCCGGGCTGGATCCCTGTGGGCTGGGCGCGGTTCCGTGCGGGGCGGTGCCCTGGGGAGCGGGCGCGGCGGGGCTTTGTGTCGGCGGCGCCGGCCGCTGTCGCCCATCGCTCGGCGGCGCGGCGGGGGTTGAGCCCTGGCCACCGCGCGGGCCGTAGGGGCTGGACTGGGAATTGCCCTGTTCTGGAACAGGTCCCGGTCGCTGCGGCAGCGGTACGTCGATTGCCCGGTGCCGTCCGGTATTGGTTCCCAGCCCGCTGTCCACGGGCAATTCCCCGGTGGTACCCGCCGAGTCCGGTTGTGCGGCCGCGCTACTCGATGAGCTGGACTGTGCGGCTGCGTTGCTCGCCGGAGCGGGCGGAACGTCGGCCACGGAGCCGAGGCTCGGATCGGGCAGACCGCCCGGTGCGGCATTTCGGCCGGTGCCCGGCCCCGCCGCCGCTCCTTCAGCGGTGAAGGAGCTTTCAGCCGTCGCGGGCGAAAGGGGCACGCGGACAGTCATCTCGGCGGATGCGGCCGGAACATCGGATCCAGCCTCGGCTCGGGTCTTCGAGTCGTCCTGCGGCGCGGGTGCGCTCGCCGAAGATCCGCGCGGCGGCGCGAGAATGTCGTCCACAGTTGTTCCCGGCAGCGGGAACTCCGGAGGCACCGCGCCACCCGGACCGAGATCGGCCTTGTTCCCCGTGGTCGCCGCCCCGTGTGACGGAGACGGCGGCAGGTCGGGCACACCGGGCGGTGGCGTCACCGAACCGGCGGCACCCGCACCGTTCTTCGCGACCTCTCCGGGCGCATCGGGAAGCGCCGGTCGCCGACCGGACTGTGATGAACCCTGCTGCGGTGCAAGAGGATCCGACTGCTCACCGCCCACAGCGGCATTCGGTGTCCCGGCGCTATTCGGCGACGGCGGCAGCGGCGAGTGCAGACGAGGGTCCGCGACCTGTCCCGGTCCGCCCTGCCCCGGAGCGTCCGGCAGTTGCGGCCGCGATTGAGAAGGCACGCCAGATGTGCTCTGCGCCGCGGACTCCGGGAGTGGCCGCTGCGCAACGGGATCCGGCTGAACCGCAGACGACGGCGATTCCGGGATATACGGCTTCGGCGGGGCACCAACGCTCGCTGCGGGAGCGGACGCCGCGCTATAACGCGTCGTCGCGTCCTGGCCCGGTGCGGCGGGGTTCGGCTGTGGCGGGCCGGGAATGGATGGGATGCCGGGTTGGGTGCCTTCCGGCCGCGTCTCCTGCCGCGTGGGCGGCAGCTGCGGTGGTACGCCGTACCGCGTCGTCGCGTCTTGGCTCTGCGCGGCGGGGGTCGGTTGCGGCGCATCGGGAATGACGGGGGCGCCGGTCGGGGGCGTGAAGGAGCCCGAAGTCGGTCCCTGCGTACGAGTGCCCGGCTGCGGGCCAACCGGCTGCGCGCCTTGCGGCCGTGCGCCCTGTGTCGGGGCATCGGGGAGCGGGGTGTGTGGGGCCGGGGGGAGCGGGGTGGAGGGGCGGGGCTGGCCGAAGGACGGCGCGGGGGTGCCACGGTGTGCGTCCGGGGCGGGCGGGGTGGTGAAACGTGCTGCGGCGGAGGGCGGTTCGCTGCTCGGGTCGTGGGCCGAGCGCGAGGGCACGTCGTTGGCCGGGCCGCCGGTGGGCGCGGGGGACCGCGGAATTCGAGGTGCGGCGGTGGTCGAGTGCGGACCCTGCTGAACCTCGGGGCCGGATGGCGCTCGCCGCGCATCGGAGGTCGAAGGAGCTCGCCGCGCATCGGGTAGCGGGGTGCTTTGGGGGCGGCGGGTTTCGGTGGGGAGTTCGGGGGTGATGGGGGGTGCGGGGAGGTCACCGGAGGTGGACCAGGGTTGGCGGGTGGGGGTGGGGTCCTGGTCGGGGGTGGCGTCTTTGCGGGATTTGCGGCGGCCGAAGAGGCGGCGCGGGGACTTTTCCTCGGGGATGAGGTCGTCGTGGGGGAGGTTCTCGACGGGGGCTTCGTAGCCGGATTGGGAGACGTCGCTCTCGGAGAGCCAGGGCGGGAGCATGGGGAGGCCGTCGTTGTTGCGGCTCACATCAACCCCCGTGTGCTTGAGCGGTCTGGTAGGACAGGCCGTAGTTTAGCGATCTTCCCCCGTGCCGCGCTCGGGCCTCGGAGAGCTCGCACCCACCCAGCTTGGCGGTTACCTACCCATCCGGTTAGACGGTAACCGTACCCATTCGGCCCGGCCGCGGAATCCCGCCGGGCACGCGCATGCCGGGTCGGAGCGTGTTCCGGCCCACTACGAACAGGGCGTATTTGGTCGCATCTGGGGAAACGGGTAAGCTTTGTCGGCGGTGCACCTACCTGCTGGCTGTGGCATGTCCACGACTGCGTAAAGGAAGTATTGCACCGGGTCCACCGCAGTGCACCACTTGACTACGGCAGACCTATATAGACGTGATGAGCTCGAACCAACCAGGTTCAGCCTGAAACGGGATCGCGGAGGATATGGCGAAGAAGGAAGGGGCCATCGAGGTCGAGGGCCGGGTCATCGAACCATTGCCCAACGCGATGTTCCGGATTGAGCTGGAGAACGGTCACAAGGTTCTCGCGCACATCAGCGGCAAGATGCGGCAGCACTACATCCGTATTCTGCCCGAGGATCGCGTCGTCGTGGAGCTTTCGCCCTACGACTTGACCCGTGGTCGGATCGTCTACCGCTACAAGTGATTTCCCTCGGGGGACGCTAGATTTCCGGAGCCGCGCGCTCCGGGTCTTCCCCGGCCATTCCGGCCGGGGAAAAACTGTGTTCACGGCCAGTGAACACACGGAACCAGATTGGATCTGACGTGAAGGTCAACCCCAGCGTCAAGCCGATCTGCGAGAAGTGCAAGGTGATCCGCCGTCACGGTCGGGTCATGGTGATCTGCGAGAACCTGCGCCACAAGCAGCGTCAGGGCTGATCTCGGTCTCATGCCGGATCGCCGGAGGCAACTCCGGTCGCTCACCAGCCAAGCACCGAACGCGATTCGGATTGGCAGATACACAGAAGTAACTCCCAGAGCCAGTCGCCGTTGTCGAGTCCTGTAGAGGGCGGATGGCGGCCTACCCCCGGTACGGAGGCCGGGGCCCCACTCGAGGGGACGGTCAGGGAGCAGACCTCCGCAACCATTAAGGAAATGCCACATGGCACGTCTTATGGGCGTTGACCTCCCGCGCGAAAAGCGCATGGAGATCGCGCTGACTTACATCTTCGGCATTGGTCGCACCCGCGCCAAGGAGATCCTGGAAGCCACCGGCGTCTCCGGTGACATCCGCTCCAAGGACCTCACCGATGAGCAGGTCACGGTTCTGCGTGACTACATCGAAAGCTCCGCTCTGAAGGTGGAAGGCGACCTGCGCCGCGAGGTTCAGGCCGATATCCGCCGCAAGATCGAGATCGGCTGCTACCAGGGTCTGCGCCACCGTCGTGGCCTGCCTGTGCGTGGCCAGCGGACCAAGACCAACGCCCGCACGCGCAAGGGTCCGAAGAAGACCGTCGCCGGCAAGAAGAAGTAGGGATAGCGTATGCCTCCGAAGAGCCGGACCTCGGGTCCGAAGAAGACTCAGAAGTCGCGTCGCCGGGATAAGAAGAACGTCCCGCACGGCCACGCGCACATCAAGAGCACGTTCAACAACACCATCGTGTCGATCACCGATCCGGCCGGAAACGTCATCTCTTGGGCGTCCTCGGGTCACGTCGGCTTCAAGGGTTCGCGTAAGTCGACCCCGTTCGCCGCGCAGCTCGCCGCCGAGAACGCTGCCCGCAAGGCGCAGGAGCACGGCGTCAAGAAGGTCGACGTGTTCGTGAAGGGCCCGGGTTCGGGCCGCGAGACCGCGATCCGTTCGCTCCAGGCCGCGGGCCTGGAGGTCGGCACGATCTCCGATGTCACCCCGCAGCCGCACAACGGCTGCCGTCCGCCCAAGCGGCGTCGCGTCTAAGCGGGAAGGAAAAGGTAGAGAATCATGGCTCGTTATACAGGCCCCATCACCCGCAAGTCGCGTCGTCTCCGTGTTGACCTCGTTGGAGGCGACCAGGCGTTCGAGCGTCGTCCTTACCCGCCCGGCCAGCACGGCCGCGCGCGGATCAAGGAATCCGAATACCTCATGCAGCTGCAGGAGAAGCAGAAGGCTCGCTTCTCGTACGGCGTCATGGAGAAGCAGTTCCGCCGCTACTACGAAGAGGCGAACCGCCAGAAGGGCAAGACCGGCGACAACCTGCTGCGTCTGCTCGAGACCCGTCTGGACAACGTCGTGTACCGCGCTGGTCTGGCCCGTACCCGTCGTCAGGCTCGTCAGCTCGTCAGCCACGGCCACCTCGTGGTCAACGGCGTGAAGGTCGACGTCCCCAGCTACCAGGTTTCCCAGTACGACATCATCGATGTCAAGGAGAAGTCGCTGGGCACCCTGCCTTTCCAGGTTGCGCGCGAAACCGTTGGTGACCGCCCGGTTCCGGGTTGGCTCCAGGTCGTTCCCGGCCGTCTTCGCATTCTGGTGCACCAGCTCCCCGAGCGTGCGCAGATCGATGTTCCGCTGCAGGAACAGCTGATCGTCGAGTTCTACTCGAAGTAATAGGGGCGCTGACGCGCCGCTGGTGGATGACCACAATGTGGGGGCTCACGCCCCCACCCCTCCGGGATCAGGGTCCGGCCCTGAATCCGAAAGGGTTGTGGTACTTCACTTTTCCAGTCGTGAGCGTCAAATAGCGGACGCTCGAAGGAGGAGAAATCCATGCTGATTTCACAGCGACCGACACTGACCGAAGAGGTTGTGTCCGAGAACCGGTCGCGGTTCACCATCGAACCGCTGGAGCCGGGTTTCGGTTACACCCTCGGTAACTCGCTGCGCCGCACGCTGCTGTCCTCGATCCCGGGGGCTGCCGTTACGAGCATTCGTATCGACGGCGTGCTGCACGAGTTCACCACGGTTCCGGGCGTGAAGGAAGATGTCACCGACATCATCCTGAACCTCAAGGGCCTGGTTGTCTCGTCCGAAGAGGACGAGCCGGTCACCATGTACGTCCGCAAGCAGGGCCCGGGCACCGTCACCGGCGGGGATATCGTCCCCCCGGCCGGCGTGACCGTGCACAACCCGGACATGCACATCGCGACCCTGAACGACAAGGGCAAGCTGGAGATCGAGCTCGTTGTCGAGCGCGGTCGCGGCTACGTTCCTGCCGTGCAGAACAAGGCGTCGGGTGCGGAAATCGGCCGGATCCCGGTGGATTCGATCTACTCGCCGGTTCTGAAGGTGACCTACAAGGTCGAGGCGACTCGTGTCGAGCAGCGCACCGACTTCGACCGGCTCATCCTGGATGTCGAGACCAAGAACTCGATCTCCGCGCGGGATGCGCTGGCGTCGGCGGGCAAGACCCTGGTCGAACTGTTCGGTCTCGCTCGCGAGCTGAACGTCGAGGCCGAGGGCATCGAGATCGGCCCGAGCCCGGCCGAGGCGGACCACATCGCCTCGTTCGGTCTGCCGATCGAGGACCTCGATCTGACCGTGCGGTCGTACAACTGCCTCAAGCGCGAGGGAGTGCACACCGTCGGCGAGCTGGTCGCCCGCACCGAATCGGATCTGCTGGATATCCGTAACTTCGGCCAGAAGTCCATCGACGAGGTCAAGGTCAAGCTGCATTCGCTTGGTCTGTCTCTCAAGGACTCCCCGGCCTCCTTCGATCCGTCCTCCGTCGTCGGTTACGACGCGGCGAGCGGCACCTGGAGCGACAGCGGTTCGTTCAGCGACACCGACAGCGGCGAGCAGGACTACGCCGAGACCGAACAGCTTTAGGCCGGATGGGGCGGGCGCCCCGACGGTCTTAGACACAGGAGATTCCAATGCCCAAGCCCAAGAAGGGTGCTCGCTTCGGCGGGTCGGCGTCGCACCAGAAGGCGATCTTCGCCAACCTGGCGACGGCGCTCTTCGAGCACGGTCGCATCACGACCACCGAGTCCAAGGCCAAGGCGCTGCGCCCCTACGCCGAGAAGCTTGTCACCAAGGCGAAGGCCGGCACCCTTGCCGACCGTCGCGAGGTGATGAAGGTGATCCGCTCCAAGGACGTCGTGCACGCTCTGTTCGCGGAGATCGGCCCGTCGTTCGAGGGTCGTGAGGGTGGCTACACCCGCATCATCAAGACCATCCCGCGCAAGGGTGACAACGCTCCGATGGCGATCATCGAGCTGGTCCGCGAGAAGACCGTGACCAACGAGGCCGATCGTGCCCGTCGTGTCGCCGCTTCGCAGAAGGCCACCGAGGCTCCGGCCGAGGAGACCAAGGTCGAAGAGGCCGAGGTCGAAGAGGCCGAGGTCGTCGCCGAGGCTCCGGCCGAGGCCGCTGCCGAGGAGAAGAAGGAAGACTAGTCTTCCCGACTCATTCCATGAGGAAGCCCGCCGTCCCCTCCGGGTCGGCGGGCTTCCTTCATGTTAACCAGGAGATCGCTGTGACCGTGGACGATCAGGCGCCGGAGCCGATTTCGGTTCGGGTACGGCTCGACATCAGCTATGACGGCACCGACTTCACCGGCTGGGCCCGCCAGCCCGGTCTGCGCACCGTGCAGGGCGTACTGGAGGAGGCGCTGAGCAAGGTGCGGCGCGAGCCCATCGTGTTGACCGTGGCCGGGCGCACCGATGCCGGTGTGCACGCCGAGGGTCAGGTCGCGCATTTCGATACGCACGGCGAGGTGGACGGCCCGCGGCTGGTGCACCGGCTGGCGCGATTCCTGCCGAAGGATGTGCGCGTCAAGGATGTTCGGCTCGCGCCGCCGGAGTTCGACGCCCGGTTCTCCGCCATTCGACGGCATTACGCGTATCGCCTGACCACCGCTGCGTACGGCGCGGAACCGCTGCGGTCCCGGTATATCGTGCCGTGCCGCCCCGGGGCGGATCTGGAGGCGATGGCCGCCGCGTCCCGAAAGCTATTGGGACTGCATGATTTCGCGGCCTTCTGCCGCCGCCGCGAGGGTGCGACCACCATTCGCGAGCTCCAGCGCTTCGACTGGGAGCGCGAGGGCGACCTGCTCACCGCGTATGTCTCCGCGGACGCCTTCTGCTGGTCCATGGTGCGCAGTCTGGTCGGCGCGGTGCTCTCGGTAGGCGAGGGGCGGCGGACGCCGGAGTGGGTCGCCGGACTGCTGAACGAGCGCGAGCGCGCCAGTGCGGTGACGGTCGCGCCCGCGCACGGTTTGAGTCTGGTCGCCGTGGACTATCCGGCAGATTCGGACTTGGCCGCACGCAATGCGGCGACCCGTGAAATACGTACCGTGTCCGATTCTTCGGGGTGCTGCGGAGAGTGAGCGCTATCGTGTTCGAATTCGCCTATCGCGGAGCATGATTCGCGAATTCGCTGGATTTCGCGGAATCTGCGGGATGTTCGATGCGCACCGCCGCCGATTCCGGATCTCGCCGTGAATCCTCAACTCTGCGGTGAGGATTCGTTCTGCGAGTTGCAATGGGCTCGATCGCCGATCGCCGTCCGCACGCCTCGGTAGTTCGGACACACCGGTGAATTCGGGCGCGCGGTCCGAAAGTTGAAATATGTGAAGGGATTTCGACTTTCACCCCGCCCAAAGGTGCGACAATCGGCCAATGAGCGGCGGCTTGGAACCCGCAGTGGTGGAGGTGCGGTCCATGCCCGAGGTCTCCGAACAGGAGACGTTCGAGCAGTGGGAGGCCGCCGTGGCGCGGGCGTACGTACCGCTGGTGGTGACGCCGGTGCGATCCGGGGACTTCCGAGCGCGAATAGTGCAGTCCCGGTTCGACGATATGGATGTCTCCACCGTCACCGCGAGCGGTCAGCACATCACCCGCATTCCCCGGCTGATCCACGAACCGGAGGAGCCGATCCTGTTCGCCACCGTGACCACGCACGGGCGCGGCTGGCTGTCGCAGGACGGCCGGGTCGGTGAGATGGCGGACGGCGGGCTCATGCTCTATGTGAGTTCGCGTCCCTTCACCGCGCATTTCGATCAGAACTGGGGCGTGGTGGCCGTCCAGGTGCCGCTGTCGCAGGTGGTGGGCGCCTCCGGGGTCGCCTCGGATCGGCTGCCGACCGCGGTGCGCTTCCCGCCGGAGGGCGCGGCCGGGATAGTCGGCCGATTCTTCTGCGGGCTCGCGCAATTGCAGTACACCGCGCCGGAGCAGGCGGCGGTGCTGGCCCGGCACGGCACCGGTTTGCTGGCCTCGGTGGTGCAGTTGGCGGCGGGGGATGTGCCGCATGACGAACCCGGACAGGTGCTCACCAAACAGCAGGCGCTGGCGTACATCCAGCAGCATTACGCCGATCCCGGGCTCACGGTGGATCGGGTGGCCGCGGCGTGCGCGGTCTCCCGGCGCACGCTGTATCGCATGTTCGAGGATGGTGGGGACGGGTTGGCGGTGCTGCTGCGGCGGATGCGGATCGAGCGCGCCCTCGCCTTGATCCGGACAGATCCGACAAGGCCGTTGCTCTCCATCGCGCGGGCCGCCGGATTCGTCTCCGAGCGCCAGTTCTATCGGGCCTTCAAACGCGAGATCGGAATGACACCGGGCGAATTCCGCACCGTGCATGCATGATTCGCTGTGCGGTTCGCGGAATGCGTGCTCGCGTCCGGTGGATCGGCCGCGCGGTGCCGTCGCGTCCGCCTGACGTCAATGGTCAGTGAGTTGGCACGGCAGGGCAGTCACACCGTGGCAACCCGTGTGAATACTTGTGGGGCACTGGGTTCGCTCCGCTCGTGGCTTCGGCACGGTCGTCGATGATGCCGATGTGCCTGGCGGGCGATGCGGAGACGCCGCCCGGTCGTTTTGCCGAGCCGCCGACGACCGGGTCGGCGTACTGCCCGGAATTATCTGGTAACTGGTCCGGTTCGCCGGGTTCAAACAGGTTCAATACATGTTTGCTGGAGCCCGGGGAATGGGATGATGCTGGAGTGGGAAACGCGGCAACCGCCAGCGCCGAGGTCTGCTCGAGCTCGGATACTTCGGCGCGCCAGGCGTTCGAGCAGTGGGAGGCCATCGTCTCCGACGCTGTGCTGCCCTCATCCATCGAGCCACTGGCCTCGGGGCACTGGCACGGAAAAGTGAGCACCACCCAGTTCGATCGCTCCAGTTTCACCCTCATGTCCGCCAGCGCGCAGCGGGTCATGCGCACCCGGCGTCAGATCGAACAGGCCAGCGCCGAATTCCTGCTGGTGAATATTGTTGTGGAGGGCTCGAACTGGACCGAGCAGAACGGCCGGGTGGCCGATACGCCCGCCGGGTCCATCGTCTTCTTCGACAGCGCCCGCCCGCTGGACAGTCGCACCACCGATAACGCGGTCTCGGCCATCGTGCGCGCGCCCATGCATCTGGTACTCGAGCACGCCGGTCTGGTGCGCGACGAACTGCCGCTCGCCACGCCGATGCGGACGACCGGTGCGCTCGGCGTGGTGGCCAGCTTCTTCCGCGGTCTGGCCGAACTGCCGCCCGATGAGACCACCCAGGCGGCAACGGTTCTGGACTCGGAGATCGCGGGCATGCTCTCCTCCGCGGTGCTGCTGGCCACCGGGCGCAGCTCGCCCGCCCCCTCGGATTCGCTGTATACGCGCCAGCAGGTGCTGGCCTACCTCCGCAAGCGCTACACCGATCCCGAGCTCACCGTGGACGAGGTGGCGCATGCCTGCCTGGTCTCGCGGCGCACGCTGTATCGCCTGTGCGAGGGCTTCGGCGGTCCGGCGGCGCTGGTGCGGCGGATGCGGGTGGAGCATGCCCGGCGACTGCTGCGCGCCGATATGAACCGGCCGCTGGCGGCGGTGGCCGCCGCCTCCGGATTCGCCACCGACCGGCACTTCTACCGCGCTTTCCGGGATGAGACCGGGCAGACGCCAGGCCAATTCCGCGCCAAATTGGACCCGGGCACTCCCCGTCCGTAGCTCGGCACGGGATGTCGCTGCACCCGGCAGCCGTTCGGCGAAGGGTGATGGCACAGATCATCCCGATCGTGCCGAAGGGAGCCGAGGTGCCGACGAAGGTGCGGGTAGCAGCCATCCAAGCCGAACCGCGGTGGTTGGATCTGCGCGCGGGCGTGCAGCAGGCGATCGAGCTCATCGAGGCGGCGGCGGTCGGCGGCGCACAGCTGGTCGCGTTCCCGGAGACCTTCCTGCCCGGCTATCCCTGGTGGCTGTGGCTGGATGCGGTGAGCTGGGGCCCGGGTTTCTTCGCGCGGTACCGCACCAACTCATTGACCGTGGGGCGCACCGAGTTTCGGCGGATCGCCGATGCCGCGCGCCGGCATCGCATCCATGTGCTGCTCGGTTTCAGTGAGCGCTGCGGGAGTTCGCTGTACATGTCGCAGTGCCTCATCGACGATCGGGGCGTCTTGGCGGGGGTGCGGCGCAAGCCCGAGCTGACACCCTTGGAGCACAGGATCTTTCGCTGCGGTGAGATCACCGAGCCGTATGTCTTCCGCACCGATATCGGCCGCATCGGCGTCCAGGGCGGGTCGGAGCAACTGCATCTGCCCGCCCGGCGGGAGCTGGAGCGCACCGGCGCACAGGTGCATATCGTGTCGTGGCCCGGGTTCATCGTCGCCCGCGATGTGGATTGGGGTGTGCGCGTGAACAATGCGGCCACGCTCTGGTACGCGGTGGTCGGAAATCTGAATGTGATCGCGGCCTGTTCGGTGATGGATGTGGCCGGCAGTGAGAGTCGGCGTGGCGGCGTGGCACCCGCCAAACAGCTGGTGCGCGGCCCGGGCGGCCATTCGCGCATTTACGCGCCCGGCGGAGCGGAGTTGGCGAGTCCGTTGCACGGCCACGAGCAGGGAATCCTGTACGCGGACTTGGAGTTGGACCTGAGTTGCGAGTCCGCTGCCTAGCGATTTCTCTGAGCAGAGGTGGCGCGGTCCGTCAATCCACGGCCGCAGTGATTTTCGGCTATTGGCCGTGCGTTGGTGAATCTGACACACTGCCCGGTATTCGGTCGGGCAGAGGCCGTCGATGGTTGTCGAGGGATGGGGAGTGGAGCGGTTCGCGGAAGTCAATCGGGTCGAGGTGCGATCCGGATCGGAAGCGTCGACGGCGGAGGCTTTCGAGCGTTGGGAAGCGCATGTGAGTGCGGCCTATGTGCCCCTTGCGGTTTCGCCGACGCCGAGCGGGGTGTTTCGCGGGCATATCGAGCATGCGCGATATGGCGACATGGATCTCACGGTGGTCGGTTCGACACCGCAACAGATCCATCGCACCGGCCGGTTGATTGCGCGCACCGAGAACGAGTTCCTTCTCGCAAGCATTCCGCTTTCCGGTAGTGCGCGACTACGCCAGGACGATCGAGTAGCGCAAGTCGCGCCCGGTGGGATCGTGTTCTACGACACTTCCCGGCCATACGAGTGGGAATTCGGCGAGGAGTGGGAGCAGGTCGTTCTGCAGGTTCCACTGAGTAAGCTGCGTGAGCGCTACGGCATCATCGAGTCGGAAGTGCCTACCGCGAAACACTTTTCGAGTGAAAGCGCGCCCGGTGTGGTCGCGCAATTCTTCCGGGGTGTGGCGGGATTACGCCGTAATGATCCCGGCGGTGCGGCGCTGCTGGCCGAACCGGGGATGGATCTGCTGGCGGCGGCGGTGGTGGCGGCCTCGGGCGGGGTGCCGCGGGATCAGTCCGCCGATGCCTTGAATCGGCAACGGGTGCTGAGCTTCATGCGCGACAACTGCGCGGATCCGGATCTCGGAGTTGATCGAATCGCCGAAGGTTGCCGAATGTCCAGGCGTACGCTGTATCGGGTGTTCGGCGAGTTCGAAGGGGGTCCGGGAGCGGTGTTGCGGCGCATGCGAATCGAACGTTCCTGCGAGTTGTTGCGCACCGCGCCGCAGTTGCCGCTCTCCGCGGTGGCGAAGGCCTCGGGTTTCCTCACCGAGCGCAGCTTCTATCGTTCGTTCCGCACGGAAATGGGCACTACGCCCGGTGCATTCCGTACATTGCCTTGAACTGTTTATTGCTATAAACACCGCAGTGGCATGAACAGTCCGTAAACCGGCACACTCGGCCATGGTGTGTGCTGTTGCCATTCGCAAGAGTCGAATTCCATGAGGGAAATGGGATGAGGCGAACGGTGCGGGTGGCGGCGATCCAGGCCGAGCCGAAATGGCTGCGGCTATCGGAGGGAGCCGAGCAGGTTGTCGAACTGATCGGTAACGCCGCCGCCGCGGGGGCTCGCCTGATCGCATTCCCCGAGACCTTCCTACCTGGCTTTCCCTGGTGGCGCTGGGTTGATTCCAATCAGTGGAACGCGGAATACTCCACCCGGTGCCGGGAGAATTCGATGACCCGCGACGGCGCGGAAATGCGCCGAATCACCGCCGCCGCAAGGGATCACGGTGTGCATGTGGTTCTCGGGTTCGGGGAACGGCAGGATCGTCGAATCTATATGGCACAGGCCGTAATCGACGAGAATGGCGACATCGTTTCGATTCGCCGTAAGGCCGGGTTGAACAGTATCGAGCGCAAGGTATTCGCCTCCGGCACACCGAATCTCCCGGCCGTGCAGCACGGCGTCATCGGGAAGGTGGGTGCGCTGTCCGGGCAGGAGAATCAGCGCCCGCTGCTCACCCGGGCATTGCGCGCCGATGAGGAGCAGATTCATATCGCGGCGTGGCCGGGGCATCCGGAAGGCGATGCGCCGGGACCGGATTCGGCGCCCACCGTGAGCCGGATGTACGCCCTCGAGGCGCACGCCTACGTGGTGGCCCCGTGTGCGGTGGTCGGTTCGGCGGCCTGGGATCGGCGCGGTCCGCAGACCACGCGCCGCACCGGTCAGGCCCGCATCTACGGCTCGAGCGGCACCGATATCGTCACCCCGCTCACCGCGGGTGTGGAGGGCATTCTCTACGCCGATCTGGAAGTCGGGGCGGTGGCTCCGGACCGGCGTGAGGTGGATCTGGCGCCGCGGCATCGGGCGCGCCGGGGGCAGCAGGCGGCGGCCCGCACCGCGCCGGCGCGGCGATTGGGTACCGATCGCTGGGCGGTTCCACTCATTCGCGGAACGAGTTCGGACGGAATGACCGCCTGCTGAACGTTGTACGCGGGAGACGGCTCAGGAACGGACCAGGCGCGCGATGGCGTCGGTGGCTTCCTTGATCTTGGCCTCGGCCTCCGGGCCACCGGCGATGGCGGCGTCCACGACACAGTGGCTGATGTGATCCTCGAGCAGGCCCATGGCGACGGCCTGCAGGGCCTTGGTCATGGCCGAGACCTGGGTGAGGATGTCGATGCAGTACTTCTCCTCCTCGACCATGCGCTGTAGGCCGCGGGACTGGCCCTCGATCCGGCGCAGGCGCTTGAGGTAGTCGTCCTTGGCGGTGATGTAGCCGTGCGAGGCGTGGTCGTGGCAGGACTCGTCGGTCGCGGCGGCGGATTCGGTTGTGGCGGTCTGGTCGCTGGTCACCACTGATTTCCTCACTCCCGGCATCAATACCCCCCTAGGGTACATGCAGCGGTCCGATAGCACCACTCATGCGCGCATGCGCAAGAATTGCGGCATGAGTTCGGATCCTCGGGCCACGCTGGCCATTATCGGCGGCAGCGGCTTCTACGACTTCTTCGGTGACGATGCCACCACGGTGGAGCTCGAGACGCCCTACGGTGCTCCGAGCGCGCCCATTACGATCGGGCAGGTGGCGGGCCGATCGGTCGCCTTCCTGCCCCGGCACGGGCGCAAGCACGAGTACTCGCCGCACACCGTGCCCTACCGCGCCAATATGTGGGCGCTGCGCAGCCTCGGCGTGCGCCGCATCTTCGGGCCCTGCGCGGTCGGCAGTCTGCGCGCCGATTGGGGTCCGGGCACCGTGGCGGTGCCGGATCAGCTGGTGGACCGGACCTCCGGACGCGAGCAGACCTTCTACGACGCGGGCGGCGTGCACGTCTCCTTCGCCGACCCGTACTGCGGTGAGCTGCGCACCGCCGCCATCGCGGCGGCCGGGACCGAGCTGCCGCTGCGGGATCACGGCACCATGGTCGTGGTGCAGGGTCCGCGCTTCTCCACCCGCGCGGAGAGCCAGTGGTTCGCCGGACTCGGCTGGGAGCTGGTCAATATGACCGGGCACCCCGAGGCCGTTCTCGCCCGGGAACTCGAAATGTGCTATTCCGCAATCGCTCTGGTCACCGATCTGGACGCGGGCGTGGAGTCCGGGCACGGGGTCAGCGCGGTCGACGTCTTCGCCGAATTCGAGCGCAATCTGGTGCCGTTCAAGGCCCTGGTGGGTCGCGCCATCGCCAATGTCGAGGGTGACGACACCTGCGACGCCTGCCGCGTGCTCACCGGTACCGGCGTCCAGCTTCCCTTCGAACTGCCGTAGTCAGCGGCCGCGTCCGGCAACGGGCGTCCAGTCCCGGAGCCGTAGGGCTTCGATGAAGTCCCAGCTCACCGGCCCGGCCCGCACGCGCGGGCCGGGCCGTGGCGTTGTCGCCGAGCGCGCTCGTGGCGGGCGTCGCCTAGGCTGGAAGTCATGAGCGAAGGCGGACCGCAGGCCGACCGGACGCGCGTACTGCTGACCGGGGCGGCAGGCTATATCGGTTCCCATGTGCATCGCGCGCTACTGGCCGCCGGGTACGACGTGGCCGCCGTCGACAATCTTCTGGACACCGTCCACGGTATCAATCCCACTGCCCCCGAAGGCGTTTCCCGCGTCGATATTCGAAATCCCGAGGCGCTCGAGCCGCTGCTGCGCGGCGTGGACGTGGTTTGCCACCTGGCCGCCGCGGTCCCCGTGCCGGACCTGCCGGGCAATACTCCAGGTCGGTGGGTGCCACCGCGACCCGTCTCCGACCGGGCGGATCTACCGGACGGTCCGCAGAGTCCGGACGCGCCCCGGATTCCGGACGAGCCGATCGCGGGAGACGGCGATCGGCCCGCCGGATACGGGGCATTGCGCGCGGCGGGCGGCGTGGAACCCGGTGGGCGCGTGAAGACTTCGGCCGGACGACGCGAGGATGCCGGACACGGGGCGGGACCGTGTGTGCGTGCCCCCGCGGAGGGGGTGTCGGTGCGCACCGGACCGCTCGAGATGCAGCGAGCGGCGGTCTATGCCACGCACAATGACGCCGGTACGGCGGTGCTGCTCGCGGGCATGGAGCGGGCCGGGGTGCGGCGGCTGGTGTTGGCCTCCTCGGTCGCGGTGTACGGCGAAGGGCGGTATCGGGCCGGGCGGCAGGGGCCGTTCTTCCCGGGACTGCGGCGGCGGCAGGATCTGGATCGCGGCCTGTTCGATCATCGCGCGCCGCGTACGGGCGATCTGCTGACCTGGGAATCGCTGGGCGAGGACGCGCCGCTGCGGCCGCGAAGCGCCTACGCCGCAAGCAAAGTCGCGCAGGAACACTATGCGCTGGCCTGGGTGGCCAGCACCGGATCGGCGGCGACCGTGTTGCGGTACCACCATGTCTACGGCCCGGCCGTCGCGGATGGTCGGCTGGTGCGGTCGGCGGAATCCGGTGTGGTGGCGCGCTTCCGGGCCGAACTGCTGGCGGAGCGATCGCCGCGGGTCTTCGAAGACGGCGGGCAGGTAAGGGATTTCGTGCATGTGCGCGATGTCGCCGCGGCCACGGTCGCGGCGGTGGACCGGCGGCTGGCCGGGTTCGTACCGCTGAATATCGCCTCCGGGCAACCGCTCACGCTGTGGGAGGTGGCTTCGACCATGGCCAAGGCCCTGGACGGTCCCGCACCGCTGGTGACGGGGCAGTATCGGATCACCGATATCCGGCACCTGGTCGCCAGTCCCGAACGGGCGCGGCACGCACTGGAATTCAGTGCGCGAATCGGTCCCGGCGCGGGGCTGGCCGGTTACGCGACGGCCCCGGCCGAGCATTAGGTTCTCCCTGCGGTCCTGCGGTCCTGCGGTCCCGCGGTCCCGCGGTCCCGCGGAGCTTTGTGTGCTCTTCCGGTCCGGCGGGAGGGGCGGGGGCGATGCGCGGAATTCCGGTCGGCGCGGCCTAGGCTCGGGGGCGTGAGCACTCCACTGCGGCTAGAGGTAATCGTGGCCAGTGTGCGCCCGGGGCGGTTCGCACCGGTGGTCGCGGACTGGTTTCTGCGGGCGGCGCGGGAGGACGGTCAATTCGACGTGGGCCTCATCGATCTGCTCGAGATGCCGTTGCCGCTGGATTTGAGTGCAACGCCGGAGTCGCGGGCGTACTGCGAAAGGATCGCCGCGGCAGACGCTTTCGTGGTGGTGACTTCGGAGTACAACCACGGATATCCGGCCTCGCTGAAGACCGCGCTCGATACCGCCAAGCGGGAGTGGCGGGCCAAACCGATCGGCTTCGTCAGTTACGGCGGACTGTCGGGCGGGCTGCGCGCGGTAGAGCAGCTTCGGCAGGTGGTGGCCGAAATCCATATGGTCTCCATTCGGGAGACCGTCAGCTTCCACGAGGCCAAGCGGAAGTTCGGTGCCGACGGCGAGACTCGCGACGGCGCGGCGATCGACGCCGCGGCCCGCCTGCTGCGCCAACTCGGCTGGTGGGGAAGGACTTTGCGCGAGGCCCGCGCGGCAGACCCCTACCCCGGCTGAGCGCGGCAGACCGGTCGACCGACTACCGCGACACACGGACCGCCGAACCGGCTGAGCGTGTGTGACTCTCGAATGGGTCCGGTCGGGCCGATCCGGCATTCCTGCGCTGAACCGGCCGACCGTGTGGGGCCGATCGGGCGGGTCAGCCGGGCTGACCGGCGAGGGCTTGGGCGGCGCGCGGCCGGCCGATGTAGGTGGCTTCGCGGGGGATGGAGACCAGGTTCAATTCGACGCGGGTGGCGCCGGTGCGCACGGTGATGCGATTTCCCGCGGCGCCGGGTTGCACGATGGACAGGTCCGGTCGCGCGCCGGGCCAGCCCAGCGGGTCCCCGGCCAGGTAGATGGTGGTGATTCCGGCGTGCGGTGCGGGTGCGAGTACGCCGTCCACCAGCACCGCGGTGAATCCGGCGTCGGATTCGTGGGTGTCGGCGGCCAGGGCGAGCCGCTCCGGATTGCCGATGGTGGTGATCAACTGCTCCCAGACGTGCGGGCGCTCGGTGCGCAGCAGGACGCGTTCGCCGACCGCCAGCGCACGGAATACCAACTGCTGCGCCAGGTATATCTCACCCGCGAGGTACACGGTCGAAATGCCCTGTCCGACAAGGCGGACGGCGACGCCATTGCCCTCGTCATCGGAGCCGAGCAGCTGTCCGCAGCCCGCCGCCGGCAGTTCGATCGCGTCGATATCGGCGATCCGACGCTCCCGGGTGGGGACGGTGTCGTCCATTCCCGGTGCGGCCAGGGGTAATTGCGCGAGCAGGCTCTCGCGATGCCGCCCGTTCATGGAGATCATGTGCGGTTGCAGCTGATCCTCGGGGAGTTCGCGCGCGGTGAGCCGCCAGGCCGCCCCGATGCGCACCGTCTCGGCCGAACTGCCGGGGCGCAGCCGTACCGCCACGGTGGTGCCGCGGGAGGCCGGAACCCACAGGCGCGCAAGCTGTTCGGAGTCGATCCGGCCGGGCGGCACCGCGGCGCCGATATTGACGCTGTTGCCGAGTTCGGCGTACCGCCAGTGCTGGGTGAGTTCGCGCGGATCGACCCCGGCGGTGATGTGCAGTGTCGCCTTGGTGATTTCGGGCGCGGTGAGAATGCGCCCCGGACATCCGGCGTCCTCCAGGGTCCGGAGTATGCGCCGGGTGGCGATGGTGACCGCGCGGCACGCGCCGTCCAGCCCGCCGCCGCGCCGGTCGGCGGCGTCCGGGCAGAGCAGCGGGTCGAAGGCGATGGCCAGCCATACCGTGCGATGCGCGGTGGCGGGCAGCGGGCCGATGAGGGATTCGTAGATGGCGCCCGCGGGCGTACCGGAGCGGCTGCGGTGGCCGTGCGAGACGATATCGATGCCTGCGAGCAGAATGTCGTGCTGGACAAGGCTTTCCGCGAGCGCGGGCAGTGGCAGCAGGTGTGAGGCGCGCACGGCGCTGCGGCCGAGCCGGGTGAGTCCGCCCCTCGGCGGCAGCACCTCGACCACGGCGACCACGCGACTGCCGTCCCGGAAGATTCCGAGGGAGCGGCCGTCGCCCGCGCGGAAGTCGATGAGGTCGGCCACGGGGCGGGGGCGGCGGGCGCGGAAGCGGAATCGGGTGGCGATCCATTCGGAAACCGGTAGTTTGCCAAATGGTAAGAACAAGACCAGTCCGCATGCTATGGCGCTACCGAGCGCGACCCAGAACGGCACCCCGCACAGGACGCACACGAGTAGGACGGCCACCGCGGTCACCTGTGCGACCAGCAGCTTCCCCATGCCCACTCGGGCCATCCTCTGCCCCCAACTGCCGGACCCGGCGATGCGAGATTCGTAGCCGAGTGCGAATACCGATTCCCGGGAACTGTACTGTGTGCGGCGAACGCAATCACTGGTCGGGGGAGTTTTATGCCTTCAAAACCGACGACGCGATGGCAGGTCAGCGGCTATCGCTTCCTGGTGCGCCGCATGGAACACGCCCTGGTCCGCAGGGACGTGCGAATGCTGCACGACCCGATGCGCTCACAATCGCGGGCGTTCGGCGTCGGACTCATCCTGGCGTGCGTCGCACTGGCGGGTTGCGGAGTGCTTGCTCTGCTGCGACCGCAGGACAAGATCGGCTCCAACAAGATCCTGCTCGGCAAGGACACCGGGGCGGTCTACGTGGTCATCGACAATGTGGTGCATCCGGCGCTGAACCTGTCCTCGGCGCGATTGGCGGCGGGCGAGGCCGCCAAACCGGCGACGGTGAAGGAATCCGAACTCAGCAAGAAGCCGCGCGGGCAGCTCATCGGGATTCCGGGCGCGCCCGCGACGCTGAACTTCGAATCCTCGAGCAATGGGCGCGGATGGACCGTCTGCGATGTGCTGGCCAATGACGGCAGCCGGACGCTCACCACCTCGGTGCTGGCGGGGGATCCGGTGTTGGGGGAGAAGGCGTCCGCGCTCGAGTCCGGCCGGGCGCTACTGGTGCAGGGGCGCGATCACACCTATCTGATCTACGACAATCACCGCGCGCGGCTGGATATGAACGATCGCGCGGTGGTGGACGCCCTCGATATTCGCGGGCACACCCCGCGGCCGATCAGCGAGGGACTGCTCAACGCGATTCCCGAGGTGCTGCCGATCGTGCCGCCGCAGATCGCGAATGCCGGTGCCGCGCCGAATTATTCGATCGGCGACCATCGCATCGGGGATGTGGTGCAGGTGCGCACCGACAGCCGGAACTATGTGGTGCTGGCCGACGGTTTGCAGCCGGTATCGCCGCTGACCGCGGATATCGTGCGCAATGCGTATCGGTCCACGGCCACCGATGATCACATCGCACAGGCCGATCGCACCGGGGCGCCGGTCTCCTCGGCCTTGCCGGTCTCGGACTATCCGGATAGAGCGCCGAGCATGGTGGAGGGCAAGGATCAGCCCGTCGACTGCCTGGCCTGGCAACCGGTCGGGGCGGCCGACAAGGCCGACGGCAGCAGGCACGCGGATCTGACCGTGCTCACCGGCCATGCGGTGCCGATCCCGGATCGCGCTCGGCTGGTGCCGCTCGCGCAGGCCGATGGCAATGGGCCGGAAGTGGATTCGTACTACATGAAACCCGGCGCGGGCGCGTATGTGCAGACCACCGGATTGGAACCGGACAGTCAGCGGCGGGACAGTCTGTTCTTCGTCTCCGATTACGGGGTGCGCTACGGCATCAAGGATCTCGAGGCCGCGAAAGCCCTCGGTATGGACCCGGAGTCGGTGCGGCCGGAACCCGCGCCCTGGCCGATCGCCGGATTGCTGGCTTCCGGTCCGACGCTGAGCCGGGAGGCGGCCATGGTGGCGCACGATGGCGTCGCACCCGATCCGAACCCGGCGGCGGAGCCGGTCAAGAGGCAGAACTGAGGGTGTGGACCCGGCCAAAAGCATGCCGGGATGACGGGTGGGGCATGCCGGAATGACGGCGGAACTCAGATGTCGTCGGGTTTCATGCCGAATTTGCGGCGCAGGGGGAATGAGGCCAGGAAGCCCAAAACCAGGAGTAGGCCCACGATTCCGGTGCCGATGAGTGCCACATCGCGGGCGGTGTTATCGGGCGCGGGGGGCCGGGCGGGGAGTGGGAGTTGTTTGTCCCTGGCGGCGCCGGGTTGTTTGGGCGGCAGGTTTTTCGGGACCTCGGCGGTGAGGGCGGCGACGGGATCGACCGCGCCGTAACCGATATAGGGATTCCAGCCCTCGCCGGGTGCGTGCGCGGTGGCCTCGATGCGCTTGATGATCTCATTGGCGGGCATATCCGGGAAGCGTGAACGCAGCAGTGCCGCAACGCCGGAGACGTACGGCGCCGCGAAACTCGTTCCGCTGTACCGGTTCAGCTGACCCTGATTGGTGAATTTCGCGGTGGTGAGCCCGGGTCCGCGCGGATCGAGGGAGATCACCTCCTCACCCGGTGCGGCCACACCCACCCACGGGCCGGGGACGGTGAATTTGGAGGGCTGGCCGAAGGCGTCGATGGAGCCCACCGAGAGTACGTACTCGTCCCACCAGGCCGGGGCCACATACGAGGTGATGTGGTTCCAGAGGTCCGCGTTCGGATGCAGCGGGTCGATGCCCGGATTGCTCGCCTTGCAGGTGTCGGTATTGCCCGCCGAGGTGACGATGACGACGTCCCGGTCCACGGCCGCGTACCGTACCGCCGCGCCGAGCATGCCCATCTCGGTGCTCTCGGGTTCTCTTGTGGGACAGGCGACCAGGGAGATATTGATGACGCGCGCCCCGGCATCGGCGGCGCGCCGAATTGCCGAGGCCAGCGCGGAGATCTTGCCGTAGCCGTCCGGGAAATCATCGGGGCCTTTATCGCGGCTCGCGCCCTCCGCCTGGTAGAGGGCGCTGGTCTGGCGGATGGTCATGATTCGCGCCTCCGGCGCGACGCCCGCGAAGCCCTGGCCCGGTTCCTGTTCCGCGGCAATGAGTCCGGCGACGATCGTGCCGTGTGCGTCGCAATCCTCGGTGCCGTCACCGGCATTGGCGACGTAGTCGCCGCCCGGGATCAGCCCGGGCAGGCGCGGGTGCGGCGAGACACCGGTATCGATGACCGCCACCAATTGCCCTGCACCACGGGAGAATTGCCAGGCGTGCTCCAGGTCGAGGGCTCGTTGCGTCGGTGGGATCGTCGGCCCGTCACCGCCCGCCTGCGTGCTGATACAGGGGGAATTGGCGGGATGCTCGGTCTTGCCGGGCGGGGCCGCGGGACCACCCGGCGGCAGCAGCCCGGGATTGATCGCCGGTGGCCGATCCGCCCGCGCCACAGCGGGTTCCACACTGAATGATGTCAGTGCGGCAAATGCCGCACCCGCGGCGATGGCACGCAGACTCGCGGCGCGGAATCCGGTGCTGGTCACCGGGCTGCCCGTGGCCGCCGTGCGATATCGGCGGGGCTACCGAATCGCCCGGCGCGTATCCGACCGCCGTGCTTCACAACCCGCGCACCAGCGAATACAGGTCGGTCACCCAGAACACCAGCGGCACAACGGCGGCCACGAAGGCGTATTCGAGCAGTTCCACCGCCCGGCGCATGGGCGGGGTGGCCTGCTGGCGCGGGACGATGATGCCCAGCACCAGCGCCGCCACCAGCAGCACCAGGGCCGCCCCGAAGACCGTGAGCGGCTGACGGATCAGGAAGGCCGCGCCGCCCAACAGGATCAATAGGATGGCCGCGCCCGCGGCGATGAGCACCACGGCCTGTTCGGCGCCCGCGTAGGTGCGGCTGCGGAACATGAGGACGGCGGCGCAGACCAGGGCGAGCGCCAGCCCCGGCCAGCACACGCCGTCGGCGTTCGGATCGGTGGCGGCTACTGTGCCCGCGACCACCACCAGCGAGGTGGCGGTGACCAGTCCGGCCAGATATTCGCGTGCCCGTTCGGATTTGGCGCGCAGCGCCGGCAGGCTCGGCAGGGCGCGATGGTCGTCCGGATCGTCCTCGGTGGGATCGATCGGGGTGCCGGGTGCGGGCACCGGCGGCAGCGGTAGTTTCGCCAGCAGCATGGAAAGCCTTGGGGCCAGCGATAATCCGGCCAGGCCGAGCGCGGCCGCGCCCGCGCCGACGGCCTTGGTCGGCAGGTGTGTGAGCAGGCCCACCAGCGCCGCCGGTATGAGATACACCGCGAGGGTGGTCGCGCCGATGAACAATCCGAGGCCGACACCGCTGACCCGCCAGGCGAGAATCGCTGTCGCACCGGTCAATACGGCGCCGAGCAGGAGGTTGGCCCAGCCGTAGTGATCGGGTACGAACAGCATCCCCGCGCTGAAAGCGGTGGGCAGCGCGCAACCGCCCAGGACGAGCGCGCTCCCGGTATCGCCGTACATGCGGGCCAGGACGGTACTCGCCACCACCAGCAGCAGCGCCACGAAGAGCGCCACCGCGCCGCCGACCCACCCGGGCACCGCATCCGGTGCGGCCAGCAGACCGAGGCAGCCGGTCAGCATGGTGAGCACCGCGAGCACCGACCCCGTCAGGCGTGCGGTACGGGGCGTCCAGCCGCGGAAATGCTCGGCATCGGCAATGGCGACGTTGTACATGATGTCGTCGAAGAGCGGGGTGGGCGCGGTGTGCTCGGCGCTCTCCAACATGAGCAGTTCGCCGTCGCGCACACCCTGTTCGGCCAGGCTCAGCGAATTGGAGAGCGGCGGCTGCCCGATGCGGGCCAGCACCCATTCGTGTGGTTCGAACTGCTCGCCGTCATTGTCGAAGTCATTGGCGAGGCTGTGCTGGGCGACCATATCGACCACGCTCGGAATGACCAGGGCGACCGGCACATCCACCGGAATGGCCATATCGACCTGGGTGTGTTTGGCGAGCAGGGTGACGCGGGCCAGATCCGGCGCGCGGACGATTCCGCGAGCGTCGTCCACATGTGTCACCCTGGTGCCCCCAAACGGTTCGGTGCGATACCCGGTCCGCATAATTGCTGACCAGACTGTACGGCATAGCGGTCGCCGGCCGTACACTGAGCCCGCAATCCTGACCTTCGAGGGGGGCTTCAGCACGCGATGAGCACCGTCCGTTTCCAGCGCCGTCCACGCCGAGAGATTCCGCGCTCACCGGGCGGTGAGGTGACGCTACAGCCGCCGCCGGAGATTCCCCGCAATATTCCAGCGAACCTGTTCGGCAAGCTCATGCCGGTGGTCATGGGCGTCGGCATGCTGGGCATGGTCGTCCTCATGTTCACCTCGGGCAGCGGTATCGCCGGCAATCCGATGAGCCTGATGTTCCCGATGATGATGGTCTTCTCCATGGTCGGGATGTACGCGGGTCAGGGCGGTAAAGGACAGAAGGCCGCCGAGGCGAACGAGGATCGCAAGGACTATCTGCGCTATCTGGATCAGGTGCGCCGCGATGTGCGGGAGACCGCCGGGCAGCAGCGCGCCGCGGTGGAGTGGAGTCATCCCGAACCCGGGCTCATCTGGATGCTCGCGGGCACCACGCGCATGTGGGAGCGACGCCCCGGCGACAAGGATTTCTGCCATGCCCGCATCGGCCTGGGCAGTCAGCGATTGGCCACCCGGCTGGTGGCCCCGGAGACCGGTCCGGTGGAGGAGCTGGAGCCGATAGCCGCGGTGTCGCTGAGGCGCTTCGTCAGGACCCATTCGACGGTCCCGGACCTGCCCACCGCGCTCGCGGTGAAGGGCTTCGCCAGCGTGCAGCTCACCGGGGACCGGGCACAGGCCCGCGATATGACGCGGGCAATGCTACTGCAATTGGCCATGTTCCAGGGGCCGGATCAGGTACTCATAGCCGTCGTCTGCGGACCGGACACCGCCCGCGAATGGGAATGGGCGAAATGGCTGCCGCACACCCAGCATCCGGACTCCCAGGACGGCGTGGGCAGTGCGCGCATGGTGTACGGATCGATTCGGCAGGCACACGCCGGACTGGCTCCGCTGCTGTACAACCGGGCGCGGTATTCGCGCAATCAGCCGCCCAATCCGAACCTGGTGCAGATCGTGTTGGTGGTGGACGGCGGACTGCTCGAGTCCGAGGAGGATTCGCTGCGGGAGAACGGGTTCGAAGGCGTCACCATTGTCGATCTGTGCGGTTACGCACCGCGATTGTCGGCCTCGCGTGGGATTCAGATGCTGGTGGAGCACGGTGAGTGCGCCGGGCGCGGGCCGTCCGGGGCCATGGAGCGGTTCGCGGTCATCGACCGGATCACCGCGCGCGAGGCCGAACAGGCCGCGCGGCGACTCGCACCCTATCGGGCCCCCGCACAGCGCGCGGGGGAGTCCGCAGGCGAAGAGGGCGAGGTCATTTCGAGCTGGTCGCAGCTGCTCGGTCTCGGTGATATCGGCGCCTTCAATCCCCAGAGCGCCTGGCAGCCGCGCTACGGGCGCGAACGCCTGCGGGTGCCGTTCGGCGTCGGTGCGGATGGGCTGCCGGTGGTGCTCGATATCAAGGAGGCGGCCGAGGGCGGTATGGGGCCGCACGGCTTGTGCATCGGCGCGACCGGTTCGGGCAAGTCGGAATTCCTTCGGACGCTGGTGCTTTCGCTCATCGCCACGCACTCGCCGGATCAGCTGAATTTCGTGCTGGTGGACTTCAAGGGCGGTGCGACCTTCCTCGGCCTGGAAGGGGTCGCGCATGTGGCGGCCATCATCACCAACCTGGAGGAGGAGGCCGATCTCGTCGAGCGCATGCGGGACGCGCTCGCCGGTGAGATGAACCGCAGGCAGGAGGTACTGCGGGCGGCAGGCAATTTCGCCAATGTGTCCGAGTACGAGAAGGCGCGTGCGGCGGGGGCGGATCTGGATCCCCTGCCCGCGCTGTTCGTGGTGCTCGACGAATTCTCCGAATTGCTGTCCCAGCACCCGGATTTCGCGGAGCTGTTCACCATGATCGGGCGGTTGGGGCGATCGCTGCACGTGCATCTGCTGCTGGCGTCGCAGCGGTTGGAGGAGGGACGGCTCAAGGGGCTGGAGAGTCACCTGTCCTATCGGATCGGGTTGAAGACCTTCTCCGCCAATGAATCCCGGCAGGTCCTGGGCGTACCGGATGCCTACAACCTGCCCGGCAATCCCGGTGGCGGCTATCTGAAGTCGGACTCCGGGGAGATTGTGCGTTTCCAGTCGGCGTATGTGTCGGGGCCTTATATCGGCGTCGGTTCGCAGCGGGAGGTCGCCGAGGACGCGGTCGACGGCGATATCGATGTCATCGCCCGGCCTTTCACCGCCACCCAGGTGGATTTCCGTGCGGCGGACCGTATCCCGCTGCCGGTTCAGCTCGGTGAGGTGGAGCAGCCGCCGGAGGCCGATCAGGTCTCCACGCTGCAGATGCTGGTGTCCCGGGTGCGCGAGCACGGGCGGCCCGCGCACGAAATCTGGCTGCCGCCACTGGATGACGCGCCCACCCTGGACCAGTTGGCGCCGCGTTCGGTGCTCACCGGGGATTGGAATCCCATCGCCACCCTGCGCGCGCCGATCGGCATTGTGGACCGGCCCTACGATCAGCGGCGCGATCCGCTGGTGGTGGACCTGTCCGGATCGCGCGGCAATGTGGCGGTGGTCGGCGGGCCGCAGTCGGGTAAATCGACGGCGTTGCGGTCGCTGGTCATGGGAATGTCGTTGACGCACACCGCCGAACAGGCACAGTTCTATCTGCTGGACTTCGGTGGCGGCACCCTGATCGGCCTGCAGGGGCTGCCGCACGTCGGCACCGTCGCCAGCCGGATGGAGGGGGACAAGGTGCGGCGCACGGTCGCCGAGATGGTGACCATTGTGCGGCAGCGCGAGGCGCGATTCCGGCAGCTCGGCATCGAATCCATGGCCGAATTCCGGCGATTGCGTTCGGTGGAGCCGGGGACCAGCGCGGCCGCGCAGGGGGCCCAGGAGGATCAGTTCGGGGACGCCTTCCTGGTGATCGACGGGTACGGCACCTTCCGGCAGGAGTTCGAGGCGCTGGAACAGACCGTCATGAACCTTGCGGTGCAGGGTCTTTCGTACGGTGTGCACGTGGTGATCTCGCTCGCCCGCTGGCCGGAGGCGCGGCCCGCGCTCAAGGATCAGATCGGCACCCGGATCGAATTGCGGCTCGGCGATCCGATGGACTCCGATCTCGGGCGCAAGTTCGCGGCACTGGTTCCGCAGGGCCGGCCCGGCCGCGGTATGACCGCGGATCTGCTGCACATGCTCACGGCCCTGCCGCGCGTGGACGGCGATCCGAATCCGGCGACCCTGGGAATCGGTGTGGCCCAGGCTGTTTCGTTGATCGCCGAGCGGACCCCCGGGCGGCCCGCACCGCGCGTGCGCATGCTGCCCGCGCGCCTGCCGCGGGAGGAGTTGCTCGCCGTGGCGGGCACCGGGTCGATTGATCCGAGCCGCCCGACACTGCGGTTCCCGATCGGTATCGATGAATCCGCGCTGGCCCCGGTGTATCTGGACTTCGCGACCAGTCCGCACCTGGTGATCATCGGAGATTCGGAGAGCGGGAAGACCACACTGCTGCGCTCGGTGGTCCAGTCGATCTGCGCGACCAACACCCCGGATCAGGCGCGCATCATCATGGGGGACTACCGGCGCACCATGCTGGGGACGGTTCCGGACGGCTATCTGGCCGGATACGGTTCCACCGCACCGCAATTCACCCGGCAGATGGCCGATCTCGCCGCGTATGTCACCCAGCGCATGCCCGGCCCGGATGTGACGCCCCAGCAACTGCGGGACCGCTCCTGGTGGAAGGGGCCCGAGCTGTACGTCATCGTCGACGATTACGACCTGGTCGCCACCGCCACCGGGAATCCGCTGCACGCCCTGGTCGATCATCTCGCGCACGCCCGCGACCTCGGCTTCCACCTGATCATCGCGCGCCGCTCCGGCGGTGCGGGCCGCGCCCTCTACGAGGCCACGCTCAACCGCATGAAGGAGCTCAACTCCGCGGCGCTGATCATGAGCGCCAGCCGCGAGGAGGGCATCCTCTTCGGCAACACCCGCCCCTCGCTCATGCCCCCGGGCCGCGGCACCTACGTCACCCGCTCCGGCGAGGACCTCATCCAATTGGGCTGGTTGCCACCTGCCTGATCCACACTGACAGGAACAGGAACGCGCCCCGGCATCGACCGGCCGAACCAAACGCTCGCCGAACTGGGCCACATCCCCTGAAAACGACACGGTCGCCGCAACCTCTCGATCGAGAGTGTTGCGACGACCGCATGAACCCGCCCTATTGCCGGGGCGCGCTCGGCTTGTATTGCCTGGGGTGGTCAGAACAGGCCCGCGAGGGCGATGTCCTTGGCCTGGAGTTCGGCATTGCCGGTGCGGACCAGGGTGCCCGCGCCCGAGAGGGTGGCGTTGAGCTGGGCGACGTGGGTGTTCCACATGCGCTGCATATCGGCGAAGGCCTCGTTGGTCGAGCCCTTCCAGTTGTTGGTGACGAACTCCTCCACGCTGCGGTGGAAGGCTTCGAGCTGATCGCGAATGTGCTCGGCCCGGCGGATGACCGAGTTGGCGCCGTCGGCGACGCCTTCGAAATGGGCGGAGATGACCTGGCCGTTGGCTGCTGCCATGGTGGTGTCCTTTGTCGTCGGGAGGGATGAGGGCCGGACCGGGAATTACACCGGCGGCAGGTCGAGGCTGGAGATCTGCGCGTTGATCTGCGACTTGTAGTCCTGGTCGTGGTCCTCGTACTGCGAGCCGACCTTGATCAGATTCTCGGCGGTCTGCATCAACTTGTCGTTGAGCTTGTCGGCCTGGAAGTAGTACCGCTCCATGAAGGCGTTGAAGGCATCCCGCGCCCCACCCTGCCAGTTCGAGCCGACCGTCATATTGTCCTCATCGCGCTTGAGGTCGGCGATGGCGTGCATGAGCATGTCGTGGGTCTTCTTGAACTCCTGGGCCTTGGCCTGGATGAGCTCATTACTGGCTTCGAATGCACCGGCCACGGTGCCTCCTCTCGATTCGTGCGGACGACCTCTACAAGATTGGACGAGGGTCATAGCCCGACGGTTCCACCCCTGTTACAGCAATTCGCCAGCACACTACCGAAGGATTGGTCCCGCTGACCAGTGCGTACGTCACACGAGGATTACCAGGTGCTATTTGCCAGCAATGCGTACTGAGCGTTCGCCCGCTGATGCGCATCGCTCAACTGATCGCCCTCGACGGTTGCCACATACCGGCCATAGGCCACCGCGCACCGATAACGCTTCGTGGAGTAATCGTCCTTTATGGGGCTTTCTCCGCATTTGGCATTCGGCAGTGCCGCGGGCGCGTCCGCCGCACCGGGATAGGTCTGGTCGAGAATCACCCCGGCGAGCACGAGCGCTGCCTTCCCGTCGCGCGTGCGATAGAGCATCGATCTGTTCGACATATCCATACTGAGGGAAAATCGGTCCATACCGGCGTCGTTGATGATGCGCGTCCAATGTCCCTGATCCCCCACCTGATTCAGGAATCCGCGTGATTCGGAGACGAACTGGCTGGTGACATCCGGCATTCCGAAGGCATTGGGGTTCAAGGTGCGCCGCAGCATGCCGTCCGGATCGTAGGGCAGGCGCAGCGCACCCTCCTTGCTCAGCGGCGGCAGCCCGTCCAGCAGTGCCAGTTGGACGTCGTACACGCGCTCGCTGAGCGCGGTCAGCTGCGCGGTATCGGGGCTGTTCACGCCCACCATCACATTCACCACGTAGTTGCCGTGCGCCAGCGTGGAACCCATGGTGGGCACGCCCGGTCGCCAATGCGCGTGCGCCGCCGGATATTTCGACAGTGTCAGCGGCTGATTGGCCTCCGCGGCGAAGCCGAAATCGGCCGCCTCCACCTCCCCGGCCGCCTTGGTCGCCGCGGCCGGGTCCGCGAACTGGATGACGGTCAGCGCGGTGAAAGTGGTGTTCTCCGGCAGCTTTTCGCCTTTGGCGCGCGGTTTCTCCGAATTACTGGCAGAGACGCCGAACAGCATGCCGTTCGCCTTCAGCACCGGCCGAGCGGATTCCGCGAGATTGGTCGCGCCGTCGGAATCGACGAATGCCTTCATTCCCGTGCCGTAACCCAGTTTCGCATCGATCTCCGGACCGTTCGCGACATGATCGGCGAGCCGCATGGCCGCCAGATTCAACCCCATGCCCAGATCCGGATAATAGGTGTAGCGCTCCTCGAGCGGTGCGGTCGAATATTTGCCGACATCCAGTGTCCGCACATCGATTTCACCCGGCCGCGCGGTGCCGTCGATACCCGATCCGCAACCGGCCGCGGTGCATAGCGCGAGCAGTAGGACCGCGCCGCGAATTCCCCCGGTACGCATTACAGTTACCCCCTTCTCAGTGCGCATTGACCAGAATGGCGTACTGCGCGGCAATCCGCTGTTGTGCGTCGAATAGTTGATTCGCAGACACCTCCGCGGCATAGCGGCCGTAGGAGACGAAGCAGTAGTGGCTGATGGCGGCGAAGGCCGGTCCGGAGTATTTGCGGCACTTGGCATTCGGCAGATTGGGCGGTGACGCCACCGACCGGAACAGCCGCGAGGTCGCGCTGTGCGCCTCGACGATCCTGGCCGCGCCCGCCGCGTCCCGGGCGCGGTAGATGTAGTTGCCCTTCCACGCCACCCGGTCCACGCCCGCCTCGTCGAAGAGTTTCTCCTCGTCCGAGCCCTGGACGACCTGGAGCCCGCCGTGCCGATCGTAGATTCCGGGCACCCCGGCCTGCGAGGGGTCGGCGAGCACGGTGGGCAGCGCCCGGGCCAGGACCCCGTCGGGGTCCATCGGAATATCCATCAGTTTGTCCAGCGGTGTGGCCGGGAATTTCGCGATGGCGGGTGGAATGACATCCAGGCTGCGCTGCACCCGGGCCACCAGTTTCGACAGATCCCGCTCTTTGATCTCCGCCATGACGCTGTCGAAGAGATAGGTGAGGATGACGAATCTGCCGGTGGCGTACCAGGATCGGACGGGTCCGCCATCGGACTTGTCAACCAGCGCCGAGGCGGCCGGGTACTTGTCGATGGTCAGGTGCTGCGCGCCCGGGGTGCTGTCGAAATCGGCCCGCGCGAGCGCCGGTGCGGCGGCGGCCGCGGACTGCTCATCGGTGAAGAGCAGCACCAGATTCTCCAGTTCGTAGGAGAGACTGATCTTTTCGTCGGATTTGCCGCTGGTGACGAAGCCGCTCATGAATCCCGGTGCGGCGGCCTGCAATACGGCAGGATCGGCGTTGGTCCGATGGTGTATCGCGGCGGAGCTCAGGTCCACGAAGGTGCGCACGACCGCGCTCATGGCCTGTGCGGGAAACTTCACCTCCGGATCGACCTGGGACGGCAGCGGGATATAGCCTGCCAGCCGCATCGCCTCCACCAGCTTGGCCTGATCCATATCGACCGGCTTACCGTAGAACTTGGGCGTGGTGACCTGATTTCCCACATCGAGCGCGGCCAAGTCGACGACCGGATCCGCTTGCGCATCCGAATTCGAACCGCACGCGGCGGTCAGGGCGATCGCGGCCGTCATCGTGACGGCGACCGCCATTCGGCAGAGCTTTCCCATATTTCCCCTCCCCAGCCCGTTTTCGGGCGCGTCCTACTTGATTCGGTTGTGTAGCACCGGAACCAATTTGTTCAGCAGAGTCTGTTCCGACTCGGCGGTCCAATTGCGCATGGCGGCCACCGCGGCCGGATCGTCGAGCGGGATCACCACCGCGTGTGAACTGGTGATCTCACTGGGCAACCCGAGCTGTCCACCGCCGCCGGCCTTTTCATCACTGCGGACGGCGAGGATATAGGAATCGTCGGTCACCGTGAGCGAACCCCAGCCGGTCGATTGGCGGGGCGAGATCTCGTCGCCCCTGGGCTGATACCGCAGGTTGTAGACGAATCCGAGCGCCTCCATGAATTTCGCCTGTTCGCTTCCGGCGAGATAGATGGAGTACGTGCCGGAGACCGATTGCTGCGCGTAATCGACCACGGTGATGGTCTTACCCGCGAAGCTCGGATTGTCCGCGCGCGCCCTGGGTATCGACGGTGGTTCGTGGTTGGCGGTGGTGGCCACGGCGGCGGTTGGTGTGGCCGGAGTGTCGGAGTGGTTGCCGCGCAACACCACCGCACTGATCCCGACGGCCAGTGCCACCACCACGCCCGCCGCCGCCACGCCGAGGTAGAGGCCCTTGCGGCCGCCACCGCCGCCGGTCGGCGCGGAAAGCGCTGTGTGACTGGTCATCTCACCTGGCCTGCCGAGTATGGCGGGCGCGGCGACCTGAATCGGGTAGGTCGGCGAGGTCGTGGTGGAGACCGGATTGAAGCCGGGCGTCAGCGCATTCGCCGCGGCGTCGGTGAACTCACGCGAGGAGTTGAAACGCTCGGCCGGTTGTTTGGCCAGGGCTCGCGCGAAAACATGATCCAGCGCCTGGGGCAGATGCGGATTCACCGCGGTGACGCGTGGCGGCGGTTCGTGTAGATGGCCCATCATGACCAGCGCCGGCTGGGTTCCCGGATACGGGTTCTGGCCGGTCAGCAGTTTGTAGAACGAGCACGCCAGGCTGTACAGATCGGCCCGATGATCGAGCGCCTCCCCCGCCAACTGCTCCGGCGGCGCGTAGGCGATGGTCGCGACGAAGCTGCCGGCCTGGGTGAGTTCGGTGGTGTCCTCGGTGGATTTGGCGACGCCGAAATCGGCGAGCAGTGCGCGCTCGTCCTCACCGTCGACGCTGGTGAGCAGAAAGTTCGCGGGTTTGATATCGCGGTGCAGCAGGCCTTTTCGATGGGCGTAGTCCAGGCCCCGGCCGACCTGGGTGATAATGCTCAGTGCGCGAAGCGGATTCATCGCCGCCGGATCGCGTTTGACCTCCGCCGAGGCATCGGTGCCCTCGACGTACTGCATGGCGATCCAGAGCTGATCATTTTCCTCGCCGCGATTGTGCACCGAGACGATATTCGGATGGTCCAGTCCGGCAACGAGATTGGCCTCACGCTCGAAGCGTCCGCGGAACTCCCGATCGTTGGAGAGATCGGGGGACAGGACCTTGAGCGCGTCCATGCGCGGCAGACTCGGATGCCTGGCGAGATAGACGGTGCCCATACCGCCGGACCCGAGGACACGGACGATCCGATAGCCGCCGACGATGGTGCCCGGGCTCATCGCCATGGCTGAAACTCCCCCTGATCTTGGTACAACTACTGCAGGGGGAGCTTACTTGCGCGCGCCGCTCCCAGCGCGCGGTCGGCTACAGGCTGTTGGCCAGCAGCGCGTACTGCGCCGCCACCTTCTGCCGCACATCGGGTTCGTCATCGCTGCTCACGACGCCGATATAGCGCTTGTAGGCGACATAGCAGCGATTCTTGAATTCGGTATCGCCGTCGCCCTTGCTGTTGAGTCGGACGCATTTCGCGCCGGGCACGTCATTGGGGGCGGGGACGCTGTCGTAGTGGTCGGTCTCATCGGCGAGCAGGGCGGTCATGAGCGATTGCGCCCCCGCATCGTCCCGGGTGCGGATCAGCCACGCGGAGCCGACGGTGGCCAGCGCGTCCGCACCGCTGTCGGTCACGGCCTGAGCGACCTTGGCCTCGTTATTGGCATTGTGGACGATCTTGGCGCCGCCGTAGACGGCGAACTCCTTGGGGTCGGGGGTGCCGGGACCGCGCTGTTTGATCACCGTGCGCGCCAGCAGATTGTTCGGATCCACCTTGAGCGCGGTCAGATTGGCCTCGGGGGTGGGGGTGAACTTGTCCAGCAGCGGCACCTGCGCGTCGAAGGATTTGCGCACCCAATCCAGCAGATCCTTCTCCTCGGCCTTGGGCCGCTCGATGAAGAGCGAGATGACGTACTGCTTATAGGGCAGGAACGCGCCGATCGTCGGAATGCCCGGCCGCCAATGGATATACGCGTTCGGGTACTGGCCGAGCGTGAGCTTCTTGTTCAGATCCGGGGCCACACCGAAATCGGCGTCCTCGAGTTCGCGCGCGGCGGTCGCGGCGGTCTTGTCATCGGCAAAGCGCAGCACCATATCGGTGACGCTGGTGGCCCCGGTCTGATTCGCGCCGTCCGCCCGGTCCGCGCCGCTGGCGGCGAAGGCGGTGATCAGATGATTGCGGTCCAGCACCGGCTGGGAGGTGGCGGCCAGGCCGATCTTGGTGGCGTCCGCGGTATCGGTGGTGGCGCGCCCGCCGCCGCCGAAGACCAGGGTGGAGTCGATCTTGACGCTCGGCACCACGGCATCGGACATCCGGAAGCCCTCCAGCAGTGCGCCGTGGGAACCCGCGTCCTGCGCATAGGTGTGCCGGTCGACCGGATAACCGCCCACCTCCAGCTTGCGGACATCGAGCTCAGCGGCGGTCGGGGTGCCGCTGACACTGCAGGCGGTCAGCACCAGGGCGGTGAGCGAAACACATGCGGCGAAGAGTGGTCTCCGTGAATTCCGAACCATGTCAGGTCCTCGTTCCTCCCGTACGGTGCATCCAAAGTAACGCGCACGCCGCCGAGCGGGTCGAAGATCGCCGGACCCGGAGTGCTGCCGTCGACCCCTCATCGCGAGATGGCGGCCCGGACGCAACGCGGAGCGGCAACGTAACCTGGTCGGTGTGCTGAACATCCCGCGCCGCGCGAGTACCGGGGGCCGGTTCCATTGATGGATCGGCAGGTCGAGGTTGTCGCGGGTCCGCACGTGGTCATTCGGGCGGCGGGAGCGGTCATCCTGGTCGCGCATCGCGAACGCGGAGCGGTGCACGGTGATTCGCGTGCCGCCGTGGCGGGGCGGGCGCTCGCCGATCTGGTGCTCGAGACCACCGAGCAGGCGCCCGAGGGGCCGGGGCGGCTCATCGCGCGCCAGGCCACCCGCTGGCTCATGAAGGAGGCCGAGCGCATTTCGCCCGGCGTCCCGATCGAATTCGGGATTCTCTCCGCCGCGGAGAACGGCGGCGTCGCCATCTTCCTGCATGGTTCGGTGACCGCCGTGCTGTCGGGCCGGACCGTGGAGTACTACCGCGGCAGTGACGCCGCCTTCACCGTGGATCGCGTCGCCGCCCATCCCGCGGTCGCGGCGGCCCTGTTCGCCGAGGATTCCGCACACCGCGCACCCGAGCTGCCCGAGCGCGGAATCGGTTCGCTCACAGCGGGAATCGCGCAGGCGGGCGGTGCGATCGTCTGGTTCGAGGGTGAACCCGCGCGCAGTTGGGAGCCGCGCCGGTCCGCGCCCGGCCCGCGGTTCGGCGACGACCAGCCGACCAATGCCGAGATCCCGCCGCCGACCGCGGCCTTCGATCCGGAGTCCGAGCGAATTCCGCTGGACCCTAACCTCACTCCCACGCGCACCTCCAATCGGATACCCGTCGGCTTGGACCCGGATTTCGACGCGCCGCTCGAATCCGATGCCGCCACCGCCGGTTACGACCCGCAGCGCGCATCGCAGTCCACCGGACCGGGGTACGGATCTCCGGTCGGACCGGGGCCGACGGACGGTGCGGAGGGTTACGACCCGCAGCGCGCATCGCAGTCCACCGGACCGGGGTACGGAATGCCGGTCGAACCGGGACCGATAGACGGTGCGGAGGGTTACGACCCGCATCGCGCGCCGACCGAGATGGGCGGGACCAATCCCGCACCCAAGCCGGACCCGAGTCTGCAGCGGCGGTTGGAGGCCACGGCCAAGGCGACCGCGCTCACCTTCAAGGTGCTCGGATTCAAGTGCGCGCGTGCGCATCCCAGCGATCCGCGGTCGGCGTTCTGTTCGGTGTGCGGAATGCCGGTGGATCAGACCCAGCAGATCGCCGAGGTGATTCGGCCGCCGCTGGGGATGCTCGTCCTCGATGACGGGATGACGTACATGCTGGCCGCCGACGCGGTCGTCGGACGGGATCCGGAGCAGTCCGCGGCGGCGCGGGCCGGGCTGGTGCCGTTGAAGATCGACGATTCCTCCGGTGGCATGTCGCGCGCGCACGCGGAGATCCGGCTGATCAATTGGGATGTCACCGTGGTGGATCGGGGTTCCACCAACGGCACCCGGGTGCGGCTGCCGGGATACCGGGATTGGGTTCGGCTGCAAGCGAATCAGCCGATGATCCTGATCCCGGGAGCGGAGATCATGCTGGGCAATCGGGTGCTGCGCCTGGAGCCGGTCGCGCCGCCACCGTTCGGGTAGGTCCGCTCAGGAATACCGGGAGGTGCAGGTGTTCTGGTTGCCCAGGACACCCGCTCGGAAGGCGTCGACGCGGGAGAAGCCGCTGGGGACGGTTTTGCCGTCGGTATCGCTGGCGGCGAGACCGTCGGTGAGCAGGCCGGAGACCGCCTCGTCGAGATCGCCGGGGGAGAGGCTGATATTGCCATTGGCCTTGGATCGGTTGGGATCGGCCAGCTTTCCGGTGATCACACCCGCCAGGCAGGCGGCGCGCAGACCGGTCTTGGCGCCCTTGAGCGCCTGGCCGGAACTCTGCTGCACGGCCAGTGCGTACCGCGAGATGAAGACCACGTAGGCGGTGAAGTCGCCGGTCACCTTGACCGGCAACCCATCCTGTTCACCGGTATTGGGCACACCGCGATCATGCAGGGCGGGCAGGTCGGTGCCGATGGTGTTGTCGGCCGGGCAGTAGGTGACCGGTTCGGTGTCTTTTCCATTGCTGCAGTTCAGTTTCGCGCCGTCGAAGCTGTACCTGGGCTCCTTCTTGATCGGCATGATGTCGGCCATCGCCTTGGACAGTTCGTCGAGATTGCTTCTGTCCACTTCGGATTGGCCATTGGTGCTGTCATTGCCGAAGGACTGCGGCAGATTTCCGCGCCGCCGGTCGATCTCCTTGGAGTCGATGCCCTTACAGCCCTTGCCGCCGTCGGTGAAACCGATCTGCACCGCGGTGACGCGTTCGAACGCCGAGCCGTGCACACTGCCCGGATCGCTCGGATTGTCGTCCCGAATGGCCACGGTCGCGGCCAGCACCGCGTTCAACCCGTCGGAGGTGTTGATGGTGAAATGCCTCGACTTGCCCTCTGCCACATTGCGAATGAACGCCCCGGCGAAGCAGTCGGCCTGTTGTTCCTTGACCAGGGTCGGGGTCTTGCGGCTGACGATATTGGCCATGGTCTGAATGGCGTGCCCGTATTCGTGGGCGAGCACCATGACCACCGCCATCTTGCCGAAGGTCTCCTGCACGGTGGGCAGCAGGACGGTGCGATCCCAGCCGATGGAGCCGTCGAGGCTGCAGTACGCGGCATTGACCAGGCGGTAGGTGGTCTCCTCGCAGAACTGCACCGCCTGTGAGCGCGGGGCTTTGGCGCTCCAGGACAGGAATTTGTCGACCGGTTTGAACGCGCCGTCGAAATCGTGCGGGTACTCGGCCTGCCAATAGCCTTGGATATCGTCGAGCGCGTTGAGGACGAGCTTGTCCATCTCGCCGCCGTCGGAGTTGGCGGCGGACAGCGTGGAATCCGGTGCGCCCGTGCGGGGTCCGTTGGGTCCGCTGGTGGTCGGCAGTCCGGCGACCTTGAACGGGTCGTCGTAGATCGACACCGCGCGCCCGCGCACCTCCCGGGTGCAGCCGCTCAACACCACCGCCAGGAGCGTGAGAACGGCCAGGGCCACCGTCGCCCGGCGTGCGCGCATCCCCACGTCTTCTCCCTCACCTGCCGGCCGTTTCCTCCCCGGAACCGGGCTCCGCGGTCAGCACACCCCGTCCGAGCCTCACGCATATTATCCGCCGAACGCCCTGTTCGTTGTCCGGGTAACCGGGGCCTCGGATCGGTTGCGATCGAGTCGGCGCACCGGATTCGCGCAGCTGATCCGGTGCGGCACAGACCGGTCAGTCTTGGTCTTTTTACTCCTGCGGCTCTGAGCGGCGCAGACGGTAGTATCCGGGCCATGTCTTCACCGGGGGCGCAGCAGATCACCGTGCGTCATGAAGGAACCGATCGGGTCTTCGACGCGAGCCAGCAGATCACCATGGGGCGGGCGCCGGAGGTCACGCTGTTCGTGGACAGCCCGCTGGTCTCCCGGGTGCATGCGACGCTGGCCTGGCGGGGCAACGGGTGGGTGCTCGCCGACAACGGCAGTACCAATGGGGTTTTCGTGGACGCGCGGCGACTGAGCCAGCCGATCCCGATCGACCGGCCCGTGCAGGTGCGATTGGGCGATGCCATCACCGGGCCACTGCTGCATCTGATTCCGCGCGTGGGCATGCAGCAGGTTCCGCCGTCGGTACCGCCGCAGCAGCGCCGGATGCCGCCGCAGAACTTCCAGCAGCCGCCGAATCCGCAGCAGCATCGGCCGCCGACCCCGGCGCAGCAGCCGGTGCAGCGGCCCGCGCAGGGGCAGCAGCCGATCAATTACCTGCGGCCGCCGCGCTCGGGACAGCAACCCGCGCAAGGCAATCCGTCGCATGCGATGCCCGCGCAGGGCATGCCGTCCCAGGGGATGCCCGCGCAAGGGATGCCGTCCCAGGGCATCCCGGCGCACGGTCAGCCGCCCAAATCCGCACAGCCGCCGCGTTCCGCGCAGCCGCCGTCCCAGGGCATACCCGCGCACGCGCAGCAGTCGGCCCCGCAGCCCGTGCAACCGGCCATGCCGCTGCACCCGGATGTCCCCGACAACATCAATATGACCGCCAAGGCCAGCGTGGCCGCAGCACCGCCGGTGCGCGCCCGCTCCGCCACCGGTCCGGCCGCGCGCGCGGACCGGATCCCGCAGGGCGGCTTGCATATCGGTCGTACCAGTGACAACCAGATCGTGGTCAACGATCCGCTGGCCTCGCGCCGGCATGCGCGCCTGATCTCCGATCGCGGCAATCTGGCCATCGAGGATCTGGGCTCGGCCAACGGCACCTTCGTCAATGGCCGCCGGGAACAGCGCGCGGTGCTGCGCGACCGGGACATCATCACCATCGGCAATGTCGACTTCGAGGTGCAGCAGGGCACGCTGGTGCGCCGTGAGCGCCCGGCCGCCGAACAGGGCCTGCACGTGCACGGTGTCGGCTTCACCGTCGAGGGCAACAAGCAGTTGCTCGTCGATGTGAACATGGCCGCCGGGCGCGGCACCCTCACCGCGCTCATCGGACCCTCGGGCGCGGGCAAGTCGACGCTGTCGAAACTCATCGCGGGAACGACCCAGCCCTCCGCGGGCGTGGTCACCTTCGAGGGCCGCGGCCTGCACGCCGAGTACGAGGCGCTGCGCTCGCGCATCGGCATGGTGCCGCAGGACGATGTGCTGCACCGGCAGCTGACGGTCAAACAGGCGCTCGGCTTCGCCGCGCAACTGCGCCTGCCCCCCGACACCAGCAAGGCCGACCGGCAGCGCGTCATCGACGGTGTGCTGGCGGAACTTTCGCTCACCCAGCACGCGGACACCCGGGTGGATCGGCTCTCCGGCGGTCAGCGCAAGCGCGCCTCGGTGGCCATGGAACTGCTCACCGGTCCGTCGCTGCTGATTCTGGACGAGCCCACCTCCGGTCTCGATCCGGCGCTGGACCGGCAGGTCATGACCATGCTGCGCGAGCTCGCCGATGCCGGGCGCACCGTCATCGTGGTCACGCATTCGGTTGCCTGCCTGGACATGTGCGATCAGGTGCTGCTGCTGGCGCCCGGCGGTAAGACCGCCTTCGCCGGACATCCGGGCAGTGTGCGCGACTTCCTCGGCACCAGCGACTGGGCGGAGATCTTCACCCGCGTCGCCGCCGATCCGGACCGCGCCTTCGCCAATTTCCGCTCCCGCCAAGCCTTTGCGCCGCCGCCGCAGGCCGTACAACCGGTGGAGAAGGCCAAGCCGCCCAAATCCAGTCCGCTCAAACAGTTCTCGACGCTCTCGCGCAGACAATTGCGGCTGATCCTGGCCGATCGCGGCTATCTGGCCTTCCTGCTGATACTTCCGTTCGTACTGGGCGGGCTCTCCCTGGTGGTGCCGGGCAAGAACGGCTTCCAGAAGGGCGGCTTCACCCAGATGCCGGATGGGTCCTTCGTCATGACCGGCGGCAGTGAGGCGCAACAGCTGCTGGTGGTGCTGATCCTGGGCGCCTGCTTCATGGGATCCACCCTCACCGTGCGTGATCTGGTCGGCGAGCGCGCCATCTACCACCGCGAGCGCGCGGTCGGATTGCGTTCCGGCGCATACCTGATGTCCAAGGTGGTGGTTTTCAGCATTGCCGCGCTGTTGCAGGCGGGCGTCATGATGGGCATCGTGCTCGCGGGCAAGAAACGGCCCGGACCGGGGGCGGTGCTGTCCGCGGGCAGTGCCGAGCTGTACATCGACATCGCTTTGACCGCGGTCACCTGTGTGGTCGTGGGCCTGCTGCTCTCCACCCTCGCCAAATCCAATGAGCAGGTGATGCCGCTGCTGGTGGTCATCATCATGTGCCAGCTGGTGATGGCGGGCGGCATGATCCCGGTCACCGGCCGCGTTGTGCTGGAACAGGTTTCGTGGCTGTTCCCGGCCCGCTGGGGTTATGCCGCCGGTGCGTCGACGGTGAATATCCGCGAACTGTTCCCGAGTGCGCAGGCCGACGCGCTGTGGAAGCACACCGCGAATATCTGGTACCTCGACGCGGGCATACTGCTGGTGCTGACCGTGGTGTTGTCGCTGCTCACCTGGTCGCGACTGCGCCTGAAGAAGTCCGCATCATGACCGGGAGTGCCATGACCGGGCGAAAGGGTGCGGAGTGAACGGGGAGTCGCGCGCTTCCTCCGGCGAACAGGCACACTGATGGCTGTGACAGCTCGAGTTGGGGCAGTGCATCTCGGCTGGGACGTGGTGTCCGTGGCCGCCGGTGGCGGCGGCGCGTCGATCCGTCCCATCCAGGTCGAGGGCACCTACACACCGCCCGCCTATCTCCTCGCGGACGCGTCCGGTCGGTTGCACACCGCGGGCGTGGACCGGCGACCCGACGTCGGCATCGCCATCTCCGATGTGCGCGATATCCTCGGCCACCCGCAGATCGTGGTGGCGGGCGCGACCTGGCCCGCCGACCTGGTCTTTCGGGCGCGCATGCACAATCCGCTGGCCGCGGTTACCGAACACCTGGGCGGGCCGCCCGATGTGCTGGCCGTACCGTTCCCGGACGAATGGCCCGACCCCAAGGTCGACGAGTTCATTCGACTGGTCGAACAGCTCGGCGTGGTCGCCGAGGCGCTGCCGGAGTCGGTGGCGCTGTCGGGCTACATCCGGGCGCTCGGACTGGTGCGGCCGCCGGGCCGCGGACCCGAGGTCGGCGCCACCGGCGTCTACTCGGACGGACGCGACTGCCTGGTCGTGGCCGTGCACGGCGATGACGAGGCGCCCACCGAATCGGTGAGCGTGCCCATCACCGCCGAGGCGCTGCACTCCGCGCGCGCCGCCGACAATGTGGTGATCGAGGTGATGGCCGCCGCACGCGGTATCAATGCCGACACCTCCACCGTGCTGCTGGCCGGGAACGTCTGCTTCAACGACGCCCTGCGACTGGCGTTCCAGAATCATCTCGGACATCGCTTCCACGTCGCCGACCATCCGATGCACGCGCTGGTGCTCGGGGCCACGCATCTGCTGGTCAATGACAGTGAACTCAGTGCCGAGGCGGTGGCCGCGCGCTCGGAAACCCAGATCCCGCAACCGGGTTCGGCCATGCCCCGGCACGCCGATCATGGTGGCCGGGTCGGCCCGCCGACGGGCGACTACCCGCGGCACGGTCAGCAGTCCGGAGCACCGGCGCAGGCCGGGACGTCCGCGCAGCCCGGTACGCCCGCGCAGGCCGGTACGCCCGGGACGCCCCCGCGGCCCGGTATGTCCGGGCAGCCCGGCGCGCATGTGCAGCCCGGTATGCCCGCGAAACCGGGAACGGCCGCGGCCGAAGCGCCCGTCGGTGGTGCGGAGGCGCGGCCGGTGGACCAGGGGCCGCGAAAGGTCGTGCAGCCGAGTGGCTCCGGTGCCGCGCGGGCCGAATCTCCGCGCCCGGCAGGGCCTTCCACCGGTCCGCAACCGCAGACCGGGGTGAAGCCGCCGACCAGCCCCCTGCCCGCCTCGGGCACACTGCCCTCGACCAATCCGGTTCCGGCCGCCGCACAGGGCGCGCAGCCAGGCGCGGATGCCGGTGAGACGCGGCGCATCACCGCCGAGGACGCGGCGCAGATTCCGACCGCCTCGCGCGGTGGACTGCCGCCGGGCCTGGCCGGTGTGGGCGGCCGTTTCACCCGGCCGCCGGGCACACCCGCCGATGATCAGATGACCTCGGTCATGGGCCGCGGCCAGCCGCCCGGCCCAGAGGGCTACGGCCAGCCCGGCGGACCGCAGTGGCCGTCCGGTAATCAGCCGAATCCCGCTGCCGGGCAGCAGTATCCCGGTGGCGGGCAGCAGTATTCGACCGGTCAGCAACAGCAGTACCCGGGCGGGCAGCCGCCCGCGTCCGGCGCTCAGCAGTCCGCGACCGGCGGCCAGCAGTCCGGTGGACCGGCGAATCCGGGTGCGGCGCAGCCGAATCCGCCGGTGGTGCAGTACGGCCCGGGTTACGGCCCGCAGGGGCAGTCCGGTTATGGGCAGCAGGGTGCCGCGCAGCCGGGGTACGGCCAGTCCGGACAGGGCAATTACGGCCAGCAGGGCGGCGTATACGGTCAGGGCGGCTACGGCCAGCAGGGTGCGAACTTTCCCGGTCCTTCCGGAAACGCTCCTGGTCAGGCCGGTGCGATGTACGGTGGATCGATGCCGCAGAGTGGGTCGCGCCAGTCGAATCCGCAGATGCCGGAAGACAGTGCCGGTCAGTCTGATTCGGCATCCGGCGAGGGGGAGCACAAGCGCCGGAGCAAGCTGTGGAACAAGATGAAGGGCAAGCGTTTCGGCGCCCCCATCATCATCGGCATGGCCGCGCTCGGCGCGATGGGCATGCACTCCGACAGCGAGCCGCTCGAGTTGTCCGCGCTGACGACCCACTTCACCATCCGCGATGTGCTCGATACCCATCTGATCGATCAGGTCTGCGCTATCACCCCCTCGGCCTCCAACGCCCCGCGCCCGGGCGTCTCGGGAATCGACGATCCGGAACACCTGGATTGCCTGACCCTGGGCATCGACACCCTGCGCTACACGGTCCCCGGGCCGGTCCGCGGCGGGGACCCGGGCCCGCCGGTCCAGATCTGAGCCGTTTCCGCGGCGATGTGCGCTCGATCGCACCTCGCCCGGTTTCAGGCCGGTGACAACGCACTGGTACCGTGTCTTTTTGGCGTTCGGTGCTGCCTGGGTTCTCCCCGGTCGTACCACGGGTCCCGGGTCTCCACCAGCCGCCGGGGTCATCCGACCGAATGCCTGGCTGGCACCACATACGACAGACAGGGAACGACTGTGCCTACGTACAGCCCGAAGGCGGGTGACGTGACCCGTAAGTGGTACGTCATCGACGCCACTGACGTAGTGCTCGGCCGTCTCTCCGTCGCAGCGGCCAACCTGCTGCGCGGTAAGACCAAGCCGACCTACGCTCCGCACGTCGATGGCGGCGACTTCGTCATCATCATCAACGCTGACAAGGTTGCCATCTCCGGCAACAAGCGTGAGAACAAGTTCATCCACACCCACTCCGGGCACCCGGGCGGTCTCAAGTCCCGCTCCGTCGGCCAGATCCTGGACACCCGCCCCGACCGTCTGGTCGAGCGCGCCGTCAAGGGCATGATCCCGAAGAACAAGCTGGGTAACAGCATCGGCGGCAAGCTGAAGGTCTACGCAGGCCCGAACCACCCGCATGCCGCTCAGCAGCCCATTCCCTTCGAGATCAAGCAGGTTGCCCAGTGACCGCTCCTGAGGAATTCAACGACGACGAATTCGTCGTGGAAGACACCACCGTCGAGGTTGTCGAGGAGGGTGACGGCTACGAGGCCGAGTACACCTCCGAGGAGACCTTCGCCCCGGTGCTGATCGACCGTCCGATCCAGACCGTCGGCCGCCGCAAGGAGGCCGTGGTCCGCGTGCGCATGGTGCCGGGTACCGGCAACTTCGTGCTCAACGGTCGCACCATCGAGAACTACTTCCCGAACAAGGTGCACCAGCAGCTCGTCAAGTCGCCGCTGGTGACCGTCGAGCGTGTCGAGTCCTTCGACATCTTCGCGCGCCTCGTCGGCGGCGGCCCGTCCGGTCAGGCCGGCGCGCTGCGCCTGGCGATCGCTCGCGCCCTGATCGAGGTCACCCCGGAGGATCGTCCCGCCCTCAAGCGTGCCGGCTTCCTGACTCGTGACCCGCGTGCCACCGAGCGCAAGAAGTACGGCCTCAAGAAGGCCCGTAAGGCGCCTCAGTACTCGAAGCGCTGATTTTTCTGCCGTCGGCCCGTACCGTGCCCGCCCCCATTCCGGGTCGGGCACGGTACGGTTTACACGGCAACCTGTACGAGAGCAGGCTCCCCGCAACGGTTTTCGTCATCGTTGCGCCTACTCCGCCCGCGAGGGCGGAATGGGCCGGGGTCTGCTCTCGTGCTGTATCTACCGATCAGGGGTGAGGTAATGGGACGTTTGTTCGGCACCGACGGAGTCCGCGGGCTCGCCAATGAGTCGCTGAGTCCGGAACTGGCGCTTGCCGTTTCCGCCGCCGCGGCACAGGTTCTGAGCCGGGGCAAGAAGCGCGCGCTCGCCGTGGTCGGGCGCGACCCCCGCGCGAGCGGTGAGATGCTCGAAGCGGCCGTCACCGCCGGGCTGACCGCCGCGGGTGTGGACGTGCTCTCGGTCGGCGTACTGCCCACCCCCGCCGTGGCCTACCTGACCGGCGTCTACGACGCGTGCCTGGGCGTGATGATCTCCGCCTCGCACAACCCCATGCCCGATAACGGCATCAAGATCTTCGCCGCCGGTGGCCACAAACTCGACGACGCCGTCGAGGACCGCATCGAAGCGCTCATTGCCGAGGGCGGCTACCGCCGGCCGACCGGCGGCGCCATCGGACGCGTGCTCGGCAAGCCCGGTCAGCTCTTCGGCGCGACCGATCAGTACAGCCTCGAGGGCACCCACGAGCGCTATGTGGAGCATCTGGTCGAGGCCACCGGACGCGATCTGAGCGGACTCGCCGTGGTGGTCGACTGCGCGCACGGCGCGGCCTCCGAGGTCGGACCCGCCGCCTTGCGCGAGGCCGGCGCCACCGTGATCGCGATCAATGCCGATCCCGACGGTTTGAATATCAATGATGGTTGCGGCTCAACGCATTTGGAGCAGATCCAGCGCGCCGTCCGCGAGCACGGCGGTGATCTAGGACTGGCCCTGGACGGCGATGCCGACCGCTGCCTGGCCGTCGACGCCGAGGGCAATGTGGTCGACGGTGACGCCATCATGGCGGTGATCGCGCTCGCCATGCGCGATGCCGGTGAGCTCGCCGAGAACACGCTCGTCGCGACCGTCATGAGCAATCTCGGTCTGCATATCGCCATGCGCGATGCCGGAATCGCCATGCGCACCACCGCCGTCGGTGATCGCTATGTGCTGGAGGAGTTGCGCCGCAGCGGCCTCAACCTCGGTGGCGAACAGTCCGGGCACGTCGTGCTGCCGCAGTTCGGCACCACCGGCGACGGCGTCCTCACCGGCTTGAAACTGATGGCCCGCATGGCCGAAACCGGCCGCACCCTGGCCGATCTCGCCGCCGTGGTGCAGACCGTTCCGCAGGTGCTGATCAATGTGCACGTCTCGGACAAGGCCGCCGTCGCGGCCGCGCCCGAGGTCCTCGACGCGGTGGCCGAAGGCGAGCGTCTGCTGGGCGATACCGGCCGAATCCTGCTGCGCCCCAGCGGCACCGAGCAACTGGTGCGCGTCATGGTGGAAGCCGCCGACTCCGTCCAGGCCCAGCGCCTGGCCGAAGACCTCGCGAAGCTGGTCTCCGCGGTCTGAGCCTTCGATGTGCATGTAATCACGCGGGTGGCCTCTCGGGGTTTACCAGCGGTATTACCTGCACATCGTTCTAGTCCTCGGTGAGTTTGCCGGCTTCCAGGTGCCAGCGGCGGGTGGCTCGGACGTTGTCGAGCATGCGGCGGTCGTGGGTGACCAACAGGACTGTGCCGGTGAAGGATTCGACCGCCTGTTCCAGCTGCTCGATGGCGGCCAGGTCGAGGTGGTTGGTGGGCTCGTCCAGGACCAGGAGGTTGACGCCTCGTGCCTGTAGCAGGGCCAGGGCGGCTCGGGTGCGTTCGCCCGGGGAGAGGGTGTCGTTGGGGCGCAGCACATGGGGGCCGCGCAGGCCGAATTTGGCGAGCAGGGTGCGGACCTCGGCCTCGGGCCAATCCGGGATCTCGGCGCTGAAAGTGTCCGCGAGCGTGTCGGTTCCGCGGAACAGGCCGCGGGCCTGATCGACCTCGCCGATGGCCACGCCCGAACCGAGTGCGGCGGATCCGGTATCCGGCCGGGCTTTTCCGAGCAGCAGCGACAGCAGGGTTGATTTGCCCGCGCCATTGGCTCCGGTCAGGACTATGCGGTCGCCGTAGTCGACCTGGAGGGTGATCGGGCCGAGGGTGAATTCACCCCGGGTGACGGTCGCCTGGGACAGGGTGGCGACCACCGTGCCGCTGCGGGGCGCGGCGGCGATGACCATGCGGAGTTCCCACTCCTTGCGCGGCTCCTCCACCGCATCGAGGCGTTCGATGCGCCGGACGGTCTGCTTGACCTTCGCCGCCTGCTTCTCGGTCGCCTCCGCGCGAGCCTTGCGGCCCAACTTGTCGGAATCCTGTTTGCTCTTGTGGCGGGCGTTGCGGACGCCGTGCTCCATCCAATTGCGTTGCATGCCCGCACGCGCCTCGAGTCCGGCCTTGGTGTCGGCGAAGTCGTCATAGGCTTCGCGGGCGTGGCGGCGGGCGATCTCGCGCTCCTCCAGATAGGAGTCGTAACCGCCGTCGTAACTGCCGACCTGCTGCTGCGCCAGGTCCAGTTCGACAATGCGATTCACGGTGCGCGCCAAGAACTCTCGGTCATGGCTGATCACCATGAGCGGTTCGCGGACGCCGGTGACGAACTTTTCGAGGCGGTCCAGGCCGTTCAGATCGAGGTCGTTGGTGGGCTCGTCCAGCAGCAGAATGTCGAAGCGGGACAACAGGACCGAGGCCAATCCGGCGCGGGCGGCCTGACCGCCGGAGAGCACGGTCATGAGGGTGTCCAAGCCGTGCGGGAGGCTGTCGGTCAGACCGAGATCGGCGGAGACCTCCTCGGCGCGCTGCTCCAGATCCGCGCCGCCGAGCGCGAGCCAGCGCTCGAGGGCGGGGGAGAACTCGTCGTCGCCGCCCTCGGCCAGGCGTTCGGCGGCCGCGTCCATGACGCGCTGGGCCTCGCCGACGCCGGTGCGGCGGCGCAGGAACTCCAGCACGGTCTCGCCCTCGACGCGCTCGGGTTCCTGGGCGAGATAGCCGACCGTGGCATCGGGCGGGCTGAGGGTGATCTCGCCTTCGGGGGCGTTTCCCTCGGCGAGCATGCGCAGCAGGGTGGACTTTCCGGCGCCGTTCACCCCGACCAGGCCGATCACATCGCCGGGGGCCAGCACGAGATCGAGGTCTTCGAAGAGGGTGCGTTCGCCGTGTCCGGCAGCGAGGCCGCGCGCATGCAGAGTGGTGCTCACCTGCGCGATTCTGCCCTGTTCGGGGTTGCACCCTGACCCCGCCCCTACCGAAGTTCAGGGTCGGAATGGGTCGGGGGACCGATGTGCGATGAGGCCGAAGTGCGGAAAGTAGAGGTATGACTACACCGACCACCAAGCGTCTGACCCGCTCGAGCCAGGACAAGTGGATTGCCGGAGTCTGCGGCGGGCTCGCCGAATACTTCGGTATCAGTGCCGGACTTGTCCGGATCTTGTTCGTGCTCTCCTGCCTGCTGCCTGGGCCGCAGTTCGTGCTGTACCTGATTCTGTGGGTGGTGATCCCCAAGCGCTGACGGATTCGGGTGCTCTCGGCGAGTTGTCCACAGCTGAGAGTTATCCACAATCGGTATGAAGGTGCTGCGTGGCCGATGCGCGGATGACAGGATGGTAACCACGTCATCGCGGAGGAGCGCATATGGTCACATCGGGTGATCTGCCGGGACTGGATCTGCCGAAACTCGACTCGCACACCGAACTCGGTGCGCTCGGGGCCATCGAGCTACAACACCCCACCCAGGACATCGACGGCGACGGCCTACTCGACACCGTGACCACCAGCAGCGATAACGCCATGCACGTGTGGACGGATCTGGACCACGACGGTTACGCCGACCATGTCACCGTCGTGGACAGCGGGGGCGACTACTCCGCCTGGGAATTCCATCACCATCCGGACGGGTCCACCGAGTGGATTCGCACAGACGAAGGCCGCCTGGGCAAATAGCCGAACCAGGGGTTTCGACGAGGGGGGACGATGCCTGGATTCGACGTGCTCGGCGTAGACCTCGACGCCCTGCACAACACCATCGGCACACTGCGCACCTGCGCCGACTCATTGCGGCAGCAGTCCGACCGCATTACCGAACAGTCCTTCGGGACCGGTCGGGCGGATGCGGGCCGCGACTATTCGGCGCAGGGCGCGGCCATCCACGCCGGGCTCGAGCGCATTGCCGCCTGCCTGCGGCACTGGAGTGTTGCCACAGCGGCCACCGCCGACGTATTCGACCGTGCCGCAACCGAATACGAACGCCTGGATCGTGAACGCGCCGACCGGCTCACGGCGGTGCACCCGTGACCTTCGACTCGGCGGGCAAATCGATCGACCAGATCCTGGACTACGGTGCGCCCGGACTGGAGTACTGGGAACATTTCCTGCCGCTGTACGCCAGGGCATTCAGCGTGCACCGCGATGCCGACCTCTCGGCACTGCAAGCCGCCTACGACGAGCAGCGCGGCGCGGACCTGGCCGGACTCGCCACCGCGCGAGCGGAATTGGGTCGTGCGCTCGCCGAAGCCGAATCCCAGTGGACGGCCCTGCACGCGGCCGCCCAATCCCTGCCCACCCTCTGGACAGGCGGCACCGGAGGCGAAGCCCAGTCCCTGCTCATCACCCAACTGCGCCGCGCCAGAGCGGATCTCGACGCGGCTCAGTCCGCCGCCACCGCCCTCGCCGACCTGATCGACCCGCTGCACGCCGCCGCCCTCGCCAAGGCCGAACAAACCCTCGCCCTGGTCGAGAAAACCCCTGGCGGCGCAAGAGAACTCGTCATCGACGGCAAATCTCCCGCCGACATCGACGCTCTCCTCGGTCCCGACCCCGACGCGGACCGCGATCACCCCGCCGCCTGGCTCGCCACCACCTTCAAACCCGAAATCGAACACGCCCTCGACACTTTCAAATCCGCCTGCGCGGCGGCCGACATCGCCTTCGAATCCCGCTACGCCACCGCGACGAAAGCCCTCGACCAAGTCCTGGCCCTGCCGTACCCTCACCCGGCCCCGCTTCCCCTTCCCCATTTCACCACCGACCCCACACCCGACCCGGAGTCGATTCCCGCACAGCCACACCGCAACCCACCCGGCATCGACACCGGCGACACGACAGCTCCCGCCGCACCCGCCCAGCAGTACCCACCGTCGCGGTCCCGCGCCCAATCGCTGCCGGACCCCACCGCGGAGGCCGCGAGCCAACCACAGCAGCCGTTCACCGACCCACCCTGCACCACATCACCCCAGTCCGTCCCCGCCGCAGGGGACGCGGCAGCAACCCAACCCCGGCCCGTCCCCGCCACTGTGGACGCGGCACCAGCCCAACCCCAGCCGGTCCCCGCCACCTCACCCGATGCGGCCACGCCCGGCCAGTCGCCGGTCTCCACCCCACCTTCCGGCGCGGCGGCTGCCCCCCGCCAGTCCAACCCGGCAACACCCACCGAGGCCACCACCACGAACCCGGCCCCATCCCCGAATGCGACCGGCCGAGGCTCCCAATCCGATTCGACCACCAACCCCCTCTCCGCCCTGACCGACCTCCTCAAATCCCTCCTCTCATCCCTCGACCTCTCCAGCCTGACCGACCTCCTCCACCCCTGCACTGATCCGAACGGCCCCACAAACCCGGATACCTCGGCCGACCCTGCTCATCCCCGGCCGGACCCTTCGGCCGACAAGGGCGCATCGGCGCAACCCGCTGCGCCACAATCGGATCCCAACCCTGGCGAACCCACCCCGCCGAATGGCGCGACTCCCGAAGGATCCCACCCCTGCTCACCCGGTGGCTCCACCCCGCCTGACACCGACCAGCACCCACCGGACGTCTGTTCCCCCACGCCTCCCACCGACGGTCGAGAGCTCAACCAGCAGTGCCCACCGCCACCCGGTTGCTCAACTCCACCGGGCGCGAATAGTGAAGTCCCACAAAATGGATGCCCGCCCGCCCCCGGTGATGGCGCGCAGTCGCCCGACCCCGGTCCCCGGCCGCCAACCCACCAATGTGCACCGCCGCCGCAATGCCCGACCCCGCCCGATGACAGTTCACCGCTGCCAGGGGAACAGTCGACCGCGCCAGGCAATGGTCTCTCGCCCGATAGCGCCGGTCTCCCACCGGACAGTGCCGGTCCCCCGCCCGACGAGGCCGTTCCACCGGCCGACGACGGTGGTACCGCACCCGGTGGTGATCAGATCTCACCGGGCAAAGCCGCCCCGCCGCCGCCGGAAGGTCCTGCGCCGCAAGCCGATCCACCCCTCGGCAATCATGACGACGCCTCCGTCGAAATCCCCGACGCCGGAGTCGAAATCCCGGATATCCCGCCCGCAGCGGTCGAATGACCGGCGATTCGCGTAGCGGTCGCGGCGGGTACCGGGTCGACCGGTTGGTGTCCGGGCGGGGAGGTTACTTCCGGAGGGCTTGGACGAGTTGGAGGATGGGGAGTTTTTGGGGCTCGGCGGGTTCTTCCTCGATGGCTTCGGGGTCGACGATTTCGGTGTGGGGGATGAGGGCTTCGGGGTCGGCGAAGGGTTTGTACTTCTTGTCGCCGAGGAGGGTGTAGTTGAGGAAGCCGACCAGGAGGGCTCGGGTGAGGCGTTCGGTTCTGGCTTCGTGCTTGCCCGCGCCGAGGGCGGCCAGGGCGCGGCGGCCCTCGACCATGCCGTTGTGGGTGGCCTTGTCGACCGAGCGGAAAGTGGCGGGGCCGCCCCAAGCCACGGCCAGGGGGATGGCATTGGAGCTGACCGAATCGAGGTCGGTGGCGCCGGCCAGGATCAGTGCGGGGGTGTCGATTCCGGGGGCCAGGGCCTCGCCCGAGGGGGCGGTGGGGGAGGGGTAGAGCGCCGCGACGGCCGCCACCTCACGCTGTGAGGCGGCGATGATCGCCGCGCCCGCGCCCATGCCGTGCCCGGCCAGCGCCAGCTTGTCCGGATGCACGCTGATATTGCCCGAACCCAGTCGCACCCCGGTGCAGATGTCCAGGGTGGTCAGCAGATCCGTCGCCAGGTTCAGATGCGAAGGGATCGGCCCGCGTTCGGTATCCGGCGCCGCCGCCACATAACCCCACGAGGCCACATGCTCGAGCAGTCGCCGGTAGTTCGCCGCACCGGCCAACCAGCCGTGACCGAACGCCACCGCGGGTAGGTTCAGGCCCTTCTCGGGCGTGTAGACCACGCCCGGCTGCCCGGCTATGCCGAGGTTGCCGCGCAGCACCGAATGCGGGCCGCGGGCGGTCAAACTGCTCAGGAGCGATTTCACAGACGCCGACACGACAGTGAACTTATCCGATCGCCGCGTGCTTGGGGCGTTTCGCCCGGTCCAGCGCGCATCCGGATTCGCGGACCGCTCCGCTCTCGGTAGGCTGGTGCCCCATGTGCGGAATCGTGGGGTACGTCGGGTACAGGGATGCCCTCGGCGTGGTGGTTGACGCGTTGCGCCGCATGGAATATCGCGGCTACGACTCCGCCGGAGTCGCCATTCTCGACGGTGCGGGCGGGCTCGCCGTCGAACGCAAGGCGGGACGCCTGGCCAATCTGGAGGCCGAATTCGCCGCCACCGGAATCGACCGCTTCACCGGCGCCACCGGGATGGGCCACACCCGCTGGGCCACGCACGGCGCGCCCACCGATCGCAATGCGCACCCGCACCGGGATGCGAGCGAACGGGTCGCGGTGGTGCACAACGGCATTATCGAGAACTTCGCGCCACTGCGCCGCGAACTCGAGGACGCCGGAGTCGAACTCGGCAGCGATACCGATACCGAGGTCACCGTGCACCTGGTGGCGCGGGCCTACGCCGCCGGTCCGACCGCCGGGGATTTCATCGGCTCCGCGCTCGCGGTGGTGCGCCGCCTCGAAGGCGCGTTCACCCTGGTTTTCGCGCACGCCGACCATCCGGGCACCATCATCGCCGCACGCCGCAACACCCCGCTCGTGATCGGCGTCGGTCAGGGCGAGATGTTCATCGCCTCCGATGTCACCGCCTTCATCGAACACACCCGGGAAGCCGTTGAGCTCGGCCAGGATCAGGCCGTGGTCATCACCGCCAATACGTACGCGGTCACCGATTTCGACGGCAATACCGAAGGCGTGCGGACCCGCCCCTTCACCATCGACTGGGATCTGGCCGCCGCCGAGAAGGGCGGCCACGACTACTTCATGCTCAAGGAGATCGAGGAGCAGCCCGCCGGAGTCGCCGACACGCTGATCGGACATTTTCAAGACGGCCGCATCGTGCTGGACGAACAGCGCCTCACCGATCAGGAACTGCGCGAATTCGACAAGGTGTTCGTGGTCGCCTGCGGCAGTTCGTACCATGCGGGGCTGCTCGCCAAATACGCCATCGAGCACTGGACCCGGCTGCCCGTCGAGGTCGAGCTGGCCAGCGAATTCCGTTATCGCGACCCGGTTCTGGACCGCTCCACCTTGGTCGTGGCCATCTCACAGTCCGGTGAAACCGCCGACACGCTCGAAGCCGTGCGACACGCCAAGGATCAGAAGGCGCGCGTGCTGGCCATCTGCAATACCAATGGCGCGCAGATTCCCCGCGAATCCGATGCCGTGCTCTACACCCGCACCGGACCGGAGATCGGCGTTGCCTCCACCAAGGCATTCCTGGCGCAGATCACCGCCAACTACCTGGTCGGTCTCGCCCTCGCGCAGGCGCGCGGCACCAAATATCCGGACGAGGTCGCGCGCGAATTCGCCGAACTCGAGAACATGCCGAAACTCGTTTCCCGCGTACTGGAGTCGGGCGATCGGGTGCGCGCGCTCGCCCGCGAACTCGCCCACGTCTCCACCGTGCTGTTCCTTGGGCGGCACGTCGGTTACCCCGTCGCTCTCGAAGGCGCTTTGAAGCTCAAGGAATTGGCGTACATCCACGCCGAGGGCTTCGCCGCCGGTGAACTCAAGCACGGACCGATCGCCCTCATCGAGGAGGGCCTGCCCGTGTTCGTGGTCATGCCCTCGCCGAAGAGCCGCGCGGTCCTGCATTCCAAGCTGCTCAGCAATATCCGGGAGATCCAAGCCCGCGGCGCCCGCACCATCGTGATCGCCGAGGAGGGTGACGACACCGTCCGCCCATTCGCCGACCATCTGATCGAAATCCCCGCCGCCCCAACGCTTTTCCAGCCTCTGCTGGCAACGGTCCCGCTGCAGATCTTCGCCGCCGAAGTCGCCCAGGCCCGCGGCTACGACGTCGACAAACCCCGCAACCTCGCCAAGTCCGTGACCGTCGAGTAGCGCCGCTATTCGACGGTGACGGTGCCCTTCATATCCGGGTGCAGCGGGCACAGGTAGCGGTAGGTGCCCGGGGTGGTGAAGGTGAAGCTCCACTCGCCCTTGTGGATGATCGGGCTGTTGATGCCGAGGGCGATATCGCCGATGCCCTGCACCGCATGGGGGGCCTTGTCGGAGAATTTCCACGTCACCTTGTCGCCAGCTTTGACGGTGATGACGGCGGGGGAGAACTTCATATCCGCGACCTCGACGGTCACATCGGCGGGCTGCCGCGGACCGGACGGGACGGCGGCCGAAGTGGCGGCGGCGACGGTGGTGGTCGGCGCGGCCGACTTCGGGGAATCCGAACCGCACCCGCCGACGACCAGAGCCCCCGCGGCAACGGTCACCAGGAGCAGGGCACGGGCGGACGGCAGGCGGCGGATAGGCATGGCAGCCAGCGTAACCCCCACCATTTGCGGACAATTCGCAGGTGGTCACCCGCGCGATATCCACGCCGCCCGGTGCGTGCTCGATGCCGATTCAGTCCGCAGTGCCGCGATCTAGTGCCTCGTCCAGAAAGGTTGCTTCGGTAACCGGGTGTCGGTTTGCTCGTGGGCCCGCAGGCGGCGAAGCTGCCGGTGGAGGTGATGCCGGTGGCCCGAAAACCGGAAGTGTTCGTGCGAGCGGTGACCCCGGAAGAGGGGCGACGGTTGCAGAAGATCACGAAGACGAGCAAGCAACCGGTCAGGATGCGGCGCGCGATCGTGGTGATGTGCTCGGCGCAGCATCAACCGGTCCCAGCGATCGCCCGGCTGATGCACGTATCGGAAGCTTATGTGCGGCAAGTGATTCACGAGTTCAACGAGCGGGGGTTCGAGGCGTTGGACCCAAAATGGAGCGGGGGCAGGCCGAGGAAAGTCGATCGGGCGACGCGTGAACGCATCGCTTGCATCGCCCGGTGCTGTCCCCGCGACCTGGGTTGGCCGTTCTCGATGTGGAGTCTGTCGAAACTGCGGGAAGTATTGCAGCTCAACAAGATCGCCGAGATCAGTCGTGAGACCCTGCGCAAGATCCTGAAGGCCGAGGGTGTGTCATGGCAGGCGGTCAAGACCTGGAAGGCCGGGCTCGACCCGGAATTCACCGCGAAAATGAACCGCATTCTCGATCTCTACGACCACCCGCCCGCTGAGGGGCGGGTGCTCTGCGTGGACGAGTTCGGGCCGTTGAACCTGCAACCCCGTGCCGGCCGGGGCTGGTTCCCGCAGCGGAAACCGAAACGGGTGCGGGCGACCTACCACCGCACCCAGGGTGTTCGCCACCTGCTCGGCGCCCTGGACCTGGCCACCGGCAAGATTCACTACCGGATCCGAGATCGTAAGCGGTGGATGGAGTTTCTGGGGTTGTTGAAATCGCTGCGGGCCCGCTGGCCTGGCGAGAAGCTTTACATCGTTGCCGACAACTTCTCTCCGCACAAGCGGGGCGAGGTCCGCGAGTGTGCCGCGGCCAACGACGTGGAACTGGTGTTCCTGCCCACCTATTCGTCGTGGCTGAACTGGATCGAGTCCGAGTTCGCCGCGCTGCGCTACTTCGCGTTGAACGGCACCGATCACCGCAGCCACAACGAACAAGACGCCGCGATCGGCGCCTACATCCGCTGGCACAACCAACACGCGAAACCCAAGCGAGAGTTCGCAGTGAACTCCAAGATCCGCCTGCCCGATTACCTACCGAAGGTTGCTTGACGAGGCACTAGCCGGGTGGATCCCGGCCAAAAGCATGCCGGGATGGCAGGGCGTACATGCCCGGGATGACGGGGCACGTGCTCGGGATGGCGGGGGCACGTGCTCGGGATGCGGGGGGTACATGCTCGGGATGCGGGGCGCACATGCTCGGGACGGCGGGGGGCACATGCTCGAGATGGCGGGCCGCACACGCTCGAGATGGCGGGGGCACATGCCGGGACGACGGAGGCGAAGATTTTATGGCGGGTCGTGCGGGCGTCGGGGGGCTGCGATTGTGGGGCGTAGTCTGCATTGGTCGTAGACAGGTGGGGTGTGGCCCCTTGCAAGACCCTCGAGAAGTCGCTGTCGCGGGAGGCTGAGCATGCACGATTCTGCACTGCGCGGGTACTACACGGCCGATGAGGTGCGGGCGGCGGAGGCTGAGTTATTCACGCGGGTTCCGGCGGGAATGCCTATGCGGCGGGCGGCTTTCGGGCTGGCCGAAGTGGTGGTACGCGAGCTGCGGGAGCGGACCGGGGGAGTGGCCGGGCGGTCGGTGACGCTGTTGGTCGGGTCCGGGGACAATGGCGGGGACGCGCTGTGGGCGGGGTCATTTCTGCGGCGGCGGGGTGTGGCGGTGGACGCGGTACTGCTCGCACCCGAACGGGCGCATGCGGCCGGGCTGGCGGCCCTGCGTAAGGCGGGCGGGCGGGTCCACGCGGATGCGGCCGGTGAGCGGGCGCGCGGCAGGATAACCGGTGATCCGGTGCGGGAACCAGCCGCCGATGCGCGCGTGCGCGGTGGGGCCGCTGGTCAGCGCGTGCGCGGTGGAGCGGGGCCGGATCTCGTCGTCGACGGGATCGTCGGCATCTCCGGGCGGGGACCGCTGCGGCCCGAGGCCGCGAAACTTGTTGCCGAGGTGCGGGTTCCGATTATCGCCGCGGACCTTCCCAGCGGGGTTGACGCCGATACCGGGGCGGTCGGTGGTCCCGCGGTGCGGGCCGCCGTTACCGTGGCGTTCGGCGCGTACAAACCGGTGCACGCACTGGCCGCGCCGTACTGCGGGCGAATTGAGTTGGTGCCCATCGGGTTACGGTTGCCGGAGCCGAATCTCGCTGCGCTGGAGGTGGAGTCGATCGGGGCGGGGTGGCCGGTTCCGCGATCGACCGATGACAAGTACACCCAGGGCGTCACCGGGGTCTGTGCCGGGAGCGCCACCTATCCGGGGGCGGCGATTCTGTGCACCGGGGGCGCGGTGGCCGCCACCTCCGGGATGGTTCGCTACGCGGGGACCGGTGCGGCGCATGTCCTCGAGCATTTTCCGGAAATCATTGCCGCCCCGACGATTTCGGAGACCGGCCGGGTGCAGTCCTGGGTGTTCGGCCCGGGGGCGGGCACCGACGCCGCGGCCCACGACCGGCTCGCGCAGATCCTGGCCACCGATCTTCCCGTCGTGGTGGACGCGGACGGCCTCACCCTGCTGGCCGCCGACCCCGGCCTGATCACCGGGCGCGCCGCCCCGACCGTCCTCACCCCGCACGCCGGTGAGTTCGCCCGTCTGACCGGAGCCGATCCGGCCCCCGATCGTGTTGCCGCCGTCCGCAAACTCGCCGATTCCTGGCAGGTGACCGTCCTGTTGAAAGGCCGCGCCACCCTCATCGCCACCCCCGGCCGCCCCGTCCTGGTGAACGAGGCGGGCGGTTCGTGGGCCGCCACCGCGGGCTCGGGCGATGTGCTGTCCGGCATTCTCGCCGCGCTCCTGGCGGCGGGCCGGGACCCGGCCTGGTCCGCGGCCGCCGCGGCGCGCGTGCACGCCCTGGCCGCCAACCTGGCCGCACACGCGAGTTCCGCTGCGGGCGCGCCCATCTCGGCCACACCGCTGCAACAGCACATTCGCGCGGCCATCGGCACCCTGCGCGAGCTGTCCGCCCGCTGACAGACCTCGGGAGCATGCGGCTGTATCGGGGTGCACGCGGCCAACCGGGCACTGAAGCTGATACTCGGCTCCGTGCTGATCGCGGGTTGCGTTCTCTACCCGGACAACTGGAAATCAACCGGCAGTGGACTGACCGCGGCGCGCAGCGCGGCCCGGCCTGCCGCGACGCCTGGGACTC
>NZ_BDAW01000003.1 GCF_001625085.1 Nocardia acidivorans NBRC 108247
AGCAGCAGGACTGATCGCGGCGTGGAGCGCGGCTCGGCCTGCCGCGACGCCTGGGACTCAACCAGCAGCAGGGCTGACCGCGGCGTGCAGCGCGGCTCGGCCTGCCGCGACGCCTGGGACTCAACCAGCAGCAGGGCTGACCGCGGCGTGCAGCGCGGCCCGGCCCGCCGCGACGATGGGATGCGCCCCGGTCCCGCGCCGATACGCGAGGCGGGTGCGCCGCCGAGTTGGCAGCGGGGTCAGGGTGACGCCCTCCGGTGCCGACAGCGCACCCAGATCGGGGACCAGCGCCACGCCCTGACCGGCGGCGACCAGAGCGAGCACCGCGCCGAAATCATCCGCGTGATGCCGGATGCGCGGTGTGAATCCGGCCGCCCGGCACGCGCGGACGGTCATGGTGTGGCAGAGCGTGCCCGAGGTGCCCGCGATCCATGGCGAATCACTCTGCGCGGCAAGGTTTTCCGTACCAGCATCGATACCCGGCACGGCCAGGTGGATCGTCTCGGTCAGCAGTGGTTCGCTGTCCAGTCCCGGCTCGGGTTCCATCGGGACGTAGTCGTACTCCTGCACCAGCGCGATATCGAGCGTCTCGGCGCGCAGCGCGGCGGGCGCGGCGGCCGGATCCAGCTCGGTCACCAGCAATTCCAGCCGCGGATGCGCCCGGCTCAGACTCACCAGGGCCGGGGAGAGGATGGTGCGCACCGCCGTGGGGAAAGCGCCGATCCGCAGCGTGCCGGTGAGTTCGGTTCGCGCCGTGGCCAATTCAGCCGTCGCCTGCGCGAGCGTCGCCAGCAGGGTCTCGGTGTGCTCGACCAGCCGCAGCGCCGCCGGGGTCAGCGTGACACTGCGGCCGGTGCGCTCCAGCAGCGGTACACCGGTCTCCCGTTCCAGCGCGCTGAGCTGTTGCGATACCGCCGAGGGCGTATACGACAGTGCCTCGGCGACCGCCGCGATCGTCCCGCGGTGCGCGAGTTCCCGGAGCAGCCGCAGGCGGCGCAGATCCAGCATCAGCACACCTTATGCTCGGCGGCAGAAACCTGAAATAGACGTGACGGTTCTCGTCCAGCACGCTGAAACCATGACATTCGCAGGGTTGTTCGTCCCGCTGATCACCCCGTTCACCGCCACCGGCGAGATCGCCGCCACGGCCCTGGAGGGCCTGGCGCACGAGGTCCTGGACGCGGGCGCGACCGGCCTGGTCGCCCTCGGCACCACCGGTGAACCCGATATGCTCACCCCGGATGAGCGCCGCCGCGTCGTCGATATCTGCGCGCACGTCTGCGCCGAACGCCGGGCCCCGCTGATCGCGGCCGCCGGATCGAATGTCACCGCCGCATCGGAGCGGGCGCTCGCCGAACTCGACACACGCGTCACCGCCGCGCTCACCGTCGTCCCGTACTACCTGCGCCCCTCCGAAGACGGTGTGGTCGAACACTTCCGGCGGCTCGCCGCCGCCAGCCCGGTCCCGCTGGTGGTCTACCACATCCCGTACCGCACCGCCCGCCCCCTGAGCGCCGAAACCCTGTGCCGCATAGCCGAATTGCCGAATGTCGCGGGCTTCAAATACACCGCGGGCGGAATCGGCGACGAGACGATCGCCTTCCTGAGCCGCGCCGCCGCCGATACCGCGATACTGGCCGGTGACGATCTCCACGCCGCCCCACTGCTCGCCCTCGGCGCCACCGGAGCCATTCTGGCCTGCGCCAATATCGCGCCCGCCGGATACGCCGAACTCATCGCCGCCTGGCGCTCGGGTCCGATCGACCGCGCCCGGCGAATCGGCAACACCCTGGCTCCGCTCGCCGCGGCCCTGTTCGCCGAACCCAATCCCACCGTCATCAAGGGGGTACTGGCCGCCCAGGGCCGCATCCCCACCCCGGATGTCCGCCTGCCGCTGCTCCCGGCAAACGCATCATCGGTCACCGCGGCACTGGCCGCGGTCGAGGCGACCTACGCCGCACAACTCGGCTGACCCGGGTGTGACCGGTGTCGCGTGGCCGGAGATGGCAGGATCGGGGGCGTGAACAACCCCGATCCGCAGGTGGAGACCGTCGTCGATCTCGAGGCCATCGCGCACAATGTGCGCATTCTGGTCGAGCACGCCGGTGACGCCGCCGTTATGGTGGTCGTGAAGGCGGACGGGTACAACCACGGCGCGATCGAGGTGGGTAGGGCCGCGCTCGCGGCGGGTGCGCGCGAACTCGGCGTCACCACCGTCGAGGAGGCGGTGACGCTGCGCGAGGCCGGTATCACCGCGCCGATCCTGTGCTGGCTCAACACCTCCGACACCGATTACGCAAGCGCCATCGCCGCCGATATCGAGATCGGGGTCTCCTCGGTTGCGCATCTGGAGGCGGTCGCGCGGGCCGCGCGCGAGCTGAATCGGCAGGCGATCGTCACCCTCAAGGTCGATACCGGGCTCAATCGCAATGGCGTCTCACCGGCCGAATACCCCGAGGTGCTGACCCTGCTGCGCGAACTCGTCGAGGCGGGCACCGTCCGCTTCCGCGCCCTCTTCTCGCATCTGGCGCTGGCGGATTCCCCGCAGCACCCCTCCATCGATATGCAGCGCGACCGCTTCCTGGAGTGCATCGCCACGGCGAAAGAGCAGGGGCTGCAACCGGAATTGACGCATCTGGCCAACTCCGCAGCCGCCCTTACCCGCCCGGACCTGGCCTTCGATATGGTCCGCCCCGGTATCGCCGTCTACGGACTCTCGCCCATTCCGGAGATCTCCGACTTCGGCCTGCGCCCGGCCATGACCTTCCGCGCCCGCGTCGCCCTGGTGAAACAGGTCGCCGCCGGGGAGGGCGTCTCCTACGGGCACGAATGGATCGCCCCGCACGACACCACCGTCGCCCTCATTCCCGCCGGGTACGCCGATGGTGTCCCGCGCGTGCTGGGCGGTCGCTTCGATGTCTGGCTGGGCGGTGCGCGCAGACCCAATCGCGGCCGCATCTGCATGGATCAGCTGGTGGTCGACCTCGGCGACAATGCCGCCGGGGTCCGCGAGGGCGATACCGCCATCCTCTTCGGCGGCGCGCCCGGCGCACCGCATCCGCAGGAGTGGGCCGATGCCCTCGGCACCATCCACTACGAAATCGTCTGTGCCCCACGCGGTCGCGTCGTGCGCAGCCATATCGGCGGTGCCCGATGAGCACGCACGGCATGCGCACCCTGCCCACCGTCGAGGACACCGAGGCCCTCGGCCGCGAACTCGCCACCCAGCTGCAACCCGGCGATCTGGTCATCCTGGACGGTCCGCTGGGCGCGGGCAAAACCGCGCTCACCCGCGGCATCGCGGCCGGTCTCGGCGTCCAGGGCCGAGTCAGCTCACCGACTTTCATCATCGCCCGCCAGCACCGCGCGGGCAGTGATCCGAGCTCCATCGCACTGGTGCACGTCGACGCCTACCGGCTCGGCGGCGATCTCGACGAACTCGACGCCCTCGACCTGGACACCGATCTGCACGATGCCGTTGTCGTGGTCGAATGGGGTCTGGGTGTGGTGGAACACCTCGCCGACCGCCACCTGCGCGTGCTGCTGCGCCGCGAATTCGACTCCGACATCCGCACCGCCGAATGGGAGTGGGTCTCGGCCAACTAGGCCGGGGGTACACAGGGATCGAGTGGCCGCGACCACCCGGTATCGTTAGGGCAATCATGCTTGTATTGGCTGTCGACACCTCGACCCCTGCCGTCACAGCGGGACTGGTGGAACTGGAACCGGCGGACGAGGGGAAAACCGCACCTCGCAGCACGACGCTCACCTCCAAGGTGACCGTGGACGCACGCGCGCACAATGAGGTGCTGACCCCGCAGATCCTGGCCTGCCTGGCCGAATCCGGCCGCACCAGAGCCGAGATCGACGCCGTCGTCACCGGAATCGGTCCCGGACCGTTCACCGGACTGCGCGTCGGCATGGCCACCGCCGCCGCCTTCGGTGACGCGCTCGGTGTGCCGGTATACGGCGTATGCAGCCTCGATGCCATCGCCGCCGATACCGAGAGCTATCTGAGGACCCCGGCCGAACCGGTCGAACTGCTGGTCGTCACCGATGCCCGCCGCCGCGAGGTGTACTGGGCGCGGTACCGCGCCGAGGGCCGGATCGAAGGTCCCGAGGTGAGCAAGCCCGCCGATCTGGACCAGGGCTCGGCCACCGTCATCGCCGGATCCGCCTCGCACGTGGACTACTTCGACCTGCCGGTGCTGCCGGTGGAAACGCCGTCGCCGTCCGGTCTGGTGCGCGTCGCCGCCCGCGACATACTCGCCGGCGTCACTCCCGAACCGCTGGTCCCGCTCTATCTGCGCCGCCCCGACGCCGTCGAACGCAGCTACGCGCAGGTGGGCCGATGACCATCCGCATCGAACCGATGCGGCCCGCCGATGCCGTGCGCTGCGCCGAACTCGAACAGGTGCTCTTCCCGGAGGACGACCCCTGGCACGAGGTGTCGTTCCTGTCCGAGCTGGCCGCCTCCCACAATCGGTACATCACCGCGCGCGACGAGCACGGCCGCATGATCGGCTACGCCGGAATCGCCCTGCTGGGCACCGACGATCAGCCCGAGGCCGAGATCCACACCATCGGCGTCGATCCGGAACTGCATCGCGGCGGCGTCGGCACCCAACTGCTGATCGCCATGCTCGCCGAGGCCGGTCGCCGCGGCGGACCCGTCTTCCTCGAGGTCCGCACCGACAACACCCCCGCCATCGCCATGTACGAGAAGCACGGCTTCCACATCATCGGCCTGCGCAAGAACTACTACCAGCCCAGCGGGGCGGACGCGTACACCATGCGCAAGCCCGCCATGGCCGGGTACACCCAGGACGCCGGGTTCCCGGAGGACACAGAGGTCTTGTCATGATCGTCATGGGTATCGAAAGCTCCTGCGATGAAACGGGAGTCGGCATCGTGCGCCGATTGCCCGACGGCCGTTGCGAACTGCTTGCCGACGAGGTCGCCTCCAGCGTCGATCAGCATGCCCGATTCGGTGGCGTGGTGCCCGAAATCGCCTCGCGCGCACACCTCGAGGCGATCGTGCCCGCCATGCGCCGGGCCCTGGCCGCCGCCGATATCGATAAGCCCGACGCGCTCGCCGTCACCATCGGACCCGGACTCGCGGGCGCGCTGCTGGTCGGCGTCGCGGCGGCGAAAGCCTATGCGGCAGCGTGGGATATCCCGTTCTACGCGCTCAACCACCTGGGCGGGCACGTCGCGGTCGACACCCTCGAGCACGGGCCGATGCCGCCCGCGGTGGCGCTGCTGGTCTCCGGCGGGCATACCCATCTGCTGAAGGTCACCGACCTGTCCCAGCCCATCGTCGAACTCGGCAGCACCGTCGACGATGCCGCGGGTGAGGCCTTCGACAAGGTCGCACGCCTGCTCGGCCTCGGCTATCCGGGCGGACCGGTGCTCGATGCCATTGCCGCCGAAGGCGATCCGCACGCCATCGCCTTCCCGCGCGGTATGACCGGCCCCCGCGATCCGCGCTACGACTTCTCCTTCTCCGGGCTCAAGACCGCCGTCGCCCGCTATGTCGAAGCGGCGCAGCGGGACGGGCGCGAGCTGCCGATCCCGGATATCGCCTCCTCCTTCCAGGAAGCGGTGGCGGACGTCCTGACCATGAAGGCCGTGCGCGCGGTCCAGGACCAAGGGGTGAACACCCTGGTGCTCGGCGGCGGCGCGACCGCCAACTCCCGCATCCGCTCCCTGGCCGAAGAGCGCTGCACCGCGGCCGGAATCACGCTGCGCGTCCCCAAACCCCGCCTCTGCACCGATAACGGCGTCATGATCGCCACCCTCGGCGCGCATGTGATCGCCGGCGGCGCAACCCCTTCCGCCCTCACCGTGGCCACCGATCCGGGTCTGCCCGTCTCCACCAGCCAGCTCTGATCCGATCCCGGACGCGCTCAACCGTGCAGCCACCACGGCCACGGCGCGGTGGACAGCACCGATAACGCCAGGCTGGCCGCCGCCACCAGACCGAGCAGCACATTCTTGATTCGCATCCGCACTCCCGTCACTCCGGGGCCGTTCCCCCGCAGCGACGCTAGCCGTGCCCGAATTCGCCCTCCAGCCATAGCTTTCCGCGCCCCGAGAAACCGGGGGATCCGAACATGGCGCAGCCGCCCGGAGCGTCATTGCTGCGATGCGGCTGTTTCGGAGCGCGGCTCGATCAATCGGTGGGGCGGACCAGGGTGGTGGTGCCGCCGGACGAGCCCGAATTATTGCGGGGCAGACCGGGAGTGGTGGAGCCGGGCGTTGTCGAACCCGGGGTGCTCGGTGCGATGGTGTCGGTCGGCGGCAGGGTGGTACCCAGCAGCGGACCCAGCAGGCGCGGCAGATCGGACGGGAACGGAATCTGCGGTAGGCCCGGATCCGGGCGCAGCGGCGGCTGGGCGGCCGTGGTCAACGGCGTCGACGGGGTGCCGCCGGGCGTGGTGCCCGACTGACCCGCGGACGGTGTGGTGGCGGGGGTGCCGCGGTGCGAGGGATTGGTATTGATCGTGGTGTTCGCACCGGAGGTGGGGCCGCTGGGCGGCGTGGTGGGCAGCACCGGCTGTTGCGCGCCGGTGGTGGGCGGGGAGTAATTGGTGCCCTGCGGTTCGGGGACAAGCTCTTTCACGCCGTATCCGATGATCAACCCGACCACGGCGATCGCGCCGGCGAGCGTGCCCGCCAGCTTGGTGAAGGTGCCGATCGGCGCGTCCGAACCCCGGCTGATCACCGGGAAGGCGATCGGCGCGGCCGAATGCGCCACCAGCGCCGCGCCTTTGGCGATGGCCGCCTCGGGCTCGGGCACGGTCAGCACCGGCACGTCGAGCTGACGCTCCAGACTCGCCAGCACCGCGGGCGTATTCGCGCCACCGCCGATGACCGCGACCACCTCGGGGAACTTGGGTGCGCGGGCGAAGACGGCGCGGGCGAAGACGGCCAGCTCCCGCAGCAGATCCGAGACCAGCTCGTCGAAATCCACCCGGGTGAGTTTGAGCGGCTGCCCGGCCACATGGTCGATGGTGACCGCGGGCGCGATGGACAGATGTTCCTTGGCCGCGCGCGAGCGATTGAGCAGCATGCCCCGATTCGGCCGGGTGCCGCGCCGGGCCAGATGACAGTCCAGCAGATGCCGCAGGATCAGTTCGTCGACCGCGTTACCGCTGACCGTCGCGGTGCGCTCGGAGCGCAGCACGGTGTCGTCGGCGTGATCGGCCACGGTGACGGTGGTGCCGGTGGCCCCGATATCGAGCACCGCGACCGTCTGATAGCGATCCAACAATCCGGTATATCGCAGAAAGGCCAGTGCCGCCGTGCTTTCCGGAATGAGCCGCACATCGCGGCGTTGCCGTCCGATGGCCGAGCGGATGATCTGGGCCTGTTCCCGATCCCGGTAGGCGACCGCGATGTCACCGGGTGGGCCCGGCGCCGAATCGTGGTGTGCCGCGGCCGCTATCGCCGCCGGATGGGTGCCGAGGGGATGCACCGCGTCGCGGGGGATCTGAGTGGTCATCAACTCGATGGAGGAGGCCACCAGATCGCCGAGATCGCTGTGGGCCGTATCCGCGGTGACGACTCGATAATCGAAGTGCTGCAGTCCGTTCGGGGTGGTGGCGACAGTCGCCGAGCACACCACCTCACTCCCGGCGGAGATGCCGAGGGATGTTCGCATGTTCACCTCCCTTCGAGCGGATGGTCCTGGTGTAGACGACCATCTCGAACGGGCTCTGGAAGCGTCATTTGGTTGACGGACGTTTCCGAGCTACGGATCCGGCGGGGCCCTTGTCCGATGGGGCGTCGGGTCCAGCCAACGATCACTTGCGGTAAGGCTCTCGTCTCAGCTCTGTGCGGAGTGCTCCCGCGCAGTGGGGTGAAGCAACGGTGGAACTGGAAGCAACTGTGTAACTGTTCGGTCCGTGACGTGACGCACTCGATGCGGCCCTGCACGCACCCGTCGTCAATGGTGTCACAATCCGTTATCCGAACGTTACAGATTTTCGTATTTCTTTGGAAGCCCTCAGATTCTTCGGCCGTTCCAGTCGGCGAGTCGCGTTGCGGGCGGGTCTGTCGCCGTGTTGCGCGCCCGGCGACGCCGCATAGAGTGCGGCAATAGCAGAGCCCCACCTTGAGCGCTGGCACTCCCATGTATAGAGTGCTAGGTGGCACTGGGCGATGGTCCCGGCACCCGCGACGACGGGGCTTGTAGCGCAGCGTCAGCAACGTGACCGAAACCGTGAGCCCGGGGAACCGCCCCGGGCGCGAAGACCCCTGAAAGTGGAGGGCTCAACGTGGCGAGCGTGAACATCAAGCCGCTCGAGGACAAGATCCTCGTCCAGGCCAACGAGGCCGAGACGACGACCGCCTCCGGCCTGGTCATCCCCGACACGGCGAAGGAGAAGCCCCAGGAGGGCACCGTCATCGCCGTCGGCCCCGGCCGCTGGGACGAAGATGGCGAGAAGCGGATTCCGCTGGACGTCAAGGAAGGCGACGTCGTCATCTACAGCAAGTACGGCGGCACCGAGATCAAGTACGCCGGTGGCGAATACCTGATCCTGTCGGCGCGCGACCTGCTGGCAGTCGTCACCAAGTAGAACGACTCTCCGGGACCCTTCGAGGGGCTCCGCCCTTCGAAACCTCGGACACTCCGCCCCGCGTCGTCGCTTGCAGAAGCCTTCGGCCGGGGCGGAATGCGTTCACTCCCAACCCACTTCAGGAGCAGGTACACACATGCCAAAGCAGATCGAGTTCGACGAGAAGGCTCGCCGGGCAATGGAACGCGGTGTCGACAAGCTCGCCGACGCCGTCAAGGTCACCCTGGGCCCGCGCGGCCGGCACGTGGTGCTGGCCAAGTCGTTCGGCGGCCCGACCGTCACCAATGACGGCGTGACCATCGCCCGCGATATCGATCTCGAGGACCCGTTCGAGAACCTCGGCGCACAGCTCGTCAAGAGCGTCGCCACCAAGACCAACGATGTCGCCGGCGACGGCACCACCACCGCCACCGTGCTGGCCCAAGCCCTCATCAAGGGCGGCCTCAAGAACATCGCCGCGGGCGCCAACCCGATGACCCTGGGCAAGGGCATGAACAAGGCCGCCGACGCGGTCACCGCCGCCCTGCAGGCCATGGCCACCCCGGTCGACGGCGAGAAGGCCATCGCCCAGGTCGCCACCGTCTCCTCGCGTGACGAGGAGATCGGCGCGCTGGTCGGCAAGGCGCTCACCACCGTCGGCAAGGACGGCGTGGTCACCATCGAGGAGTCCTCCTCGACCCAGACCGAGCTGGTCATCACCGAGGGCGTGCAGTTCGACAAGGGCTACCAGTCCCCGTACTTCGTCACCGATCCCGAGACCCAGCAGGCCGTCCTCGAGGACGCGCTGATCCTGCTGAACCGCGAGAAGATCAGCTCGCTGCCGGATCTGCTGCCGCTGCTGGAGAAGATCGCCGAGTCCGGCAAGCCGGTGCTGATCATCGCCGAGGACATCGAGGGTGAGGCGCTCTCCACCCTGGTGGTCAACGCGATTCGCAAGACCCTCAAGGCCGTTGCCGTCAAGGCCCCGTTCTTCGGCGACCGTCGCAAGGCGTTCCTGGACGATCTGGCCATCGTCACCGGCGGCACCGTGATCAACCCGGATCTGGGCATCACGCTGCGCGAGGCGGGCCTCGAGGTGCTGGGTAAGGCCCGTCGCGTCGTGGTCACCAAGGACGAGACCACCATCGTCGAGGGCGCCGGCACCGCCGACGCCATCGCGGCGCGGGTTTCGCAGCTGCGTAAGGAGATCGAGAACACCGACTCCGACTGGGATCGCGAGAAGCTGGAAGAGCGTCTGGCCAAGCTGGCCGGCGGCGTCGCGGTGATCAAGGTCGGCGCGGCCACCGAGACCGAGCTCAAGGAGCGCAAGTACCGCGTCGAGGATGCGGTCTCCTCCGCCAAGGCCGCGGTCGCCGAGGGCATCGTCCCCGGCGGCGGCACCGCCCTGGTGCAGGCCGCGGCTCAGCTGGTCGATCTCAAGGCATCGCTCTCGGGCGATGAGGCGGTCGGCGTCGAGGTCGTGCGCGCGGCCCTGCTGGCCCCGCTGTTCTGGATCGCCAGCAATGCCGGCGTCGACGGCGCGGTCGTGGTCTCCAAGGTCACCGACAGCAAGGACGGCTTCAACGCCGCCACCCTGACCTACGGCGACCTGGTCTCCGAGGGGGTCATCGATCCGGTCAAGGTGACCCGTTCCGCGGTCGAGAACGCCATCTCGGTCGCCCGCATGGTGCTCACCACCGAGTCCGCCATCGTGGAGAAGCCGGTCGAAGAGCCCGAGCACAGCCACCACGGCCACTCGCACTGACGGTGACCGTCGCCCAGCGCGATTGAGTCACCGACGGAACAAGGCCCCCGGACATGGAAGTGTCCGGGGGCCTTGTCGGCTGCGGCGAATTCCGGTGTGGCACAGCACGGGTCCGTGCCGGGCCGAATGCGTCAGCGGCGCACACGCGCCACTCGCGAACCCATGACATGCGTGCGGCCCCGGACAAACTGTCCGGGGCCGCACGCAAGCACTGAGATCGGTGCGCGGCAGGGGTTGTCGTCCGGGTGTGGACCGGTCGGGCGTCCTGCTCTGGGAGCCGAGGGAACTAGTCGCGAATCGCGCGGGGGCGGCCGTTGCCGGGGTACAGCGCGTTGCGATTGTGATGGATTGCGGTGGGTGGCGCCTGGTCTGCTGCTACGGCTGCGAGCAGGCGGTCGCGCAGTGCGGGCGGGGGCGGTGTGGCCGCCACGGTCGCCAGCAGGGCGAGAGCCTCTCGGGTGTGCTGCACTTCCTGGGTGAAGTCCGCGCGCAGTACCGGGTCGTCGGTATCCAGTATTTCCCGCACCGCGCGCTGATCTTCGTCGCCGATCGATCCCAGCGCGACAGTGTGCGCGAGATCGATCTGGCTTTCGTTCATCTCACGTCACTCCCAAACTTTTCTTGAGTCGTGTCAGTCCGTCCCGAATACGGGACTTAACGGTAGGCAACCCTACGCCGAGATAGGCTGCGACCTCGGCATATGTACGTCCGCCGAAGTAGGCGAGCGTGATGGCTTCGCGTTGGGTTTCGGTCAGGGTCGCCAGACCCTGGCGTACCGCCTGCTGTTCGAGCCGTCGCCCCACTTCTTCGGTGACCTCGTCGAATTCGTTACCGAGGGTGCTGGTTCCGTAGGCGACCTCGCGCTGCGCATGCGCCTGTTCGGCGCGCACGCGATCCACCGCGCGGCGATGAGCCAGTGTCATAAGCCAGGTGACAGCGGAGCCCTTGGCCGGATCGAAATTGGCCGCGGTGCGCCAGATCTGGAGGTACACCTCCTGAGTGGTCTCCTCCGCGTAACCAGGATCGTGTAGCACCCGTAGCACCAAGCCGAAGACCCGAGCGCAGGTGCGGTCGTAGAGCTCGGCGAATGCCGGCTCGTCGGACTGCCCGCAGCGCTGGAGAAGTGCGGCTAGTTCGAGGCTTTCGGCTGCGCGTGCCGTCATCGCAGAGTCGGCCGGTGTGGCCGTGCGAGCGTTCCTGGAACTCTGGAACGAGTCGCCCTCTGCGGCCGGCGGCCGCGCTGTCACAACGCTCCGTTCTGTGTCATCGGCCACGAGGGTAGCCGGTCGCTATAACCTCCTCTCGGTGGGGGTATCGGCTAAAGCGACTGCCGCGCAGCGGTTTTCCGATTTGTACCGACTCGCCCAAACCTGTCTTTTCGCGCGACACGCTGTGACACGCCGGAGCTTGTAAGAATCGCCGAAACATTGCCAGTCCCAACCGACTCCTGCTGCGTCAGTGGCCGGTTATTTGCTAGGCATTCGGCGCGCCGCACCGCGCGGATGGGAAAGTTTCTGAAGTCGCGCCGCTGTGGTCAGCGGTTACGAGGTGACGCGCCTCGCCCGCACCGCTGGTTGACAGCTGTCACACGAAATGCTCACGCGGTCGGCCCGCGGCCGGATCGCCGAATCCTCAGGCGACCGCCCGGCGGCGGTTCCGGCGGGCGTGCATCTCACGCTCGGTCTCGGACATTCCACCCCAGATGCCATAGGGCTCGCTGACCTTCAGCGCGTGCGAACGGCACTGCAGCAGGACGGGGCAGGATCGGCAGACTTCCTTGGCGCGCATCTCGCGCTGGGCTCGCGCCCGGCCGCGTTCGCCATCCGGATGGAAGAACACCGAAGAATCCTGTCCGCGGCAGGAGCCGCGCATCTGCCAGTCCCATACATCGGCGTTCGGACCAGGGAGGTGGGTCGGCATGGGCATGGTGAACTCCTCTTGGTGCGAGCTCGTCGGCATTGTCGAGCGGTGCTGGTGAGCAAACAGTGGGCCGCATCACCGGGTTCCGGCGATCGCACTCCGCAGGCTCCGTAATTTCACACGGCGCCGACGGCGGCGATGTCGTACGTTAGGTCGGAGAATGAATTCGAGTCAATAGTCCGTTCCATCCCGATTCAAATACCAGCGCATTAGAGAATTAACGTCTTAGCTATTTACAAAGTGGGTCGTCTACGGCGATACTGATCGGTTGCCCAGTAGGCATCGAGTGCTGCGATAGCCGATCCGACTTGTGGAAATGCCTGATAGGACGCGCTTTTCGAGTGCGAATCCGAGCAATCCCGACTATGCGCGCATCGCGATCAGGGTGATCTCAACCATTGCGCACATCCCCGTGAGCGGGGTGCAGATGGCCGGATCGAGGCGCTCAGGTTAATAACGCGAAACGCCATGCGAATTTCTTACGGGCGTGCTAGGCGATAGCGAGCACAGATTTACCGAGTGGAAACACAAAGACATTCCCCAATGCTGAAAAATAGCTGCATTTCTGTGCTATGGCCGTGGCCGCGGGTCCCGGTGGCACTGGTTACAGTGCGGCAGTGCCTGTGCTCGAAGTGAACTCGCTCCTGGTCGATACCGCCTTCGGCGCCGACCCCGGCCGCGCTGCTACCGGATTGCCCGTCGCGCGTACCGCCCCCGAGAGTTGGCTGCGCGCGGTCTCACTCGGCGGAATCGGGCACTACGCCGCCGCGCGAGTCGAACTACGCCGCGCCCGCGCGTCGACCACCGATCCGGTACTGCGTTCGCTCACGCACAGCCTCGAGGGCTCGCTGCTGCGCCAGCTCGGCTGGCACGCCCGCGCGGCCGCCGCCGACGGCCGCGCCGCCGCCCTGGTGCTGCCCGCCACCCCCGCCGTCGGGCGCGCCGAAGACGTCTCGAATGTGACATGGCTCACCTCGAAGGCGAATACGGCTCGCGCCGAGGCGGTTTGCGATGCGTTGACGGGTCTGGCCGCCGATGCGCTGGGCACCGCTCGGCCGGGGCTTGCCGCCCGGCTGCTGCACCGTTGCCGCACCCATCTCGAACAGCACCTCGCCGATCCGGGAACCGCTTGGCGACAGCGCATTCGGCTGCACTGGGTGTCTGCCGAGACCGCGCTGTGCGCTCCCGGAGCCGGTTTGATCGCCCTGCCCGAACCCATCGGTCCTGTTCCGGGCGTCGCGCACACCCCGTCGACGGCGACGGATCCCGCTCTCGCACATGCGGAGACCGCCCTCGCCCTCGCCGAGAATTCACCTTCGGTCCGGCACCGGGTCAAATCCCGGCTACTGGTGGCGGCCGCCGGTGCCGCGGGCGGTGACCTGGACCGATCCCGTGCGCTCGCGACCGAAGTGGCCGGCGAGACCGCCGAGTTCGAGCTGCTTCCACTGCGCTGGGCCTGCGCCATGCTGCGCGCGGGCATCGATCCCGAATCCGGGGGCGCCGCCGAGGCTTTCGAGTGCGAACGTTTGCTGGCGTTTCGCGGAGGGCGATTGCGTTCGGCGAGCGACACTCTCGGACATCCCTGAGTGCCCCCCGAGAGGTCCCTGAGTCGACCCCGAGACTGACCCCGTAACGGCTGGCTTGAATGAGCCAGCCGCTATTGTTGGACCGTTCCGCCCTCCGCGGAAGCACCGGCCTTCCAGCCACGGTGCCACTCGTAACGCCAGGAACAGCTCTGACGATGAACAACACGGGTGAGGAGTTGGACCCAGCCGTCGTCGCTGCCGCCGCGCAGGGCGACCGGTCTGCTCTAGCCCAGGTACTCGAGAGCATCCGCCCCCTTGTGGTGCGGTATTGCCGTGCGCGGATCGGGTCGGCCGAACGCGGCCAACTCTCCGCGGACGACGTCGCGCAGGAGGTTTGTCTGGCCGTCATGACAGCCCTGCCGCGTTATCAGGATCAGGGCAGACCGTTCATGGCATTCGTGTACGGCATCGCCTCCCACAAAGTCGCCGACGCTCATCGCAACGCCGCCCGTAACAAAGCGGATGCCATGGCCGAAGTACCGGATGTCATATCCACCGACCAGGGGCCGGAACAGCGGGCTCTCGAATCGGAGACGAGCCGGCAGATGAATTCTCTGCTGGCCACGCTTCCGGAGAAGCATCGAGAGATCCTCATCCTGCGCTTGGTCATGGGTTTGTCAGCCGAAGAAACCGCAGTTGCCGTGGGCAGTACGGCAGGTGCTATACGAGTGGCTCAGCATCGAGCGCTCGCGAAACTCAAGTCTCAAGTGGCGAGGGCAGGTGAAATGTATGGCTAGGGATGGCGAGCGCGGTCGGGGCGACTGGAAGCGGCTTGGATCGCAAGACAGCGGTCCCTACGCCGAGGCGTCCGGTGATACCGGGCCGGTGGATATCGCGGCGGTTCGTCGCGACGACGCGCTGATCGATGCCATCTCCGGCGACGGTCCCGTGCAGACGGGCACCACGGAGGAGTATCAGCTCGCGGCGTTGCTCGCGAACTGGCGCGCCGAGATTCTGGACGAGCCGATGCCGGCCGGTCCGGATCTGGACACCATCGTCGCCGCGGTAAATCAGGAGATCGGTGCGCGACAGGCGCGAATCGGCGCCCAGTCGGGCGCGCGACTACGGCTGGTGCGCCCCATTCTGGGATCCGCGGCCGCCCTGGCGTTGATCTTCGGTGGTCTGACGGCCTTCTCGTACAACGCGAATCCGGGAGATCCGCTGTGGCGGGTCAAGGAGGTCGTGTTCAGCGAACAGGCGCAGAGCACCGTGGTCTCGCGTGCCGACAGTGATCTGGCCCAGGCTCAGGAGCTCATCAATCAGGGGCGTCCGGAGCAGGCCAAGGCACTGTTGGAGAGCGCCTCGGCCAATGTCAGCCACGTCAACGACAGCGGTAAGAAGGACGATCTGCAGGATCGCTGGCAACAGGTGCTCACCTCGCTGGCGAAGGTCGCTCCCGATCTGGCCACCTCGTTGATGCCGACGCCGCCGGTGCAGGTTCCGGTCACGAGTCACGTTCCGGTGACAACCCTTCCGGGGGGTGTCACGGTGGTGCCGACCACCGTTGCGGGAACCGGCGGCGACAGCACCGTGCCGACCTACGATCCGCGCGGTCTGGATTCCACGCAGCCGGGTACCGGGCCCACCACGCTGCCCACCCAGCCGGGCACCGTGCCGCCGACGCAGCCCCCCACGGGGGAACCGTCGCAGCCGGTGACGGTGCAGCCGACCGCCGGTCCGTCCACCGTCGCGGAGCCCCCGACCGGGGCTCCGCTCACTACCGCTCCGGCGGGCGGTCAGCAACCGGTCACCCAGCCGCCGGTGGAGAAGCCGGCCCCGGTGGTGCCGACGGCCGCCCCGACCCTGGTTCCGACCATTCCGTCGGTGCCGGGAGTGCCCAAGTGAGTGCCGGGAGTCGCCGAGTGAGCCGAAGAGAGCTACAGGCATAAATAAATGGCCGACCCACATGGAGTCGGCTTTTTCGTACCCGAGAAAAGGGCCCGCGTTCCACAGGAACGCGGGCCCGATTTCGGTTCTAGATGTCGAACCCGTCGAACCCGTCGCCGTGCAGCGCCTCGTTCATCGAGGCATCGGCATAACCGCGACAGTAATCCCAGGTGACGTACGCCTCGGGGGTCGGGTCGTAGGCGGGCTCATGGGGGCGCACCGTGCCATCCACCAATAGCTGGAGGAGGTTGGCGCGCAACATATCCCAATCGTGGTAATGGTCCTGTCGGCAGTCCTCGCAGCTGACCACGAGTCCGCGGATACCGCGGTGGGCCAGCAACGCCTCATATACCGCGAGGTCGGCGAGATCCTCCTCGACCGCTAGGCGCTCGTGAGGATCCAGCGGTTCCCCCGGCTCGATGGCATCGAGCGCGGCCGACGGGTCGGAGGGATCTCCGGCGAATGGATCCGGCGGCAAGCCAGGTGGTAGATGGTCACGCACAGTCCCACGGTACGCAGAAAGAGGGTGCTTGCGCCAGCGCTGTTGAGTATTTGCCCTCACTTCGCTGGTGTTGAAACGCACACCGGGCATTCCGGGACATCGCTGGCCTCGATTGAGGGACATCACGGCGGCCGGGCGTGGCTGCCGGAAGAAATTATGCGCCGGATACCATGGTTGACCAAAGGCCGGGTGGTGAACGCCGGCATTGTCATTCATCCAGTCGTCCGCCGGGATCCGGGCCGGGGGACTGTGCCGAGCTCCAGGAGGGGTCGATCCGATGAGCAGTCCCGTTACGGGCGAACGAAACGCCGGCCGCCCTCATACGGGTGGCGACGATCCGAACAAGATCGCAATGCTCGGCCTCACCTTCGATGATGTGCTGTTGCTGCCCGCCGCCTCGGATCTGATTCCGAGTGCGGTCGACACCTCCAGCCGTCTCACGCGGGACATCTCACTGCGCACGCCGCTGGTGAGCTCCGCCATGGATACCGTCACCGAGGCGCGGATGGCCATCGCCATGGCGCGCGCGGGCGGTATGGGTGTGCTGCACCGCAATCTGTCGGTGGAGGCGCAGGCCGCGCAGGCCGAGACCGTCAAGCGGTCCGAGGCGGGCATGGTGACCGATCCGGTGACCTGTCGGCCGACCGATACGCTCGGCGAGGTCGACGCCATGTGCGCGCGCTACCGCATCTCCGGTCTGCCCGTGGTGGATGAGGCGGGCCAGCTGGTCGGCATCATCACCAATCGGGATATGCGCTTCGAGGTGGATCAGAACCGCCCGGTCGCCGAGATCATGACCAAGGCCCCGCTGATCACCGCGCAGGAGGGTGTCACCGCCGAGGCCGCGCTGGGTCTGCTGCGCCGCCACAAGGTGGAGAAGCTGCCCATCGTGGACGGCAACGGCAAGCTGCGCGGGCTGATCACCGTCAAGGACTTCGTCAAGACCGAGCAGTATCCGAACGCCACCAAGGACCGCGACGGCCGCCTGCTGGTGGGCGCGGCGGTCGGCGTCGGCGAGGATGCCTGGGCGCGCGCCATGACCCTGGCCGATGTCGGCGTCGATGTGCTCGTGGTCGATACCGCGCACGGCCATCAGGCGGGCGTGCTGCAGATGGTCGCCAAGGTCAAGGCCGAGGTCGGCGATCGCGTGCAGATCGTCGGCGGCAATGTGGCGACGCGTGCGGGTGCGCTGGCGCTGGTCGAGGCGGGCGTGGACGCGGTGAAGGTCGGCGTCGGTCCCGGTTCCATCTGCACCACCCGCGTGGTCGCCGGTGTCGGTGCGCCGCAGATCACAGCCATTCTGGAGGCGACCGCCGCGTGCCGTCCGCACGGTGTGCCGGTCATCGCCGACGGTGGTGTGCAGTACTCCGGCGATATCGCCAAGGCGATCGCCGCCGGTGCGTCGACCGTCATGCTGGGTTCGCTGCTGGCGGGCACCGCCGAATCCCCGGGTGATCTGATCCTGGTGGGCGGCAAGCAGTTCAAGAGCTACCGCGGTATGGGTTCGCTCGGCGCCATGCAGAGTCGCGGTGAGGCCAAGTCGTATTCCAAGGACCGCTACTTCCAGGACGATGTGCTGTCCGAGAAGAAGCTGGTGCCCGAGGGCATCGAGGGCCGGGTGCCGTTCCGCGGTCCGCTGGACCAGGTGATCCATCAGCTGGTGGGCGGTGTCCGCGCGGCCATGGGTTACACCGGCGCGCAGACCATCGCGGATCTGCAGGCGGCGCAGTTCGTTCAGATCACGGCGGCGGGTCTGAAGGAGTCGCATCCGCACGACATCACCATGACCGTCGAGGCACCCAACTACACCACCCGAGCCTGATTCCCGCTCATCCTTGCCCTCCGGCACCTCCGCGATAGTTCGCACGCCCCAACAATCTCCACCCGCTCCGCAAGTCATGACCCCGCAAGATTCGCGGCCCGTCTCGCTTCTGGACTGAGTGGAGCGGGGGAGCGAAGCGCGGGAGCGGAGGGCGGGAAGAAGTGAGACTTAGGGGCCGCGAATCCGCCGGAGCGAAGCGGAGGCAATCAAACACAGGAGGACTCGCTATGCGCGATATGGTCGAGATCGGCATGGGCCGGACCGCCCGGCGCACCTACGAACTGGACGATATCGACATCGTGCCGTCCCGGCGGACTCGTTCGTCGAAGCAGGTGTCCGTGGCGTGGCAGCTCGACGCCTACCGCTTCGAGATTCCGTTCCTGGCGCATCCGACCGATGCGCTGGTGTCCCCGCGCTTCGCCATCGAGCTCGGCAAGGCCGGTGGGCTCGGTGTGATCAACGGTGAGGGGCTGTGGGCCCGGCACGCCGATGTCGAGGCCCGGATTCAGCAGCTCGCCGATGTCGCCGAGAAGGAGGGCACCGAGGCCGCGGTGCAGCTGCTGCAGCAGTTGCACGCCGCGCCGATGCAGCCCGAACTGCTCGCCGCCGCGGTCGCCGAGGTGCGCGCCGCGGGTGTGACCACCGCGGTGCGGGTCAGCCCGCAGAACGCGCGGGCGCTGACCCCGAGTCTGGTGCAGGCCGGAATCGATCTGCTGGTGGTGCACGGCACCATCATCTCCGCCGAGCATGTCGGCGACGGCGAACCGCTGAACCTGAAGACCTTCATCGCCGAATTGGATGTGCCGGTCGTGGCCGGTGGTGTGAGCGATCACCGCACCGCCCTGCATCTGATGCGCACCGGCGCGGCCGGTGTGATCGTGGGCTACGGCTCCATGCAGGGTGCGACCACCACCAATGAGGTGCTCGGCATTCGGGTTCCGATGGCCACCGCCATCGCCGACGCCGCCGCCGCGCGCCGCGATTACCTGGATGAGACCGGCGGCCGGTACGTCCATGTCATCGCCGACGGCGAGACGCTGACCTCGGGGCATATCGCCAAGGCCATCGCCTGCGGTGCGGACGCGGTCATGCTCGGCGTTCCGCTGTCCCTGGCGCAGGAGGCTCCGGGCGCGGGCTGGTACTGGCCGTCCGCCGCCGCGCACCCCTCGGTGCCGCGTGGCGCGCTGCTGCCGTACGCCATCGACGAGGAGCGCGTGCCCCTCACCCAGGTCCTGGACGGACCCTCCAACGATCCGTTCGGTTCGCTGAATCTCGTTGGCGGCCTGCGCCGTGCGATGGCCAAGACCGGTTACTCCGATCTCAAGGAGTTCCAGAAGGTCGGCTTGAACATTCGCGCATAGAGCGCAGACTCCTCGCCCCCTGTCCACGCGCCCGCAATGGTGTGCGGCAGGGGGCGAAGTCGTGTTCGGGTCGAATCTCGTTTCTACTGTTCGGCTTTGCGGGAGACGGGGGTCTCACCCGTGCGGACGCGGGGCGAAGTGACCGCTCTGGGGATGACGTTGTCGCGGAGGAAGTCCTGGATGGCGATATTGACCGGGAGCGGGTGGGTCATGCTGACGGTTTGGCGGGCACCCTCGATTTCGAGGTAGCGGGCGTCGGGGAGGCGGTCGGCCAGTTCGCGGGCGTGCGCGCGGGGGATGCCGGAGCGGGTGGGGTGGATAACCAAAGTGGGGCAGGTGATTTCGGCTAGTCGGTCGAGCAGGCAGTCGCGGGTGAGCAGGGCGCCCGCGGCCACCTCGGTGGCGTGCGCGTCGCGGGTCAGCCAGCGGCGGACCCAGAACGATCTATGCCCTTCGTCCTCGCCGATGAGGGAGTGCGCGAGATGGTTCGCCAGTGCGGGACGGACCGCGTCCTCATGCCATTTGTCCAGGAAGCGGCGGGCATTGGCGAGTTCGGCGCTGGTCGGTTCATGCGCTTCGGTGCTGACCAGCACCAGTGCCGAGACGCGTTCGGGAGCCAGCAGCGCGGTGCGCAGCGCGATGAAGCCGCCCTGCGAAATCCCGCCCAGCACCGCCTTTTCCACGCCTAGCTGATCCAGCACGGTGAGGGCGTCGCGGGCGCAGGTCCAGTACGTGAACGGCAGCCCCTCGTCACGGGTGTCGCCGTGTCCGCGGGCATCCCAGGTGACCAACCGGAATTCCGGTGTCAATGCCGCCCGCTGCGAGTTGAACATTGTTCTGTCCATGAGGAATTCGTGCCCCAGCAGCAGTACCGGCCCCTCGCCTCCGCTGTCCTCGTAGTGGATCTCGGCATCGATCGCACGGGCGAATGGCACGCAGTACACGATAGCCAGAACCTCTGACAAAAACCTTTGCTTTGTCACCCTCGGTGGTTGTCGGCCCGGCAGTACGGGTCGGAGTTCCCGGCCGCGTGGGGCCGGAAGGCTCTATGCGCTCTCCGGACACGGCAATTGATCTCGGCAGACACTGCAATCGATCTCGGGCCGGGCGGGTCCGGTGTGTTCTGTGTCGCTCTTTAGACTGATCGGGTGGCAGATACCCAGCGACCAGTCCTTGTTGTCGACTTCGGTGCGCAGTACGCGCAGTTGATCGCGCGCCGGGTGCGCGAGGCGAGTGTGTACTCCGAGGTGGTGCCGCATACCGCCACTGTCGAGGAGATCGCGGAGCGCCAGCCGCTCGCCGTGATTCTCTCCGGTGGTCCGTCCAGCGTGTATGCCGAGGGTGCGCCGCAGCTGGATCCGCGGCTGTTCGATCTCGATGTGCCGGTGTTCGGTATCTGCTACGGCTTCCAGGCTATGGCGCAGGCGCTCGGTGGCACGGTCGCGCACACCGGGACCCGCGAGTACGGGCGCACCGAGTTGAGTGTGGACGGCGGTGTGCTGCACGGCGGTCTGCCGACCCGGCAGCCGGTGTGGATGAGCCACGGTGACGCGGTCACCGATGCCCCCGCCGGTTTCGAGGTGACCGGCACCTCCGCGGGTGCGCCGGTCGCGGCCTTCGAGAATCTGGAGCGCCGCCTGGCCGGTGTCCAGTACCACCCCGAGGTGCTGCATTCGCCGCACGGCCAGCAGATTCTGAGCCGCTTCCTGCACGAGATCGCCGGTATTCCGGCCGCGTGGACGCCCTCCAATATCGCCGACGCGCTGATCAAGCAGGTGCGCGAGCAGGTCGGTGACGGGCATGCCATCTGTGGTCTGTCCGGTGGCGTCGACTCCGCGGTCGCGGCCGCACTGGTGCAGCGCGCCATCGGCGACAAGCTGACCTGTGTCTTCGTCGATCACGGTCTGTTGCGCGCGGGTGAGCGCGAGCAGGTGCAGCGCGATTTCGTCGCCGCGACCGGCGCGAAGCTGGTGACCGTCGACGCGGTGGACAAGTTCCTGGGTGAGCTGAAGGGCGTCACCGATCCGGAGGAGAAGCGCAAGATCATCGGCCGGGAGTTCATCCGGTCGTTCGAGGACGCGGTCTCCGAGGTGGTCGGCGAACAGGGCGAAACCAAGGTCGAGTACCTGGTGCAGGGCACCCTCTACCCGGATGTGGTCGAGTCCGGCGGCGGCACCGGCACCGCGAATATCAAGAGCCACCACAATGTCGGCGGCCTGCCGGACGATCTGGAATTCGATCTGGTCGAGCCGCTGCGCCTGCTGTTCAAGGACGAGGTCCGCGCCGTCGGCCGCGAACTCGGCCTGCCCGAGGAAATCGTTGCCCGCCAGCCCTTCCCGGGCCCGGGTCTGGCCATCCGCATTATCGGTGAGGTCACCCGGGACCGCCTGGACCTGCTGCGCCAGGCCGATGCCATTGCGCGCGAAGAGCTTACGGCCGCCGGTCTGGACAAGCAGATCTGGCAGTGCCCGGTCGTGCTGCTCGCGGATGTGCGCAGTGTCGGCGTGCAGGGTGACGGCCGCACCTACGGTCATCCGATCGTGCTGCGCCCGGTCTCCAGCGAAGACGCCATGACCGCGGACTGGACCCGCCTGCCGTACGAGGCCCTGGAGCGCATCTCCACCCGCATCACCAATGAGGTGGCGGAGGTCAACCGCGTGGTGCTGGACGTGACGAGCAAGCCGCCGGGCACCATCGAATGGGAGTGAGCCGGGAGCGACGCCGGTCGCGCGCGTGACTTTCCGGACAAACGAAGGCCCCCTCACCGCGGTGGTGAGGGGGCCTTCGGCCTTCTCGGAGGGCAGTCCTCGAAGGCGGGTGCGCTGCTCCGGCGAGGTGGGGCAGCGCGGGGACTAGTCTCTCTTCTTCGTGGGGGACAGAACAAGCACGATTCCGACAACGATCGCCGCGATCACGACAATCCAGCCGAGCGAAATACCCTCGGAGACCGGCCAGGAGCTGGGGCCGATGAAGGCCCAGACGCTCACGCCCAGTCCGAGCAGGCCCGCCAGCAGCAGTGAGAACGAGGGACGACGATTCTTCTGCTCAGCCACGCTGCACCTCCGCATTGCCCATCTGCACATCGACGGTCAGATTCAGGACCGGACCCGTTGCCGGACCGGACATTCCGCTCGCACAATTCGAATCACCCAGGCGCACCGTGCAGATGGTGTTCACCCGTAGATTCGGCGGCAGGATCACCCGCGCGTCGCCCATCCGCACCGACACTTTGGTGGCGTGATCCTCGGTGAGCGCCAATTTGCTCAGATCCAGGGTCGCCGAGCCCATGGAGACGTGGTATTCGGGCAGTAGTTCGGTGCCCGCGGCCGCGCTCCAGGAACGATCACCCACCGCGCCCTGATCGAATTGGATCGGGCCGATGAGCGAGGACAGGATGACGAATCCGGCGAGCGGGGCCAGCAGCACCATCAGGCCGTAGCCGCGGCGCAGGAACGCGCCGATGATCAGGCCGAGGGCGAGCACCGCCAGCGCGGCCGCGCCGATCCGGCCCGGGGTCATCCACTCCACGCCCGCCGCCGCCGCGGCCCCGGCCGCCGCCGCGGCCAGCAGTGAGAGGCCGATGACGACCGGTGTCAGCCGGGAGCGAGGTTTGCGCTCGGGGGTCTGCACCACCGGAGTCGCCTGTGCCGGAACGGGTTCGGGTAGATCCCAGGCCAGCGGTGCGACCGCGAAGGGGTCCCAGCCGGGCGGGGTCGGGCCGAAGTCGGGGGAGATCGGTGCGGGACCGTAGGCGAAGGACGGGCGTTCGCTCATGACCGGAATGCGGTGCAGGGCAGGCTCTCCGCGCTCCGCGGGTGTGTGCTCCGGGGCCTTCTCCACGGCCGTGCCGGTGTCCGATGAGGTATCGGTCCGCTCGGCGTCGGCTACCGAATCCGCCGGTGCGAGGCTTTTGCTCAGCACTACGGTGGCGTTGTCGGTTGGCGAGATCGCCGGTGCCGCAGCGGCTTCGGTTCCGGACGCGGTGTCCTGCTTGGTCAGCACGACGGTGTCCGCGTCGGCGGGTTGCTCGGCCTCCGAAACCGGCTGGGTGGCGAGGACTTCCGTGGGAGCCTTGGCCGCCCGCCGCTGATCCGGGTCCGGCACGTAGCTGTCGGGCAGTTTGGTGTACGGCCCGTAGCCGTCGAAAGGCGCTGTGGTGCCCGGATATCCGGTCCAGAACGGCGAAGTGGTGCCCGGAAAGCCGCCGAGGGCGGTCTCACCCGCCTGCTCCAGATAGCCGATCGGTGGTTCGGGCTGGCGCTGATGCAGCAGCCACCAGCCGGCCAGCATGAGTCCGAAGCTCACCACACCGGATCCGCCGAGGCCGACCCCGACCGGGCCCATGGTGCTGACGGCGATGCCCAGCGCCACCAGCAGCACGATGGTCTTGGATGAGGTCTGCGAGCTCTGCCCCCTGCCGAAGAGCGACTCCGCCGCCGAGGACTGGTCGCCGGCCTGGTTGAGCAGCAGCCAGCCGAGCAGGTAGAGCACGATGCCCGCGCCGCCGAACAGCGTCGACACCACGAAAGCGACACGGATCAGCACCGGGTCCACGTTGTAGCGGCGGCCGAATCCGGCGGCGACCCCGGCGATCGGCCCGTGCTGGGGCAGGCGCAGCGGGCGGGTCTGCCACATTTGGTGAATCTGTTCCGCGAATCCGGCACGCCCGGTGCCCCTGGACCAGTCGCTCGTTCTCGTCATGGGATCCATGGTGGTTGTGAGCCGGGTCCGGGCGCATCGGGGAACACCCTGAAAGTGGACCTGACTTGCCTGTCGGGGGCGGGAAATGGGCATAGCGTGATCAGGTCGCCGTAGACCGCGCCGCTGCCGCCGTCACCGTCGGAGCCGGCGGTGATGACGGTGTAGGGCCGCAGCGTGAGTTGGCCGCCGCAGCCGGTGACATCGAGGTGGAAATCCTTGTTCATCGGGTAGGCGAGGCTGCCGTCGCCGGAGCCCTCGGCGCGCCCTCACGCTCCGGACCGATATCCGACCAGTTCAGCCCCGCTTTCCCGGCCGGACCGGGCGAAACGTGGTCTCAGGGCCGGAATCGGGGTGTTTCCTGATGTCGCCCGTCGGAGCCGCATGCCAGTATCGGAGGCATGTATCCGTCCGCACCCCTGTTCGACCCTGCCCGCGGGGCGCTCGATCCCGCGCGCGGGTCCCTCGATACGGGCGGCGGTGCGCAGCCGCCGAAGCTGGTGCGGCGTTCGGGCGGCCGGGTGGTCGGCGGGGTGGCGGGCGGGCTCGCCGATCATCTCGGCATCGATGTGCTCAAGGTGCGCATCGCGTTCGTGCTGCTGTCCGGTCTGCTCGGGGCGGGCGTCGTCGTCTACGGCATGCTGTGGATCTTCACGCCCGGCGGTGGCGACGAGGTGCGCCCGTCCTCCTCGGAGCGGCGGCAGGCGGTCGGCCTGGTGCTGCTGGGTTTGGCGCTCTCGGTGGGCATGTCGTGGTTGTTCAGCGGGACGGCCGCGCATGTGGTGGGCCCGATCATCGTGGTCGCCATCGGTGCGGCGCTGGTGTGGCGCGAATTCGACGCGGACGGACCGAGATCGGTCATCGGACTGCCCGCGCGGCCGTCGGTGGTCACCTGGGCGCGCATTGTCGGCGGGGCCACGCTCATCGTGGTCGGGCTGGGTGTGGTGGTGCTGGCCCGGGTCAACTGGAGTTCGATGGGTTCGGCGCTGCTGGCGGTGGCGGTGACGCTGGTCGGGGCCGGACTGCTCACGGTGCCGCTGTGGCTGCGCATGGTGCGCGCGCTCAATGATGAACGGGCGGCGCGCATTCGCAATGACGAGCGCGAGGAGATCGCCTCGCATCTGCACGATTCGGTTTTGCAGACCCTCGCGCTGATCCAGCGGCAGGCCGAGGATCCGCACGAGGTGGTGCGGCTGGCGCGCAGTCAGGAGCGCGAGTTGCGCAAATGGCTGTTCGACGATGCCGGTCCGGCCGAGTCGAGTCTGGCGGCGGCGCTGCGCATCATCTCCGGTGAGGTGGAGGATCAGCACGGGGTGAAGGTGACGCCGGTGACGGTCGGCGATGTCTCCATGGATGTGGACGACAGCGGAATCGGCTTGCCCAAGGAGCATTTCACCGCGGTGCTGGGTGCGTCGCGGGAGGCGCTGGTGAATGCCGCCAAACATGCCGAGGTGCCCGCCATCGATCTGTTCGCCGAGGTGGAACCGCATCAGGTGAGTGTGTTCGTGCGTGATCGCGGTAAGGGTTTCGATGTGAACGCGGTCGAATCCGATCGGCAGGGTCTGACGCGCTCGATTCGCGCCCGCATCGAGCGCCGCGGCGGCAAGGTGGAGATCCTGTCCACCCCGGGGCGCGGTACCGAGGTGCGAATCATCATGCCGCGCAAGGATGGTGCGGACGAGCGCATAGTGGTGCAGCAGGAGAATCACGAGGGTGATGGAGCTACCACCGAATGAGGAGATGTTGTTGAGCGTCCGGGTCTTTCTGGTCGATGATCACGCGGTGTTCCGGTCCGGGGTGCGGGCCGAGCTGAGTCGCGAATCCGATATGGAGGTGGTCGGCGAGGCCGGCGGGGTGGCCGAGGCCATTGCCGGAATCAAGGCGACCGCACCGGATGTGGTGCTGCTCGATGTGCACATGCCCGATGGCGGCGGTGTAGCGGTGCTGCAGGGGATCGAGACGGGGCCGGTGTGCTTGGCGCTGAGCGTCTCCGATGCCGCCGAGGATGTGATCGCGGTGATTCGCGCGGGTGCGCGCGGCTATGTCACCAAGACCATCTCGGGTCCCGAACTGGCGGACGGCATTCGCCGGGTGTCCGGGGGCGATGCCGTATTCAGTCCGCGCCTGGCCGGTTTCGTGCTCGATTCGTTCACCGGTAAGTCCCCGGTCCCCGAGCCGCCCCTGGATCCGGAGCTGGATTCGCTGACCCCGCGCGAGTTGGAGGTGCTGCGCCTGCTCGCGCGCGGCTACACCTACCGCGAGATCGCCGAGAACCTCTTCATCTCGGTGAAGACCGTGGAAACCCACGCCTCGAACGTGCTGCGAAAGACCCAGCAGTCCAACCGGAATGCCCTCACCCGCTGGGCACACCGCCGCCGAATCGACTAGAGCGCCACCAAGACCACGATGATGATCAGCAGGCCGATGAGCAGGCCGATCGCCACCGCGAGGGGTCCGGCATTGGGGCCGAGTTTGGCGAAGTCGAACGACGTGGTCTTCGACTTCGGTGGTGGCGCGGTGGCCGTCGCGGCATTGTTGCGCTGCGGCCGGGGCAGCGGGCTGGAGTTCGGGCTGCGCAGTCCGGCGGCGGAGTTGCGGGCCGCCCAGGCCGGAATGGTGCCGTCGTCGGTGCGGACGGGTGCGCCGAGAATATAGGGCGCGGTGCCGGGACCGAATGCGGCGGTGAGGATTTCATTGCGCGCCTCGGCCATGGTGGGGCGGCGCTGCGGTGCGGGCTCCATCATGTGCAGCAGCACGCTGGTGAGCGGTCCGCTGCGCTGCGGCGGAATGATCTGCGCCATGGCGGCGCGCTCCACGATCACATCGCTGTCCTCGTGGAAGCCGTAGGGCGGCTGCCCCTCGATGGCGGTGTACAGCGTTGCGCCGAGCGAGAATACGTCGCTGGCGGCGCTGGGCTGGGTGCCGCGCGCGACCTCCGGCGGCAGGTAGGCGGGTGTGCCGGTGATGACGTCGCCGGGATCGTCGGTGGCATCGCCCGCACCGCTGGAGATGCCGAAGTCGCTGAGCTTGACCATGCCGACCTCGTCCCCGCGATCGGCGACGAGGATATTGCCGGGCTTGATATCGCGGTGCACGATGCCCGCCGCGTGCGCGGTGGCGAGCGCGTCGGCGACCTGCGCGCCGATCTGTGCCACCTCGATGGGCGGGAGCGCGTTGGCCAGCGAAAGTGCTTTGGCCACACTGCGAGAGGGCAGATATTCCATGACCAGCCAGGGTTCACCGGCCTCGAGCACCACGTCGTAGACGGCGATGGCGTGCTCGTGTGAGAGCTTGGCCGCGACCCGGCCCTCGTGCATGATGCGCTGGCGCACCTCGCGCGCCTCGTCCTCGCTGAGTCCGGCGGTGGTGAGCACCTGTTTGATGGCGACATCGCGGTGCAGCAGCCGGTCGGTGGCCAGCCATACCGCGCCCATGCCACCGCCGCCGAGCTTGGATTGCAGGCGGTAGCGACCGGCCACGAGGTAATCGGGGCCGACGATGGGACGGGCGCGTTCGGTCACGGGTGCAGGGTAGCGGAAAACCATCCTGACTGGCCTGCTTCGAAGCTCGAGGTTTGCGCCACTGCCTCTTGACGCGCGCCGACACTCGAGTTCTACTGTGCATGAATCGAACATATATTCGATTAAGATAGGTAGCTGGATCGGTGCTGTCTCGTCGGGCTCGGACATCGGTTGGGAGAGGTGGTCCATAGATGGGTGCGGCGGAGGCGAAACAGGCGCAGCTCGCGGAGCTGCGGCGGCGAATGGCGGCGATTCCGGCGCGCGGTGCGGAGACGGCCGCGCGCAGGCCGGCGGCGGTGGGTGCGCCGCCCCGGCCGCTGCCCCCGGTGCCGGGTGCGCCACCGGGGGTGCGGGAGCGGCCGGACGGTGCGTTGCGCGGGCTTGGGGAAGACACGCGAGCGCTCACCGAATCGCTGCGACGGGAGGCGCTGCCGGTGCCCCCGGTACTCGAAAGTCTTTTGCCCGAAGGCGGTTTGGCGAAGGGTTCGGTGGTGCTGTACCGCGGTGCGCACTCACTGCTCTCGGGTTTGCTGGCCGCGGTGACGGGGTCCGGCGCGTACGCCGCGGTGGTGGGTATGCCCCGGCTCGGCTTGCTGGCCGCGGCGGAGATGGGCGCCCGATTGGATCGGCTGGCGGTCGTCGCCGATCCGGGCTCCGACCCGCTGGAGGTTGCCTCGGTTTTGCTGGACGGTCTGGATCTGGTTGTCCTGGGCCTGAATGGGGCTTCCATACCCATATCGCGCACCCGGGTGCTCACCGCGAAGGCACGCAGTAAGGGCGCCACGCTGGTGGTGACCGGTGGTTCCTGGGCGGGTCCGGTGCTGCGGATCGATGCCGAGGTCACCGGCTATTCCGGGCTGGGGCGCGGCTGTGGCCGATTGCGCACCGTACTGCTGAATGTCTCGGTGCACAGTCGCTCCGCGCAGCCGCGTACGGGGCATCTCACGCTCTGTCCGGGCGATGGCCGGGTCGAGTGGGTGGACACCCGGCAGACCGTGGCCGCGAATCACGATGCGGCCGAACCGTTCACCCGCCATGCCGTCTCCTGACCGTCCGCTGTGAAGACGCGGCGGGTGGTGGCGCTGTGGTGCCCGGATTGGCCCGCCGTGGCCGCGGCCGCCGAGGCGGGTGCGCCGGTGACGCGGCCGGTGGCGGTGCTCGCGGCGAATCGGGTGGTGGCGTGTTCGGCGCTGGCGCGGGCGGAGGGGATCCGGCGCGGGCTGACCAAGCGGGAGGCGCAGGGACGCTGCCCGGAATTACTGGTGGCGCAGGAGGATCCGGATCGGGACGCGCGCCTGTTCGAACCGGTGGTGGCGGCCGTGGACGCCACGGTGCCCGGGGTGGAGGTGCTGCGGCCCGGACTGCTGGCGCTGTCCGCGCGCGGTGCGGCGCGGTTCTTCGGGTCCGAGGAGCTCGCGGCGGAGCGATTGGTGGACGCGGTGGCGGCGGTCGGCGTGGAGTGTCAGATCGGTATCGCCGACGAACTCTCCACCGCCGTGCTGGCGGCCCGCCGCGCCGCCATCGTCCCGACCGGCACGGGCGCGGAATTCCTTGCCCCGCTACCGGTCTCGGAGTTGTCGGTGGAGCCCGCGCTGGCGCCGCCGCGGCGCGCCGAGCTGGTGGATCTGCTGCACCGCCTGGGTTTGCGGCGGATCGGTGATTTCGCCGCCCTGACCCCGGCGGAGGTCACCTCCCGCTTCGGTTCTGATGCCATTGCCGCGCACCGCTGTTCCCGCGCCGAACCCGAGCGGCCGCCCTCGGCGCAGACCCCGGCCCCCGATCTCACCGTCGAATACCGTTGCGACCCACCGATAGAGCGGGTGGATGCGGCGGCCTTCGCCGGTCGCCTGCTCGCCACCCGCCTGCACGAGGCGCTGGCCGCGGCGTCGGTGGCCTGTACCCGTCTGGAGATTCACGCGGAAACCGAATCGGGTGAACACTTCTCGCGGATCTGGCGCTGCGCCGAACCCCTCGCCCCCGACAGCACCGCCGACCGGGTGCGCTGGCAGCTCGACGGCTGGCTCACCCGGCGCTCGCTGGATCGTGCCCGTCGTGCGCGCCGGGATTCCCCCGGCGCACCGGAGATTCCGGAGTGGGACGACGCCCCGAACGATCCGATCACCCTGCTGCGGCTGGAGCCGATCGAGGTGGTCTCGGCGGGTGCGCTGCAATTGGGCCTGTGGGGCGGCGTCGGCGAGGACGAGGAGCGCGCCCGCCGCGCGCTGCTCCGTGTCCAGGGCCTGCTCGGCGGTGATGCCGTCCGGCTCGGTGTCCTCAGCGGCGGTCGCGGCCCGGCCGAACGCGTCACCCTGGTCCCGCTCGGCGAGGAGCCGGTCCCCGCCGCCGATCCGGCCCAGCCCTGGCCGGGCCGTCTCCCCGAACCCGCGCCGACCGTGGTGTGGGCGACCCATCCCGAGGTCCGCCTGGAGGATGCCGATGGCACGCCCATCTGGGTCACCGACCGCGGTCTCTTCACCGCCGATCCGGCGCGACTGCACTGGGGCCGCCGTTCCTGGCAGCTGGTCGGCTGGGCCGGACCCTGGCCGCTGGACGACCGCTGGTGGAGCCATCGGGTCCAGCACGGTTTCGCCGCCCGCGCCCAGGTGCAGTTGGACCAGGACAAACGGGTCCTGCTGCTGCTCGGCTACGACCTCACCTGGCACGTCGAGGGCCTCTACGAATGACCCCGGGCATCGGTCATCGGGAACCCGTGGTGTTCCCGGTGATCGCCTGACCGGTCGCTATGGCGATCGGCACACCCTGCGGCGGGCCTCGGGGCGGGTCCGTACGCTGGTTGATCGTGGAGTTGACGGTTGCGCGCGAGGCGTTCGGGGACGTGCTGATCGCCTATCGGGATTCCGGGGCGGGGGCGGCGCACACCGTGCCGGTGCTGCTGGTGCACGGGATGGGCGGGGACGGGCATACCTGGGATCGGTTCGCGGCGCGGCTGGTGCGGCAGGGGCGGCGGGTGATCATTCCGGATCTGCGGGGGCATGGGCGCAGCGCGCATACCGATTCGTATCGCTTTCCCGAGTTCGGGGCGGACATCCTGCGGCTCTGTGATCGGCTCGGGCTGGATCGGGTGGATCTGATCGGGCATTCGCTGGGCGGCTACGCGGTGTCGTGGGCGGCGATGGAGCGGCCGGAGCTGGTGCGCCGGTTGGTGATCGAGGAGCAGCCGTTACCGCTGCGTTCGGGGGATGAGCAGGTGACCTTCACCCGGCGGCTGCCGTCGGTGCCGGAGCTGTGGCATGCCACCACCAGTCTGCTGCGGCATCCGCGGGCGGTGCTCGCCTTCGATCGGTCCATGACGGGTGTGGCGCTGGAGCAGTTCCGCAAACCGTATCCGGAGTGGTGGGAGGGGCTGGCCGAGATCACCGCGCCGACCCTGTTCCTGCGCGGCGGGCCGGGCGGGATGGTCGATCCGGTCAAGCTGGAGTCGATGGCGGCCGCCGTGCCGGACTGCACGGTGCGGGCGTTCGGCTGCGGGCACAGCATTCATCGCGATCGGTATCACGAGTTCGAGGCCGCCGTACTGCCGTTCCTGGGGCAGTGAGAACGTCTCGTAGGTAATTGGACATATTGCGTTTTCCGGGCACCGAACACCGGCGGTTCGGGCGGAATCTACAGTGAGACGGTGTCCGCACTCGAGCGTCCTACCCTGTTCTTCGCCGATGAGCAGTCGTTTCGGGACTGGCTGACTGCCAATCACGCCGCCGTGGACGGCATTTGGCTGAAATTCGCCAAGAAGGGCTCCGGCTACCGCACGCTGGACCACTCCGCCGCACTGCGCCAGGCGCTGTGCTTCGGCTGGATCGACAGTCAGGCGCGGACCCTGGACGAGGAGTTCTATCTCGTCGGATTCACCCCGCGCCGCCGTCGCAGCCCCTGGTCGCAACGCAATCAGGGTTTGGTCGCGGAGTTGATCGAGCAGGGTCTCATGCATCCGGCCGGGCAGGCCGAGATCGATCGTGCCAAGGCCGACGGCCGCTGGGAGAACGCCTCCGGCCGGGAACTGCCGGAGGATTTCCTGGCCGCGCTGGCCCGGCATCCCGAGGCGGCGGCCTTCTTCGAAACCCTGCCCATGCAATCGCGCATCGCAGTCGGCTACCACCTCGGCAGCGCCGTCCGCCCGGAGACCCGGGCGCGCCGGTTGGAGCAGTTGATTCGCAAACTCGCCGACGGACAGCCGCTATGAGCTTCGACGGACTGTCGTGTTCGGCTGCCGCGCTGGAGATTCCGCTCCCCGGCAGCGCGACGCGCATCACCGGCTGGCTGTGCGTGGAACAACCCGGCGCGTGGGGACGCGATGTGATCGGCGATGAGGTGCTGGGTCCGGAGATCACCGCCGATCTGGCCGCCCGCACCAAGGCCGCGCAGGTGCGCCCGACCCTCATTCGCCGCCCGGGGCGCAATGAATTCAACGGTGTGCGAACGGTTCTCATCGCCAGCTCGCGACCGCAGGGATCGTGGTGCGAACGATTCGAGATCGCCGACCTGAAAGAGCTGCTGGATTTTGATCTGCATCTGCTCAACGGTCCCGCACCGGGAATCGGTGTGCGCGTGGATGATCCGCTGATCCTGGTGTGCGCGCACGGAAAACGCGATCAGTGCTGTGCGCTGCTCGGCCGCCCCATAGCCGCGACCCTGGCCGAGCGCTACCCCGATCGGGTCTGGGAGTGCTCGCACACCGGCGGTCACCGCTTCGCGCCCGCGGTCGTCCAGCTCCCGACCGGCCTGACCTACGGTCGCCTGGAAGCGGATTCGGCGCTGGCCATGGTCGCGGCCGCCGACCGCGGCGAGGTCTCCCTGACCGGGTTCCGCGGCCGCAGCTGCTACACCCCGGTCGAACAGGTGGCGGAAGTCGCTGTCCGCCAACTGATCAGCGATGCGACCTATACGGCCGAGGCCGTGCGACCGACCGCCGGTGACTCCGATGCGGCGGTCCGCGTCGACGATCTCACCGTCGAATCCACCGACATCGACAGTGCCACCGCGAGGGAGCCCGCCACCTGCGCGGGCGCCGCGACCGTCACCCATCGTGATGGCCGCCGCTGGCTGGTCACCGCCCGCACCGTCGCCTACGCCCCGCGCCAGGCCAGCTGTGCCGCCGGGCCCAAACCCGCCACCGCCGTGGTCGCGGATCAGGTCCGGCCGCTGTCCTGAGCGTTAGCGCAGGGTGATCGCGGTGAGCGCGTCACGCAGCGCGGAGTCGATCGGCGGGCGGTCCGCTGCTCACCGAGGAGGACGGACCGGTGTAGCCGGGTGGTGCTGCTCTCGCCCCGGCGGGGGCCGCGGGGGCTCCGGCAAGGATTTCCGGGCCCCGGCGGAGCGGATGTCCGCGATCACACCATGCCGGGAACCCCGGGCAGGCCGAAGGTGTGATCGCCGAACATGACGTAGGCGCGTTCGGCGTCATTGGTGGCGTGTACCCGGGCGGCGTGCGCATCACGCCAGAAGCGCTGTAGCGGAGTGCCTTTCACGAGCGCGGTGGCGCCGGAGGCGGCGAAGAGCTGATCGATGGCGCCGACCGAGCGCTGGGTGGCGCGGACCTGATCGCGGCGGGCGGCCATGCGCAGATCCATCGGGATCTCCGCACCGGCCAGCACCAGTTCCCATTCGTCCCGCAGATTGCCGACGAGTTGACGCCAGGCGGCGTCGATCTCGCTGGCGGCCTCGGCCACCCGCACCTTGATGAACGGATCGTCCTTGGCGTTCTCACCGAGGAAGGCCGCGCGCACCCGCTTGCCCTGATGCTCGACGAAGGCGGCGTACGCGCCCTGCGCCATGCCCACCACGGGGGCCGAGATGGTGGTGGGCATGATGGTGCCCCACGGCATCCGGTACAGCGGTTCGGTATTGACTTTCGCGCCGGGGGCGGCGAACTCGTTCATGACCAGGAATGACAGGAAGCGGTGTTCGGGTACGAACACGTCCTGCACCACGAGGGTGTTGGAGCCGGTTCCGGCCAGGCCGATCACATTCCAGGTCTCGTCGATGGTGTAGTCGGCGCGCGGAATGAGGAAGGTGCCGAAGTCGGCGGGATTGCCGTCGATCATCACCAGACCGCCGACGAAGGCCCAGTCCGCGTGCGCGCTGCCGGAGGAGAAGGCCCAGGAGCCCTTGACGAGATAGCCGCCCTCGACCTTGGTGCCCGAGCCCATCGGCGCGTAGGAGGAGCTGATCCGCACCTCGGTGTCCTCGCCCCAGACATCCTGCTGCGCCTGCTGATCGAAGAGTGCGAGATGCCAATTGTGCACGCCCACAATGCTTGCCACCCAGCCGGTGGAGGAGCAGGCGCTCGCGAGCAGCCGGACGCAGTCGTACAGGACCACGGGCTCGGCCGCGTATCCGCCCCATTGGGTCGGTTGCATGAGCTTGAAGAATCCGGTGTCCTGCAGCGCTTTGATGCCGGCGTCGGAGATCTGGCCCTGATCCTCGACTTCCTGCGCGCGTTCGCGCAGATCCGGTAGCAGTGCCTTGACCTTCTCGACCACTTCGTGCGTCACGTGAGTTGCCCCCACCTTCGATTAAACAGAAACTAACGTGTTTTCGATCGTGACGTTAGCGCGTCCATCGCCTCCGCGCGCGCGGAAGTGCGCCGATGGCAACGCCTTCCGCGCTGCGGGAGCGGGAAGGCGTTGCCGGGGAATCGATTCGAGATCTTTGGGTTGCCGAAGGTTTACCAGTGTGTGCCGGGTACCAGGCGCGCGGCGCGGCGCAGCGCCGTCCGGGTCACCCGCAACGCCGGGGGAGTCGAACGCCGATGCCGTTGCGGCACCACGATCTCCACCTCCTCGGTCTCCGGTTCGACCACCGCTTCGCCCTTGGCGGCGGGCGAATCCGGGATGGCGCGGTAGTAGCGGTGCAGCACCCGCTCCTTGATGCCGGGTGCGATCAGGGTGCCGTATTCGGCGATGGTGCCCAGGGGGACGTCGATGCGGCGCGGTCGTTCGCTGAGCGCGCGCACAATGGTCGCGGCCGCCCACTCCGGTGATTGGGTGGAGGTGCCCTGATCGCCGCTGGGCGTGATCATGGGGGTGCGCACCAGCGGCATGTGGATGGTGGTGAAAGTGATGTTGTCGGAGAACATTTCGGCCGCGGTCACCTCGGCGAACTTGTCCAGTGCGGCCTTGCTCGCCAGATAGGCGGCGAAGCGCGGGGTGGCGACCTGGACGCCGGCGCTGGAGATGTTCACGATGTGCCCGAATTTGCGCTCGCGCATCTGCGGCAGCAGCGCCAGGGTCATGCGCACCGCGCCGAAGTAGTTGACCGCCATGGTCCGTTCGAAATCGTGCATGCGGTCGGTGGAGCGGTGCACGGCGCGGCGGATGGAGCGGCCGGCATTGTTGACCAGCATGTCGACATGGCCGTGCTGGGCCAGGATGAGCGTGATCACCGCGTCCACCGAATCGGCGTCGGTGACATCGCACTGGTAGCCGTGCGCCTCGCCGCCCGCGGCCTTGATCTCATCGACCACGGCGGCGAGCTCCTCGCCGCGGCGGGCGAGTAGGAGTACGACCGCACCCTTGTCGGCGGCGGCCACGGCGGCCGAGCGGCCGATGCCGGAGGACGCGCCGGTTATGACAATGTGCTTGCCGGTCAGGTCGCGGCGGGCGCGCCGACGGGCCAGGTAACCCGAGGTATCGGTCATCACTGCTCCCTTGCAGATCGAATTGCCTAGAACTTACTCCTAAGTAAGTTCCGGTGCCAGGAGTGGGCGGTGAATCTCCGAGGGCGCGCCGGGGCAGCTTTTTATAGACCGTTCGGTTGGATCTCCTATACTGCCGAGAAAGATCGAATGTATGTTCGATTTGCCGTGGCGATCGAGACGAAGGAGGGGTCGTGGGCTGGCATAACGGTCCGCCTACCTGGGCGGAGTTGGAGCGCGTGCTCTCCGGCCGGCCCGATCCCGCCCGGCGGATCGAGGGCGATGGCGGCGACAGCCCCGCCTGGTCCCGCAAGCGGGAGAAGTACGAGGCCGGATCTCTCGCCCGCGTCGAAGGCCCCACCGTCCCCTACGCGGAACTGCACACCCACTCCGCCTACAGCTTTCTCGACGGCGCGAGTCCGCCCGAGGAGTTGGTCGAGGAGGCGGTCCGCCTCGGACTCGAGGCCCTGGCCCTCACCGACCACGACGGCTTCTACGGGGTGGTGCGCTTCGCCGAGGCCGCCCGCGAATGGGGTATGCCCACCGTCTTCGGCGCGGAACTCTCCCTCGGCGCCGCCGCCCGGGCGAGTGCGCACCTCGCACCGCGAGGCGTGCGGGGACGGGGCCGACACGGGGATGCCGACCCGGCCGCCGAGACGTTCGCCGAGGCTACGGCCCGAACAGGCGGCAGTGCTGAGAGCGGAGCCGCGGGGCGGAGTGTGGGGGCAGGCGGTAGCCGAATCGGCAAGGGCGCGAGCACTTTCGGTGAAGGGGCATGGTCGGATTCCGCCCCGCGCACCGGTGCGCCGGATCCGGTCGGGCCGCATCTGCTCATCCTGGCACGGGGGCAGGAGGGGTATCGGCGGTTGTCGCGGGAGATGGCGGCGGCGCATATGGCGGCGGGGGAGAAGGGGATTCTGCGATACGACTTGGATCGGCTCACCGAGGCGGCGGGCGGGCACTGGCAGGTGCTCACCGGATGCCGCAAAGGCACTGTGCGGCAGGCGCTCACGCAGGGCGATGCGGCGGCCGAGGCCGCGCTGCGGGAGCTGGTCGAACGGTTCGGGCGCGAGCACGTGAGCGTGGAGCTGACCCACCACGGGATTCCGGAGGACGATGAGCGCAACGCGCGGCTCATCGCGCTCGCGGATCGGATCGGGTTACCCGTATTGGCAACCACCGGAGCGCATTTCGCCGCGCCACCGCAGCGGCGGCGGGCCATGGCGCTGGCCGCCATACGCGCGCGCTCCAGTCTGGACGAGATGGCGGGATGGCTGCCCCCGACCGGAGGCGCGCATCTGCGCTCCGGAGCCGAGATGGCGCGATTGTTCGCCGAACATCCGCGCGCGGTCGCCAATGCCGCCGCGCTGGCGCGCGAATGCGCCTTCGATCTGCGGCTGATCGCACCGCAGCTGCCGCCGTTCGATGTGCCCGCGGGGCATGACGAGGACTCCTGGCTGTGGGAGCTCACCATGCGCGGTGCGGCGCGCCGCTATGGCCCCCGCGCGGGCAATCCGAAGGCGTATCAACAACTCGACCATGAGCTGGAAGTGATAGCGCGGCTGAAGTTTCCGGGCTACTTCCTGGTCGTGCACGATATCGTCGACTTCTGCCACACCCATGACATTCTGTGTCAGGGGCGGGGTTCGGCCGCGAATTCGGCGGTCTGCTATGCCATCGGCATCACCAATGTGGATCCGGTCGCGAACAAACTGCTGTTCGAGCGGTTCCTGTCGCCGGAGCGGGACGGCCCGCCCGATATCGATGTGGATATCGAATCGGATCGGCGGGAGGAGGCGATCCAGCACGTCTACACCAAATACGGGCGCGAGTACGCCGCGCAGGTCGCCAATGTGATCACCTATCGCGGGCGCTCCGCGGTGCGCGATGCCGCTCGCGCACTGGGGTTTTCACCCGGGCAGCAGGATGCCTGGAGTAAACAGGTGAGCCGCTGGACCGGTGTCGCCGAGGAGGAGCACACCGATATTCCGGCCGACGTGCTCGGGCTGGCCGGTGAATTGGAGGGCCTGCCAAGGCATTTGGGCATTCACTCCGGAGGCATGGTGATCTGCGATCGCCCCATCGCCGATGTGTGCCCCACCGAGTGGGCGCGCATGCCCGGTCGCAGTGTCCTGCAATGGGATAAGGACGACTGTGCCGCGGCGGGTTTGGTGAAGTTCGATCTGCTCGGACTCGGCATGCTGTCGGCGCTGCACTACATGATCGACCTGGTGCGCGAGCACAAAGGCGAGGTCGTGGAGCTGCATCGCCTGGATCTGACCGAATCCGCCGTGTACGACATGCTGTGCCGCGCCGATTCGGTCGGTGTCTTCCAGGTCGAATCCCGGGCGCAGATGGCGACTTTGCCGCGTCTGAAGCCGCGCGACTTCTACGACCTGGTGGTGGAGGTGGCGCTGATCCGCCCCGGACCCATTCAGGGTGGTTCGGTGCACCCCTATATTCGCCGCCGCAATGGGCGCGAGGAGGTGACCTATGACCATCCGGCACTGGAGAATTCGCTCGAACGCACGCTGGGCATCCCACTGTTCCAGGAGCAGCTCATGCAGATGGCCGTGGATATCGCCGGTTTCTCCGCCGCCGAGGCCGATCAGCTGCGCCGCGCCATGGGCTCCAAGCGCTCCACGGAGAAGATGGAGCGGCTGCGCGAACGCTTCTACGACGGTATGCGCGAGTTGCACGGCATTACCGGTGAGATCGCCGACCGCATCTACGAGAAGGTGTACGCCTTCGCGAATTTCGGCTTCCCGGAGAGTCATTCGCAGAGTTTCGCCTCGCTGGTGTTCTATTCCTCCTGGTTCAAACTGCATCATCCGGCGGCGTTCTGCGCGGGTCTGCTGCGTGCCCAGCCGATGGGTTTCTACTCCCCGCAATCGCTGGTGGCCGATGCCCGGCGGCACGGGGTGGTGGTGCACGGCCCGGATATCAATCACAGTCTGGCGGAGGCGACCCTGGAGGCGCGGGGGATGCAGATCCGGCTGGGTCTGGCCGCGGTGCGCGGTATCGGCGTCGAACTGGCCGAACAGATCGTCGCCGCCCGTGCCGCCGGACCGTACACCTCATTCCTGGATCTCACCGGCCGCGTGGAACTGACTGTGCCGCAAGCGGAGTCACTCGCCACCGCGGGCGCGATCGGCAGTCTCGGCGGCACCCGCCGCGAGGCACTCTGGGCGGCCGGAGCGGCCGCGGGCGAACGCCCCGACCGTCTGCCCGGCACCGGTGCGGCCGTGGACGCCCCCGCCCTGCCCGGTATGAGCGCCCTGGAACTGGCCGCCGCCGACGTCTGGGCCACCGGCGTCTCGCCCGGCAGCTATCCCACCGAATTCCTGCGCCCCCAACTCGACGCCCTCGGCGTCATCCCCGCCGCCCAGCTGCTCGGAATCCGGGACGGCACCAGGGTCCTGGTGGGCGGCGCGGTAACCCACCGGCAGCGTCCCGCCACCGCCGCGGGCGTCACCTTCCTCAACCTGGAGGACGAGACCGGCATGGTCAATGTGGTCTGCTCCGTGGGTCTTTGGGCTCGCTTCCGCCGCCTGGCCCAATCCGCCCCGGCCCTGCTCATCCGGGGCCGAGTCCAGAACGCCGAAGGCGCGGTCACCGTCGTGGCCGACCATCTCCAGCGCATGAACCTGCGCATCGAGGCCCGCTCCCGCGACTTCCGCTGACCCACGAGACAATTCGTCCACCCGAATTCGAGAGGAGTCCGCGTGCCCACCGTGGAAGGCAAAGCCAACCGGGCCGCCATCGAACTCCTGGCCGCCCACCTGGGCGTCCCCAAATCCTCGATCACCCTCACCGCCGGAGCCACCTCCCGCTTCAAATGCTTCGAGATCGACCGCTGACACGGCTCAGAATTCGAGTTCGTCCCAGGGGATGTGAATCGGGAACGGGAAATCGAAGGCGATGCCCGCGGAGTCGGCGGGTGTCCACTCACCGACGACCAGGTAATTCGTTGTTCGGAGCGGGTGAACCCCGTCGGGCAACGACCCCGGCTCGCTCTCGAGGCCGAAGATGCGCACCATCGCGATAGCGCTGATTTCCGCGGCCAGGGTGATCTCCCAATACCAGGGGATTCCAGCGCTCGCGTAGCGACCGCGCTTGGCATCCATATCCGACTGCTTGTTGGAGGGCGAGAGGACTTCGCCGACCACGGAGACATCGGTGGCGCGCACGTCTTGGTACGGGGATTCGAGGCAGCGGTGGACCAGGAAGTCGGGCGTGAGGAAGTCTGATCTACCGGTGGGGCGCAGGAAGACGTTGGTCTCGGTCGTGGCGCGCCAACAGTTTTCGGGCTGATGTATCGCGGCATCACGCGCACACTTGCGCAATCCGCTCCACAGCAGATTCGTAAAGGTCTGGTGTTCGGACGGGCCGCGCCGTAGCCAGACCACCCGGCCGTCCCACAACTCGATCTGCTCCGCGATCTCCTCCGGGAGCCGTTCGAGTTCCTCCCAGGTCATGTACTCGGGGAGTTCTGGTTGCGTATACGGAAGCGCCATCTCGTCAGGATATTTCGGCATACCCGCAGCCTCCCGGGCTTTTCGAAGCTAGGACGGTTTCATCCCCATTGTCGCGTGTCTCGGCCGCCGGCACACGATTCGAGCGATCGCATGTCACTAGACCGCGCCCGGGAAGCCCTGTTGCCGCCAGGCTTCGTAGACGGCTACGGCGGCGGCGTTGGAGAGGTTCATGGAGCGGCGGCCCGGGAGCATGGGGATGCGGAGCCGGTCGGTGACGCGGGGGTCGGCCAGGACCTCTTCCGGGAGGCCGGTGGGTTCGGGGCCGAAGAGCAGGACGTCGCCGTCGCGGTACGCGATATCGGTATTGCGGGTGGTGGCGGCGGCGGTGAAGGCGAAGACGCGCTCGGGGTTGATGGAATCCCATGCGGCGCTGAGGTTCTCGTGCACGGTGACCGAGGCCAGGTCGTGGTAGTCCAACCCGGCCCGGCGTAGTTTGGGCTCGGACAGGTCGAAGCCCAGGGGTTCGATCAGGTGTAGCTCGCAGCCGGTTCCGGCGGCCAGTCGGATGGCATTGCCGGTATTGGGCGGGATGCGGGGGGAGAAGAACACCACATGGAACACGCCCTCAGCATTGCAGAGGATGACAACCGTACTGTTCGCGGCCCGGTGGCCGGGCGTGCCGGATGGTCGCGTGGAATCGGCGGGCTGCACGGGAGCGGGGGCGGTTAAGCTCTGCTGCGTGAGTCCAGCCCATGCCGCCCCGTCGGGTCCCACCAGTCGATTCGGCCGGTCCGTGCGTGACAATCTGCCGATGGTGCTGGTCGGCGCCGTACTGGTGGTGGCGGTGGTGTTCCTGGCCTGGGATCGCTGGCGGCGCGGCACCTTCTTCTTCGGCGGCGCGACGCTGCTGGCGGCGGCCTTCCGAATGCTGCTGCCCACGGAGAGGGTGGGCTTGCTGGCGGTGCGCAGCAAGCCCTTCGATGTGGGGTGGTTGACGGTGATGGGGAGCGTGATCATCGTGCTGGCGGCGACCATCAACAGCCTGGGCGTCACCTAGCCGATTCAGGCGGTGGTGAGGCGGCGTCCGAGTTCGCGGCGCAGTATCTCCTGGTCGGGTAGGCGGTGTAATACGCGCAGCACGGCGGGGCGAAGTTCGCGCTGTTCCTCATCGGAGAGCAACGCGACCAGATCGCGCAGATCCATGTCATCGAAGGCTGCTGTCATGTTGCATACCTTACGACGACGCACCGGAACAGTCACGGAATCGGCGTGTCGGTTACCGAGGCGTCATCGCCGCGAAACCGTCAGTGCGTCAAGATAATTCGTACGAAACAGGCAGGACTCATGGTGTGCCCGCGGTCATCGCGACCGCGGGCAGCCTCGACGAGGTTCAGCGGCGCGCCGCGCGCGCCAGCTCCATGGTCTCGGCCATGAGTTTGCCGACCGCTTCGGTCTCGGTCAGGAAGCCGTCGTGCCCGTCGCGCGAGTGCACGATCTCCAGGCCCTTGCAGCCGGGCAGCAGATCGGCCAGCTCCTGCTGATTGCGCAGCGGATACAGCCGATCGGAGTCCACGCCGCCGACCACCACCGGTACCGGGGTGCTGGCCAGCGCGGCCTCGACGCCACCGCGCCCGCGGCCCACGTCGTACCGGTTCAACGCCTCGGTGAGCAGCACGTAGGTGGCCGGATCGAAGCGCGAGATGAGCTTGTCGGCCTGATACTCCAAATAGCTCTGCACCGCGTAACGCCCGCCCGCCCAAGGGTTTTCGTCACCTTGGGCATGGTTCGCGAAGCGATGGTCGAGTTCGGCCTCGGCGCGGTAGGTCAGATGCGCCATGCGGCGGGCCAGGCCCATACCGGTCATCGGGGCGCGCCCGGTGCCGTAGTAATTGCCGCCCTGCCAGTCCGGATCGGCCTTGATGATGGCGATCTGCGTGGTCTGCTGGCCCAGCTGATCGGCGGTGGCGCGGGCGCTGGCGGCCAATACGAGTGCGGCCCCGACCCGTTCGGGATAGCCGATCATCCACTCGAGCACCCGCATGCCGCCCATGGATCCGCCGACGACCGCGGCTAGTCGGTCGATGCCGAGCCGATCGAAGAACTGCGCCTCCGCGGTCACCTGATCGCGAATGGTGTACTCGGGAAACCGTCCGCCCCAAGGCTTTCCATCCGGAGCCAGCGAGGACGGCCCGGTGCTGCCCTTACAGCCGCCGAGCACGTTGACCGCGATGACACACCATTCCCGGGTATCGACCGCCTTGCCCGGTCCGATGGTTCCGTCCCACCAGCCGGGGGAGTCGTGATGCACATCGGCGGGGCCGACCACATGCGAGTCGCCGGTGAGCGCATGCTCCACCAGCACCACATTGTCGGCGTTCGCCGATAGTTCGCCCCAGCGCTGAACAGCCAGCGTCACATCGGGAATGACGGCGCCGCTCTCCAGCGCCACATCCCCGATGGCAATGCTGCCGAGCGTCCCGTCCGGCGGCGGCAGCAGTGCCGCCGCCGTCGGAACGGTCGTACCCGAGTCGGTGTTCGCGCTCAACTCGCGGCCGCCGTCAGTCCGGCGCGCAGGTCGGCCAGGATGTCGTCGATACCTTCGATCCCCACGGCCAACCGCACCAGACCAGGGGTGACGCCGGAGGCGAGCTGCTCCTCGGGGGACAACTGCGAATGGGTGGTGGAGGCCGGGTGGATCACGAGCGAACGCACATCCCCGATGTTAGCGACATGACTGTGCAGCACCAGAGCGTCCACGAACTTCTTGCCCGCATCGACGCCGCCCGCCAGCTCGAACGAGACGATCGCGCCGACGCCCTTGGGTGCCAGCTGTTTGCCACGTGCGAACCACGGCGAATCGGGGAGTCCGGCGTAGTAGACCTTGTCGATCCCCGGCTGCCGGGTCAGGAACTCCGCCACGGCCTGCGCGTTGGACACGTGCCGCTCGATCCGCAGGCTCAGCGTCTCGATGCCCTGGGCGATCAGGAACGCGTTGAACGGCGCGACCGCCGCACCCAGATCGCGCAGCAGCTGTACACGCGCCTTGAGCGCGAACGCCGGTGCGCCGAGCGAGGCGAACACCACACCGTGATAGCTGGGGTCGGCGGTGGTGAAGCCCGGGAAGCGGGGCGTGTCATCGGCATCGGTCACGGTCCAGTCGAAGGTTCCGCCGTCCACGATGACCCCGGCCACGGCCGAACCGTGTCCGCCCAGGTATTTGGTGGCCGAGTGCACCACGATGTCCGCGCCGTGCCGCAGCGGCTGGATCAGGTACGGCGTGGCGACGGTGTTGTCCACGATCAACGGCACGCCTGCGGCGTGCGCGACACCGGCGATACCCGGGATATCCAGAATGGAGCTGCTCGGATTGGCGACGGTCTCGCCGTAGAACGCCTTGGTGTTCGGCCGCACGGCCGCCTCCCACTGCGCCAGATCGTCCGGATCGTCCACGAAGCTGACCTCGATGCCCAGCTTGGGCAGCGAGTAGTGGAAGAGGTTGTAGGTGCCGCCGTACAGGTGCGGGCTGGAGACGATGTGATCGCCCGCCTGGGCCAGGTTCAGGATCGCGTAGGTCTCCGCGGCCTGTCCGGAGGCCAGCAGCAGGGCGGCCACACCGCCCTCCAGCGCGGCGATACGCTGCTCCACCACATCCTGGGTGGGGTTCATGATGCGGGTGTAGATATTGCCCGGTTCGGCGAGTCCGAACAGCGCGGCGGCGTGATCGGTATCGCGGAAGGCGTACGAGGTGGTCTGGTAGATCGGCAGTGCGCGCGCGCCGGTGGCGGCGTCGGGGGCTTGGCCCGCATGCACCTGCCTGGTCTCGAAGGACCAGTTGGCGGGGTCGGTATCGCCATTGACGGGGGCTGCGGACGCGGTCGAGTCACTCATGTCGTGCTCCAGGGACAAGGTCGCCTATACGGCGGAGGTGGACGTTATCGGAAGGCGAATTGGCTTCGACAACAACACATCTCGGGTCCTCCTACAGTGCGCTTGCGTTCGGCCTTCGAACGCCTGGTCCTCACCCGGAGCACCCCGCCGCTGCTGGAGGGTTGCCGATCAGCGAGCCGGGGCTTTGCGCTGATGCTCTTGACCTTGGCGGAGATTCTAACGGGGCGGCGCAATAGCCGTCGCCACGGGGAGGGCACAACTGCGTGTGAACTCGTCGAATGCGGCCACGACATTCTTGATGAGGTCGTGGGCCGTGGCCGGAGTGGAGCAGTCCGGGAAGCCCGAGTCGGCGTCGGATTCGCATTCCATGCCGATGCGCGCGATGGCGTGCCAGGTGGAGGCGATGACCTGAACCTGCATGGAGTTCGGTTCGGTGCGCAGGCGTTCGGCGAGCACGGCGGTCATGGCGCGGGTCTTGCTGTCCGCGGATTGCAGACTCTGCGCGCGGACCGTCGGACTGGTCTGGGTGATGCGCTGCATCTGCTGGAACCAGCGGAACGGGACCGGATTGTCGCTGTCGATGACCTGCTCGACGAAGGCGCGGAAGGCGTTCAGCAGCGCCTGCAGTTCGTTGCCCGTAATCGGTTGTGCGCGTAGCTGTTCCGCCAGTGCGATGCCGACGTCCTCGACCGGGGCGATGACGATCGCCTCCTTGCTGTCGAAGTACCGGTTGATGGTGCGCGGTGAGACGTCGGCCTCATCGGCGATCTGCTCCACGGTGGTGGCGTCGAAACCCTGGGCATCGCACAGTCGCAGCGCCACATCGATGATGCGGGTTCGGGTCTGCTGCTTCTTGCGCTCGCGCAGACCGGGACGGTGGCGCTCCAGCAGATCGGCATGCGTCGACGACTCGGACATGCCGCCATTGTATCGCCGCCCCGTCTGATTGTGACTTGAACAGCCAACTGTCTGATTACGACAATTTTCTCTTGACGCCAAATGTCCGGGAGTGCCACGATGGACCAGGCTGTTCGAACCACTCCTGAGGAGACGGCATGACCACTGGGACGGCGACTCTCGCGCCCAACGAAACATCAAGTCCGGCAAGCGCTTCCAGGCGCTGGCTGGCGCTGGGCGTGATCGCCATGGCCCAGCTGATGGTGGTACTCGACGCCACCATCGTGACGATTTCCCTACCCTTCGCCCAGCAGGACCTGGGCATCAGCGACGGCAACCGGCAGTGGGTGCTGACCGCGTACACCCTCATCTTCGGCGGGCTGCTGCTGCTCGGTGGACGCCTGGCCGACTACCTGGGCCGTCGCCGGATCTTCCTGATCGGCCTGATCGGTTTCGCCGCGGCCTCCGCGCTGGCCGGGCTGGCCCAGAACACCGCCGAACTCTTCGCGGGCCGCGGCCTGCAGGGCGCTTTCGGCGCGCTGCTGGCGCCGGCGGCGCTGTCGCTGGTGTCGGTCACCTTCACCGAGGCCAAGGAGCGGGCGCGCGCCTTCGGCGTCTTCGCGGGCGTCTCGGCGGGTGGCGCGGCCATCGGCCTGATCGTCGGCGGTGCGCTCACCGAATACGCCAGCTGGCGCTGGTGCCTGCTGGTGAACACCCCGATCGCGCTGCTGGCGTTCGCGGGTGCGATGGCTTTCGTCATCAAGGACATTCCGGCCCCGCGTACCGGCGGTTACGACCTGCCGGGTGCGATCACCGCGACGCTCGGATTGGTCTCGGTGGTCTACGGTTTCAGCCGCGCGGCCGATGACGGCTGGGGCGCGGCCAGCACGCTGTCGCTGCTCGGCGTCGGTGTGGCACTGCTGATCGCGTTCGTCGCCATCGAGCGGCGTTCGGCCAATCCGCTGCTGCCGCTTCGTATTCCGGGTGAGATCAATCGTGGCGGGTCGTTCCTGGTGGCGTTGATCACGCCGATCGCCATGTTCGCCATGTTCCTGAATCTGAGCTTCTACCTGCAGATCACCCTCGGCTATTCGGCGCTGAAGGCGGGTGCGGCGTTCCTGCCGTTCCCGGTGGGCATCGTCATCTCCGCGGGTATCGCGAGCGCGCTGTTGCCCAGGATCGGGCCGCGGCCGGTGATGCTGGTGGGTGCGCTGTTCGGCACCGGTGGCCTGCTGTACCTGGCGCAGCTCTCGCTCGGGGACAGTTACGCCACGCATGTGCTGCCCGCGATCCTGCTCATCGCGCTCGGTATGGGCGGGTTGTTCGTGGCCATGCAGACCACCGCGCTGCATCAGGTCGACGATGAGGATTCCGGTGTGGCCAGTGCGCTGTTGAACGCGGCGCAGCAGGTCGGTGGTTCCATCGGCACCGCGCTGCTGATGACGCTCTCGGTGCAGGCGACCGAGAGGTACGCGCGCAATCATCCGACCATCGACAGTGTGGTGGCGCGCGCCTCGATCCACGGTTACGACATCGCGTTCTACGCGGGTGCGGGCTTCTTCCTGCTGACGATTCCGATCATCGCGTTCATGATTCGCGATAAGCCGGAGACGCTGCTGGAGGGCCCCGAGCACGTGCACGTCGGCGTCTGATTCCGGTTCGGTCCGCACCCCCGTCGTGCCATGCGCGGCGGGGGTGCTTCGTGCCGTAAGTCACTCGATCCCTACCGGTGAGTAACTGACGGCGGTATCCCGCGGAGCGGGGGCTGCCCGCGCGGTGCGGTGCATAGCAGCAGTACGCTCGTCTTGTTTGGCGCTCCATAACGCGCGGACCTGGTACCAGAGGTCCCGCCGAGAACGCCGGGCATATACGTTGTTTGTTGAACAGCCGGGGCCCGCGCTCACAAGCGCGCTCACCTGGCCGTGCAATGGGAGCACCACCTTCCTAGGAGGACACGAAGTCCATGTCCAAGATCAAGGTTGAAGGGACTGTCGTCGAACTCGATGGCGACGAGATGACCCGGATCATCTGGCAGTTCATCAAGGACAAGCTGATCAATCCGTACCTCGATGTGAACCTCGAGTACTACGACCTCGGCATCGAGTACCGCGACAAGACCGATGATCAGGTCACCATCGACGCCGCCAACGCCATCAAGAAGCACGGCGTGGGCGTCAAGTGCGCGACCATCACACCGGACGAGGCCCGGGTGAAGGAATTCGACCTGAAGAAGATGTGGCGGTCGCCGAACGGCACCATCCGCAATATTCTGGGCGGCACCATTTTCCGCGCGCCGATCATCATCTCGAATGTTCCGCGACTGGTTCCGGGGTGGACCAAGCCGATCATCATCGGCCGGCACGCCTTCGGCGATCAGTACCGCGCCACCGATTTCAAGGTGCATCAGGCGGGTACCGTCACCCTGACCTTCACGCCGGAGGACGGCTCCGAGCCGATCCAGCACGAGGTCGTGCGCATGCCCGAGGACGGCGGCGTGATCATGGGTATGTACAACTTCCAGGAGTCCATCCGTGACTTCGCGCGGGCCTCGCTGAATTACGGCCTGCAGCAGAACTACCCGGTGTACCTCTCCACGAAGAACACCATTCTCAAGGCGTACGACGGCATGTTCAAGGACACCTTCGAAGAGGTGTACCAGACCGAATTCAAGAAGGAATTCGACGCCGCCGGTCTGACCTACGAGCACCGTCTCATCGACGATATGGTCGCCTCCGCGCTCAAGTGGGAGGGCGGCTACGTCTGGGCCTGCAAGAACTACGACGGCGATGTGCAGTCCGACACCGTCGCGCAGGGCTTCGGCTCGCTCGGCCTGATGACCTCGGTCCTGCTCACCCCGGACGGCCGCACCTGTGAGGCCGAGGCCGCGCACGGCACGGTCACCCGGCACTACCGCCAGTACCAGCAGGGCAAGCCCACCTCCACCAACCCGATCGCCTCGATCTTCGCGTGGACCCGTGGCCTGGCGCACCGCGGCAAGCTGGACAACACCCCCGAGGTGATCGGCTTCGCCCAGGCCCTGGAAGAGGTCGTCATCAAGACCGTCGAAGACGGCCAGATGACCAAGGACCTCGCCCTCCTGGTCGGCGGCGATCAGGGCTACCTCACCACCGAGGAGTTCCTCGGCGTCCTCGACGCCAACCTGGCGCGCACGCTGCGCTAGCCCCACCCCCGGGAGTCTCAGGGTTTCACCCTGAAAACCCCAGGGGCACAAGGGCCCCCGCCGGTTTCACACTGAAACCGTCAGGCCCCAGGACGTTTCGACGTCCGAACCGCGCTGCTGCACCGCGAACAGCGCCGCACCGGCGAACCGATGGCGGCCGGGACCGATCGTCCCGGCCGAGACCATCCCTTCGCCACGTACATTCCGGGCACCTGTCCCGCCTCTTCCGGCGGAGCGGGTGCCCGAACTGTTTCCGGGGCAGGCATTCTCAGCGGCTCTCGCGCTTGCCGATCGATCACCGGGGCATCAGGGCGGCGACCCGCCGAGGCGCTCTGTCGCGAGGTCCCGGTGATCACCTGATCGAATTCGAGCGCGGTCACGAAACGGTCATGAGTGGTGGGGGAGGCTGGTGGGGACTGTGGGCTAGGAGGAGATGTGTCGGATATCGGGAGTGATTTGCGGCGGGTGGTGCGGGGGCGGGTGCTCGCGCCGGGGGAGGAGGGGTTCGAGGCCGCTCGGCGGGCGTGGAATTCGGCTGTGGAGCAGCGGGTTTCGGCGGTGGTCGAGGTGGTGGACGCGGCGGATGTCGCGGCCGTGGTGGAGTATGCGGCCAAGGCCGGGGTGGGGGTGACGGCGCAGGCTACGGGGCATGGGGCCTCGGCTGCGGCGGAGGGGACCGTGCTGTTGAAGACCGCCGCGCTCGACCGGGTCGAGGTGGATGCGGGGCGGCGGACGGCTCGGGTGGGCGCGGGTGTGCGGTGGGGTGCGCTGTTGGAACGGAGTTCGGATTATGGGCTGGCTGCGGCCGTGGGGAGTTCTCCCGTTGTCGGGGTTACCGGGTACACCTTGGGTGGCGGGCTCGGATGGTTCGCTCGCAGCAGGGGATTCGCCGCCAATGGGGTGCGGGCCGCGGAAGTTGTCGCGGCGGATGGGACTCGGATGCTGGTGACCGCCGACTCCGATCCGGAGTTGTTCTGGGCACTGCGGGGTGGTGGCGGGGATTTCGCGGTGGTGACCGCGCTGGAGTTCGACCTGTTCGACACCGGTGAGCTGTACGGCGGGCGGATGCTGTGGCCTGCCGAGCAGGCCGAGGCGGTGCTGGCGGCGTATCGGGAGGCGACGCTGGAAGCTGGTGAGGGGCTGAGTATTTGGGTGACGCTGGTGCAATTCCCGCCCTTCCCGCAGGTACCGGAGTTCCTGCGCGGCAAGGCCATGGTCGCGGTGGATGCGGTCGCTACGGGTTCGGATGTGGCCGCGGTGCGGCGGATTACGGTCCCGCTGCGCTGGTTCGAGGCGATTCCGGGTGTGGTGCTGGACAATCGGCGTCCGCTTCGGGGCACCGACCTCGGCGGGATCTGTATGGAGCCCACGACCCCCAGCGCCGCGCGGGCGCGCGGCCAGTTCCTCACCGATCTCTCGACCCATGTCACCGATGTGCTGCTCGGCATTGCCGCACCGCTCGGTTCGCCCGCCGCACCGCCGCGCTCGGTGAGTCCGCTCGCGCTGGTTCAGATTCGGCATCTCGGCGGGGCTTTGACGCGACCGCCCTCCGATGCGGGTGCGGCGGGTGGCGTGCGCGAGCCCTATCTGTTGTCGATGCTCGGCCCGGCGCCGACCCCGGAACATGCCGGGGCCGTGGCGCAGCGACAGCACACGATTGTCACGGCGCTGCACTCGCACGTGTCCGGTCGCAAGCCGATGACCTATTTGGATGCCGGTGATTCGGCGGCCGAGGCCTTCGCCCCGGACACCCTCGCGCGGCTGCGGTCGATCAAGCGGCGGTACGACCCCGCGGGGACGATTCGCGGGAACTTCCCGGTCTCGGCCTGAGCCCCGGGGGAGTCGCGCGAGCGCACGCCCCCGGCGGCGGACTGCGGTAATCTCCACCACCCGGGCGCCCGTGCCGAGCAGGTCGGGACTCGGGTGAGGGGGGTCACCGTGAAATGGGGATGGGGGAGTGGCGCGCCGGTGTTGCGCAATTCCATGGCGAACTCTGTACCGGGCGTGGATGTGGCCGTCGAGGCACCCGACGACGTGGGCTCGGTCGTCGCCGAGCGCGGCTGGCCGATCGCCGCGATCCTGGCTCTGGCCTTGGGCGGCTTCGGCATCGGCACCACCGAGTTCGTCACCATGGGTTTGCTGCCCGATATCGCCGACGCCATGTCGGTCTCGGAACCCGTTGCCGGACACATTGTTTCGGCCTACGCCCTGGGCGTGGTGGTGGGCGCGCCGGTGATCGCCGCCATGGCCGCCCGGGTGGGCCGCAAACGGCTGCTGATCGCCCTGATGGTGGCATTCACCGTGGGCAACGCCGCAACGGTGATCGCCCCGACCTTCACCACCCTGACCGTCGCACGCTTCATCTCGGGTCTGCCACACGGCGCCTACTTCGGCGTCGCTTCGTTGGCGGCGGCCTCGCTCGCCCCGGTCGGTCAGCGCGCCAAAGCGGTTGCCGCGGTTATGCTCGGATTGAGCGCCGCCAATGTCGTCGGCGTTCCCGCAGCCACCTGGCTCGGCCAGCATCTGGGCTGGCGGGATGCCTTCGTGGTGGTGGCCGTCATCGGTGTGGCCACGGTGGCCGCCATCGTCAAGTTCGTGCCCGAGTTGCACGGTATTCGCCTGACCGACCCCCGTACCGAGCTCGGCGCGCTGCGCCGCTCGCAGGTGCTGCTCACCCTGGTGGTCGGCGCGGTCGGCTTCGGCGGCATGTTCGCGGTGTACACCTACATCACCACCACCCTCACCGATGTCTCCGGGATGAGCGTCGGCCTGGTTCCGATCGTGCTCATGCTGTTCGGCCTGGGCATGGTGGCGGGCAATATCCTCGGCGGTGTGCTGGCCGATCGCGGCGTGGACAAGGCGATCTTCGCGGCCCTGCTCGCCATGGTGGTAATCCTCGCGGCGTTCGTCGCGGCGGCCCACAACCCGTACACGGCGGCGATCGGGGCCTTCTTCATCGGTGCGTCGGGTGCGGCGCTCGGTCCTGGCCTGCAGACCCGCCTGATGGATGTGGCGCACGATGCGCAAACCCTGGCCGCGGCCCTCAATCACGCGGCCCTGAATATCGCGAACGCCGCGGGCGCGTGGCTCGGCGGCCTGGTGATCGCCGCGGGTCTGGGCTATACCGCGCCCGCGGTGGTGGGCGCGGGTTTGGCCGTGCTGGGCGTCGTGCTCTTCACCGCGACGGTGGCAATTGCCCGCCGGTCGCCCGCCGCGATCGGGCAGTGAACATACACAGATGTATGTAAGTGTACTATCCGTCGTATGACCCGGTCCGCCGTCTCGAAGCCGCAGCGTCGCACGCAGGAGCAGCGCAGCACCGAGACGCGGATACGCCTGCTGGACGCCACCATCGAATGTCTCGTCGAATTCGGTTATGCCGGAACGACCACGCCGCGGGTGGCGGAGCGGGCCGGGGTGACCCGGGGCGCGCAGGTGCATCACTTCGGCTCCAAGACCGATCTGGTGGTGGCGGCCATCAGTCATCTGGCGCAGCGCCGCACCGAGGCCGCCATGCAGGAGATCGGGCGGGTGCGCGGCGGGGACGATCCGCTCGGCACCGCCCTGGAATTCATGTGGGAGCTGCATCAGGGCCCGCTCTTCATCGCCGCCATCGAGCTGTGGGTGGCCAGCCGCACCGATCCGGTGCTGGCCACGGAGATGGAGAAGGTCGAGCCGTACGTGAACAACGCGGTACTGCTGTCGGTGGCGCAGTTGGTGCCGAATGAGATGCACCGCAAGCACGTTCGCGATTTCGCGTACACCGCCATGGACACCCTGCGCGGCATTCTGGTCACCAATTTCATCTCCCCGGATCCCGAGCGCGCGCATCGCCGCTGGCTGCGCGCCTCCGCGCAACTGCGCTTGGCAGCCGAATCGGCTGTTCCGGATCTCGGTATCACGGACTGACACCGCGCCCTTTCACCACCTCACCGGTATGTTCCGCGCCCGCCGCGTGAACAGCTGATCTTGTGCACTCCCGGCCCGATTACGGCTGCCCTCTTGCCTACTTACATACAGCTTTGTATGTTTGTTTCCAACCGGCCCGGAGGCAGGGCGGCCTGATGTGAGGAGTTCGATGGCGAACAAGGTCTACGTCGTCGGCGTCGGCATGACGAAGTTCGAAAAGCCGGGGCGACGCACGAACGAAGACGGCAGCGGCTGGGATTACCCGGATATGGCGCGCGAATCGGGCACCAAGGCCCTCGCGGACGCGGGTATCGACTATCGCGAGATCGAGCAGGCGTACGTCGGCTACGTGTACGGCGAATCCACCTCGGGCCAGCGCGCGGTCTACGAACTCGGCATGACCGGCATCCCGGTGGTGAACGTCAACAACAACTGCTCCACCGGCTCGACCGCGCTCTACCTTGCGGCACAGGCGATTCGGGGCGGTCTCGCCGACTGCACGCTGGCGCTGGGCTTCGAGAAGATGCAGCCCGGATCGCTCGGCTCCAGCTACGACGATCGCGAACAGCCGATGGCCAAGCATGTGATGGCGCTGGCGGAGATCTCCGAGGTGCTGTTCCCGGTGGCCCCGTGGATGTTCGGCGCGGCCGGTCGCGAGCATATGACCAAGTACGGCACCACCATCGAGCACTTCGCCAAGATCGGCTACAAGAACCACAAGCATTCGGTGAACAATCCGTACGCGCAGTTCCAGGAGGAGTACTCCCTGGCGGACATCCTGGCCTCACGGATGATCTACGACCCGCTCACCAAACTCCAGTGCTCACCCACGTCGGACGGTTCGGGCGCGGCCATTCTGGCCAGCGAGGAGTTCGTGGAGCGACACGATCTGGCGGCGCGGGCGGTGGAGATCGTCGGTCAGACCATGACCACCGATTTCCAGTCCACCTTCGACGGCAGCGCCAAGAACCTCATCGGCTACGACATGAATGTGCAAGCGGCGCGGAAGGTTTACGCGCAGGCGGGGCTGGGGCCCGAGGACTTCCAGGTCATCGAGTTGCACGATTGCTTCTCCGCCAACGAACTGCTGCTGTACGAGGCCCTGGGCCTGTGCGAGGAGGGGCAGGCCGGTCAGCTCATCGACGCGGGCCAGACCACCTACGGCGGCAAATGGGTGGTGAACCCGTCGGGCGGACTCATCTCCAAGGGACATCCCTTGGGCGCCACGGGTTTGGCGCAGTGCAGTGAACTCACCTGGCAGCTGCGCGGCACCGCCGACAAGCGGCAGGTCGACAACGTCACCGCCGCACTCCAGCACAACATCGGCCTGGGCGGCGCGGCGGTCATCACCGCCTATCAGCGCGCCGACCGCTGAATCCCGCAGTACCCGAACAACTTTCAACACGGACTCGACGAGGAGTACCTCTCATGGGACATATCGAAGCCAGCAAGGACCTGACCGCCTCCCCGGACGCGCTGTGGGCCGTCGTCTCCGATCCGCAGACCTGGGACAAGTGGTTCTCCATCCACGAGCGCTGGCTGGAGGAGCCCCCGGCCGTCCTGGCCCCCGGCTCCAAACTGGTCGCCAAGATCCTCATGCTCGGTATGGCGAACAAGATCGAATGGGTGGTGGAGAGCGTCGACACCCCGAATCGCCTGGTACTCAGCGGAACCGGGATGGCGGGCGTGAAGGTGCAGTTCGCCTTCGACATCACCCCCGAGGGCACCGGCAGCACGTTCTCGGTCTCCGGTGATTTCGAGGGCGCGCTCATCAAGGGCGCACTCGGCAAGGCGGTCGAGAAGGACGGCCTGAACCAGCTCGACAAGACGCTGACCGCGCTCGACGCGCTGGCGACGGCAGCCTGATGACCGGCAACGCGGTCGAATTCGACGCGTCCGGTCTCGATGTCTGGAGCGATGACGAGACCTTCGAGGTCACCGGTGAACGACTGGCCGAATACGCCGCCGCCACCAACGATCCCATCGAAGCACATCTGAAAGGCGAAGTGGCAGCGCCGATCTTCGCCATCGTCCCGGTCTTCGAGGCCATGATGATGCCGGTGCTGGACGTCGTGCCGATGGATATCTTCGGCCGGGTCGTGCACGGCGAGCAGGACTTCCACTTCCACCGCCCGATCCGCCCCGGCGACACGCTGGTCTCGCGGGCCAAGTCCATCGGGTACGAAGGGAAGGACAATGGCTCGACCATCACCATCCTCATCGAATGCCGGGCGCAGGACGGCGAACTCGTCAATGAGCAGTACCTGACGGCGTTCTTCCGAAATGTGAACGCGGGCCCCAGAGTCGGTGACGGCGCGCCCGCACACCGGTTCGATCCCGCGCTGGCCGGCACACCGCCGCTGGCCCGAGTGGCCGCGCACGTGGACCTGGATCAGACCTTCCGCTACTCGCCCGCCTCGGGCGATCCGGTGCCGCTGCACCTGGACGAACAGGTGGCCAAGGACGCCGGACTGCCCGGCATCATCGCGCACGGCCTGTGCACCATGGCCATGGCCTCCTGGGGCGTACTCGCCGAGGTCGGCGGCTCCGATGTCGCCCGGCTGCGCCGCTTCGCGGTGCGCTTCTCCAAGATGGTCTTCCCCGGTGACGACCTGGAGACCCGGATCTGGCGCAAGAACGCCGAAAACGGGGAAACCACCTACGCATTCGAGACCGGCCGCGGCGGCGACCTGGTCCTGACCGACGGCCTCGCCGTCATCGCCGACTGATTTTCGAAGGAGCAGGATATGGGTGCACTCGACGGACGGGTTGCCATCATCACCGGAGCCGGGCGGGGTATCGGCCGCGAACACGCCCTGCTGTTCGCGCGGGAGGGCGCGGCGGTGGTGGTCAACGACCTGGGCGGCAGCAATGCCGGTGAGGGCGCGGACGCCGGACCGGCGCAGGAGGTGGTGAACGAGATCGTCGCCGCAGGGGGGCGCGCGATCGCGAACACCGACAGTGTGGCGGACTGGGCGGGCGCGAAAGCCCTTGTCGAACAGGCCGTCTCGGAATTCGGCAAGCTCGATGTGGTCGTCAACAACGCGGGCATTCTGCGGGATGCGTTCATTGCCGGAATGGATGAGGCGCAATGGGATTCGGTGGTCGCCGTCCATCTCAAGGGGCATGCGGCGGTGCTGCGTCATGCCGCCGCGTACTGGAAGGACCAGTCCAAGGCGGGTAATCAGCCGACTGCCGCGGTGATCAATACCGCCTCCGCCTCGGGCACCACCGTGCCGAACGCCGGACAGGCGAATTACGGTGCGGCCAAGGCGGGTATCGCCGCGCTCACCCTGGTCGCGGCCGATGAGCTGGCCCGCTACGGGGTGCGCGTGAATGCGATCGCCCCCATTGCCCGTACGCGCCTGACCCTGGCCACCCCTGGAATGGGCGCGATGATGGCCGCCGAGGCCGAAGCCGTGGAGGAGGGCGGCTTCGACGCCTTCAGTCCGGCGAACATCTCCCCGCTGGTCGCCTACCTGGCCACCGAGAAGTGCCCGATCACCGGCAAGGTCTTCGCCGTGCAGGGTGGGGCCATCTCCGAACTCGCGGGCTGGCACGACGTGAAGACCATCGAGACCGAAGGCCCCTGGCTGCTCGGCGACATCGCCGACCAGCTGCCCTGATGTTGCGAAACCCTCTGGAGAACAACGATGTTCGAATGGTCCGAGACCGATGAGATGATCCGGGACGCGGTGCGGAGCTTCATCGACAAGGAGATCCGCCCGCATCTGGACGCCCTGGACAGCGGGGAGATGCTGCCGTACCCGATCATCCGGAAACTGTTCACCCAGTTCGGCATCGATGCGGTGGGCGCGGACGCGATCGCCAAACTCATTGCCAAACAGCGCAAACGGGAAGAGGCCCTGGCGGCGGGTGAACCGCTGCCGGAGAAGTCGGGGAAGAAGTCGGGCGACGGTGGCCCGTTCGCCGGGCAGGAATCGATGATGGCGGTGCTCATCAGCGAACTCTCCGGCGTCTGCATGGGCATTGTCAGCGCTCTGGGCGTGAGTATCGGTCTCGGCGCGACCACCATCATGTCGCGTGGGACGCTGGCACAGAAGGAACGCTGGCTCGCCGATATCGTGACCATGAAAAAGGTTGCGGCCTGGGCGATCACCGAACCGGATTCCGGTTCGGACGCCTTCGGCGGTATGAAGACCTACGTCCGCCGCGATGGCGACGACTACATCCTCAACGGTCAGAAGACCTTCATCACCAATGGTCCGTTCGCCGATGTGGTGATCGTCTACGCCAAGCTCGACCAGGGCGACGGCGCTGACAAACGCGACCGCAAGGTGCTGACCTTCGTGCTCGACAAGGGTATGGAAGGTTTCACCCAGGGCAAACCCTTCAAGAAGATGGGGCTGCACGCCTCACCGACGGGCGAGTTGTTCTTCGACAATGTGCGCCTGTCCAAGGATCGGCTGCTCGGCGAGACCGAACAGCATGAGGGCGGCGACGGACGCGAAAGCGCCCGTTCGAGTTTCACCGCCGAACGGGTCGGCGTCGCCTTCATGGCGCTGGGCATCGTGAACGAATGTCACCGGCTCAGTGTGGAATACGCCAAGACCCGCAAGCTGTGGGGACAGGAGATCGGGCGCTTCCAATTGATCCAGCTCAAGCTGGCGAAGATGGAGGTCGCGCGCATCAATATCGAGAATATGGTCTTCAATATCCTCGAACGCGGTCGCGCGGGTAAGCCGCCCACGCTGTCCGAGGCGTCGGCCATGAAGCTCTACTGCTCGGAAACGGCCACCGATGTCGCCATGGACGCCATCCAGCTCTTCGGCGGCAACGGGTACATGTCCGAGTACCACGTCGAGCAATTGGCGCGAGATGCCAAGTCGCTCATGATCTACGCGGGCAGCAATGAAATCCAGGTCACGCACGTGGCCAAGGGACTGCTCGCCTAGTGCTCCCGGCCGGTCCCGCGACGGTTCGCGGGACCGGTTGTCGTGCGGCACCTTTCAAGGAGCGTTTCTGACAATGACGTCCTCGAGACCTGCCGGAAGCGGCGAAATCCGCGAATTCCTCCCGACCTTCGGAACCACCCGCACTCGCGCACTGTCGGTGTCCGGCACGGGAATTCCCTCGTACTACTGCACGGTTTCGCCGATACCGCCGACACCTGGCGAGGGGTGCTCACCGCGCTCGGTTACCGCGGCCGCTGCGCGCAAGCGGTGGATATGGCCGGATTCGGTGCCGCGGAGTCCTTCGCGCCCGGACCGCTCATGCCGCAGCTGGACGCCTTCGCGGACGCGCTGCCGGAGGCGCTGGGACCCGTTGTACTGGTGGGGAATTCGCTCGGCTTCGCGGTCTCGCTGCGTGCCGCGCAACGACATCCGGACCTGGTTCGCGGTCGCCGATCGGCGCGTGCCGGACGGCCGCGACCGGACCGGCTGACCGGGCTCGGCATTCCGGCCCGCGCGGGCGCGGACCGGAGCACGCTGGATAGACCCCGCCCTGCGATATCCAGGAGATGAAATGAGCTTGGCAACCGTGATTTCCGGCAAAGTCGTGGTGATCACCGGCGGTGCCCGCGGTATCGGCTTCGCCACCGCCCGCCGCCTGCGCGAGCTGGGCGCGCGCGTGGCCATCGGCGATGTGGACGAGGCGAAGGTGAAGGAGGCCGGGACCGAGCTCGGCCTGGAGGTGTACGGGAAACTCGACGTCACCGATCCGTCGAGTTTCACCGCCTTCCTGGACGAGGTCGAGCGGCGGTTGGGCCCGCTCGACGTGCTGGTCAACAATGCCGGGATCATGCCCGCCGGCGCGTTCACCGAGGAGCCGGAGCAGGTCACCCGGCGCATTCTCGATATCAACGTGTACGGCGTCGCCCTGGGCAGCAAGCTCGCCGCGCGGCGAATGTTGCCGCGCGGCAGGGGAATCGTCATCAATATCGCCTCGCTGGCGGGGGAGGCGACCACTCCCGGACTGGCCACCTACTGCGCCAGCAAGGCCGCGGTGCTGGCGCTCACCGACACGCTGCGGCTGGAGTATCACAAGACCGGCGTGCATTTCTGTTCGGTGCTGCCGACCTTCACCAATACCGAACTCATCGCGGGCACCCAGGGCGCGAAGGGACTCGAGAACGCGGAGCCGCAGGATATCGCCGCGGCGGTGGCCGGGCTCATCGCCCAGCCGAAGCGGCGGGTGGCGGTCACCCGGATCGCGGGGCTGCTGGTGGCCTCGCAGCGGTATATGCCCCGGCGGGCGAGCGAGGCGCTGGGCCGCGCCTTCGGTCTGGAGCATGTCTTCCTCGACGAGGTGGACCAGGATGCCCGGCGCGCCTACGAATTGCGGGCGCGCGGCCTCGAGGAGTGATTCCGACCGTACGGTGGTCCTCGCGCTCGCGGCTAGTTCTTGCGGGCCATACCGCAGGCGATGAGCTGTTCCCACACCGTCAGTTCGTGTACGCCCGCGCCGATGCGGGTCACCGCGCCCGATTCGGCGGTCGTGCGCCACAATCCGCACGCGACCAGACCCGGATCCAGGATCTCGAGGTCGCCGAAGAGATCCAGAATCTCCTCGTCGGTGCGCCAGCGCCCGCGCCCGAAGGTGGTCTGCAACATACCCTCGGCGGCCTTGGTCTCGGCATTGTCGCCGGAGCGGAAGTGCGAGATGTAGAAGAGGCTGCCGGGTGCGGTCTCCCGTGCCCAGAAGCGCACCACCGCCGCGGGATCCTCCTCGTCCTGCAGGTGATGCAGGGTGGCGCTGAAGATCACGCCGATCGGCTGGTCGAAGTCGATGAGCCGCAACACCTCCGGATTGGCGCGGATGTCCAGCGGCTTTTGCAGATCCGCCTGGATCACCGTGGTGGTCTTCTCATCGGCCAGCAGCGCGCGCCCGTGCGCCAGCACGATCGGATCATTGTCGATGTACACCACTCGCGCGTCCGGAATCCAGCGCTGCGCCACCTGATGCACATTGTCGGCCGTCGGCAGCCCGCTGCCCATATCGAGGAACTGCCGGATCCCGAGGCGCGTCATCTCCTCGACCGCGCGCACCAGCGCGTACCGGTTCGAGAAGGCGATCGCGACCGAGCCGGGCAAGTCGTTGCGGAAGTAGTCGCCCACTTCGCGATCGACGGCGTAATTGTCCTGTCCGCCCAGTAGATAGTCGTAGACGCGAGCGATACTCGGCTTCGACATATCCACGCCGATGTCATCGGCCATCTCAACCACCCCTCTCCGCGGGCCCCCTTTTGCCCGGACTCCTGTGGACAAGCTTACGAGTTATCGGGTGGGCGGAACGGATTTCAGACCGCGCGCAACCGCGTGCGGCTCGCGTAGACATGCTCGGCGATGAGCGTGGCAATGCGATCCGGCGCCTCCAACATGGGCACATGACCCACATCGTGCATGACGATGCGGTCCGCCGACTCCGGCAGCTCGCGCAGGAACCGCTTGGCGTACGCGCGATACGGGATCACCCGGTCGTTCTCGCACATGAGCAGGCGCACAGGCGTTTTCAGCGTCGAGAGATCCTCGATATCGGGTGCGCGCAGCGCGCCCGCCAGTATCGGCAGCATGGCCCGGCAGTGCAGCGCCGAGGTGATGGCGGCCTCGATGGCCCGGCGCGGTGCGGCGGCGGTGTTCTTGCTCAACACCATGGCCACCGCCTGGCGCACCGGTGCGCTGAAAGCGATTGCCGCGGGTAGATGTTTACCGACCTCGACGACCGGCACCAGCGACAGGAACTTCAGACCCACCTTGACCTGCAGGACGGACGGGGTTTGCCAGCCGCCCGCCGGGGCGATAGCGGTGAGCGTGCGGGCCCGGCCGCGGCGCGCCAATTCGAAGCCGACCCAGCCGCCGAGCGAATTGCCCGCGATATGGCAGGTGCGCCAGCCCAATTCGTCGAGCTGGTTCTCCACCCGATCGGCAAGGGCACTGACATCGAGGTACCAGCCGTCGAAATCCGGTCCGCCCCAATGTCCGGTGAAGGCCGGAGCGAACACCTCGCAATGACTGGACATCCGATCCGCCACCTGCTCCCAGCAGTGCGGCGACATCATGAATCCGTGCAACAGGAGCAGTGGATCACCGGAGCCGGTGTGAATCGCGCCCATCGGCGCGAGCGGGGCGGTGGGCTTGGCAGGGCCTGACGTCATCGTCATCACCCCTTCCTGGACCTCGATGTCCACGGAGAAGGTTGGATACCGGCATTGTACGTTTGGGGGGTGCCCAAAATCCTC
>NZ_BDAW01000004.1 GCF_001625085.1 Nocardia acidivorans NBRC 108247
GGTAAACGTCAATGGAATACGCGCCGCGGCCCCCAAGGGGCTGCTCGCCTGGCTAACGGTCACCGAGGCCGACATCATCTGCCTGCAGGAGACCCGAGCGACCGACGAGCAAACCCGTAGCGTGCTGGCTCCCGCCCTGGATGCGGGCTGGTTCCTGTCCCATGCCGAACCGGGGATCAAGGGCCGCGCCGGGGTGGCCATCCTGTCCCGCCGCGAACCCGACGCCGTCCGCATCGGCGTCGGCGCCTTCGAAGGCGAAACCTGGACTCCCGTAGCCGAATTCGCCGAACTCGGCCGCTACATCGAAGCCGACTTCGACGACCTCACCGCAGCCTCGGTCTACGTCCACACCGGCGAAGCCGACACCCCCATGCAAGACGAGAAGTACCGCTTCCTCGACGCCGTCGGCGCCCGCATGACGAGTATCGACCGCGATTTCGTGATCTCCGGTGACTGGAATATCGGCCACACCGAACTCGACATCAAGAACTGGAAGGGCAACGTCAAGAACTCCGGCTTCCTCCCCCAAGAGCGCGCCTGGGTCTCCTCAATGCTCGCCGCCGGCTACGTCGATGTGGTCCGCGAGTTGAACCCCGGTGTCCCCGGCCCCTACAGCTGGCACTCCTACCGCGGCCGCGCCTTCGACAACGACGCGGGATGGCGCATCGACTACCAGCTGGCCCGAGGCGATATCGCCGGTCGCGCAAAGCAAGCCGTGGTCGAAAAGGCCGCCACCTACGCCGAGCGCTGGTCCGACCACGCCCCGGTCACGGTGCAGTACCGCTAACCGTCCCCGCTGCACGCGTCACGCACGATCATGTTGTGGCCCTGCTATTTCGGCGCTTGCAGTGGGAGAAGTCCCCGGGTGCGGGTTCAACGCGTCGGCAAGTTCCGTCGATGACAGTCCGAGCCGCCAGGGGTACCTCTTCGCAGGGGTGACAGTGTGCAGCTCCGCGAACACGGTGACGCGATCCGAATTCCCGCCGATATGACCAAGATCGGGGGTGATCACGCGGGCCGCGTCGACACGCCGGACCACGGTGTAGAGCGTCTGCATATGCGATCCATCGGTGTTGCCGAGTACCACGATCTCGGCAACCCTCAGGCCCAGTTCCTGAGCGCGCTGACGGGCGTAGAACCTTGCCCAGTCGAGATCGGCTTTGCTCGTCAGCACATCGCGGTTGATGAAGATGACTGCCCTGTCTCGTCCTTCGCTGTCGCTCACGTCGGCCCCTGTCCGTCGGTGGTGAGGCGATCCGGGGATCACCCCCGCGAGCGCCTACATCGACGCTACGAAGGGACTGTCGGCCCAGGCTATTGGTTTGCAGAGACTTGCAGGAACCTGTTGGTTCAGCCTCGGAGCCTGCGCTCTTGGGGGACCATGGAGATGCCGTACTGCACGGTACTGCACACTCGTTGGCGAGGATCGAGATCATGACTTTGCGTTTTCTCGGCAAGATTGGCTCGAACAAGGATGAGGGCCCGCAGCTCTTCGCTGCGGACAACGGCTACGTGTTGGTTGCTTGGAAGACCGATCAGACTGAAATCGTGGAGATACCACACGCTTTGCTGGGGTTTCTCGAAAAGAACACCTATCTGGACGCACCCCTGACCGATACCGGCCGGGGTACGTTCACGCTCACCGGCAAACCGGTGAGCGACCAGGAAACGTTGTCTCAGATCAAGATTGAGCCGTACGAGACGGCTATCGAGGTGCCTAAGGCGGAGAGGGACTACTTCGGTGGACTTCCGTCCCACGATTGAGCTGCTTCGGGAGGCGCGTCACGATGCGTTCCACCTCGAGGTACGTGACCAATACGGCGTACCAGGCGAGGACGAGCCGTTTCAGCGGTTCGTGAACGGCGAGCTGTTCGACTACCGGGAGTGGTTCCAGGACTGGTATCAGTTCGTCCAAACCCTCACCGGCAGAGGCGTATCCGTCAGCCGTCTGCGGGTGATCACCGTGCCTCACAGCGAGTATCAACGGTGGTCGCTCACTATCGCTCCGATGAACGTGGAGGCGGGGGAAGATGTGCGTTACCTCCCCCGGCACGAGGCGGGACAGGTACCGCCGGATGATTTCTGGGTGATCGATAACCGGGTGGTTGTGTTCAGCCTTGCGGGCGAGGACGGACGCTCACCCGGTGGGGCGGCAGTCAGTACCGACCCTGAGTTGGTGGCCTACTGCCAGCGAACCAGAGAGCGCCTCTGGGCGCTGGCTACACCACTGTCTGACTACGCACGGTGACCAGTTCGGTTCAGGAGCAGCGAGAGGCTCTCGGTAAGCGACTTCGTGAGATACGTCGAAGGGCGGGAATCACCGGCCGGGAACTTGCTCGTGCCAAGGGCTGGCATGAGTCCAAGATTTCCAAGCTCGAGTACGGAGTCACCCGTCCATCCGACTCGGATATCCGCGCGTACTGCCGACACTGTGATGCCGGAGACCAGTTGGTCGACCTGTTGGCGACCCTCCACAACATCGACACGGCATATGTGGAGTGGAGGCAAGAGCTACGTACCGGGATGGCGCAACGACAACGGCAGTCGAACAAAGCGGCCTCCCACGCGTCGCTCGTACGCAACTGGGAACCGGCAATGATCTCGGGACTACTTCAAACAGCTGACTACGCAGCCGCGGTGATGTCCAATGTGATTGATTTCTACCGGATTCCGAATGATCTGGATGAGGCGGTCACCGCACGGATGGAACGGCAGCGCATTCTGTATCAGCGTGGCAAGCGGTTTCATTTCCTTTTGGGCGAGCAAGCGCTGTACACGACGTTCGGTGACGACCGGGTGATGATCGGCCAACTCGACAGGCTGTACTCGATTCTCGGCATGCCGCGAATAACCCTGGGCATCGTTCCCCGTGCGGCCAAGGGCTTGGTCGTAGTCGAGAACTTCTTCATGTTCGACGATCGCTTGGTGAAGGTCGAGGGTCATTCGGCGGGTATTCGAATCACCCAGCCGAGAGAGATCGCCCTCTACGGTCGGGCGTTCGACGTACTGGCTTCCCAGTCCGTCACCGGAGACCGAGCCCGGTTGCTGATCCGTACCGCGGTGGAGTCCAGGAATAACAGCTGAGCGCTCAGCCGTCAGCCCGTACCACTTTCCTCGACTTGATCCGACTGGTTAGGGATGATCTATCGGCCGTCCGCCTGGTCGGTGACGTAGATTCGTGAGTCATGATTGATAGCCGCGCTGCCAGCAGGGTGAGTACCGGGGTGCAGGACCGGTGAACGTCTCCAAGAGAACCCGCGCTTGGCTGGTCCTAGGTGGGGCGCTGGTCCTGGTGTTGGCCGCGATACTGCTCTCGCGCGGCGGTGGCACCACCACCAACTCGAATCAGACCGTTGCCTCGACCGTGGCCGGAAAGACCACTACCGCGGTCAAACCCGGGCCGCGCACTACCGTGCCGGGGGCGGTGGATCAGCAGGTCACCCCGGCGCCCGGGGTGCCGGATCGGGCGTATAAGACGCTGGGGGAGATTGATGCCGGGCGGTGGCCGGGGTCGGCTAATGCGCCTGGGACGCACGGTGGGGATACCTGGATGAATCGGGGTGGGGATCTGCCCGCGAAGGATTCCAGTGGGAAGAAGATCAGCTATCAGGAGTGGGATGTCAATCCCAAGAAGGCCGGGCAGGGGCGGGATGCCGAGCGGATTATCACCGGCAGTGATGGGTCGGCGTATTACACCGGGGATCACTACAACACCTTTACGAGGATGCGCTGATGACCGAGGCCATGACGCTCTCGCAGTTCCTCTCCGTCGCAAGTGTTTCCGGGACCACAGGGTCCTCTCGTGAGTCCGCCCGGCCCGCCGCGACACCGGTGCTGGGGGTACTCCCGGTCGGTGCGGCCGAATTCTCCGGGGTGCGTGCGCGATTGCCCGCCGACTACCTCTCCCGTGAACTCCGCGCTCGCAAAATGCGTACGGTCGCCGAGGTTTTCGACGAGTTCGCCGCCGCCTTCCAATTCCCCTACTACTTCGGCGAGAACAAGGACGCCTTCGACGAATGCCTGCGCGACCTCGACGATTTCGTCGGCCCCGCCGGCGGCTATGTCGCGGTCATCCGCAATGCCGCGCTGCTGCTGGCCGATCAACCCGCCGAGCGGGACTGGTTCGCCGAGGCCGTAACCGATTGCGCCGCACACTGGTCCGCCCGCGGCGTGGCCTTCCGCGTGGTGCTCCAGGACGCCGCCCCGGCCGGTCTGGACGCGGTGCCGTTGATCTGGTCCGGGCCCGCTGCCGACTGACCTCAGGTTCGAGTCGCCCCCGGCGAATTCGCCGGGGGCACCGTGCGTTTCGGGCTAGGGACGCAGGCGCGCCGCGAGATCCTCGCCGAGCAGCACGAACACGTCGGTGGTGTGATCGATCAGTTCGGCGCGGGTGAGGGCCAGATCGCCCTGCAACCAGGCGGTGAGGGTTTGTACCAGGCCGCCCACCAGATATGTTGCGCGAAAGCTTATTTCGGGGGTGGGGTCGACTTCGGTGAGGCCGTAGAAGTCGATGCCCTCCGCCGCGACCAGGTGCGCGAACGCCCGGGTGGTGTGCACCGTGCGGGTGCGCAATTCGGGGGTGGCGGAGCTGACGATCAAGGCCACGTGAGCTTTTCGCGGGTCGTCGGTGAGGAGTTCGATACCCGCGGAGATGGCGGCGTGCGCCTTGGCGCGCGGGGTGTCGTGCGAGGTGTGGACGGCGGTGATGAGCGCGGCGGCCAACTCCTCGGCTATGGAGTCGAACAGCGCCGAGAGCACGGCGTCACGGCTGTCGAAGTTCTCGTAGTAGTAGCGCTCGTTGAGGCCCGCGCCCGCGCACAGCGCCGAGACGGTGAGCTTGTCCAGGCCCTGATTGCCGAGGATGTCGAGGGCGGCGTCGAGCAGGGCGGTGCGGCGCTGGGTGCGGCGTTCGGCCGCCGAGATTCCGCCGTAGGTCCGTTGCCCGGTCACGGGTTGATTCTGGCACGGCCGCAATTCTGGTGGTAGGTCTTGCCAGAATTGAGATTCTGGAGGACTCTATTTCCAGATGACGTGGCGCGTGCCACACCGCCCCAGGAGGCAACGATGCCTGCACAGTCCGGTTACTTCTCCGACGATTCGATGATCAGACGGGTCATGCGCAAGCGCGCGGTGGGACTCACCTACGGGCAACGCGCCCTGGTGATCGGGGCCGTCCACCCGCTGCTCTACGTCGGCACCGCGGAGAACACCCAGCATCGCACCACCCCGTACACGCGACTCGCCTTGACCGGCAAGCTCTTCGAGGCCGTCTCGCTCGGCACCCGCGAGGAGGCCGACCGCGCGCGCAAGTTCACCGCCAAGCGGCACGCACCGGTCCGGGGCGCACTTCCCGAGGACGCGGGCGCCCACAATCCGCGGGGCACCCGCTACTCCGCGCACGATCCGCAGCTGATGTTCATGACCATGGCCTTCACCTTCGACTCCGCCGAGGTCATGCACGATCTGCTGGTCCGCGAACTCACCCCCGGTGAGCGCGAGGGCCTCTACCAGGACTATTGCCGCTGGGGTGAACTCTTCGGCATGCCGCGCGAGGCCGCGCCCGCCGATTACGCGGGCTTCCGCCGCACCTTCGACGGCTACCTCGCCTCCGATGAGCCCTTCCTGACCGAGGAAGCCAAACTGGTCGGCTCCTATCTGATGGGTCAGCGCATCGCCTACCCCATGCCCGTGCCGGTGCAACAGGCGCTCGGCGGCTTCAACCTGCTCGTACAGAGCAGCCTCCCGCCGCGCATCCGCGAAATGTACGGCCTGAAATGGGGCCTGCGCGAAGAGCTCGCCTGCCGCGGCCTGGCCCAGGCCGTCCGAACCGCACATATCTCGCCACCGCTCGCCCCGAAACTGCTGCGCGGTTCGCTGACCGGACCCAGTTATCCGCTCTACCGGCTCGCCACCCGCCGCGAACAGCGACTGATCGCCGCCGGACGCTCCAGCATGCCCGGCGTCGACCCGCTCCCGTACGCGGCGCGGGTGGGCTGACCCAGGCAAATAAACGCTCGCGCGGCGTGGGAAGATCGGATCATGTCGAGCCCTGAGCCCACCGCCGAGCGCAAGCAGCGGGTCCTGTCCGGGATCCAGCCGACCAGCGATTCGTTCCATCTCGGGAACTACCTTGGCGCGGTGCAGTATTGGGTGGGGTTGCAGGAAGACTACGACGCCTTCTACTTCATCCCGGACCTGCACGCCATCACCGTGCCGCAGGATCCCAAGGAACTGCGCAAGCGCACCAAGGTGTCCGCGGCGCAGTTGCTGGCGGTCGGCGTCGACCCCAAGAAGTCGACCCTGTTCGTGCAGAGCCAGGTGCCCGAGCATGCCGAGCTGACCTGGGTACTGAGCTGCCTCACCGGTTTCGGCGAGGCCAGCCGAATGACCCAGTTCAAGGACAAGTCGGTCAAGCAGGGCGCGGAGAACGCGACCGTCGGCCTGTTCACCTACCCGGTGCTCATGGCCGCGGACATCCTGCTCTACCGCCCGCAGCTGGTACCGGTCGGGGAGGATCAGCGCCAGCATATGGAGCTGACCCGAAACCTGGCGCAGCGCTTCAACACTCGCTACAAGAAGACCTTCGTGGTGCCCGAGGCGCATATCGTCACCGGCACCGCCAAGATCTACGATCTGCAGGATCCGACCTCGAAGATGAGCAAATCCGCCTCCTCGGACGCGGGCATCCTCAATCTGCTGGACGATCCCAAGGTCTCGGCCAAGAAGATCCGCTCCGCGGTCACCGATACCGAACGCGATATCCGCTACGACCCGGAGGCCAAGCCGGGCGTCAGCAATCTGCTGGTCATCCTCAGCTCCCTCACCCAGACCCCGATCGTCACCCTGGAACAGGATTATGCGGGCAAGGGCTACGGCGATCTGAAGTCCGATACCGCCGACGCCCTGGTCGAATTCGTGACGCCGTTGCGCGCCAAGGTCGATGAATACCTGTCGGACCAGGGTGAACTGGACCGCATCCTGGCCGCCGGCGCCGAACGGGCCCGCGAGGTCGCGAGCCAGACCCTCGCCCAGGTCTACGACCGCGTCGGATTCCTGCCGCGCCCGCGCTGACCGAGACTGTGGCGAAGGTCGCGATTCGGCCGACGCGCAGCGCAATTCCCCCGCGCGCACGCCGGGGGATGCGAGAGTGAATGCCTGACCAGGGCGAACATGTTTACTTCCGGATGCGCGAGGTAGTTCGCCGGTAGAAGTTACGCGCGGGTGCGATACCGGACGGCAAACCGCCTCCGGCCCCGCACCGCGCGCCGGGCGTTGCGGAGGTGGCGGTGTTCGGCAGGATCCAAGCGTGGATCGAGCGGGAGATCCAGAAACGGCACTGGCTCGACCATGTGGTGCGAGCCGCGGGGCGCTATCAGCGCCAGCGCGGCGACTACTACGCGGCGGGTATCACGTACTTCACCGTGCTGTCGCTGTTCCCGCTGCTGATGGTGGGTTTCGCGGTCGCGGGCTTCGTACTGTCGCGAAATCCGCAGCTGCTCACCGAGATTCAGGACAAGATCGTCGAGAACATTCCGGGCTCGGCGGGTAATCAGGTGAACGACCTGATCAACCAGGCGGTGCGCTCGCGCACCGGGGTCGGCTTGATCGGTCTGGCGGCGGGCGCGTACGCCGGACTCGGCTGGATCGGAAACCTGCGGGCCGCGCTCACCGAACAGTGGGATCAGCCGTATCAGGCGGGCAATTGGGCCACGTCCAAGCTCTCGGATCTGCTCGCATTGATCGGCCTGTTCCTGGCCATCGGCATCTCGCTGGGGCTGTCGGTGCTGGCCTCCAGCGGATTGATCAGCAAACTGCTGGCCCACTGGCAGATCAGCGAATCCTCGGTCATCACACTGCTGTTGACGCTGCTGTCGCTGCTGCTGGCCATCGGCGCCAACTGGGCGGTCTTCGTCTGGATCATCGCGCGCATGCCCCGGCATCCGGTCACCTTCCGCAGCGCGGCCCGGGCGGCCCTGATCGCCGCGATCGTCTTCGAGGCGTTCAAACAGCTCGCCTCGATCATCCTGCGATCGGTGGTGAACGGACCGGCCGGTGTCACCTTCGGCCCGATCATCGGCCTCATGGTGTTCAGCTACTTCACCGCGCGCATCATTCTCTTCGCCACCGCCTGGGCCGCCACCGCCACCGAAAACGAGGTGCCGGCGGATATTCCGCCACCGGCACCGGCCATTATCGAACCCCGGGGCGCGGGCCCGGGCGTCACGGCCGGCGCGGCGGCGGCCCTGGTGGGTGCGGGTGCGCTTGCCGGAGCGGCGATTTCGGCGCTGCGCCGACGCTGAACACCCGGACCGCTCAGCGCCTGGGACGGTTCATTCGACGCGCGCCCGCCAACAGCACCAGCACCAGCATGATGCCGCCGACGATCAGGGTATTACGCAGTCCGCGATGGTCGGAGCCGGAATCATCGGACGCCTCGGTGGATGCCACCACCGGCGGACTCGCCACCACCACGGTCGAATCCACCGATTTGGCGCTCACCTCCGGCAGCGTGCCGACGCTCGAACCCGACGGCAGCGCGAAGGCGTAATCCAGGAGTTTCGCCGCCTGCTCCCAGGGGCGGAACGGCAGCACATCGGCCTTCAACAGGGTCACCGCCAGCCGATGGCCATTGCGCTCGGCACCGGCTACGAAGGTCTGCCGGGCATCGTCGGTGTAACCGGTCTTACCGCCCAGCGCACCGTCGTACTCGAACAGCAGGTGATTGTCGTTGCCGATCGGATAGCCCGGATGGTCCTTGTCCTCGGTGTTCTTCGGATCGGCGGGATAGCCCGGGAAATCCACCTGTTCGGTGTGGATCAACTCCGCGAACAGCGGCAGCGTCATGGCATCGCGGAACAGCACCGACAGGTCGTACGCCGAGGTGCTCATCCCCGGACCGTCCAGCCCCGACGGCGTCGCCGCGCGAGTATCCAAGGCGCGCAACCGGTATGCCATATCGTTCATCTTGGCCACGGTCTGCTCGTCACCGCCCAGCTGCGCCGAAATGGCATGCGCCGCATCATTTCCCGACGCCATAATGAGGGCCTGGAACAGCTGCCGATTGGTGTAGCGCCCACCCGGGCCGATACCGACCCGGGTGCCGTCGGCGTTCGCGTCCTCCTGGGTGCCGGTCACCACCTTGTTCAGATCCAGGACCCGCAGGGCCACATCGGCCAGCAGCACCTTGATGGTGGAGGCGGGCCGATACCGGCCGTGCGGATCCTTGGCGGCGAGCACCTTGCCGGTATCCAGATCCGACACCACCCAGCCCGTCGCCGAAATACCCTCCGGCAGACCGGGTGCGCCCGCGGGCAACACCACCCCGCAACTGCCCATCCGGTCCCCGCCGATCGGCGGATTCGGAATCGGCAGCGGTGCGGGTGCGCTCTCACCCGGTGCGGGCACCTCGGAGGTGTCGATCGGGGCCGGGGGAGTGGTCTTGTTCGGGCAATTGTCGGTATTGGGCGTGGTGAACGGCGTTGTCGTGGTGGTGGTCGGCGGTAGCGCCACGGCATCGGGTAGTGGGGCGTACGACACCCCCGTCACCGCGGTGAGCCCGGCCGCCGCGACGGCGAGAACGAAGACGCGATACCGGCGATACCCGGCGGAACTGGGGTTATGGCGCGAATGCCTGCGGATGTTCATCGCCACCGAGCTTAAAGGCGCAACCGGGCCAACCGTCGGACATGGTCACCGGTCCGCCGCGGCACGACAATGACATGACAAGTATTGACAGAGACTTGCTAATAAGAGACTCTCTCATTATCTAGTTGAATTCAACTGATTGGAACTGTCATGAACGAATCAGGAGTGCGCCGCTGGCTGGCCCTGGGCGCGCTGGCGATCGCCATGCTGACCATCGGCCTCGATGTCACCGTGCTGACCGTCGCGCTGCCCACCCTCGCCGTCGACCTGCATGCCGACACCGGGGCGTTGCAGTGGTTCAGCAGCGCCTACACCCTCGCCCTCGCCGCCGTCATGCTCCCGGCGGGCGCGCTCGGCGACCGCTACGGACGCAAGAAGATCCTGCTCGCCGCGCTGGTGGTCTTCGGCGCGGCCTCGCTCGCCTGCGCCTTCGCGGCGTCGTCGGGACAGCTCATCGCGGCCCGCGTGGTACTCGGCGTCGCCGCCGCGGCCATGATGCCGCTGTCCATGTCGGTACTGCCCGGACTCTTCCCCGAACCGGCGGAACGGCAACGCGCGCTGACCATTTGGATCACCTCCACCGCCATCGGACTGCCGCTGGGCCCCATCCTCGGCGGCTGGCTGCTGCGGGATTTCTGGTGGGGATCGGTCTTCCTGATCAATGTCCCGATGGTCGTCATCGGCGCGGTCGCCGTCGCCGTGCTCGTCCCGGAATCCCGCAGCGGCAGCGTCTTTCGCATCGACCTGCCCGGAATCGTGCTGTCGGCGACCGGAATGCTCGGCCTCACCTACGGTTTCATCCGGCTCGGCCAGGACGGCTGGGGCAATGGGCTGGGGTGGACCGCGGTCACGGCCGGAGTGGCCCTGCTCGGGCTGTTCATCGGCTGGCAGCGCCGCGCCGCACATCCGCTGGTGGATCTCGAACTCTTCAGCGCACCCGGATTCCGTTGGGGCACCGTCTATATGGTCATCATCAACTTCGCCATGTTCGGCCTGTTCTTCACCATGCCGCAGTATTTCCAATCGGTCCTGGGCGCCGACACCCTCGGCAGCGGACTGCGCCTGCTCCCGCTCATCGGCGGACTCCTGGTCGGTAGCCGCACCGTGGACAAACTGCTCCCGAAGTTCGGCCTGCGCGTCGTGCTGACCCTCGGATTCGGTTTCCTCACAGCCGGACTCGGCATGGCCGCACTCATCACCATGGACGCGTCCTACGGCTTCGCGGCCGCCGCGCTGGCGCTGGTCGGCATCGGGATGGGCTTCATCATGCCCGCCTCCATGGGCCTGGCCATGAGCGATCTCAGCGCCGACCGCGCGGGCTCGGGCTCGGCACTGCTCCAGGCGCTACGGCAGGCCGCGGGCACCATCGGCGTCGCCATCCTCGGCACCGTGCTCGCCACGCAGTACCGATCCAGCCTCGGCGACCTCAACCACGAACCCGTCTCCGACGGCGTCAATGCCGGGGTCGGCGTGGCCCGCGCGACGGGCGCGCCCGGCATGCTCGAGCATGTGCAGACCGCCTTCCTGGACGGAATGAGCGTCATGATGTGGGTCTGCGCGGGCATCACCCTCGCGGCCACCGTCATGGCCGTACTCCTGACCCGATCGCGACCGGCCGCGCCGGAGTCCGAGCTCGATGGGGCACAATCGGTTCATGTCGGCTGAGTCCTCCCACGCAGTGATTTCCGGGGAGCCCGCCGGTCGGCCCCGGCCGACCCTGCGGGAACGGAAGAAGGAACGCACTCGGCGCACCATTCGCACCGAGGCGTTCCGCCTTTTCCGGGAACAGGGCTACACCGAGACCACCGTCGAGCAGATCGCCGAGGCCGCCGATATCTCGCCGAGCACCTTCTTCCGGTATTTCCCCTCCAAAGAGGAGGTGGTGCTCGCCGACGACCTTGATCCGGTAATGATCCAGGCCATCGACCGCCAGCCCAAGGGCAAGCCGGTCCTGGCCGCCATTCGCGATGCCACCGTCGACGCCTTCGCCGAAATCGACCCCGAGATCATGGAATTCGAGAAGGAGCGGGTCGCGCTGGTCTACTCGGTCCCGGAGTTGCGCGGTGCGGTGGCCCGCGAATTCGAGCGCAATATCAAACTCATGTCCGGCATCGTGGCGCACCGATTGGACCGCGACGAGAGCGATTTCGAGGTGCTGACGCTGGTCGGGGCGCTCACCGGGGCCATGTACGCCCTGATCGGGCGCGAGCCGTTCAGTCAGGAGCAGATCGTGCGGGTGATCGATTTCCTGGAATCGGGTATGCCGATCTAGACGGGTTGTCCGGTCAGCTCCGCCACCACCTCGTCATCCACGGTGGTGAAGAAACCGCCCACCACATCCTCGATCTCGGCGATCGACTCCGCGCAGTACAGGATCGGCTGATAGTGCGTGATGTCGTAGACGGCGGTGCCCATTTCGCGAATATCCAAGGGCCGCAACGTCGCCTCGCGGAATTCCTCGATCTCCCCGAACGAGGAGAGCAGACCCGCGCCGTAACAACGGATTTCACCGTGTTCACGGACGACGCCGAATTCCATCGAGAACCAGAACACATCGGCCAGGAATTTCAAGGCCCGATCGGTGGTGAGCCGATTCACCGCCGCGCCGACCGTTTCGTATATGGCGGCGAAGCGCGGACTCGCCAATTGATTGGCGTGGCCCAGGATTTCGTGCACCGCATCGGGTTCCGGGGTGTACAGCGGGGCCGAATGATGGCGAATGTACTGGGTGGAGTGGAAGATCCGCTCGGAGAAGGAACCGAAGAACTCGCGCAGCGGCACCAACCCGGCGGCGGGTGCGTATCGGAATCCGGTGCGCGGGAACAGCTTCGAGGTAACCTCGTCGAGCTGTGGAATGTGATCGCCCGGCAGGCCCAGTCGCTCGGCCGCCTCGATGACCTCCCGGCTCGCATACCGCTCCCGCTTACGGGCCAGCTCGGCCGAGACGATCCGCCACACCCCCTGCTCCTCTTCGGTGTAGTCGATCTGCGGTACCGGCCCACCCGGCCGGTAATCCAGCGCCAGAGCGGCAATCGCATTGCGGCGAGTCCGATACTCCGGATCGTGCACGCCGGGATGCTCGTCACTCAGGTGCACCATCACATCACCGTCGGCACCCTGGGTGACCGGCGAGTACAGCTGAGCCTCGGTGAACATACCTCGATGCAATCACCGCGCTGTGATCCTTACAACAAACACCCGTTCAGCTGAGCAGATTGCACAGCTGAGGCCGCCTCCATTGCAGTGGAGGCGGCCTCGGTCGGTAGTTTTGCCAGTCTTCCTGATTAGCGCGGGGCGTTGGCCGGATCGACCAGGGTCGGGGTGCGGCCCTCGCGGTTGGCCCGGCGGGCATCCTCGATGAACTCGCGGCTGAAGAGCGCCGACAGAATCGCGATTCCGCCGCGGTGGATGCGGAATTCACCGCTCTTGACGGTGCCGGTCAGCCGGATCACGCGGCCCGCCGCGCCGGCCTGCCGGGTGAGGTCTTTGACCCGGCCGCGACCGGTCCACTCCAGTTCGGACTGATCGATGACCGCATCGTCCGGAACCAGCAGCTTGACCATGGCGTGGTCCAGATCGGCGTGCACCACGATCTCGTCCTCGCCCTCGATGAGCGGCGAGCGCAGATCCATGACGACGCTGCCGTAGCGGGCCTTGACCTCGAAATGTTTCTCGGCGGTCCAATCGCCCAGGCGCTTGGTGGTGCCGTGATCGGTGTGGATCTGGGTGGTGGTGTTCATGGTCGTGCCTTTCGGTTCCGGTGGAGCGGGTTGGGTTCGCCTGCTCCACGATAGTGTCACAGGAACTAGTTGCGTGGAAACTAGTTCACTAAAATCTAGTGGTCCGGCACCCAGTAGGATGAGGGCATGACAGCATCGCCGCAGTTCAAACGCTCGCCCCTGGCGCTGGCGCTGCTCGGCATCCTGCATATGGAGCCGATGCACCCCTATGCCATCCAGCGCCGCATCAAGGACTGGGGCAAGGACAAGGTGGTGAATGTGGGCCAGCGGGCCGGGCTGTACAAGACCATCGCGCGCTTGCAGGACGCCGGACTGGTGGCGGTGCGCGAGACCGGACGCGATCAGCAGTACCCGGAGCGCACCGTCTACGAGATCACCGATGCGGGCCGCGCCGCCTTCCACGCCTGGCTCACCGATATGGTCGCGCAGCCGCGCAACGAATTCCCCGAATTCCCCGCCGCCCTGTCGTTTCTGATGCTCCTCGGGCCGGACCAGGCGAAGATCGAACTCGAACGCCGGGCGCGGGCCATCCAGGACCGCATCACCGAAATCGATTCCGACGCAGCGCAATCCGCCCAGATCGGCCTACCCCGAATCGTCACCCTGGAAGACGAATACCAGCGTGCCCTCGCCGAGGCCGAACTCCGTTGGCTGCACAGCATTGTCGCGGACCTCGAGGCGGGAACGCTCACCTGGTCGCGGGAGTCCTTGGCCGCCTTCGCCGCTCCCTGATCCCCGGGCATCAAAAAAAGCCGCCCGCATCGAAAGATGCGGGCGGCCTTCATGATCCGCTTCCGGGGTTTCCGGGGGATACCCCTGCGAGTCCCGAGAGTTGGTTTCCTACCGCGCGAACAGTAGGGCGCGCTTGACTTCCTGGATCGCCTTGGTGACCTCGATGCCACGGGGGCACGCGTCGGTGCAGTTGAAGGTGGTGCGGCAACGCCACACACCCTCGACATCATTGAGGATGTCCAGACGCTCACGCGCGGCCTCGTCACGGCTGTCGAAGATGAAGCGGTGCGCGTTCACGATCGCGGCCGGGCCGAAGTAGCTGCCGTCACTCCAGTACACCGGGCAGGAGGTGGTGCAGCAGGCGCACAGGATGCACTTGGTGGTGTCATCGAAGCGCGCGCGGTCGTGCTGGGACTGGATGCGCTCGCGGGTGGGCTCGTTCCCGGTGGTGATCAGGTACGGCTTCACCGCCTTGAACGCGTCGAAGAACGGTTCCATATCCACGACGAGGTCCTTCTCCACGGGCAGGCCGCGGATCGGTTCGACCGTCATGGTCAGGTCTTTGCCGTTCTTGGGTAGCAAGTCCTTCATGAGGACCTTGCAGGCCAGCCGGTTCACGCCGTTGATGCGCATGGCGTCCGAACCGCAGACGCCGTGTGCGCAGGAGCGACGGAAGGTGAGCGTGCCGTCCAGGTAGGACTTGATGTAGAGCAGCACGTTCAGGAACCGGTCGGTCGGCAGCACCGGGACGCGGAACTCTTCCCAATGGTTACCGAGATCGTTCTCCGGGTTGAAGCGCGCGATCTTGACCGTGATCATGGTCGAGCCGTTGGGCACCGGAGCGGGCTTCTGGGGAGCCGCCTGGTCGAGTGTGGCAGTCATCAGTACTTACGCTCCATCGGCTCGTAACGGGTCTGCACCACCGGCTTGTAGTCGAGACGGATATCGGAGATCAGCTCCGGGCTCGTCTTGTAGGCCATGGTGTGCCGCATGTAGTTGGTGTCGTCGCGGTCCGGGTAGTCCTCGCGGGCGTGGCCGCCGCGCGATTCCTTACGGTTCAGCGCACCCACCACGGTGACCTCGGCCAGCTCCAGCAGGAAGCCGAGCTCGACGGCCTCGAGCAGATCGCTGTTGTAGCGCATGCCCTTGTCCTGCACGGTGATCCGGGTGTAGCGATCCTTGAAGCCGTGGATATCGGTGAGGACCTGCTTGAGGGTGTCCTCGGTGCGGAACACGCCCGCGTTGGCATCCATGGTGGCCTGCAGTTCGCTGCGGATATCGGCCACGCGCTCGTTGCCGTGATCGGACAGGATCAGCGCCAGCCAGTCCTGCACCATCTGCGCCGGGTTCTCCGGCATCTCGACGAACTCGGTGCGCTGGGCGTACTCGGCCGCGGCGATACCGGCGCGACGACCGAACACATTGATGTCCAGCAGCGAGTTGGTGCCCAGGCGGTTCGAGCCGTGCACCGAGACGCAGGCGCACTCACCGGCGGCGTACAGGCCGGGCACCACATCGGTGTTGTTGCGCAGCACCTCACCGCGAATGCGGGTCGGGATGCCGCCCATGACGTAGTGGCAGGTCGGCATGACCGGCACCGGCTCCTTGACCGGGTCCACGCCCAGGTAGGTGCGGGCGAATTCGGTGATGTCGGGGAGCTTCTCCTCGAGCACGTCCTCGCCGAGGTGGGTCACGTCGATGAAGACGTAATCCTTGTTCGGGCCGCCGCCGCGACCCTCGGCCACCTCGAGCACCATCGAACGGGCGACGATGTCACGCGGCGCGAGGTCCTTGATGGTGGGGGCGTAGCGCTCCATGAAACGCTCTCCGGAGGCGTTTCGAAGAATGCCGCCCTCGCCGCGGACCGCCTCGGAGATGAGGATGCCCAGACCCGCGAGGCCCGTCGGATGGAACTGGTGGAACTCCATGTCCTCCAGCGGAAGTCCCTTGCGGAACACGATCGCCATACCGTCACCGGTGAGGGTGTGGGCATTGGAGGTGGTCTTGTACATACGACCCGAACCACCGGTGGCGAAGATGATCGACTTCGCGTGGAAGATGTGCAGCTGACCGGTGGCCAGCTCGTACGCCACCACGCCGGTCGCGACGGAGCCGCGCTCGGTCTCGGTCATGACCAGGTCGAGTACGTAGAACTCGTTGTAGAACTCCACGTCGTGCTTGACGCAGTTCTGGTACAGCGTCTGCAGGATCATGTGACCGGTGCGGTCCGCGGCGTAGCAGGCGCGGCGCACGGGGGCCTTGCCGTGGTCGCGGGTGTGGCCACCGAAGCGGCGCTGGTCGATCTTGCCCTCGGGGGTCCGGTTGAACGGCAGACCCATCTTCTCGAGGTCCATCACCGCGTCGATGGCCTCCTTGGCCATGATCTCCGCGGCGTCCTGGTCGACCAGGTAGTCACCACCCTTGACGGTGTCGAAGGTGTGCCACTCCCAGTTGTCCTCTTCGACATTCGCGAGTGCGGCGCACATGCCGCCCTGCGCCGCGCCGGTGTGGCTGCGGGTCGGGTAGAGCTTGGTCAGGACAGCGGTGCGGACGCGGGGTCCGGACTCGATCGCCGCGCGCATACCCGCGCCACCGGCTCCGACGATGACGACGTCGTAGCGGTGCTCCTGAACAGGTCGAGATTCACCTGTCGCGCTTGTTCGTTCGCTGCGCTCACTCATCGGGGCGGCCTGTTCCTAACTGATGTTGGGGTCGAAGGTGAAGATCACGTAGGTGCCGGTCACCATGACGAGAATCATGGAGATGACCAGCGCGGTCTTCAGCCAGAAGCGGGTGGAGTCCTTGCGCGCGTAATCGTCGATGACGGTCCGCAGACCATTGCCACCGTGCAACTGCGCCAGCCACAGCATGGTCAGATCCCAGATCTGCCAGAACGGCGAGGCCCAGCGACCCGCGACGAAGGCGAAGTTGAGCCGGTGTACGCCGCCGTCCAGCATCAGCATGATCGTCATATGGCCGATGACCAGGACGACCAGCAGCAGGCCGGAGAAGCGCATGAACAGCCACGCGTACTTCTCGAAGTTGTTGCCACCCTGACGCCGCGGAGCGCGGGGCGCGTCCAGGCTGGCGGGGCGGTCGTAGGACTTACCGAGAACAGGTGCGGTCATGGTCAGTGGCTCAATTCGTCAGCAGGTAGAAGAGCTGGCGGCCGATGCCGGCGCCCGCAACGAGAATCCAGATCGTGAGCACGATCCAGAGCATCTGCCGCTGGAAGCGGGGTCCCTGGGACCAGAAGTCGACCAGGATGACGCGGATGCCGTTGAACGCGTGGAACAGCACGCAGACAACGAGACCCATCTCCATCAGGGCGACGACAGGGTTCTTGTAGGTCTCGATCGCCTGGTCATAGGTGTCCGGGCTGACGCGCACCAGGGCGGTATCCAGAACGTGGACGAACAGGAAGAAGAAGATCGTCACGCCGGTGATGCGGTGCAGAGCCCAGGACCACATGCCGGGGTCGCCTCGGTACAGAGTCCGCTTCGGCTTGGCCGGAGCTTCTAGCGTGGTCATAGAGTGCGGTGCCTCCAACGTCGTTGATGGACCCGGTCAGATCCGGCGCGGAGCCTTCGGACTGTCGATAACACCAGCTCACAGCCGGAAATGACGTCCGGTGGCAGTGCTTGCAGGCCCGCTGTCGGGAACCTGAACCGATCTGTCTGAACTCTAATCCCAGGGGTGTGCCGGAACTAATTCGGCGTGCCGCTCGTTGGCCCTGAAAATGCCGAGTTAGGTTTGCCTTTCCTGATTTTCGAGGCCCTGTTCGGTGGCTTTCGGAGCGGCCCCGCCACGGTCGTGAGAGGATGGTCCGATATGTCGGAAATTGCTTGGAATGTGCTGCGCGACAAAGCATTTGAAGTCATGCGAAATGCCTATGCGCCCTATTCCAGATTCCCCGTCGGGGCCGCTGCTCTCACCGCCGACGGCCGCGTGGTGAGCGGCTGCAATGTGGAAAATATCTCATACGGATTGGGCCTCTGCGCCGAATGTGTACTGGTCGGTAACTTGATTTCGACCGGTGGCGGGCGATTGCGGGCGGTCTCGGTCTGCGATTCCCGCGGCGAAATCCTGATGCCCTGCGGTCGCTGCCGGCAGCTGCTCTACGAACACGGCGGGGCGGAAGCGCTCATCGATCACAGCGGTGCGCCGGTCCCGCTGAGCGCGTTGCTGCCCGATGCCTTCGGACCCGGCGACCTGGAAGCCGGACAGCAGTAGATTCCCGTAATCCCGGGCAGTAGGCCCGCGCCGGGATGACGAGGGCGCATACGGATGCCAGGGTTGAGGGCATGAGTGTGCATTCGGCGGTCTCGGTGATCACGACCAAGCGCGACGGCGGGGAACTCAGCGACGCGCAGATCGATTGGGTGGTGGATGCCTTCACCCGTGGCGAGGTCGCGGATGAGCAGATGTCCGCGCTGGCCATGGCGATTCTGCTGCGCGGTATGACCCGGCGCGAGACCGTGCGCTGGACCGCGGCCATGCTCGACTCCGGAAAGCGGCTGGACTTCAGCGATCTACCGCGGCCGACCGTCGACAAGCATTCGACCGGCGGCGTGGGGGACAAGATCACCCTGCCGCTGTCGCCGCTGGTGGCGGCCTGTGGCGCGGCGGTCCCGCAGCTGTCCGGGCGCGGATTGGGCCATACCGGCGGCACTTTGGACAAACTGGAGGCGATTCCCGGCTGGCAGGCCGATATCCCGGTCGACCGCATGCGGGAGATCCTCGCCGATCCGGCCATCGGCGCGGTGGTCTGCGCCGCCGGGGCCGATCTCGCGCCCGCGGACAAACGCCTCTATGCCCTGCGTGATGTGACCGGAACCGTCGAATCCATCCCCCTGATCGCCAGCTCCATCATGAGCAAGAAGATCGCCGAGGGCACCGGCGCGCTCGTCCTGGACGTGAAGGTGGGGCGCGGCGCGTTCCTGAAACACCTGGACCAGGCCCGCGAATTGGCCACCGCCATGGTCGAACTCGGCACCGACGCGGGCGTGCGCACCGTGGCGCTGCTCACCGCCATGCACACCCCCCTCGGCCGCACCGCCGGAAACGCCCTGGAGGTGGCCGAATCCCTGGAGGTGCTGGCGGGCGGCGGCCCCGCCGACGTGATCGAACTGACCCTCGCCCTGGCCCGGGAAATGCTGGTACAGGCCGGAATCGACGGTATCGATCCGGCCGACGCCCTCGCCGACGGCCGCGCCATGGACCACTGGCGCGCCATGATCACCGCCCAGGGCGGCGATCCGGACGCCCCCCTGCCGCGCGCCCGCCACTCCGAAACCCTCGTCGCCCCGGCCTCGGGCGTCCTCACCCGCCTCGACGCCCTCGACATCGGCATCGCCACCTGGCAATTGGGCGCGGGCCGTGCCCGCCAAGGAGATTCGGTCCAGGCGGGCGCGGGCATCGAAATGCACGCCAAACCGGGCGATCCCGTCACCGCGGGCCAACCCCTGCTGACCCTGCACACCGACACCCCCGAAGCCATCCCCATCGCACTGGAAACCCTCCGCCCCGCCTTCACCATCGGCGACGGCCCCATCCCGCAGACCCCGCTGATCCTCGACCGAATCGCCCCCTGACCCCGCCTCGATGGCTCGTGCGCATTCCCCCGGTCGTCGGTCGGTGCGCGTACTTCCCGTCATCGGTCGCCGGGCCGGGATCAAGATTGAGCCCGGTTGACCAGGGTTGGGGCGGTAGCCGGTGGATCGGCCTAGCCTGAAATCGTGAAGCATAGAAGCGATTTCCGATTACGGGCGTCGGTGGTGGCCTGTCTGGGCGCCATCGCGTGTACGGCGATACTTCCCGCCGTGGCCTCCGCCGAGCCGAGGATCAACAACACCCCGCCGCCCAGCACCACCGGATCCGCCCCCTACCCGTACTACGTCAACTGCGAACAGGTGCGCGCCCAGGGCAAGGCCCCGCTGCTGATGGGGCAACCCGGGTATACGCGCCAGCTGGATCCGGACGGGAACGGCGTCGCCTGCGGATACTGACCCTTCGATCGCCCGGTGAGAGCGCGATCGTGTGCGGCCGCGGCGTGATTCGCGAGCGGTCGCCGGGTGACGCGCGCGTGAAACCCAGCAACGCGTGGGCAACGACACGCCTACGAGAGGGTGCACACGGGCGAACTCCCATGCCGCAGAACGCGAATGCGGCTACCGTTTCTACATGACTGGACCGACGCCCCTCACTCTCGCTTCGATCCGCCAGGCGCCGAAGGCGGTCCTGCACGATCACCTGGACGGCGGCCTGCGCCCGGCGACCGTACTGGAGCTGGCTCGCGACTGCGGTTACGACCAGTTACCGGCCGGTGACGCCGAAACCCTCGGCAACTGGTTCCGGGACGCCGCCGACAGCGGTTCGCTGGAACGCTATCTGGAAACCTTCGCGCACACCGTCGCGGTCATGCAGACCCCGGAGGGCCTGCGGCGGGTGGCGCGCGAATGCGCCGAAGACCTCGCCGCCGACGGTGTCGTCTACGCGGAGGTGCGCTTCGCCCCCGAACAGCATCTCGAGAACGGACTCGGCCTCGACGAGGTCGTCGAGTACACCATCGAGGGCTTCCGCGAGGGCGAGGCGCTCGCCGCCGCGGCCGGCACCCCGATCCGGGTGGTCTGCCTGCTCACCGCCATGCGCCATGCCGCGCGCTCGCGGGAGATCGCCGAACTCACCGTGCGCTGGCGCGATCGCGGCGTCGGCGGCTTCGATATCGCGGGCGCGGAGGCCGGTTACCCTCCCACCCGGCATCTGGACGCGTTCGAATACATGCGAGTCAATAACGCGCACTTCACGATTCACGCGGGTGAGGCGTTCGGCTTGCCGTCCATCCATGAGGCCCTCGCCTTCTGCGGTTGCGATCGGCTCGGGCACGGCGTGCGCATCACCGACGACATCACCGATTCGGCGGACGGCCCGAAACTGGGCCTGGTCGCGAATTACGTGCGGGACATGCGAATTCCGCTGGAGCTGTGCCCGTCGTCGAATGTGCAGACCGGCGCGGTGCCCTCGCTCGACAAGCATCCCTTCGATCTGCTTGCGCGCCTGCGCTTCCGGGTGACGGTCAATACCGACAATCGATTGATGAGCGATACCAGCATGAGCGAGGAGATGTACAAGCTCGCTCAAACCTTCGGCTACGGCTGGAGCGATCTGGAGCGCTTCACCATCAATGCCATGAAGTCGGCGTTCATCCCGTTCCCGGAGCGGTTGCGCATCATCGACGAGGTCATCAAGCCCGGCTACGCCGTCCTGATCGGCTGAACACGACCGCAGGCCCCTCCGAATTGAAGGGGCCTGCGGTGGTTGGCTTTTCGGTGCGCTATGCCTTGCTGAGGCGGCTTTCGAAAGCTTCCTCGAGCGCCCGCCAGGCATCGGCCTCGGCCTTGAACGGCGGATTCGGGGCCATCCGGCTCGGGTCCGGGTTCAGCAGGTAGGAGACGTACCAGCCGAGCGGCGAGGACACCGCCAGCGCGGTCTCGACATTGTCTTCCTCGGCGTAATCGGCTGCGTCGGTGAACAATTCGACCGCCAGGTCGAGCTGATCGGTATCCACCGCCTGCGGTCCCTCGGCCAGGTCGTCGGCCAGGCCGGGGAGCACGTAGACGTTTTCCTCGTCCACCTCGATCTCGAGCCCGCCGTCGACCGCGGCGGTTTGGATTTCGCCGTAGGTGCTCACCCGCGCCAGATCGTGCTCATGATCGTCGGCCAGGTAGCGGGCCAGCGCGCGCTCGGAGCCGAAGACCGTGATGGAGCCGTCCTTGCCGAGGAAGATCGGCTCATCGTCCACATAGCAGCGCAACGTGAACCAGGTGCCCTCGGAGGTGACGATCTTGACCGGGTCGATGCCGACCTCGTGCCAGAACGAGAGCTCCTCGTCCTCTTCGTCCTCGTCCTCGGCATTGAGGTCGACCGGCTCGATATCCTCATCGGTATCGGCGGCATCCTCGGCGTCGACGATGTTCTCTTCCGCCGCAAGCAGTTCCGCCTCGGCGACCGCCACCGCGTCCGCGTCGACCTCCGGGATCTCCACCACCGAGTCGATGGCGTCCAGCACGGCGTCCCAATCCTTGTTGATGGCCGAGCCGATCGAGTCCCACAGTTCTTCGCCTTCCTTACCGGCGAAGGCGCTCACGCCGGTGGCCAGTGCGCCCAGCACCGGATGCGAGCCGAAGAACTTGTTGACGACATCGAGTTCGCAGACGTCGCCGATATTGCGGACCATCTCGAGGGTCTCCTCGAGTTCGGAGAGGATCTCCGGATCCGGATCGTCCGCGGCCAGCTCGGGCACGCCGACCAGATCGAAGACGAACTGCTCCTCGGGCTCGAGTTCGGCGGCCGACAGACCAGCGATGATCTTCCACGCGGGATGGTCGACGAGATCGTTTTCGGCATTGGTTCGGATGAAAGCGGCGAGCTCCGCTACGGAGTCGAAACCGTAGAGGTCCTCCTCGTGGCCGAGGAATGCCTGCCACTCATCATCGCCGTCGCGCCAGCGCGGTGCCCACAGGGTGACGAGATCGCCTTTGGTCAGGCCGAGCGCGATCGGGACGATGTCTCCAGAAGCCATGACCGGAAGCCTATCTAGTGGTCGCCCTGGGCACTATCCGGGTCGCCCCCAACATTTCCCGGGGCCAGGGACTCGTTCAATCCGGCAATGACTTCGGCGCGTTGCGCGGCGGCGCGCGCGGCGGCTTCGCGGCATGCCCAGAGCACCAAACGGGAGACGTCCGCGGGTGAGCGGGTGGTCGTCGATTCGGCGAGCCAGAGTCCGGTGAGCGCGCCGTCACCATCGACTTCGGCGCTGACCGAACGGTCTTCGCTGGTGAATCTGCCGCGTACGCCGCGCAGTCCCGCGAGGGCGGCCTCCAGGGCTTCGAGCTGGTTGGTGACGCCGGCGACCAGCGCGTCCATTTCGGCGCTCATGCGTTGCGCAGCCAATTCGCCGGGCCGGTATCGGCCTCGTCGAGACGGTCGAGGGCATCGACGGAGGCCTGGCGGGTGGGCAGGCCGAGGCGGTCCAGGGCCTGCTCCGGGACGCCTGCTTCGGCCAGTAGTTCGCGGCGGCGGGCGCGGGCGGCAATGGCCGAGCGCTTGGTCAGGCGCAGTATCTCGTCCGCCAGAGCCTGTGCGCCGTAACGGTATTCACCGCGCTCGAAGTGGATGTCCACCGGCATGCCCTGATCGGTGGCGTGCACGGTGACGGTGCCCGCGCGATTGGCGGCCGCCGCCACGGTGAGCGGGGGGATCTCCGGCCCGCTCATGCGGTGGGCCTGTAGAAGCCGAGGAAACGCATTCCCATGTTCTCCGTTCGAATCGGACCCGTCTGGACGGGATCGCCCGCCTCCACCAATTGACCGTTGCCGATCACCATCGCCACATGCCCGTCCCAGACCGCCAGATCCCCGGGCATCAAGTCCCCTGGATTGATCTGGGTGTGCCCGTAGCCCTGCTCCTGCGCCAGGCGCGGCAGCGAAACACCCGCCTGCCCGTACGCCCACTGCGTCAAACCGCTGCAATCCAGACCGGCACCCGGCGTGGTGCCGCCCCACACGTACGGCGTTCCGACCGCGCTCAGCGCATTGCGCACCGCATCGGCGGCCCGCTGGTTCGGGGCCTCCACGGTACTGCCGTCGGGCAGCGTCACCTTCACCCCGGTGCCGGTCGCCCGGGTGTCGGGCGAGCCGCGATGCGTGCGGTCGCCGCTGGTGGGCGGTGAATCACCCACGGACGCGGCCGTTGTGGACAATCCGCTCAGCATCGAGGCGCCGGATTCGAGGGCCCGGCCGCCGGAGGAGACGACCGTCGAGGCGATCTGCTGCCCGTCGCCGACCGTCGCGGCGCTCGCGGGCACGACCGCCGGGCCTCGCGCGACGGGTTCGATCGCCGCCGCGCTCGTCACCTCCGGCGTGACCACCGCCGGTGCCGGAGTCGTTGGCGGCTTGGCCAATTCACCCATGGCGGTGGTTTCGGCCTCGAGTTCGACGCGCACCCGTTCCACCACCCGCAGGGCCTGCCCCACATGGTCGATGGCCGCCCCGACGAGCGCCGACAGCGCGGCGGGGGTCAATCCCGCCGCCGTCACGGCATCGACCTTCGCCAGAAACGACCGCAGAATCTCCGCCACTTCGCGCTGCCCCGCGGCCACCTCGGCTCCGGCTCGATCAATGACCTCGGCCATCGCCGCGCCGCGATCGGAGACGGTGGCCGTCCCCGTCTGCACCTGAAGCGCCTTGTCCATGGCGGCATCCCCGCCGCGGCCGTGCCAGCTGCCGTACATCCCGTTGATCCCGGTCCGGCCGGTTTCGTGCGCGCCGTCGACCACCTCGGACGATTCGCGCAGCGCCTGCGCAGCCGCACCCGTCGACCCGGTCCCGAGGCTCGCGAGCAGCTGAATGATCGGCTCGGCCAACAGCTCCATCTCGAGTCCCGCGCTCACCGCCCGGCCCCCGCCCGGATCGCATTGCGCACCGCTCCGATTCGGCCCCCGGCCACGCGATCGAGTGATTGTGTGAAGGTGTCGGCGCGCTCGCGGTCAATGTGCGGGGGTTCGCGGTGCCCGGGCCCGGTGCGGGCGCTCATGCCCGCACCACCCCGCTCGCCGCGCGGAGCGCGGCGGAGTAGGTCGCGTCGGTCGTCGCGTAGGTCGCTTCGGCACTCGCGGTGGCCGCGCCGAGGCTGGTCAGGACGGTCGCGAGGGTGCCGACGGTGGTGAGGTGGGTGGTGTGGGCGGCGCGGTAGGCGGTGAGGAAGTCCGCGCCGATGAGGCCGAGGGCGGGGGCGAGTAGGAGGGGGTCGGCGGCCGCGATGCGGGCGCCCGCGGTGGCGAGGGTCGCGGCCATGGCGGTGGCCGTGCTCGCATAGCGGGTGAGGCCGTCGGGATCGATCGTGATCCGGTGCATGGATGCCCCCATCGTGCCGGTCGCTGGCTGATTACGTCCTGCAGAAGATTGGACGGGCCGGGCGGGGAATCGGTTCCGGTGCGGGGCGAATTCGGGCGGCCCGCACCTCGAATCGCTGGGCTGACCTATCGTTTTCCTATGCGCACTGACATCGTGGACCACCCGCTCGCTGCCGCTTTGCTGACCACCATGCGCGATGCGCGCACCACGAATCCGACATTCCGGGCGGCGCTGCGCGATCTCACCGGTCTGCTGGTCTACGAGGCCATGCGCGATGCCCCCGTCACCCGCTTCCCGATCGCCACCCCCGTCGCCGCCGCCGAAGGCACCTGTCTTTCAGCACCCCCGCTGCTGGTCCCGGTCCTGCGCGCCGGACTCGGCATGGTCGAGACCGCCGAGAATCTGATCCCCGACGCCCGCATCGGTTTCGTCGGCGTGGCCCGCGACGAGGAAACCCACCAGCCGACCCCGTACATGGAGTCCCTCCCCGAGGACCTCTCCACCACCCCCGTCATCGTGCTGGACCCCATGCTCGCCACGGGCGGCTCCATGGTCTTCACCCTCGACCTGCTCGCCACCCGCAATGCCCGCGACATCACCGTCATCTGCGTGGTGGCCGCCCCCGAAGGCATTGCCGCCCTGGAGAAGTCCGGCCACCCCGTCCGCCTGGTCACCGCCTCCATCGACCGCGGCCTCAACTCCGACGCCTATATCGTCCCCGGCCTCGGCGACGCCGGCGACCGCCAATTCGGCCCCCGCTGAACCGAATTCCGCCCTCCCGGCGGCCCCTGCGACGCCTGCTCCGGAAAGCGGGCGCTCACAGTTTCTCGCAGAAGGCTCTGACCTCGGAGAGTTGCTGCGCGGCAGCGGTTTTCGCGGCGGCGAGATGGTCTGGTGTGGCGACCGGCTGGACTACCTCGACATAGCATTTGAGCTTGGGCTCGGTACCGGAAGGCCGGATCACCACGCGCAGCGAATCACCCTCGAAAAGCAGTGCGTCGGTGCGCATCCGCCCGCGCAGTTGGGACATGTCGGTGCAGGTCACCTTTTCTCCCGCGATCTCCACCGGTGGTGTAACCCGCAGTCGCTCGACCACGGCGGCGGCCTCTGTCACATCGGCCAGCCGCAGGGAGATCTGGTCGCCCGCGTGGACGCCGAACTCGATCGCGAAATCATCGAGGACGTCGAAGACGGTGCGGCCCTGGGCCTTCAGTCGCGCGACCATATCGGCGGCGACGACGGCCGCGGAGATGCCGTCCTTGTCGCGCACGATGGTCGGGTCGACGCAGTGCCCGATCGCCTCTTCGTAGGCGTACGCCAAACCGTCGCCCGCGCGCGCCAACCATTTGAATCCCGTGAGGGTTTCGGCATAGCGTGCGCCCCGCGCGGGCGCGAGTTTGCTCAACAGTCGTGAGGAGACGATAGTCGTCGCTACCAGCGAATCCGGTGCCGCCGTGCGCAATACGTAATCGCCGAGGAGCACTCCAGTCTCATCGCCGCGCAGCATCCGCCACCCGTTCGCGCCCCGCACGCCCACCGCACACCGGTCGGCATCCGGATCCAATGCGATGGCGATATCCGCGTCGAGCCGACCGGCCAAGTCCAGCAACAGATCCGAGGCCCCGGGCTCCTCGGGATTCGGGAACGAGACGGTCGGAAAATCCGGATCGGGCGCGAACTGCTCCGCCACCACCAGCACTTCACCGAACCCGGCCGCCCGCAGCGCAGCGGTGGCGAGCTCCCCACCCACCCCGTGCATGGCGGTCAGCGCGATCCGGATATCGGCCCGCGCCACCGGGGTAATGGTCGAGTCCGAGGTCTCGCCTACCGTTCCCGTTCCCGTTCCCGTGCCGTTGCCGTTGCCGGTGCCCGTGCCGGTGACCGGGTTCGGCGCGGCCGCATCCTCGGTGGGGGCGGTGATCGGATCCGTTGGACCCGCGGCCGACGCGGGTGACCTGTTCGGGGCGGTGGGGGTCACCTGCTCTGCGGAGGCGACCTTGCCACCGATGTTCAAGGGAAGTTCGGCGACCGGGTTCTCCGCGGCCGCGGTGTGTGTGGGTGCGGTCGCCGGATCGGATGGGCTGGCAACCCCATGCCGGGTGGGCGCGATCGGGCCGCCGATGATTTCGGGGAGTTCGGCGACGCGGGCCAGGTAGCGGCGGACGATCTCGACACCCATGTCCTCGACCGTGGCGGTGGCGGGGAGGCCGAGAATGCTTGGGTCCGGGGCGGATTCGGCGGCACGGGTGCGGGGGATGGCGCCGGATACGGCGTCGATGTACTTCTCGATCTCGGCATCGGCGGGCGGGACGAGTTGGGAGCCGCCGTCGAGGTAGAGCTTGTAGCCGTTGTCGGTGGCGGGATTGTGCGAGGCGGTGATCTGCACTCCCGCAACGGCTCCCAGTGCGCGCACGGCGTAGGCCACGAGGGGTGTGGGCAGCGGGCGGGGGAGGGGGAGCACGGTGAATCCGGCGGCCGCGAAGACCTCTTCGGCGGCGATGGCGAATTCGGCCGAGCCGTGCCGGGCATCGCGGCCCACGATCACCAATCCGCCACCGAGGCAGCGATTCCGGAGCCAGTCGGCGATGCCCGCGCTCGCCCGCGAAACCGTCTCGACGTTCATGCCGTCGGGACCGTCCTGGAGCGGACCGCGCAGGCCCGCCGTGCCGAATCGCAGCATGTGCGCCTCCTATGGTCGGATATCGGCGATCGATTACCCGATGATGCCGTGTTCAGACAGCCCGACCCCGTCACTCCGGCGTGCGTGTGGCCGGAATCCGCGCGGTCGGCTCATGTGCGGCCGGTGTGGATCCCGGCCAAAAGCATGCCGGGATGACGAGGGGTTCGCGCCGCGACGCCGCGAAATTCGTGCCGGGGTGACGCGGGGTTCGTGCCGGGGGTGACGCGAGGTTCGTGCCGGGGTGACGCGAGGTCGTGCCGGGGGTGACGCGAGGTTCGTGCCGGGGGTGACGCGAGGTTCGTGCCGGGGTGACGCGGGGTTCGTGCCGGGGTGACGAGAGGTTCGTGCCGCGTGACGATGGACCTCGCGCCGCGGTGACGGGGGTGCGTGACGGGGGTGACAAGGTTCGCGCCGCGATGACGAGGTTCGCGCCGCGATGCCGGGGTCCGTGCCGGGGTGACGAGGGCTGGCCCCGCGGCGGTTCCGGCATTACAGGCGTTCCAGCACTCCGCGCAGGAGTTTGCCCAATCGTGGTGCGGCGGCCTGGCCTTCGGCGAGGACCTCGGCGTGCGAGAGGTGTGCGCCGGTGACGCCCGCGGCCAGGTTGGTGACCAGGGAGATGCCCAGTACCTTGGCTCCGCCTTCGCGGGCGGCGATGGCCTCGAGCACCGTGGACATGCCGACCAGGTCCGCGCCGATGGTGCGCAGCCAGCGGATCTCGGCGGGGGTCTCGTACTGCGGTCCGGTCAGGCCCGCGTAGACGCCCTCGGTGAGGCTCGGGTCGACTTCCCTTGCCAGCGAACGCAATTCGGGGTCCCAGGCGTCGACCATATCGACGAAGTTGGCCCCCGCGATGGGGGTCCGCAGGGTGAGGTTGATGTGATCGCTGATCAGCACCGGCTCACCGACGCGCAGATCGTCGCGGATGCCGCCCGCCGCATTGGTCAGCAGAATGGTCTCCGCGCCCGCCGCCAGCGCGGTCCGCACATTGTGCACGACCTGCGCGGGCTCATGACCCTCGTAGAGATGCTGGCGTCCCATGAGCAGCAGCACCGGCGCGTCGTTCACCGCGACCGAGTGGATGGTGCCCTGATGTCCCTGCGCCGTGGGTGATCCGAATCCCGGAACCTCGGCCATCGGGATCGAGGCGGCCGGGTCGCCGATTTCCGCGGCGGCCTCCTGCCAGCCCGATCCGAGTACCACCGCGACCCGGTGGCGCTCCACTCCCGTTCGTTCAGCAATAGCCTTCGCGGCCTGCTCGGATAGCATGTCGCCCACCCTAGTCCTCGGCGATCTACAGTGCTCGGTCATGCCGCTGACCGGCCCGGTTCGCCCATATTTCGCTGTCCCGCCCACGGTATCGCCGCACGGTTGCCGCCACGCGCGGCACGCTCCCTACCCGTCGGTAGGACTTCGCGCCCGCCCCCGCTAATCTGCACCCATGCCGTATTTGAAGCGTGATGGGGACGTGTTCGTGCTGTACCTCGGTGCCGAGGGGCAGAACATCGACAGCGAGAACCGCTTCCACCCGGATTGGATCACCGAGGTGCACGCCCTGCTCGACGAGGTCGAGGCGTCCGAGGGCCCGGCCGCGCTGGTGGTCACCGCGAACGGCAAGTTCTTCAGCAACGGCCTCGACACCGATTGGCTGTTCGGCAATTTCGATCAGAACTGCTGGTACCTCGATCGCGTGCACTCGCTCTACTCCCGCCTGCTGGCCTTCCAGATGCCGACCATCGCCGCGGTCAACGGTCATGCCTTCGGCGCCGGCGCCATGCTCGCCACCTCCTGTGATTTCCGCCTGATGCGCGCGGACCGCGGTTTCTGGTGCCTGCCCGAGGTGCACCTGGGCATGCCGTTCACCGTCGCGATGAACGCTCTGGTCACCGGTCGTCTCAGCAATCAGGTTGCCGTCGAGGCCATGACCACCGGCCGCCGCTACGGCGCGGATGACGCCATCGCCGCCAAGATCGTGGACGGCAAGCTGGATGCCGAGGCATTGCTGGCCGGTGCCGTGGCCCAGGCCGACGCCCTCAAGAACAACCGCAAGCCCAACCTCCCGGTGATCAAGCGCGCCCTGCACCAGCACATCCTGGCGGGCCTGGCCGTCGAGACCACCCCGGAGAACCTGGGCTTCAACCCCGCCTGAGTTCCTCCGCCTCTCCGCGACTTCGGCGCACGGCTCAGTGCCGTGCGGAGTAGTGCACGGGTAGTGCGGTCAGGTGTGACACCAATTTTGGGGGTGCCCGGTGAGTTACCCCGAACTCGCCAGATCAGGCATCACTTTTTCGCCGCCGGCGCGGTGGCGCCGATGAGTCTTCCGGCTCACCCGGCGAGCCCTCGCGCGGTGGGGGTGTAAGACTGTGGTTTATGCCACCATCGCGCGGCGGCGATGACCGGAATTCGTTTCCCCCGATAAGTCGGTACGGGTTGCCCGTGCCGTCGTGGAATGCTGCGTCGGTGAATGTCCCCGTCGATCCCGCTGATCCGGCCCTGTTCGGTGCCGCCGATACCGCGATCGAGACCGCGCGCGAGCAGTTGCTGGCGCTCTCGCATTCGATTCACGCCGAGCCGGAATTGGCCTTCGAGGAATTCCGCAGCGTCGCCAAGACCATCGAGCCGCTGCGCGAGCGCGGGTTCCGGATCGAATCCGGGGTGGCCGAGTTGCCCACGGCGTTCACCGCCGAGTACGGCCATGGTGACCTGGTGGTCGGTATCTGCGCCGAGTACGACGCTCTCCCGGAAATCGGACATGCCTGCGGGCACAACATCATTGCCGCCTCGGCGGTGGGTGCGGCCCTCGGTCTGGCCGCGGTCGCGGACGCCTGCGATATCACCGTGAAGGTCTTCGGCACCCCCGCCGAGGAGAGCGGCGGCGGCAAGGTCCTCATGCTGGACCGCGGCGTCTTCGACGGTGTCGCCATGGCGATGATGATCCATCCGGGCCCGGAGGACATCGCCGGTGCGCACTCGCTCGCCCTCGCGGACCTCTCGGTCACCTATCTCGGCCGCGAATCGCATGCCAGCGCTGCCCCGCAGTATGGGCGAAATGCCCTGGATGCCGTCACCATTGCGCAGGTTGCGCTCGGTTTGCTCCGTCAACATCTCCTCCCCGGACAGCAGCTGCACGGTATAGTCGGCTCGGGCGGCGTGGCCCCCAATATCGTGCCCGGACACGCGGAACTGCTGTACTACCTACGGGCAGTCGACTCCGCGGCCCTCGATGATCTGATGCAACGCGCATCGGCTTGTTTCGAGGCAGGTGCGCTGGCTACCGGATGTACACATGACATCCGCAAGCTTGCGCCGACATATACCGAGCTCACTCCCGACAGCGCATTACTGTGTGCCTATCGCGAGCAGATCCGCGATCTCGGACGCGAGCCGATAGCCCCGGAACTCGAGGCCGCACGGCCGCTGGGCAGCACGGATATGGGCAATGTCACCAACGTCATTCCCGGTATCCACCCGGTGATCGGCATCGATGCCGGTGGTGCGGTGACGCATCAGCCCGCCTTCGCGGCGGCGGCGATCAACGCCTCCGCCGACCGGGCTGTCATCGACGGGGCAACGGCTCTGGCCCGCACCGCGATACAACTCGCAGGCGACAAATTTCATAGGGACAGGTTGTCGGAACGAGTCATGCAACGGCAGTTTCTTCGACAGGAGGACATTCGGTGAGCACAACCGGCCGGTCCGCGGCGCGAGCATCAGGCCCGGAGGCGGCAGCTCGCGTTA
>NZ_BDAW01000005.1 GCF_001625085.1 Nocardia acidivorans NBRC 108247
TTCGGGACATAGCGCCGCGGGTACCTGCGTTGCGCAGGATGCGGCGGGCGTCGCGACGGGCAGCTCGGTGGGGGTCGACATGGGCTTTGAAACGGGCATGGTGGACATGGTGGATTTACCGGAAGACATCGGTGGACGCGCGATCGTCGATGCGTGGCTCGAGGACCACGCCGATGATTTGATCCACTGGCGACGCCATATCCACGCCAACCCGGAGCTCTCCCGCACCGAGTTCGGTACCACCGAATTCATCGAGTCCTGGCTGGTGAAGGCCGGTCTCGAACCGCGCAAGCTACCGAGCGGCACCGGGCTCATCGTCGATATCGGCCCGGACACCCCGCGTATCGGCCTGCGCGCCGATATGGACGCCCTGCCGTTGCAGGAGTACACCGGCCTGCCCTTCGCCTCCACCGTTCCCGGTGTCTCGCACGCCTGCGGTCATGACGCGCACACCACCATCCTGCTCGGTACCGCGCTGGCACTGGCCGAGGTGCCGAACCTGCCGGTCGGTGTGCGGCTGGTGTTCCAGCCCGCCGAGGAGGTCATGCCCGGCGGTGCCATCGATATGGTCGCCGCGGGCGCCATGGAGGATGTGTCGCGCATGTTCGCGCTGCACTGCGATCCGCGCCTGGAGGTCGGCCGCGTCGGAATTCGGGTGGGGGCCATCACCTCCGCCGCCGACACCGTCGAGCTGGTGCTGGATTCGCCGGGCGGGCACACTTCGCGCCCGCATCTGACCAGTGATCTGGTGTACGCCATCGGCACCGTCATCACCGGTCTGCCGGGTCTGCTGAGTCGTCGGATCGATCCGCGCACCAGTACCGTCATGGTGTGGGGTGCGGTGTCGGCGGGCAAGGCGCCCAACGCGATTCCGCAAACGGGCATGCTCACCGGCACCGTGCGCACCGGCGATCACGCCACCTGGTCGCTGCTCGAGCCGATGGTCCGCGAGATCGTCGAGGGACTGCTCGCGCCGACCGGTGTGCGCTGGCAGCTCAATTACAAGCGCGGCGTGCCGCCGGTGGTGAATGACGAACTCGCCGTGCGCATGTTCGAGGACGCCATTCGTGAGGTCGGTCCGGACGCGCTCGCCGATACCCAGCAGTCCGGCGGTGGTGAGGACTTCTCCTGGTATCTGGAGGAGGTCCCCGGAGCCATGGCCCGCCTGGGCGTCTGGTCCGGTCAGGGCGAACAACTCGACCTGCACCAGCCCACTTTCGACATCGACGAGCGCGCACTGGCGGTGGGTGTCCGGGTAATGACGAATATCGTGCTGAACGCCTACTGACACAGGCGTTCTCGCACAAACAAGAGCGCCGGGCCGCACCTCGAGGGTGCGGCCCGGCGGCGTATGAGCGAAAGGTCTAGGGGCCGAAGGTGCCCGGGCCCACGTTCTTGCTGTTACGGGTGCGCAGGGCGTGTACGTATTCGCTTGGGGCGCCCGCCTTTTCGGCTCCTTCGGCGATAACCCCGAGGTAGCGGGCCGAGGGTAGGCCGCCTTCGTAGGCGTCCAGTACGTAGAGCCAGGCCAGGACGGGCTGGGTGGCACTGCCCTGGTTGGGGGTCACCCGGAGGCGGATCTTCTTGTGGATGCCGAAGTCCGAGCCCTCCCAGCGGTCCAGGCTCGCCTCGTCCTCACCGGGGACGTCGTAGAGGACGACGAAAACCCGGGATCCGGGCTCCTCGACCACGGTCGCGAGCGGTCCCTCCCAGCCGATGTCGTCCCCGGCGAAGGTCAGGCGCCAACCCTCCAGCCAGCCGGTTCCGTACACGGGGGAGTGCGGACAGCGCTTGAGCATCTGCTCCGGATCCATGTTGGATCCGTAGGCGGCGTAAATCGGCACCGTTAGAGCCTATCGAACATTCCCGGGCAACCTCCCCTGATCCCGCTTGTAGGCGGTTCGCGTATACGGACCGGTCGCTCCGGAGCAGCCATGATCGCGGGCCGGATCCTCCCGAATTGTGACGAAGCTGTCTTCAGACGCGGTCGGAGCTGTAGGGATGCCGCCCGTTAAGTTTGTAGGGCGGCATCGGAGATCCCGATAGCCCATCAGAAGCGAGGGAACAATGACCCGCATTGCGATCATCGGAGGCGGACCCGCCGGATATGAGGCGGCACTGGTCGCCGCTCAGCACGGCGCGCCCGTCACGCTGATCGACTGTGACGGCATCGGCGGCGCGTGTGTGCTCTGGGACTGTGTGCCCTCCAAGACCTTCATCGCCTCCACCGGTGTCCGAACCGATCTTCGCCGCGCCCGTGACCTGGGCATCACCGTGCACCCCTCACAGGCGCAGGTGCGTCTGGCCGAGGTGAACTCGCGCGTGAAGGCGCTCGCGCAGGCGCAGTCCGCCGATATCAAGGTGAAGTTGCAGACCGCGGGCGTGATCGTGTTGAACGGGCACGGCGAGCTGATCGATCAGGCGCCGGGTCTGGCCACCCACCTGGTGAAGGCGACGCTGGGCGATGGCCGGCAGCAGGTCATCGAGGCCGAGGTGGTCTTGATCGCCACCGGCGCCAGCCCGCGCGTGCTGCCGGGCGCCGAGCCGGACGGTGAGCGCATTCTCAACTGGCGTCAGCTGTACGACCTCAAGGAACTGCCCGAGACGCTCGTGGTGGTCGGCTCGGGTGTCACCGGCGCCGAATTCGTCTCCGCCTACACCGAAATGGGTGTGAAGGTGAAGTTGGTCTCGAGCCGCGACCGCGTGCTGCCCGGCGAGGACGCCGATGCGGCGCTGGTGCTGGAGGACGCGCTGGCCGAGCGCGGTGTGGAGCTGGTCAAGCATGCCCGCGCCGATGCGGTGGAGCGCACCGCCGACGGCATTGTGGTGAAGCTGTCCGACGGTCGCACCGTGACCGGTTCGCATGCGCTGATGACGGTCGGCTCGATTCCCAATACCCAGAATCTGGGCCTGGATCGCTTGGGCATCGAACTCGACAAGGGCGGCTACCTGCGGGTGGATCGCGTCTCGCGCACCACCGCGACCGGTGTGTACGCGGCCGGTGACTGCACGGGCCTGCTGCCGCTGGCCTCGGTGGCCGCCATGCAGGGCCGGATCGCGATGTACCACGCGCTCGGTGAGGGCGTGCAGCCGATTCGCCTGAAAACCGTTGCCTCAGCGGTGTTCACGCGCCCGGAGATCGCGACGGTCGGTGTCAGCCAGACCGCCATCGACAATGGTGAGGTGCCCGCGCGCACGGTCATGCTGCCGTTGAACACCAATCCGCGGGCCAAGATGTTGGGTCTGCGTAGGGGTTTCGTGAAGATCTTCTGCCGCCCCGCCACCGGTGTGGTGATCGGCGGCGTGGTGGTGGCCCCGATCGCCTCGGAGCTGATTCTGCCCATCGCCCTTGCGGTGCAGAACAATCTGACCGTGAACGATCTCGCCCAGACCTTCTCGGTGTACCCGTCGCTGACCGGCTCGGTGACCGAGGCCGCGCGTCAGCTCATGCGCCACGACGACCTGGACTGACGGGTTAACTTCCGGTGTAATGCCGCTCGGCGGGTTGCCCACAGTACTCGGGTGTGATTCACTTCGCGACGGGAAGCGATCGGCAGGGCGGTCGCGAGAACGCCGGGGGGTCAACCCTTTCCGACGCGGCCGGTGCACAGCTCGTACTCGCCCCGCACGCACGATCGCGGCGATGAGGGACGAAGGAATAGGGCGAAAAGTGAAGCACCGCAAGCCGAATCGGATCAAGGCCAGCACCTCCCTGTCGTTGGCCGGAGCGGCCGCCGTGGTCAGCCTGCTGGGCACACCGGCCAATGCCGCCCCCGCGGACCCGAGCGTGGTACCCACCGCACCGGGTCAGCAGCCGGGCGACGGTCAGCCCGATGGGTCGGCCCCGACCACCGAACCCGCCCCGGAAAACCCGCAGGCCGTGGTGGTTCCGGCTCCCAAGCCGGAGAATGTACAGCCGGGCACCACCAAACCGCAGCAGAGTCAGCCGGGTGTCACCACCCCGGGCTCGCCCGGCACCACCCAGCCCGGTACGACCCAGCCCGGCACCACCCAGCCCGGTACGACCCAGCCGGGCGCGACCCAGCCCGGTGCCACCGTGCCCTCCGGTGAATCGCCCAAGACCGACGACACCCAACCCGCCGGTGTCGCGCCCAAGGATTCCAAGCCGACCCAGCCCGGCGTCACCGTGCCGCGCGTCGCCCCGCTGCCGGTACCCGGTCAGCAGGCGCCCGCCGTGCCGGTGCAGGTCCCGCCCGCGACCACCACCAAGCCGGACACCCAGGCCAACAACCCGGGCGCGCAGGCGAACAAGCCGGGTACCGCGCAGCCCGCGGTCACCACCGATCAGGATCAGCCGGACACCTCGCTGAACACCCTCACCGGTGAGCCCGCGGTACAGAAGCCGCAGTGGCAGGCCCCGGCCGTGCAGACCGCCCCGGCCGCGCCCGTGGTCGAGATGACCGGTCCGCACACCGAGGTCGGCGCGAATATCGACGGTGGCGCCACACTGCCCGGTTTCGCCGCCAACACCCACCACTTCAGCAATCTGGACGGGTACGTCGGCACGATCGGCTACACCACCCCGGGTGGTACCGGTGAGGCCGGTATGTCGCTGGACTTCACCCGGGTCAACCAGATCAAGGTGACCGCCTTCGCGAGCGCGGGCGCGGGCGACGATCGCAAGATGGAATTCATCCTCGACACCACGGTCGCCAATGCCGTGAAGGCCGATACCGAGAACTTCATTCGCCTGATGCCGGGCGGCGCCACCATCCTGGACGCGGCCGCTCAGATTGGTAGGCTTCCGGCGGGCGACATCCCCGGGCAGACCACCGACCTCGGCGGCATGACCACGCAGGTGGGCGGTTCGGTCCAGTACTGAGAACGCGGGCACGTCACGGTGCCCGGCAAGAGCTGAGTTGTCGCGTGGGGCGGTCGTAAGCGACCGCCCCACGCGTGTGTGGCGAAAGGACGTGTGATGGATTCCGGCCAGGACGAGTCGGCGGACCGCCCCGCATCGGGTGCCGGCGCCGGAGCGCCGAGCCCGGGGACCGAGCACGATGCCGCGGGGCACGCGGGCGGGCAGGGCGGTCCCACCGAACCGGATGCGAGCGCCGCGGGGTCCGATGCCGAGCGGGGCGCGCCTTTCGACACCGTGGGCGATGCGGGCACCGATTTCGGGCCGGCCGTCTCGGAATTCGCTCCCTCGCTCAACGACTTCGGGCCGCCGGTCTCCGTATTCGGTTCCGGTGCGGACACTTTCGGGCCGCCGAGCGCCGAATTTGGTGCGCCGGTAGCGGATTTCGGTGCCGCCGACGCCGAGTTCGGTCCGCCCACGGGTCAGTTCCGGCCGGTGCCCGACGCGCCCGTGGCGGGGTGGGCGCCCGCGCCGGTACCGGCCAGTCCCGAACTGGCCTGGCGGCCCGCCGACGGGACGCCGCCCGCGCCGGAGTATCTCGCCCCGGACTCCTCGACGCCGTATCCGGGTGATGCGAATGCGTTGTACGGCAATGGCATCGGTGATGCCGAACAGACCGTGCGCTATGGCGTCGACGAGACGGTGCGCTATGACACCGCGCCCGAGCCGCCCGCGCCGAAGAAGTCCGGCTGGGCGACCGGCGGTGGAATCAAGACCTCGCAGATCGGCCGCGAGTCGGCCTGGCTGCGCTCCGCCGAGAACGGTATGCCCGAGTCGGATTCCGCCGCACCGCAACAGGAATCGCTGTCGTGGGCGGATGATCCGCTCACCAAGCTGTTGATGCCCAAGAAGGCCGAGGCAGGTAAGGGCGGGGCCGGTAAGGGCGGGGCGGCGAAGGGTTCGAAGCAGGAGCCGCTGTCCTGGTCCGAGGACTCCATCGCGCAGCGGCTGGCCCCGAAGACCGCCGCGGCGCCGGGCAAGCCGAAGAGATCGTGGATGCCCGTCGCGGTCGGCGGCGGCGCCCTGGTTCTGATCGCGGTGGTCGCGCTGGTGGTCGTCTCGCTCACCCGCGGTGACTCCGGTACCTCCGATGACACGCAGGCGGCCTTCGGTCCCGGTGGCACGGTCACCACCGCCGCGCCCTCCTCGATCGCGGCGCTGAGCTGTCCGGCCAAACGTGATGGCGCGCTGACCATCGGCAATGGTCCGGGCGGCACCGATTCGGGCACCGCCGCGATCCTCGGGTTCCAGCACGCCTTCTACGCCGATCGCGACGGCGCGAAGGCGCGGTCGTTCGTCGCGGTGGATTCCCCGACCGTCTCACCCGCCGAGACGATTCAGCAGGCCATCAACGATGTGATCCCGAAGGGCACCAGTTACTGCCTGCGCATCACCGATCTGGGCGGGGAGGCGTTCGACGCCGATCTGACCGAGCATCGCCCGGACGGCACCACCACCGTCTACCGGCAGCGCATCGTGACCGTGAACAAGGACGGCAAGCATCTGATCTTCACCATCGACGAGCGGTAGTCCCCGGTGCGGGGGTCCGGCTCCGGGGCCGTCGCATCTCTGCGGAATCTCACAATGCGGGACTGAAATTTCACATCCTGGTAGCGCTGTGACACAGTGGAATTTCGCGTACCCCGGCGTTCCCTCGGAGGTGTTTCATGTCCGCGATCACTCCACCGCTGTCCCGGCGGCTCGATGACCTGCAGAGCTCCGCGATTCGCGATCTGCTCAAGCTCACCGCGCGCGCCGAGATCATCAGCCTGGCCGGTGGATTGCCCGATGCGCAGCTCATGCCCCGGGATCGGATCGCGGTAGCCGCCGATGCCGCACTGGGTGATCGCGCGGTACTCCAGTACACCGAATCACCCGGCTGGGGTCCGCTGCGCGAGGTGCTGGCCGCGCGGGAGTCCACCCGCATGGGCCGCACCATCGCGGTGGACGAGGTCTTCGTCACGCACGGTTCGCAGCAGGCGCTGTCCCTGCTCGCCGAGGTGCTGCTGGATCCGGGCGCGCTGGTGATCGTGGAGGATCCGGCGTATGTCGGTGCGCTACAGGTCTTCCGGGCCGCCGGGGCACGGATCGTCGCGGTCCCGCTGGATGCCGAGGGTATGCGCGTGGATGTGCTGCGCGACCTGCTGGCGGCGGGCGAGCGCCCCGCCTTCGTGCACACGGTCAGCAATTTCCACAATCCCGGTGGCGTCACCATGAGCACCGAGCGCCGCATCGAATTGGCCGAACTCGCCACCGCACACGGCTTCTGGGTGATCGAGGACGATCCCTACGGTGAACTCTGGTTCGACCGCCCGTCACCCGCGCCGGTGGCGACGTACTCGCCCAACGTGATTCGACTCTCCAGTGCCTCCAAGATCCTCGCCCCCTCGCTGCGGGTGGGGTGGATGGTGGCCCCTGATCGCGTCTGTCGCGCCGTGGAACTGCTCAAGCAGGGTGCGGACCTCTGCGGGTCCGCATTGACCCAGCAGATCGCCACCGCGCTGCTCTCGGACAGCGATTGGCTTGCCGCCCACGTGGATTCGGTCCGCCGGGTCTACGGTGAACGCGCCCGCGCCCTGGTGAACGCGGTCCGCACCACCTTCGGCGACCGGGTCACCACCACCGATGCGGCGGGCGGCATGTTCGTCTGGGCCGACTTCCAGGACGGCACCGACACCCGCGCCCTGCTCCCGCACGCCCTGGACGCGGGCGTCGCCTACGTCCCGGGCGCGGCCTTCGCCGTCTCCACCGACTACGCCCACTCCATGCGCCTGTGCTTCACCACCTCGGAAACCCCCGTCCTGGAAGAAGCCGTCGCCCGCCTGGCCAAGGCGCACGCCGCCCTCGGCTGACCCTCTGGCGCCCCGGCGGTCCACGCCGTAGTCCCGGTACATCACACCCCCGTCCATCCGGGGACAGCGCCCCGTCATCCCGGCATGCTTTCGGCCGGGATCCACACGTGTTGCGCTCCGGCAAGTTCGGTGGATCCCGGCCGAAAACGCGCCGTGATGACGGGGTGGGCTCGGCGTGCCGGGACAGTCGGGTTGGCCCGGTGCGGCGGGTTGGCGGGCGGGGGGCGATAACCCCGGTCAAGCCCAGTTGTAGGTGCGCTCAACCGCTTTGTTCCACTCGTGCAGCAGGTGCTCGCGCTCGGTCTCCGCCATGGTGGGGTTCCAGCGCTTGTCCTCGGCCCAGTTGGCGCGGATATCGTCGGTGGAGGCCCAGTAGCCGACGGCCAGGCCCGCCGCGTAGGCCGCGCCCAGGGCGGTGGTCTCGGTGACCACGGGGCGCACCACGGTGGCGGCGAGGATGTCCGACTGGAACTGCATGAGCAGTTCGTTGACGACCATGCCGCCGTCGACCTTGAGGGTCACCTTCTCCACGTCCAGTTGCTGTGCGGCGGCATCGGCGCGCATGGCGTCGATCACCTCGCGGGTCTGGAATGCGGTGGCCTCCAAGACCGCTCGCGCGATATGGCCGCGATTGACGAAGCGGGTCAGACCCGCGAAGACGCCGCGAGCATCGGGTCGCCAGCGGGGTGCGAAGAGGCCGGAGAAGGCCGGGACGATATAGCAGCCGCCATTGTCGGCGACGGTGCTCGCCAGTGCTTCGATCTCATCGGCACTGCCGATCATGCCGAGGTTGTCGCGCAACCACTGCACCAGGGAACCGGTGACCGCGATGGAGCCTTCCAGGGCGTAGACGGCGGGCTCATCGGCGAGGCGGTAGCAGACGGTGGTGAGCAGTCCGTGCTCACTGAAGACCGGGGTGGTGCCGGTGTTCATGAGCATGAAATTGCCTGTGCCGTAGGTGTTCTTGGTGTCACCGGGGGACAGGCAGGCCTGCCCGAAGGTGGCGGCCTGCTGATCGCCGAGAATGCCCGCGACCGGAATGCCCGCCAGCGCGGTGGTGGTGATGTCGCCGTACACCTCCGAGGAGCTGCGAATGGTCGGCAGCATGGCCATGGGCACGCCGAATTCGGCGCAGATCTGCGAATCCCATTGCAGGGTGCGCAGATCCATCAGCATGGTGCGCGAGGCGTTGGTGACGTCGGTGATGTGCTGACCGGTGAGATTCCACAGTATCCAGCTGTCGATGGTGCCGAAACAGAGTTCCCCGGCCTGGGCGCGCGCCTGCGCTCCCGGCACTCGGTCCAGGATCCAGCGCAGTTTCGGTCCGGCGAAGTAGGTGGACAGCGGCAGTCCGGTGCGGTCGGCGTACCGGTTCGGGCCCTCGGAACCGGCCAGCTCGACGGTCAGCTCGGCGGTGCGGGTGTCCTGCCAGACGATGGCATTGTGGATCGGCTTACCGGTTTCGCGTTCCCACACCACGGTGGTCTCGCGTTGATTGGTGACGCCGACGGCGGCGATGTCGCCCGCCCCGATCCCCAGCGTCTCGAGCACCTCGGCGATGACGAGTTCGGTATTGCGCCAAATGGTTTCGGCATCGTGTTCGACCCAGCCGGGTTGCGGGAAGATCTGCTCGTGCTCGCGTTGGGCGACCCCGGCGATGAGGCCCTGGTGACCGAAGACGATGCACCGGCTGGAGGTCGTACCGGAATCGATGGCAGCCACATATCGACGCATTCGAGCAGGCTACCCGGCGTCGCTGCGCGGATCGGGCCATGACGCGCGCCCCATCGGACACCACGGCCGGTGGTCGCACCGCGAACGATTACTGTGGACTACGGTTGCTTACGAGTAGCTGAGCGTCGACATCGATACGAACCGCCGCGCCGAACCCTCGCGGCGAAAGCCGGAGGAGTCGAGCATGACGAAGAACCCGCGATCGCAGTTTCTAGGCCCCGAACAGCGCGAAGAAGCCTGGGCGCGGTTGGGCGAGGACGCCTTCGATGTGGTGGTGATCGGCGGCGGCGTGGTCGGCGCGGGGATCGCACTCGATGCCGCGACCCGTGGCCTGGAGGTTGCCCTCGTGGAGGCCCGCGATCTCGCCTCGGGCACCTCCAGTCGCTCATCGAAGATGTTCCACGGCGGCCTGCGCTATCTGGAGATGATGGAGTTCGGGCTGGTGCGCGAGGCCCTGCACGAGCGTGAACTCTCGCTCTCCAAACTGGCGCCGCATCTGGTGAAGCCGCTGAAGTTCCTGTACCCGCTCACCCACTACGGCTGGGAGCGGCCGTACGTCGCCGCCGGGCTCACCCTGTACGACACCATGGGCGGTGCGAAATCCGTTCCGGGACAGCATCATCTGACCAAGTCCGGGGCACTGCGGCTCGCGCCCGGGCTCAAGCACAATGCGCTCACCGGCGGGCTCACCTATTACGACACGGTCGTCGACGACGCCCGGCATACCATGACCCTCGCCCGCACGGCCGCGCACTACGGTGCGGTCATTCGCACCTCCACGCAGGTGGTGGGGTTCCTGCGGGAGGCCGATCGCGTGGTCGGGGTGACGGTGCACGACAGTGAGGACGGTCGCCGCACCGAGGTGCGCGGCAGTGTGGTCATCAATGCCACGGGCGTCTGGACCGATGAGCTTCAGGCTCTGGCGCATCAACGCGGTCGATTCCATGTGCGAGCGTCTAAAGGTGTGCACATTGTGGTCCCGCGTGACCGCATTGCCAGCGATACCTCCATCATTCTGCGCACGCCGACCTCGGTGCTGTTCGTCATCATGTGGGGTACCGATCACTGGTTGATCGGCACCACCGACACCGACTGGAATCTGGATCTCGCGCATCCGGCCGCCACCAAGAGCGATATCGACTATCTGCTCGAGCACGTCAACGATGTGCTGGTCACCCCGCTCACCCACGCCGATATCACCGGCGTCTACGCGGGCCTGCGCCCGCTGCTCGCCGGGGAGAGCGATCAAACCTCCAAACTCTCCCGCGAACACGCCGTCGCCCGTATCGCCCCCGGCCTGGTGGCCATCGCGGGCGGCAAGTACACCACCTACCGTGTCATGGCCTATGACGCGGTGGATGAAGCGGCACAGGACATTCCGCGTCGCGTCCCGCCCACCATCACCGACAAGGTGCCGCTGCTCGGCGCGGACGGCTACCACGCCCTGTTGAACCAGACCCCACACCTGGCCGAGAAGTACGGCGTCCACCCGTACCGAATCCAGCACCTGCTCAACAGGTATGGCTCCCTCATCGAAGAGGTCCTGGGCCTGGCCGAAGGCAAACCCGAACTCCTGCAGCCGATCGAAGCCTCCCCCGGCTACCTCCGGGTCGAGGCCGTGTACGCCGCGGCCGCCGAAGCCGCCCTGCACCTGGACGATATCCTCGCCCGCCGCACCCGCATCTCCATCGAATACGCCCACCGCGGCGTCGACTGCGCCGACCAAGTGGCGCGCCTGGTAGCCCCCGTCCTGGGCTGGGACGAAGCCGAGATCACCCGCGAAATAGCTACCTACACGGCCCGAGTCCAAGCGGAAATCGAATCCCAAACCCGCCCCGACGACGCCTCGGCAGATGCCCTCCGCGCCGCCGCCCCCGAACCCCGCCCTCAAATCCTGGAGCCCGTCCCGGTCGAAAAGTAGTCGCACACGGGCGAAGCGCGGGGATATTAGTGCGATGATCGTTGTGCTGCGGTGCATTTCCAGTGGGGGCGACGATGACAGAAGCGGATGCGGGCTCCGGCCGGGGCGAGGACGTCACGGACTCGGATATTGCGGCCGCGCGGGAAGCTCTCGCTCAGCATGAGAAGTTGCTCGAGATGTGGCGGTCCGAGCCGGATCCGTTTGCCTACAAGGGGTTCAAACGGAGTGTGTTCAGTGGACCGGCGCATTTGCGGTCCGATTTGGACAGTGCCATGGGTCATGCGCCGGTGAGTGAGTTGGATGCGCTCATGCGGCTGGTGGGAGAGGGCGACTTGCGGGCGTTCGACCTACGACGGGCGAGCGATCGCTGGCGACGGATCTACTTTCTGCTGGGGTTGCCCGCGGCCATTCTGGCCGCGGTGTCGGGGGCCGCCGGTCTGGCCACCGAGCAGTTGCGGATACCCGCGGCACTGGTCGCGCTGGTGTCGGCGGGCCTGTCCGCCGCGGTGACCTTCCTCAACAGTGACGACAGGGCGAAGGTTTCGCACATGCTCAGCGCGGCATGGCAGGAGTTCGCCGACGACGCCCGGATGGCGATCTTGAGGTTCAAGAGGGCCGCCGACAGCGATCAGAACGCAATGGAGACAACGTTGCTGGAGCTACAGCGACGCAAAGGACGGCTGCTACGCGGCGAATTGCCTCGACCCGAACCACCGAGAGCGATAGAGGACTGAGTCGAGCCTCGCCGCGCGCTTACCGTCGAATCGGCACGCGGGTGCCGACACCGACTGCGCCAAGGGAAACGACATCCTCGGCGCGCTGCTGACGCCGCTGATCATTCTCGGCGGCTCCGGGCACACCCAACTCTGACCGGCGGGGGCGGCGGGCCGGATGTGGGATGGAATGCTGAAGGGATGGTGGTGGACAAGCTCGTGAGCCCCGGCGGGCGGTGGGGTGATCACAATGCCGAGCGGCGGCGGGTGATCATGGACGCGCTCATCGAGTTGATCGAGGAGTTCGAGCCGGGGTCGGAGATTCCCCTGCAGGCCATCGCCGATCGGGCGGGGGTGAAGCGCTCGGTCATCTACCGGCATTTCGTCGATCGAAGAGAACTCGATGCCCGCACTCGGCAGTACGCGGTCGAATTGCATTTGGACGAGGTGACTCCCACCCTCGATCCGGACGACACCTTGCGCGAGACGATCTTTCGCACGGTCGACGGTTATGTGCGGCTGGTGTCGGCGCGCCCGCGGCTGAACGAGTGGGTCGAACGCGGCCCCGGCAGTCAGGACCCGAGTGGGCAGGCGGTCGTCTCCGGCACCAAAGCCGCTATCGCCGAACGTATTTCGGTCCTCTTCGAGACCGCCGCGGCGGTTCTCGGACAGACCGATCCCGGTATCGAGGTGGCCGCGTTCGCGATCGTCTCGATGGTCGACGGCGCGGTGACCCGCTGGCTGCACACCCGCCCCGACGGCTATGGCGCGACCGCGGTGAGCCGCCTGCTCACCGATTCGATCGTGTATCTGGTCCAGGGGCATGCGCGCGTACGGGACATCGAGGTCGATCCCGATATCCCGGTCGGGGAGCTGCTGACCCGCGCCTCCGCCGCGCTGTAACCGCACCGTTCCTTTGATCGTGACACTCTGTCGCGATCAACCCTTGTCCCGACCCCGGTGTGGCGCTACCGTAACCATGTGACCGCGACATGGTGTCGCGGTCGGGGTTCGAGGAGTCAGCCGATGACGTCGTCCACACACGCCAAGCCCACCCACCGGCACGAGCACTACAACGAAACACTCTCCACCCTGTCGGAGGGATCGGTGCATCGCCGCTTCGACCCATTCCTCGATATCGCCTGGGACGACCCGAGTTTCGTGATCGAACCCGATGACGAGCGCTGGATCCTGCCCACCGCGGACCCGTTCGGCGCGCACCCCTGGTATCGCGCGCTCCCGAGGGAACAGCAGATTCGCATCGGTATGTGGCGGCAGGCCAATATCGCCAAGGTCGGCCTGCAATTCGAGAACATCCTCATCCGCGGACTCATGCAGTACGTCTTCACCCTGCCCAACGGCTCCCCGGAATTCCGCTACAGCACCCACGAAGCCGCCGAGGAATGCAACCACACCCAGATGTTCCAGGAGGTGGTCAACCGCATCGGCATGGACGTGCCCGGCATGAGCCGCACCACCCGCGCCCTGGCCCCGATCATTCCGCTGGTCCCGATCCTGTTCCCGACCTGGTTCTTCGTCATGGTCCTGGCCGGTGAGGAACCGATCGACCACGGCCAGAAGGCCATCCTGCGCTCGGACACCGAAATGCATCCGATGATCACCCGCGTCATGCAGATCCACGTCGCCGAGGAAGCCCGCCACATCTCCTTCGCCCACGAATACGTCGAACACCACGCCCCGACCCTGGCGCCGATCAGTCGCTTCGCTTTGTCACTGCTCACCCCCATCACCATGCGGGTCGCGCTGTGGCTGATCGCCGTCCCCCCGCGCCGCTTCCGCCGCGAATTCGACGTCCCCCGTGCGGTTTTCAAAGACGTCTACTGGCGCAGCCCCGAATCCCGTCAGGCCCTGACCGACTTCTTCGCCGACGTCCGCATGCTCACCACCAACGCCGGTCTGATGAACCCCCTGGCCCGCCTGCTCTGGAAGATCCTGCGCATCGACGGCCGCCCCGCCCGCTACCGCAGCCAGCCCGCCACCTAGGCCATCGCGATATTCTTCGAGGGCTTGCGAGGTTGCGCGTCAGTCCGATAGCCAGTTCAGTTCTTGTGCAAGGGTTTTGGCGGCGGTGCGGATGCGGTGATGCAGTGGGGTCTGCACGCGGGGGAGGACCAGGTGCATCGTCATGGTGGGCGCGCCGCGCAGCGGCCGCCAGGTGAGTCCGGCCGGTGCCACCGTGACCGCGGTTTCACCGGCCGGCGCGAGGGTGAGCCCGTCGCGTAGGTCCCGCTGCAACATGTCGAAAGAGACGGCGGGCGTGTGGAATCGGAGAATCGGTCCGGCGTCCTGGAAGGTGGCGGCCAGCTGATCGTGGATGACGGGGTTGGCCGTGCGGTCGGGGAGCCGCAGCGGATAGGCGGCCGCATCGGCGATCTCGATCTCCGCGTGTTCGGCCAGTGGATGATGTTGTGCCAGTTGAACTCCGATGCGCATGCGCCGCAGCGGAAAACGGCGCACGCCACGACCCGGCTGTTCACCGCGGGTGATCCCCGCGTCGATGCGGCCGTCGGCGACCGCGGCGGAGATCTCCGGTGTCGCCATCGGAACCGCGCCGACCTCGAGTCCCGGACTGTCGCGAATAAGCCTGTCCACCAGCGCCGGTGCCGTTTCGGCACCCGCGCTGAGGCTGTAGCCGATGCGCAATGTGCCCAGTTCCCCTGCACCCGCCTTCCGGGCGGTGTCCCATGCCCGGTCCAATGCCGCCAGCGCGGGTGGCGCGGATTCCGCCAAAGCCGCACCGGCCGTGGTCAATACGACGCTGCGCGTATTGCGAACCAGCAGACCGGTGCCGAGTTCTGCTTCCAATCGGCGCATTCGGGCACTGAGCGCGGGCTGCGCGATACCGATCCGTGCCGCCGCGCGGGTGAAGTTCAACTCCTGCGCCAGCACCAGGAAGTACCGCAGGCTCACCGTATCCGGCAATCTACGCCCTCCCTCCCGATTGATAACGATCCGTTCTGAGTCTATCCCGCCCCGGTCTTTCCCTCGACCACGTGTCAGGCCCTAACCTGCGGATATGACGTTTCAACCGACCGCGGTACCGGATATCGCGCTCACCCACACCGACGCAGGAGGCAGTCATGCATAAGCTGGTGGTCCTCTACCCCAAGCCCGCGGACCCCGACCACTTCCGCGACTACTACGTGACCAATCACCTTCCGCTGGTCAGGAATTGGCCCGGCCTGCTCGCGTATCGCTACAGCTTCGACGTCGCGGCGAGCACCGGGGAATCGCCGTATTTCGCGGTCTTCGAAGCCGAATTCGCCGATGCCGCCGCCCTGGCCGCGTCCCAGGCCTCGGAATACGGCCGGAGAGCGGCCGCCGACGTCGCCAACTACGCCACCGGCGGTGTGGTCGTCATCGACTATCCGGTGCAGAACTGAGGTAGCCGGGTCCGCAGGGCATTGTTAAGTTGATGCATGATCACTTGTGTCGTCGAGTACGTGATAGACGCTCGCCAGATCGACGTATTCGAACGCTTCGCCGCACGGTGGATGGAATTGGTCGAGCGCCACGGCGGGACGCACCACGGCTACTTCCTTCCGTCGGAGGGCGCGAGCGACAAAGCCCTTGCGCTGTTCAGCTTCTCGAGCCTCGCCGCCTACGAGGAGTACCGCACCCTGTTCGGCACCGACCCCGACTTCGTCGCCGCGGATCGCATCAGAGATGAGAGCGGCTGTGTACTCCGTTACGAGCGAACCTTCATGCGCCCGCTGCTACCCGGAAGCGCAGGTGTCTGACCGCCACCCGTCGGTTACGGGGTTACGGGGTTCGGACGGGTTGGCAGCGGGGGCAGAAGTAGATGCCTCGGTCGGCGCGGGGGAGGGCCGGGTCGTCGGCTAACAGGTGGACGACCATATTGGTGCCGCAGCGGGGACAGGGGCGGCGCTGGCGGCCGTAGGCCAGTGCGCGCCATGGGGGTTCGTGGGCGGCTTTGGTCAGGACGCGGTGGGCTTCGGCTACCAGGGCGGGGAGATCGTCGATTTCGCCTACCGGGGTCGCGGGGTGGATTCGGCGGAGGAAGCAGATTTCGCTGCGGTAGATATTGCCGATGCCGGCCAGGTTTCGTTGATCGAGCAGGGCTAGGCCGATGGGCTGGTCGGGATGGGTCGAGAGGCGCCGGACCGCTTCGGCCGCATCCCAATCGGGGCCGAGCAGGTCGGGGCCGAGGTGGTCGGTGGCGGTGTGTTCGTCGGGGCGGCGGAGGACTTCGACCAGGCCGAGGGAGAAGCCGACGGCCTCGGAATCCTCGGTGGCCAGGATCAGGCGAGCCGTGAAACCCGGCTTGGTCCAGCGCTGGCCGGGGGTGTAGACCCGGTACACGCCTTCCATCTTGAGATGGGTGTGGATGCTCAGGTCGGGGGTGCGTACGAAGAGATGCTTGCCGTAGCTGCCTACGCTCTCGACCTGTTGCCCGCGCAGGTCGAGGGTGGCGTACCTGGGTACGCGGAAGTCGCTGCGGGTCAGCGTTTTTCCGGCCAGGGCGGTGCGCAGGCGCGCAGCGGTCAGGTAGACCGTGTCACCTTCGGGCATGGGCGATCCCGGTCATGGGCGGCTCCGGAGGCGGAAACCCTTGGGGGTGGCGGCGAACCCGGCGCGGGTGAGGAATTCGGCGAAGACATTGCCGTGCACCGATTCACCGTTCACCCGATCGATGACCAGGGAATCGACTCGCCGTTCCTGGACCAGGCCCGCCAGCGCCGTGGCCGCGGCGGCTCGCGCCGTGGGATCCTCGGTGAAGGTCAGCAGCGTCTTACCGCCGCGCTCCAGATAGAGCGCCAGCTCGCCATCCACCAGCACCACCAGCGCACCGGCCTTGCGCCCGGGTCGATGGCCAGCACCCTCCACCGCGGACTTGGGCCAGGGTAGTGCCGCCCCATAGGAATTCGCCGGATCGCAGGCCGCGAGCACCAGGGCGTTGCCCGCCGGCTCCGCACCGGTCCGATCGGTGTCGAACGAGCGCAATCGGTCCACCACATCGGTGGTGGAGAACTGTGCACCGCCGAGCGAGTCCACGAAATATCCGCGCCGACACCGTCCCCGGTCCTCGAATTCGGTGAGTACCCGATACATCAGCGCGAATCCGCCGCGCACACCCTCGCTCTGCACCGACCCGCGCGTGAGCACGCCGTACCGCTCCAACAGCACATCCGCCGTGGCGTGCGCCCGAATCGTATTGTCCGCCACCCGCTCCGGCAGCAGCGACCATCGTCCGGCCGCACTGGGCGGACTCGTCCGAACCGGAACCCCGGTGCGCGGCAGGTACATTCGCCCGCGCGGAGCCCGGCGAGGCGTGCGATGCGCGGTACTCGTGCGCGCCGTCCCCGTCAGCAGCGCCCGCACCGGCGCGAACGTATCCCCGGCCACATACCCGGCCCACGCGAGTTCCCACAGCGCCGCAAGCACTCCCGCCTCATCCTCGAGCCCGGAGGCTTCGAACAACTGCCGGAAGAAATACGCCCCGCCCCCGGCCATATCGACCACCTGATATTCGGCGGCGCGCGGTGCGGAACCCTCGCCCTCACCGCCCGTCTGATCCGGGGCGGTGGCCATGGCAGGAGTATCGGCGACAGCCGGGGAACTGTCGGAGAGACGCGTCTGTTCGTCCGGTGCCACGGCAGCGCGGGGGCCGCCGATTACGGTCGCGCCCAAGGCCATCAACAGGCTGATGTGGATTTCGGTGAAGTCCAGCTCATCCGGCGGCGGCAGCGTCAGGCCCGCCTGGTCGGCGGGATGCAGGGCGATCCAGCCGTCCTTGGCGGTGATGGCGCCGTGCCCGGACCAGAGCACCTCACCGGTGGCCATGAGTTCGTCCAGCATGGCGGGGGAGTAGTCGCGGACGCGCGCGGGGAAGATGAGCGACTCCCACGCCGAGGCCGGAATCGGCACGCCCGCAAGCTGTTCCACCACCGTCGCCACACCGTCCACGCCGCGCAGTTCACCGGTGCCGATATGCTGCCAGGACGGGAGGAAGCGGGCCAGAGCGGCGGTCGCCACCGGCTCCACCTCCTTGCGCGCCGCGGCCAGGGAGCGACGGCGCAGCCGGCGCAGCACCTCGCTGTCGCACCACTCCGATCCCGCCGACCCGGGCGTGAATTCACCTTCCACCACCCGCTTTTCGAGGGCGAGCCGATGCAGCGCCGTGGCGGCCACGGCGGTGCCGAGGCCGAAGCGATGCGCCACCCGCGCGAGCGTGAACGGGCCGTGCGTGCGGGCGAAGCGGCCCACCAGATCGCCCAGCGGATCGGCGACCGGTTCGATGAAGGCGGCGGGAACACCGATCGGCAGGGGAACCCCGAGCGCGTCCCGCAACCGGGCCGCATCCTCGACCGCCACCCACCACCGTGACCCCGCGAATGAAACCTCCAGGGCACGATGGGATTTCACCAGCTCCGCATGCCAGGGTCGTGGATCCTCGGTACAGCGCTCGGCCGCCTCCTCGGCCGTGATCGGCCCGAGCAGCCGCAGTAGATCGGCCAGCCCCTCCATATCCCGCGCCTGCCGTTCCGGGGTGAGCCGCTGCAATTCCCGCTCGGTCAGCTCCAATACCGAGGCGTCGAGCAGCTCCCGCAGTTCGACTCGCCCGAGCAGCTCCGCCAGCAGACTGGAGTCCAGCGACAATGCCGCCGCCCGCCGCTCGGCGAGCGGACTGTCGCCCTCGTACATGAACTGCCCGATGTAATCGAACAGCAGCGAATTCGCGAACGGCGACGGTGTGGCCGTCTCCACCTCGACCAGCCGCACCTGGCGGCGCGCCACCTGGCCCAGCAGCTCACGCAGCGACGGCAGGTCGTACACGTCCTGTAGGCATTCCCGCACCGTCTCCAACAGGATCGGGAATTCCGGGAATTTCCTTGCCACATCCAGCAATTGGGCCGCTCGCTGTCGCTGCTGCCACAGCGGAGCCCGCTTACCGGGGTCCCGGCGCGGCAGCAGCAGTGCCCGCGCCGCGCACTCCCGGAACCGTGAGGCGAACAGTGCCGACCCGCCGACCTGTTCGGTCACCACATCGTCGATCTCGTCCGGTTCGAAGACGAACAATTCCGCCCCGGGCGGATCATCGGTGGTATCGGGCAATCGCACCACGATTCCGTCATCCGAAGGCGTCGGCGCGGCATCCACCCCGAACCGCTCCCGCAGCCGAGCACCCACCGCCAGCGCCCACGGCGCGTGCACCGGCAGCCCGTACGGGGAGTGCAGCACCACCCGCCAATCGCCCAGCTCATCCCGGAACCGTTCGACCAGCATGGTGCGATCCGTCGGCAGCTGCCCGGTCGCCACTTTCTGCTCCTGTAGCAGCGCAACCAGATTCGCGGTGGCATTGGCGTCCAAGCCCGCCGCCGAGGTGACCTGCTCCACGGTGGACTGCTCCACCGCCTTGCCCGCCGTGCGGACGAATTCGCCCAGCGCGGCCCCTAATTCGGCGGGACGGCCCAGCGAATCGCCATGCCAGAAGGGAAGTCGCCCCGGCTGGCCGAAAGCGGGTGTGACCAGCACCCGGTCGAAGGTGATCTCCTCGATCCGCCAGCTGGTCGCCCCGAGCGCGAAGACATCGCCGACCCGGGATTCGTACACCATCTCCTCATCGAGTTCGCCTACCCGGGAAGCCTTCTCACCGACCATGAAGACCGGAAAGAGGCCGCGGTCCGGAATGGCACCGCCCGAGGTGACTGCGAGTCGCTGCGCCCCCGGCCGGCCCGTGAGCGTGCCCGCGTCCCGATCCCACACGATCCGGGGACGCAGCTCCGCGAACTCATCGGAGGGATAGCGCCCGGACAGCAGATCCAGCACCGAGTCATAGGCCGAACGCGGCAGTGCCGCATAGCTTCCCGTACCGCGCACCGTCTCGAACCAGGTCTCGGCATCCAGGGGCTCCAGCGCACAGGCGGCGACGGTCTGCTGGGCGAGGATATCGAGCGGATGCAGCGGAATCTCGAGTTTCTCGATCTGCCCGGCGGTCATTCGCTGCGACGCCACCGCACAGTGAATGACATCGGTGCGGTGCTTGGGGAAGATCACGCCCCGCGAGATCTCACCCACCTGATGCCCGGCGCGCCCGACCCGTTGCAACCCACTCGCGACCGAGGGCGGCGCCTCCACCTGCACCACCAATTCGACCGCGCCCATATCGATTCCGAGCTCCAGGCTGCTGGTGGCGACCACGCAGCGCAATCGCCCGCTCTTGAGATCATCCTCGATGATCGCGCGCTGTTCCTTGCTCACCGACCCGTGATGCGCCCGCGCCAACAGCGGCGCCGCACCGTGAATCACCTCGGTGGACGCACCCAGTTGTGCGGGCGGTTTGTGCTCGGTGTCGACCGCTTCGCCGATCCGCCCCGCGTACTCCTCGTTCAAACGCGCCGTGAGCCGCTCGGCCAGCCGCCGCGAATTCGCGAACACGATCGAGGACCGATGCTCGAGCACCAGATCCACGATGGCCTCGTCCACATGCGGCCAGATCGATCCGGGCTGATCCGAATCCTCCGCTCCCGCATCGGGTTCGGTCATATCCGCCACCGGCACCCGGACCGACAGATCGAAGGTCTTGGGCGCGGGCGGATTCACGATGGTGATGGGCGCACTCCCCACCAGGAACCGCCCGACTTCCTCGGGCGGTCGCACCGTCGCCGACAATCCGATGCGTTGCGCGGGACGCTCGAAACCCGGTTGCGCGGCCCGCAGCGCGTCCAATCGCGCCAGTGAAAGCGCCAGGTGCGCACCGCGTTTGGAGCCCGCGATGGCATGCACCTCATCCACGATAACGGTGTGCACCTGGCTCAGCGTCTCGCGCGCCGCCGAGGTGAGCATCAGAAACAGCGACTCCGGCGTGGTGATCAGAATGTCCGGCGGCGTCCGCAACAGGCCCCGCCGATCCGCCGGACTGGTATCCCCGGACCGCACGCCCACCGTGATCTCCGGCGCGGCCAGTCCCAGCCGCTTGGCCGTCTGGGTAACCCCCACCAGCGGTGCCCGCAGATTTCGCTCCACATCCACCGCGAGCGCCTTCAATGGAGAGATATAGAGCACCGAGGTCTTCGGCTTGGCGGCCTTCTCGGCCTCGGCCTTGCCCGCTGCCTTGCCGCCGCGGGCGGCTTTGCCTTTCGCCACCGGCTCCCGGGTGGCGAGCCGATCGATCGCCCACAGGAACGCCGACAGCGTCTTACCCGACCCGGTCGGCGCGACCACCAGGGTGTGCTGCCCCGCCGCGATGGCCTCCCACGCCCCCAATTGCGCGGCCGTCGGCGCGGGGAAAGCGCCGTCGAACCACTCCCGGGTAGCAGGCGAGAACCGATCCATTGCCCCAGTCTGCACCCGCCCACCGACACTCCGCCGACCCCCGCCGTCGCGTCGCCCGGCCCGCCGCTCGCGGGTGCACCGCACGACCCGTTCGCGCGGCCGAGATCGCCCCGTCACGGGTGGGGAGCGAAGGACGGGCAATCGGATTACGGCCGCGAGGGCCGCGCGTAGGCTGCGAACCGTGCAGAAGGTGCTCCGGCTCGACCTGGTCAGTCACGGGATGACCGAGGCGATGCGCAAAGCACGATTCCCGGTGGACGAACCGCTGACCGAAGCCGGTCGGCGCGCGGTCTCCGCCTGCGGGCGATTGCAGGCCGCGCGGGTGCTCACCGCCCCCGAACGCCGGACCGTGGAGACCGCGGCGCTCATGGGACTCATGGGTAAGGAGGACGACCGACTGCGCGATCTCGACGCCGGGGCTTGGCGCGGCGGTGAACTCATGTCGGTGCCCAAGCAGGACCTGTACCTCTGGCTCACCGATCCCGGCTACCGCGGGCACGGCGGCGAATCGGTGATCAATGTGCTCGAGCGCACCGGGGAATGGCTGGCCGATATCGCGATCGAGGGCGAGCCCACCATCGCCATCACCCACCCGTCGGTCATTCGCGCCGCACTGCTGGTCACCCTCGACGCACCCGCGAAATCGTTCTGGCGCATAGATGTTCCCCCGGTGAGCGTCACCCGGCTGCACTATCGCGGCGAATGGACCCTGCACTTCCGGCCCTGACCGCCACCGCCTTGGCGCACCGGAATCGGTGAGCGGGCGTCCGCGCCGAGCCGCTGGGTGCGGCTATCCCGGGGCTCCGGCCCGTCGGTTCGTCAGAGCGGCACCGATCCGCTGAGCATCGCGCGCACCGCATCGGTGATCAGCCCGGCCGAGAGACTTGGATCGATGGCGCGCAGAATGCCGAGCCCCAGACCGAGACTCAGCACCGCGGTCGCCGCGTCCTCGGCGGGCAGCGGCAGGGTCAGCCCGTTGGAATCGGCGAGTCCCTGCAACCGCGCGCCGATGGTTCCGCGCACCACCGCGAGATTGGAGACCAGCGCGGCCTGCAATGCCGGATCATCCCGGGCGACAATGGCGAACTCGAACTCCAGCATGGTCCAGCCGACATCGCCGAGCGTGCGTTCGGCCCAGCCCTGAAACCGGGCCAGTCGCTCCTCGAGTGTGCCGTCGCCTTCCAGCAGTTCCGCGGCCTCGGCGAATTTGGTCTCGTGAATCAGCCCGAGCACCTCCAGGCACAGCGCCGATTTGGTGCGGAAATTCGAGTACACCGCGCCCTTGGAGTAGCCGGCCTCCTCGGCGACCCGCTCCAGGCTGGTCTTGGCGTACCCGTCGGTGAGGAACATCTCGCGTGCGGTCGCGAGCAGGTCGGCGCGGGTGCGGGCCTGGCTCTCGGTCCGGGTCAGTCGTGCCATACGCGCCATTCTAGGTACTGGAAGATTTGGGATACCCGCGGTATCTCAAGACTGCTAGTGTTCGGAACCATGAGTAACAGGAACGGGTCACACAGGCGTGGCCTGGCCATCGGGTGCGGGGGGACCGTCGGTGCGGCCTGGATCGTCGCCGCACTGGCGGCTGCCCGCGATGTACTGGACTGGGACCCGCGCGACGCCGATGTCATGATCGGCACTTCCGCCGGCGCCGAAATGCTGACCATGCTCGGCAGCGGCATCGGCGTGGACGAACTGATCGCCATGCAGCGCGGCACCTCCACCAACCCCATCCTCACCGCCCATATGCGTTGTGAGCCCGGCCGATTCCCGCCGCTGCCGCGCCCGCGCCTGAACGCCCCCGGCCGCGCGGTGCGAGAACTGCTGGCGCGCCCCGGAAATGGTCACGCCCTACTCACCGCGGGCAGCGGTCTGCTGCCGCAGGGCAGCGGTGACGCGAGCTGGTTGCAGCGTTTGGCCGATCGCCTGAACCCCGGCCGCACCTGGGTCGAGCATCCCGCCACCTGGCTGGTCGCCATGGACGATGCCACCGGTGAGCGCGTCGCCTTCGGCTCGCCGTCCGCCCCCGACGCGAGTCTCGGTGCGGCACTGCGGGCTTCGTGGGGTGTACCCGGCTGGTTCCCGGCCGTGCCGATCGCGGGCCGCACCTTCATCGACGGCGGCGCGGCCTCCACCGTCTCGGCCGATCTGCTCATTCCGGCCCAGCTGGACGAGGTCGTGGTGCTCGCGCCGATGGCCTCCACCGGACGCGTCCCCGCCACGAGCGCGGGCCACTTCCTGGAGCGTCAGCTGCGAAATCGCATGAGCGAGAAGCTCGATGCCGAAATCGCGCTGCTGCGCGCCGGTGGCGCCAAGGTGCTGCGCGTCGACGCCACCGCCGAGGACCTCGCGGTCATGGGCCCCAACTTCATGGACGGCCGCCGCCGTCTCGCCACCTTCGAACACAGCCTGGTCAGCACCCGCAAGGCCATGGAACAGGGAGAATTCGCGTGAGCATCCTCGGAAAGAGCTATCCGGCAATCGATCTCGCCGGAGCGCGGGTGCTGATCACCGGCGCGGGCCGCGGTATCGGCCGGTGCACGGCCGAACTGTTCGCGAGCAAGGGCGCGGAGGTCGCCATCGCAGATGTGGACACCGCCGCCGCGCAGACGGCCGCTGCCGCGCTGGGAGCCAAGGCATTCGAGCTGGACGTGCGCGATCGGGGACAGTGGGACGGGGTGGTCGCCGACTTCGGGCGGATCGACATCCTGGTCAACAATGCCGGTGTCATGCCCGCCGGGGCCTTCCTGGATGAGCCGGATTCGGTGGGCCACACCACCATCGACGTGAACGTCTGGGGTCTCATCCACGGTATGCGCGCCGTCGCACCCGGCATGGTGGAACGCGGTAGGGGGCACATCGTGAATGTCGCCTCGCTGGCCGGGAAGATCCCGATCGCGGGCTTGGCCGTCTACAACGCCAGCAAGTTCGCGGCCGTGGGACTTTCCGCCGCAACGCGTTTGGAGTTCGAACCGTACGGCGTCAGCGTCAGCACCATCATGCCGTCCGCGGTGCGCACCCGGCTCTCCTCCGGCCTGGCCCTGGGCGCGGGCATGCCCACCGTCGATCCGGAGGATGTCGCCGCCGCGGTCGTGCAGACCGTGCGCACCCGCAGGGCCGAGGTCGCCGTCCCGAACTACCTGGGTCCCATCGATCTCGCCCTGGCCGCCGCCCCGGAATCCGCCGTCCGCCTGGTCCGCCGCATGTTCAACGGCGACCGCGCCCTGCACCCGGCCGATGAAACCACCCGCGCCGCATACGAAGCGCAGATTCGGGCGATCGCGGCCGACGACAAGGACTGATTCGCGGGGTGTGGATTCCGGCCGAAAGCCCGCCGGGATGACGGGGTCGGCCACGCCGGGATGAACGGGTGGGTGCGCGCACGGCGTGGCCGAATGGCGGACGCGGTAGGCGCCGCGCCGCAGCCGACTCCGATCTCGGGTTCTCGCTGCTATTCGAACCGAATGCCCTGTGCCAGTGGCAGTTCGGTGGAGTAGTTGACCGTGTTGGTGGCGCGGCGCATGTACGCCTTCCACGAGTCCGAACCGGATTCGCGGCCGCCTCCGGTCTGCTTCTCGCCGCCGAAAGCGCCGCCGATCTCCGCGCCCGAGGTGCCGATATTCACGTTGGCGATACCGCAGTCCGAGCCGTCGGCGGCCAGGAATCGCTCCGCATCGCGCTGGTTCCGCGTGAAGATCGCCGACGAAAGCCCCTGCGGCACACCGTTGTGCAGTTCGATCGCGGCATCGAGATCGTGATAGGTGAGCACGTAGAGGATGGGCGCGAAGGTCTCCTCGCGCACCACCGCCGTCTGGGCGGGCATCCGCACGATCGCGGGGCGGACGTAGAACGCGTCGTCGCCGAAACCCTCGACTCGCTCACCACCGCAGATCAATTCGCCACCGTCGGCCTGGGCGCGGGCCAGCGCCTCCTGCATGGCGGTATAGGACCGGCCGTTGATCAGCGGCCCGACCAGCACCCCGTCCGCGAGCGGATTGCCCACGCGCAGTTGCCGATACGCCGAGGAGATGCGCTCCACCAGCGGCCCCACCACATCCGCGTGCACGATGAGCCGCCGCAGCGAGGTGCACCGCTGCCCGGCCGTGCCCGCCGCCGCGAAGACGATGCCGCGCGCCGCCAGATCCAGATCCGCCGACGGCGTCACCACCGCAGCGTTATTGCCGCCGAGTTCGAGCAGGCAGCGCCCGAACCGCTCGGCCACGCGCGGGGCCACGATCTGCCCCATCCGCACCGATCCGGTGGCGCTCACCAGCGCCACCCGCGAATCGCCGACCAACTGCGCGCCGACCTCGCCGCCGCCCTGGATCAACTGGTGCACTTCGGGATTCGCGCCCACCTCGACCGCCGCCCGCTGCACCAGCGAATGACACGCCAGCGCCGTCAACGGCGTCATATCGGAGGGCTTCCACACCACGGTGTCCCCGCACACCAGCGCCAGCGCGGTATTCCACGCCCACACCGCCACCGGGAAGTTGAACGCCGAGATCACCCCGACCACCCCGAGCGGATGCCAGGTCTCCATCAGTCGATGCCCGGGGCGTTCGGAAGGCATGGTGCGCCCGTACAACTGCCGCGAGAGCCCGAGGGCGAACTCGCAGATATCGATCATCTCCTGGACTTCACCGCGGGCCTCGGCCCCGATCTTCCCGGCCTCCAAGGTGACCAGTTCGCCCAGTTCGTCCTGATGCTCGACCAGCAACTGGGCCAAACGCCGCACCACGGCGGCCCGCTGCGGCGCGGGAACGGTGCGCCAATCCCGGAAGGCGGCGGCCGCGCGCTCGACGGCGGCGTCCACCTCCGCCGCCGAACTCGGCCGCAGGGTCAGCAGTTCGCCGCCGGTGATCGGCGTGCGCGCCGAGAGTTCGCCCGGTTCGGGGGTTTTCGCCCCGAGAGCGCGCAGCAGCCCCTCGGTGCGCGCCCGTAGTTCGCGGGTCGAATCTTCGGTCTGGATGGGGTTCATCGGCAGCTCCAGTATGGGTTCCGGCCACGAGTTCGGTTCGCTGAGTTAGCCTTCGCTGATGGCGGATACACCGGCGAAACCACAACTCGACGACATCGATCGATTGCTGATCCGTGAGCTGATTGCCGATGGTCGCGCCACCCTCTCCAATCTTGCCGAGAAGGCGAACCTTTCGGTGTCAGCGGTGCAGTCGCGTGTCCGGCGGCTGGAGGCGCGCGGCGTGATCCGCGGCTATACGGCGAACGTCGATCCGGAGGCGCTGGGGCAGATGCTGTCGGCATTTGTCGCCATCACTCCTCTCGACCCGTCGCAGCCCGATGACGCACCCGCACTGCTGCAGCACATTCCGGGCATCGAGGCCTGCCATTCGGTGGCCGGCGACGAGAGCTACATGCTGCTCGTGCGCGTGGCCTCGCCGCGGCATCTGGAGCAGCTGCTGCAGGAGATTCGCGCCACGGCCAACGTCCGGACGCGAAGCACCATCATTCTGCAGACATTCTATGACAAATAGGCCTCTCTCGTAATTACTTCGAAACTTACGGACAAAACCGTAAAGATTCCCTTACGCTGGGGGAGTGACCCTCGAATTCGATCGGCTCGGGGCGGTTGCCGAAACGACACTGGTCACCCCCGCCCGGGTGCATGAGATCCTGTCCGCGAACATCCTCGCCGATGGTTTCGATCTAGTCCTGGACCTGCGCAGATCGCGCGGCCGCAGGCTGGTCGACGCCCGCGACGACACCGCATACCTGGATATGTTCGGCTTCTTCGCCTCCTCGGCGCTGGGCATGAACCATTCCGCGCTCGTCGGTGACCGTCGCTTCCTGTCCAACCTCACCGCAGCGGCCCTGAACAAGCCCAGCAACTCCGACGTCTACACCGTCGAAATGGCAAGGTTCGTCGACACTTTCGCGCGCGTCCTCGGCGATCCCCGGCTACCGCACCTGTTCTTCATCGACGGTGGCGGACTCGCGGTCGAGAACGCGCTCAAAGCGGCCTTCGACTGGAAGTCGCGGCACAATGAAATGCACGGGCGCGCACCGGAACTCGGCACCAAGGTGCTGCATCTGACCGGCGCCTTCCACGGCCGCACCGGATACACGCTCTCGCTCACCAACACCGATCCGGTGAAAACCGCCCGCTTCCCGAAATTCGACTGGCCGCGCATCGACACCCCGTACCTCGGTGACGAGCATCCCGATATCGAGGCCGCCGAACGGCGCGCCCTCGACCAAGCTGCCCGCGCCTTCGCCGAAAACCCGCACGACATAGCGTGTTTCATTGCCGAACCGATTCAGGGCGAGGGCGGCGACCGGCATCTGCGACCGGAATTCCTTCGGGCCGTGCAGGAGCTGTGCCACGCCAACGACGCGCTGTTCATCCTCGACGAGGTGCAGACCGGCGTCGGCATGACCGGCACCATGTGGGCCTATCAACAGCTCGGCCTGGAACCCGATGTGGTCGCCTTCGGCAAGAAGACCCAGGTATGCGGAATCATGGCGGGCGGGCGCGTCGACGAGGTGCCGGACAATGTGTTCCGCGTCAGCTCCCGGCTCAATTCCACCTGGGGCGGCAACCTCGCCGATATGGTGCGCTCGCGCCGCATCCTCGAGGTGATCGAACAGGACGGGCTCGAGGAGCGGGCGCGCGAACTCGGCGAGCACCTGTTGCGCCGTTTGACCGAATTGTCCGAAAGACACGCGGAGGTCACCGAACCACGCGGTCGTGGACTCATGTGCGCCATCACCCTGGCGACGGCGCAATTGCGCGATGACGCGGTCACCAGGCTCCGTGAACGGGAGCACGTGCTCATCCTCGGCACCGGGGCGCGCGGCATCCGCTTCCGCCCCCCGCTGACGGTCACCGTCGCCGAACTCGACGAGGCCGTCGACGCCCTGGACCGCGTATTGGGTTGAGTACGAAGGCGTCTGGGCGCGGCCGGAAGTCGCGCCCGGATCGTCGGCGGTGTCGGGCCCACCTTTCCTGCCCGTCATTCCGGCGCGTTTTCGGCCGGGGTCCATTCTTTCCGCTGTGCATCCCGGCCGAATGCATGCCGGGATGACGAATGGATTCCGCGCCGGGATCCGGGCGGGTTCGGTGGCGAAATCTATGCTTTGACCTGCGAATCTCTACTGGCGGCCAGTCAATAACCGTACTCACGAGTAGCCCCCGCGGTATTACCAGGGGGCACTGGTACTGGTTACACTCCCGGGCATGACGAGTGTCCAGCAGCAGCCTTCGCCGGGGTCGGCGGGCGCCCCAGATATCCACACGACCGCCGGTAAGCTGGCCGACCTGCGTAACAGGCTGGAAGAGGCACAGCACCCGATGGGTGAGGCCGCGGTCGACAAGGTCCACGCCAAGGGCAAGATGACCGCGCGCGAGCGCATCCTCGCCCTGCTGGACGAGGGCTCGTTCGTGGAGCTGGACGCACTCGCCCGGCACCGCAGCGTGAATTTCGGCCTGGAGAACCAGCGTCCGCTCGGCGACGGCGTGGTGACCGGTTACGGCACCATCGACGGCCGTGACGTCTGCATCTTCTCCCAGGACGTCACCGTCTTCGGCGGCTCGCTCGGTGAGGTCTACGGCGAGAAGATCGTCAAGGTCATGGATCTGGCCCTCAAGACCGGCCGTCCGCTGATCGGCATCAACGAGGGCGCGGGCGCGCGCATCCAGGAAGGCGTTGTCTCCCTGGGCCTTTACGGCGAGATCTTCCACCGCAATATCCAGGCCTCCGGCGTGATCCCGCAGATCTCGCTCATCATGGGACCGGCCGCGGGCGGCCACGTCTACTCACCCGCCCTGACCGACTTCGTCGTCATGGTCGATCAGACCTCGCAGATGTTCGTCACCGGCCCGGACGTGATCAAGACCGTCACCGGTGAAGAGGTCACCATGGAGGAGCTGGGCGGCGCCCACACCCACATGGTGAAGTCCGGTGTCGCGCACTACGTCGCCTCCGGCGAGCAGGACGCCCTGGACTACGTCAAGGACCTGCTGGGCTACCTGCCGAGCAACAACCGCGCCGAGGCCCCGCGCTTCCCGGCCACCGATCCGATTGACGGCGCCATCGAGGACAACCTCACCGAGGACGACCTCGCGCTGGACACCATCATCCCGGATTCGCCGAACCAGCCGTACGACATGCACGAGGTCATCAAGTCCCTGGTGGACGACGACGAATTCCTCGAGGTCCAGGCCGAGCGCGCGATGAACATCATCGTCGGCTTCGCCCGCATCGACGGCCGCAGCGTCGGTTTCGTGGCGAACCAGCCCTCCCAGTTCGCGGGCTGCCTGGATATCGACGCCTCGGAGAAGGCCGCGCGCTTCGTGCGCACCTGCGATGCCTTCAATGTCCCGATCATCACCCTGGTCGATGTTCCGGGCTTCCTGCCCGGCACCGGCCAGGAGTACAACGGCATCATCCGCCGCGGCGCGAAGCTGCTCTACGCCTACGGTGAGGCTACTGTGGGCAAGATCACAATTATCACCCGTAAGGCCTACGGCGGCGCCTACGACGTCATGGGTTCCAAGCATATGGGCGCCGATGTGAACCTGGCGTGGCCGACCGCTCAGATCGCCGTCATGGGCGCCTCGGGCGCGGTCGGATTCGTCTACCGCAAGCAGCTCAAGGATGCCGCCGCCGAGGGCGCCGATGTCGACGCGCTGCGCCTGGAACTGCAGAACGAGTACGAGGACACCCTGGTCAACCCGTACGTGGCCGCCGAGCGCGGGTACGTCGACGCGGTCATCCCGCCCTCGCACACCCGCGGTCAGATCGTGTCGGCGCTGCGGCTGCTCGAGCGCAAGATGGTGACCCTGCCGCCGAAGAAGCACGGCAACATTCCGCTCTGATCGAACGATGAACGCTGCGTGGGGCGCACACTGAGGTTGGGACTCCGGTACCAGTTGTGTCGTAGTTCGCATACCGCGCAAGAACGCCCCATCCGAGCAAAGATGGTAGGAACGGGCCCTCGAAGCCGGGGGCCGCAGATTACCGTTTGCGGTTTCGATCCCATATTCCGCGAACAGCCGCGCCACCGGTGCGGCAATTGGACAGGAGGACTGGCGCTGTGACGACCATGGCTGACGAAGAAGTACTGCGCGCCGCCGAACTGGATCTGGCCGTCGAGGAATTGACGGAAGCGGTCGAACCGGCTGTAGCCGAGACTGAACCGTCGAGTACGGGTCCGCTCATCCAGGTTGTGAAGGGCAATCCCAGCGACGCCGAGCTGGCCGCCCTGGTCGCGGTTTTCGCCGCCGCCGCGAGCGCCGTGGGCGCTCCCGCCGACAATGGCCCGGCCGATATGTGGGGCCGTCCGACCCTGCTGCACCGCGGCTCCGCGCCGTTCTCCCCGTACGCCTTCCCGGCCCTGTCGCACCTGCGCGACTGATCCGGTCCGGCCTACGGCACCAGCTACCCGGCGTACGTCAGTACCCGGAGTAGCCGGTCACGTGCGGGGGCGGTAGCTTCAGCGGCTGTGACCACCTTCGTGCTGGCATCCCAGTCCCCGGCCCGGCTCGGCGTACTCCGCAATGCGGGCGTCGAACCGGTGGTTCGGGTATCCAATGTGGACGAGGACGCGGTGGCCGCCGCCCTCCCGGCGGGCACCACCCCCGAGAACGTCGTGATCGAACTGGCCCGCGCCAAGGCGCGCGATATCGCGGTCGCCATTGCCGATCAGGGCCGCGCGCTGGCCGAGGCGGGCCGCGCACTCCCCGGTGAATTCACCGATTCCGTTGTGGTGGGCTGTGATTCGATGCTGCTCGTGGGCGGGCAGTTGCAGGGCAAACCACTCACCCCCGAGGTGGCGCGGGCGCGCTGGGCCGAAATGGCCGGGCGCAGTGCCGATCTGCTCACCGGGCACAGTGTGCTGCGCCTGCGGGACGGCGAAATCCTGTCCGAGGCAGCCGATTGCAGCACCACCACCGTGCATTTCGCCAAGCCCGAACCCGAGGAACTGGACGCCTACATCGCCACCGGCGAACCGCTCCAGGTGGCCGGATCCTTCACCCTGGACGGTATGGGCGGCTGGTTCGTCGAGCGCATCGAGGGCGACCCCTCCAGCGTGATCGGTATCGGCCTACCGCTGGTTCGTCGACTGCTTGCCCAGGTGGGCGTCGGGGCTACGCAGCTGTGGAGCGACCCGGCTCATTGAGGGCGCCAGCCGGGGTTCCTCGGTATCGCTGTCCACGCCCGGAATGGCGTCGGTGGTATTGCGCGCCGCCGCGATCAAATCCAGTCGGGCCACACACAATTCGGGCTCCACGAAGGGGTGCAGTCGCACCGTGACGGTGTCGCGCGCCCCATTGTGGTCCAGCACCTCGCGCATGAGCCCCAGGTGCACACCGCAGACCACCTCCGAATGCGTGCGCGCGAGTTCGCGCAGCGGGCACGCGGTGAGTCGGATGAGTGAATGCTCATCGGTCTCCCCGGCCGGATCGCGTTCGGGCGCGAAGCCGAGTTCGGAGGCGACGGTGACCGTGAGATCCCGTGCGTCCTCCAATGTTTCGACCGGTTGGTCCACCGATTCCAATTTGGAACCCCAGACCCGGCCCGCGGCAATGGCGGCATCGGAGCGCCGGCGCGGATCACTGCCGAGCTGATCGGCCAGCACCTGTGCCAATTCCTGATAGCCGACCGATCGCTGTACAGCCGTATAGCCGATGCGCGGGCGACCGCGTCCGCGCGGCGGCTGCTGGAATTGGCGGACCAGTGATTCACGGGTGAGCACATCCAAATGGAAACGCACCGTTGTCACATGTTGACCGGTAACCCGGGCCAGTTCCTGCGCGTCGAGAGGCTCGCTGGCGCCACGTAGGATCGCGAGCAGACGTCGTCGCGGCCAAGAATCGGACATAGCTCACCCCTCCTCTCGAGAGACTTTATCGGATGAAGCTGCGCTTAATTCGCTCAATCATCCGATTCGTGATCTGAAACGAGTTTCGTTACCGCCACTTGCCTACGATCGGTGCTGAGATTCGAACTGCCGATACCCAACCCCACCACGCGTGAAGGACCACACTGTGCCCGTTGCCCCGGATCCGCATCCCTCGTTCGGTTCCTACGCACATCCTCACCGACTAGTAACCACAGAATGGCTGTCGGCAAACATCGGCGCGCCGGGGCTCAAGATCATCGAGTCCAACGAAGACATATTGCTATACGACATCGGCCATGTCCCGGGTGCGATCAAGATCGATTGGCGAAACGAGTTGATCGATACCCGAACTCGCGATGTCGTCGATGGTGATTCCTTCGCCGCGCTCATGCGCGCCAAGGGTATCGGCCGGGACGACACCGTTGTGATCTACGGCGATCGGGCCAATGGCACCGCGGCCGCCGCCCTGTGGGTGTTCGACCTCTTCGGACACGAAGATGTGCGCCTGCTGGACGGCGGCCGGGATGCCTGGATCTCCGAGGCCCGCGACACCACCTTCGAGGTCCCGTACCCCGCGCCGGGCGAATACCCGGTGGTCCCGCGCGATGACAAGACCGCGCGCGCCTTCCGCGCCGATGTCATCGCCCAGCTCGGCGGCCCGCTGATCGACGCCCGTGTCTTCGAGGAGTACACCGGCGAACTCGTCGTGCTGGACCGCCCCGAGGAGCAGGCGCTGCGCTCCGGGCACATCCCGACCGCGGTGAGCATTCCGTGGAGCGCCTCGGTGGCGCCGGATTCCCGATTCCGGCCCCGCGCCGAACTGGATGTCATCTACGGTGGGGTGTGCGCCGGGTCCGCGCCCCTGGTGTACTCCCGCATCGGCCGTTGGTCGGCGCTCACCTGGTTCGTCCTCACCTACCTCGTCGGTGTGGAGGGTGTGCGTAACTACGACGGCTCCTGGACCGAATGGTCAAATGCGGTCGGAGCCCCGATCGTCACCGGCGCAGAGCCGGGCGAGGTGCCCGCCACCCCGCCGCGCTTGTAAAGTTTCGGCCTCCGGACCTACCGATCGGTAGCCCTGGCCCGGTGTAGCAGTTGTTGGCAGACTGCCTACACTGCCCAAGACGAAGTTATCTCCAGCACAGGAGGCTCAGTGCCCAACCATGCCAACGCGCAGATCACGAAGGTCCTCGTAGCCAACCGAGGCGAGATCGCCGTGCGCGTGATCCGGGCTGCCAAGGACGCCGGTATCGCCAGCGTCGCGGTGTACGCCGAGCCGGACGCCGATGCCCCGTTCGTGAAGCTCGCCGATGAGGCCTTCGCCCTCGGCGGTCAGACCTCGGCCGAGTCGTACCTGGTGTTCGACAAGATCCTCGACGCCGCCTCGAAGGCCGGCGCGGACGCGATCCACCCCGGTTACGGATTCCTCTCCGAGAACGCCGATTTCGCGCAGGCCGTGATCGATGCCGGTCTGATCTGGATCGGTCCCTCACCGCAGTCCATCCGCGATCTCGGTGACAAGGTCACCGCCCGCCACATCGCCGAGCGCGCCCAGGCGCCCATGGCCGCGGGCACCAAGGATCCGGTCAAGAACGCCGACGAGGTCGTCGCGTTCGCCAAGGAGTTCGGCGTTCCGGTCGCGATCAAGGCCGCCTTCGGCGGCGGCGGTCGCGGTATGAAGGTCGCCCAGACCATCGAGGAGATTCCCGAGCTCTTCGAATCCGCCACCCGTGAGGCCATTGCCGCCTTCGGTCGCGGTGAATGCTTCGTGGAGCAGTACCTGGACAAGGCCCGCCACGTCGAGGCGCAGGTGATCGCCGACAAGCACGGCAATGTGATCGTGGTCGGCACCCGTGACTGCTCGCTGCAGCGCCGCTTCCAGAAGCTGGTGGAGGAGGCCCCCGCGCCGTTCCTGTCCGATGAGGTGCGCGCCAAGATCCACGAGTCCGCCAAGCGCATCTGCAAGGAAGCGCACTACTACGGCGCCGGCACCGTGGAGTACCTGGTGCAGGGCGAAACCGTCTCGTTCCTCGAGGTCAACACCCGTCTGCAGGTCGAGCACCCGGTCACCGAGGAGACCGCCGGTATCGACCTGGTGCGTCAGCAGTTCCGCATCGCCGAAGGCCATGAGCTGGAGTTGAAGTCGGATCCGACCCCGCGCGGGCACTCGTTCGAATTCCGCATAAACGGTGAGGATGCCGGTCGCGGCTTCATGCCGGCTCCAGGCCCGGTCGTGGTGTACAAGGAGCCTTCGGGCCCCGGTGTGCGCGTGGACTCCGGTGTGGTCGCGGGCTCGGTCATCGGCGGCCAGTTCGACTCCATGCTGGCCAAGCTGATCGTCACCGGCGAGAACCGCGAGCAGGCGCTGCAGCGCGCCGCCCGCGCCCTGGCCGAGTACCAGATCGAGGGCCTGGCGACGGTGCTGCCGTTCCACCGGCACATTGTCGAGAACCCGGCGTTCGTGGGTGACGGCACCAAGTTCGACGTCTACACCAAGTGGATCGAGAACGACTGGACCAACACCATCGAGCCGTACACCGGTGGCGTGCCGATCGAAGACGACGAAGAGGCTCCGCGCCAGAAGGTGGTCGTCGAGGTCGGCGGCCGTCGCCTCGAGGTCTCGCTGCCCGGCCAGTTCTCGGTCGGCGCCGCGCCCGCCACCAATGGCGCGGGTGTGGTCCGCAAGAAGCCGAAGCCGCGCAAGCGCGGTGGCGCGGCCGGTGCCGGCGCCTCCGGTGATTCGGTCACCGCTCCCATGCAGGGCACCGTCGTCAAGGTCGCGGTCGAAGAGGGCCAGACCGTCGAGGTCGGCGATCTGGTCGTGGTGCTCGAGGCCATGAAGATGGAGAACCCGGTCACCGCGCACAAGGCCGGTGTCATCACGGGTCTGTCGGTCGAGGCCGGCGCCGCCATCACCCAGGGCACCGTGCTCGCCGAGATCAAGTGATCTCCCGCCGGATTCGCTAGTCCGGCAACAGCTTTCCCGTGCTGGGCCGCTCACGACCGTGAGCGGCCCAGCACGTATTCCCGGGGGTGCGCCGCGCCGCCGAGGACTGCGGCGCACGCCACTCCACCTGCCCGGTCCGGGGTTTGGGGGCCACGCCCCCGAATCTCTCTCTCACCCGCTGCGCAGGCGCGAGGCTCGACCGGGCGCGATAAGGTCGGTGTATGGCTGAACCACCGGACATTCGCATCGGCACCGCGGAGCGGGAAGAGGCCATGAAACGGCTTTCGGACAATTTCGCCGCGGGGCGGTTGAGCGTGGCCGAATTCGACGAGCGCAGTGGGATTGTCGCGGCGGCGATGACGCGCGGGGATCTGACACCGGTGTTCGCGGATCTGCCCGCGCTGGTGAGTGATAAGCCCGCACCAGTGAAGGCATCGCGTTTCGGACAGCATCTGCCCGAGCGGATCATGCCGGTGGTGCCGATCCTGTGCGTGATCTTCTTCCTGATCACCCATCAGTGGTGGGTGTTCCTGTTGATTCCGCTCGCGGGCGCGGTGTTGTTCGGCGGTCGTGATCAGCAGCGGCGCGGACGCCGCGATCGCAGGCGGGAGCGCTGATGGAACCCATGGAGATCAATGCGGGCGGATGGTATCTGCGGGCCATGCGCGCGGATGAGCGCATCGACGACCGCCCGGCGCTGGCCGACGGCGGCATCACCGATCCGGAGTATGTGGCCCGCCGCAACGCCGAATGGGCCGACGAGACCCGCTATTCGTGGGCGGTATGCGTTCCCACCACCGCCGAGATGGTCGCCGAGATCGGCGTGATCCCGGCGCCGGACGGCACCGCTGCCATCACCGGCTGGGTGCGCGAGGGCTATCAGGAGGCGCTGGACGACGGTCTGGAAGCGGTGCGCCGCTTCACCTCCGGATTCCTCGGCCTGCGCCCGCTCGACGTCGCCTGACACCGCTTCCGGACCGTCGGCCGCATCCGGTCCGGAAGATTCATTCGGCGCTGAACCCTCAGCTCAGCGCCTTGCTCCGGCCTCGTTCCGGGCAAAAATCGTTGGTGCCCAGCCCCTTTCCGCGAGACCCTGGACAGGCATCCGAAGCCGACGAAGGGGAGCGGTTATGTGGAGCTGGAGCACCCATCAGGCAGAACGAGCGGCGGCCTCGGCGGTGACGAGTTGGACCGTCACCGAACCGGAGCCGACCATCGCCGAGCGCGAATTCACCGGCGAGACCCGGGGAATCGAGGATGGCGCACCCGGCGGTCGCGCCATCGCACCCGAGTTGCGCGCGGAGGATGAGCGACTCGTGGTCGCGGCCGACCTGATGCCCGGTCCCGAATCCGTCGCCGCGCTGCCGCCGGTCGGCGGTGCGTGGCTGGGTCCGGGCCGTGGAGTAGCCTGCGGGCATGGACAGGCCAGCCTTGGATCTCGATCGGCTGCGGAGCACTCTCGCCGCATCGCCGCGGGGATCGTTCTTCACCGGGATCGATGTGGTGACCTCGACGGGGTCGACGAATGCGGACCTGGTTGCGCGTGCGGCCGATCCGGGCATCGATCGGCTGGTGCTGATCGCCGAGGAGCAGGAGCGCGGTCGCGGTCGGCACGAGCGCTCCTGGGTGAGCCCGTCGCGCGCGCAGATCGCCATGTCGGTGCTGGTGCGGGCGCGCGGTATCGATCCGGCGGTCTTGGGCTGGCTGCCCCTGCTGACCGGGGTGGCGGTGGTGGACGCGGTCCGCGCTTCTACCGGCCTGCAGGCAATCCTGAAGTGGCCCAACGATATTCTGGTGAACGGTCGTAAACTCTCCGGCATTCTGGCCGAACTGGCCGCCGTCGGCCCCGATCCCGCGATCGTGGTCGGCGTCGGCCTGAACGTCACCCTCACCGAGGCGGAACTCCCTGTCCCGCACGCGACTTCACTTCTGCTGGAGGGTGCGGGCGATACCGACCGCACCGATCTGGCGGCGGCCATGCTGAGCGAATTCGCCCGGCGCTTCACCGCCTGGGAGAACGCGGGCTGGGATATCGCCGACCTCGCCGCCGCCTACCGGGATCGCTGCTCCACCATAGGTTCTCAGGTGAAGGCCGAACTCCCTGGCGGCGAGGTGCTCACCGGCATCGCCACCGGCGTGGACGAGAACGGCCGCCTGTTGATCGGTGACCGCTCCGTCTCGGCGGGTGACGTCACCCACCTGCGCGCCGAATACTGAACTACTTCTTCGGCTTTCCCGGTGTGCCATCGGGTTTGCCGCCGTGTGGATGCTGACCGTGCCCGGGCCGATTCGCCTCCGGCGCGGTGTCGTGGGCTCGCCACACCTGGGCCGAGCCGCCGCTGCCGAGTGGTTCGTCCAGGCGATATCGGCCCAGGCAGCCGTCCCACAACTTCACATACCTCCCGTTTCGCCAGGGGTTACCCTGGCGAAACGGGAGGAACCGATTCAGACGGTTTGCAATTCGGCGCGGGCGGCCTCGCGGGCGAGTAACCGGTCGCGCTGTTCCTCGAATTTGAGAGTATCGGCTTCCAATTTCTCGACATAGGCCGCGAGAATCTCCCGCGCCCGCTCGCCGCGTGGACCGAAGTCGTTGCGCTCGAAGATATTCCAGTTCTTGAGCACCGGCTGCACCACCTCTTCGAGGTGCTGGCGCAGATCGTAGATGCCGTGCTTGGCCATGAGCACGCCATTGCGCCGGAAGTTGGGCATGCCCGCGCCGGGCATCACGAAGTTGGTGAGCACCTTGGTGATCGCCTCCATGGCCTGATCGGGCACCAGGTCCAGGCCCGCGCCGCAGAGGGTGCGGTAGAAGATCATGTGCAGGTTCTCGTCGGCGGCGATGCGCTGCAGCATGCGGTCGGCGATGGCGTCATGGCAGACGCGTCCGGTATTGCGGTGCGAGATGCGGGTCGCGAGTTCCTGGAAGGTCACGTACGCGACATTCTCCAGGAAGCCGCCCCAATCATCGGGGGAGTGCGCGCCATTGGTCATGTGGATCATCCGCGCCTGTTCCAGCGCGACCGGATCCACGCCGCGGGTCACCACGAGGTAATCGCGAATGACGATGCCGTGCCGGTTCTCCTCGGCGGTCCACCGCCCGACCCAGGTGCCCCAGGCCCCCTCCTGGGAGAAATTTTCCGCGATCTCCCGGTGGTAGGAGGGCAGATTGTCCTCGGTGAGCAGGTTGGTCACCATGGCGACCTTGGCGACCTCGCTGAGCGAGGACTGCGAAGGATCCCAGTCCTGCCCGCCCAAGGCGGCGAAATTGCGGCCCTGGTCCCACGGCACATAGTCGTGCGGGTGCCAGTCCTTGGCCATCGACAGGTGGCGGTTCAGGTTCTGTTCGGCCACCGGTTCGAGTTCTTGCAGGATCTCCAGCTGGGTCAACTCTCGGGTCACACACGCCTCCTGTGTCATGCGCCGGTTGGCAGAACGGCCGGGATGGTGTTGCGCGGGACAGCTCGACGAAAGGAAATTCTGTGATCGCCGATGCTACGCGGATGCCGCACGATTGTGCTCCAGTCCGCAGGTCGGCGTGAGGCATTCTGACATCTCCGCGCGATAGGGTGCACGCATGGGTTATCCGGAGGAGGCATTGGCACCGGAGGAACGGTTGCTGTTGCATCGTCATCCGCATTGGAAGATGTTGTTCTGGCCCGCTGTGACTTTCATCCTGATCACCGCATTGGCCGGATTCGGTCTGGGCGTCGCCGCGCGCAATACCGAGGGCGGCCTCGCATCGGGTCTGCTGATCGGCATCGGCGTGCTCTGGCTGGTGATCGTGTTGTGGCGCAGCGTGATCCCGTTGATTCGCTGGAAGTCCACGCATTTCATCATCACCGATCGGCGTGTCCTGATCCGGCAGGGTGTACTGACGCACACCGGAATCGACATTCCGATGAACCGCATCTCGAATGTGCAGTTCCGGCATCGGTTGTTCGATCGAATGCTGGGCACCGGCACGCTCATCATCGGGTCGGCGTCGGAGGATCCGTTGGAGTACGACGACATTCCGCATGTGCAGCAGGTGCACGCCATGCTCTACCACCAAGTCTTCGATGTGGTGCAGAACGATCGCGATGGTGGCTACCGCGGTTCCGCGGAGACTTACCCGTAGGCTTGCTCCGTGACCGCTGTACTGCTGGCCGAAGACGACGAGGCCATTGCCGCGCCGCTGTCGCGAGCGCTCGGGCGTGAAGGCTATTCGGTGACCGTGGAGAGCTACGGTCCCGCCGTACTGGAGCGCGCCCTCGAAGGCGGCCATGACCTGCTGATCCTCGATCTCGGACTACCCGGTATGGATGGTCTGGAGGTATGCCGTCAGGTGCGGGCGCGCGGGGCGGATCTCGCGGTGCTGATGCTCACCGCGCGCACCGACGAGGTCGATTTCGTGGTCGGGCTGGACGCGGGCGCGGATGACTACGTGGGCAAGCCCTTCCGGCTCGCCGAACTGCTGGCGCGGGTGCGAGCCCTGTTGCGGCGCAGTGGAATCGGGGACGAAACGGTCGAGGTGGGCGGAATCCGGCTGGAGCCCGCGGCGCGGCGCGTACTGGTGAACGGTATGGAAGTCAATCTCGCCAACAAGGAGTACGAGCTGCTCAAGGTGCTCATCGACCGCGCCGGACAGGTGGTTTCGCGCGAAACCATTCTGCGTGAGGTGTGGGGTGACGCCGATCTGCGCGGTTCGAAAACCCTGGATATGCATATGTCCTGGTTGCGTCGCAAGATCGGTGACGAGGGCCCGGTGGCGGAGCGCCGAATCGTGACGGTGCGCGGCGTAGGCTTCCGCTTCAACACCGACTAGGTCCGTGCGCCGATTTGTCCGTGCTGTCTTGTGTGCCGTATTGGCGCGCCCGAATCGAACGCCGAGCGAAGCGAGGCATATCGACCATGAGACGCAGAATCCTGCTGTCGATGGTGGCTGCTCTCACCCTCACCACACTGGTTCTCGGTGTGCCACTGGCTTTCACGGCCTGGCAGTGGGTGGAGGACATCACCCGCAATGAACTGCGCAACCGCCTGGATCGGATCGCCGTGGAGGTGGTGGCGCAGGAGCGCGATGACGGGCTCGTGCACGGGGAGCTGGATCTGCGCTCGGTGCGGCCGCTGATTCCGGCGGACGGACGGCTCACCATCGTGTATCCGACACCGCAGGACAATGCCTCGCGCGTCGATGTGGGTTCGACCACGGTGGACGATCCGCTGGCGGAATCGCTGGCCATGGGCACCTCGGGCTCGCTGCGGCTGGAAACCCCTGCCGCGCCCATGCATTCGATGCAGCGGCAGGCATTGGGGGCGGTCGCGGTGCTGGTGCTGATCTCGCTCGGCGCGGGGATCGCGGTGGCGGTGGTGACCGCGCGGCGGGTCGCGGATCCGCTGCGCGATGTGGCGGCGCGGGCCGCGCGCCTGGCGATGGGTGATTTCCGCGCGGATTCGCGGCGGCACGGCATTACCGAACTCGATCGCGTATCGGACGTATTGGACTCCGCCACAGTCGAAATCGCGGGGCGACTGCAACGCGAGCACGCCCTGGTCGCCGATGTCTCGCATCAGCTGCGCAGTCGGCTCACCGCGGTCCGGCTGCGCCTGGACGAACTGTCCACCCATGACGATCCCGCCGTGGTGCACGAGGCGGAAGAGGCCATGGCACAGGTGGATCGGCTCACCGACGCCATCGACGAGCTGGTTCGCGCCTCCCGCGACGAGGGCGCGGCCGACCGCGATCCGGTGCCCGTGGTCGCGGAACTCCGTGGCGTGGTGGCGGAATGGCGGCACCCCTTCGCCGAGGCGGGCCGCAAACTGGTCCTGCTCGGCGACCCCACCCTGCGCGCCCGCGTCACCGGTTCCCGCCTGCGCGAGGCCGTCGCCGTACTGGTCGACAACGCCCTCATGCACGGCGGCGGCACCTGCACCGTCTCGGTCCGCACCGTCACCGGCGGCCTGGCCTCCCGGGAACCTCTCGTGGTGGTCGAGGTCGCCGACGAAGGCGATGGCGTCCGCGACGAACTCGCCCCGCACATCTTCGACCGCGGCTTCTCCGCCGCGGGCTCCACCGGCGTCGGCCTCGCCCTGGCCCGAGCCCTCATCGAGGCCGACGGCGGCCGTATGGAACTCCAGCGCCGCCGCCCCGCCCTCTTCGCCGTCTTCCTCGGCTCCTCCGGCGTCCCCGCCCGCCCGACCCCCAACGGTCCCGTCACCGAACCCCGCTAACGCGCCCCGCCCCGTCATCCCGGCGTGCTCTCGGCCGGGATCCACACATCTCTATCGATTCCCTAACCGTTCGCTAGCGGCGGCTGAGTAATCCCTCCATACCTTCGGACGGGGCCACCGCGCTGGCGCGCATCACCGCCAGCGCACCGCAGGCCGTGGTGCTCGACCTGGATATGCCGCTGCTGGACGGTGGCAACGGATTCCGCGGCCGGACAGCGCACCCGCATCATCGGTATCGGGGTGGCGGGCACCGCGCTGCCCGCCTCGATATCACCGCGCGGACCAGCGGCGAGACCGTCACACTGATAGTCGACGACAATGGCTCGGGCATCCCCGCAGCGGAACGTGCGCATGCCTTCGAACGCTTCTACCGCGCCGGCCGGAATCCCGGCCGCGGTATCGGGCTGGCCCTGGTGGCGCAGCAGGCCCGATTGCACGGCGGCACAGCGGCTCTCGGTGCAAGCCCGTCGGGCGGTGCGCGCCTGACCGTCACGCCGGCCTTGCCCGAAACCGGAAAATGACGACGGCCCCGCAACCGAATGGTTGTGGGCCGCTTTATTTCCGAATATCAGCTATGTCCGAGTTGTTCCTCGTTGACGAGGTCCTCGAACTCTTCGGCGAGTTCCTTCATTTCATCCGGGAACACCCACTTGCGCATGGCCCAGAATCGGAATGCCATCTGCAGCAGATTGCCGATGATGAACGCGCTGAAGAAGTCGGCGATGTTCTCGACGGTGAAACTCACGTTCGGCTGGCGCAGATCGAAGACGTAGCTGGAGATGTACAGCGGCAGGCTGGCCAGTAGGACGCCGATACCGCTCACCGCGAAGAACAGCAGCGCTTCGTGATGCTTTTCGCGGCCGCCGCGCTTGTCGAAGGTCCACTCGCGATTGAGGATGTACGAGACGATGACCGCGATGGTGCCCGACAGGATGCGGGCGATCGTCGGCTTGGTGTCCAGGACGGTCCACTTCAGCAGGTAGAAAATGCCGATATCGATGACGAAGGTCGTCGCCCCGACAATGGCGAACTTCAGCAGTTCGGAATGGCGGTCGGCGAGGTCCCGCAGCGGTGTGGGCAGGACGTTTATCACCTTGTCGACAAATGACACCAGGCGAGTCTACGTCTCCTACCGACTCGAAGGGCAACCCGCGGGATCCGGGGGCATCCCGTCATGACAACATTTACGAACGTGAGCGCACGTTCCTTCGATTCCTCCGCGATGCCCACCGTCACCATGATCGGTGGCGGTCAGCTCGCGCGCATGACCCATCAGGCGGCCATTGCGCTGGGGCAGCGGCTGCGCGTGCTGGCCGAGCGCCCCGATGATCCCGCAGCGCAGGTCACACCGGATGTGATCTTCGGCAGTCATCAGGATCTCACCGCGCTGCGCAAGGCCGCGGTCGGTTCGAACGCGGTCACCTTCGATCACGAGGGTGTGCCGACCGAACATCTCGAGGCCCTGATCGCGGAGGGCGTGAATGTGCAGCCGCCGCCGCGCGCGCTGATCTTCGCGCAGGACAAACTCCGCATGCGGCGCAAACTGGCCGAACTCGGTGTGCCGATTCCGGCGTTCACCGAGGTGACCTCGGTCGCCGACGCGGTCGCCTTCGGTGATGCGCAGGGCTGGCCGTTCGTGCTCAAGGCGGTGCGCGGCGGGTATGACGGGCGCGGGGTGTGGATGCCCGCCGATGCCGCCGAGACCGAGCGCCTCGTGACCGATCAACTGGCGCACGGGGTTTCGCTGCTGGCCGAGGCCAAGGTGGAGCTGCGGCGGGAACTCTCGGCTATGGTGGCGCGCTCCCCGTTCGGGCAGGCGGCGGCCTGGCCGGTGGTGGAGACCATTCAGCGGAACGGTCAGTGCGCCGTGGTGATCGCGCCCGCCCCCGACCTGTCCGAGGCCCGTGCCACCGAGGCCGCGGCCCTGGCATTGCGGCTGGCGGCGGAATTGGGCGTCACCGGTGCGATGGCGGTGGAGCTCTTCGAAACGCACTCCGGTGAGCTGCTGGTGAACGAGCTGGCCATGCGCCCGCACAATTCCGGCCACTGGGGGATGGACGGCGCCTGCACCGGCCAGTTCGAACAGCATCTGCGCGCGGTGCTGGACTACCCGCTGGGGTCGACGGCCCCGCTGGCTCCGGTCACCGTGATGGCGAACATCCTCGGTGCGGCGCAGACCCCGGCGATGTCCATGGATGAGCGCCTGCACCACCTGGCCGCTCGCCTCCCCGAGGCGAAGGTGCATCTCTACGCCAAGGGCGAGCGCCCCGACCGCAAGATCGGCCACATCAATATCCTCGGCGACGACGTCGCCATCACCCGCGAAAAGGCGGAGCGCGCGGCCCATTGGATGTCGCACGCGATTTGGACCGACGGATGGGATCCGCATCATGCCTGAGACCGCACAAGTTGGCCTGATCATGGGCAGCGACTCCGACTGGCCCACCATGGTCGCCGCCGCGGAAGCCTTGGCGGAGTTCGGCATTCGCTTCGAGGTGGGCGTGGTCTCCGCCCACCGCACCCCCCAGCGCATGCTCGATTACGCGAAGGAGGCCGCGGGTCGCGGCATCCGTGTCATCATCGCGGGCGCGGGCGGCGCGGCTCACCTCCCCGGCATGGTCGCCTCCGCCACCCCCCTGCCAGTCATCGGCGTCCCCGTCCCGCTCAAACACCTCGACGGCATGGACTCGCTCCTGTCCATAGTCCAAATGCCCGCCGGTGTCCCGGTAGCGACGGTCTCCATCGGCGGAGCCCGCAACGCGGGCCTGCTCGCCGTCCGCATCCTCGCCAGCTCCGACCCCGAACTCCGCTCCCGCATGGAGCAATTCCAATCCGCCCTGGAAAAGATGGTCCTGGAAAAGGACCAGGCTCTGCGAACCCAACTCCTGGGCTGACCGATTCCGTGCGCCCACCCGGCTACGGTGGGCGTGTGGCCCCCGACGATGCGACTGCCCGCCGCCTGACGGTGGTCGATCATGCCCTGCGGCTGTTTGCCGAAAAGGGGTATGAGGCAACGACCGTGGATGAGATCGCGGAGGCGGCGGGGATTTCGCGGCGGACCTTCTTTCGGCAGTTCCGGTCGAAGGAGGATGTGGTTTTCGCGGATCACGAGTCGCAGTTGGCGCAGGCGCGGGCGTTTCTGGATGGGGCGCGGGGAGATCCGTGGGATGCGGTGAACGAGGCCGTGGTGGCGGTGTTCGAGCGGTTCACGCAGTGGCGGGAGTTGGCGGCGCGCAGGTATCGGGTGGTGCGGCAGGTGCCGACGCTGCGGGAGCGGGAGATCGTCACCGTGTTCCGGTACGAGCGGTTGTTCACCGATTTCCTGCGGGCGCGGCTGGGCGGGGAATTCGATTTGGCGCTGGTGCAGTTCACGGCGGCGGTGACGGCTACGCACAACTATCTGCTGCGGCGCATGGTGCGGGGGGAGTCGGCGGCGAGTCCGGCGGATCTGCGGGCCGCGCTGGCGACGATTCCGCGGGGCGGGGCCGGGCGCGAGAGCGCCGCCGCGGATCAGATGGTGGTGGCGGTGTTCCCGCGGGATATGCCGTCGCGGCAGGTCGCTGATCTTCTGGCGCGTCGCCTCGATACGCTGTGATGAGCCCGCAGTGGCGAATGTGACACTGCGTGCCACGCGTTTTTAGGGCAGTATGTCCATGTGGCCGCGATATCGCGGCGTATACTCGGCTTTGAATGGCACTGAGTGCCGAGACGCTGGTGCGGTTGGGCGACCAGCGGCGATCCGACCCGAACGCACAGGAGACGAACCCCATGGCGGGCAACCCCGATTTCGATCTGTTCAAGCTCGAGGACTTCCACGATGAGCTGCGCGCGGCGATTCGCGCCCTGTCGGAGAAGGAGATCGCCCCGTACGCGAAGGATGTGGACGGCAACTCCCGCTTCCCGCAGGAGGCGCTGACCGCCCTCAACGCCGCCGGTTTCAACGCGGTGCACGTGCCCGAGGCGTACGGCGGCCAGGGCGCGGACTCGGTCGCCACCTGCATCGTGATCGAAGAGGTCGCGCGCGTCTGCGGCTCCTCCTCGCTCATCCCCGCGGTCAACAAGCTCGGCACCATGGGCCTGATCCTGCAGGGCTCGGAGGAGCTCAAGCAGCAGGTGCTGCCGACCATCGTGAACGGCGGCATGGCCTCCTACGCGCTGTCCGAGCGGGAGGCCGGTTCCGACGCCGCCTCCATGCGCACCCGCGCCAAGGCCGACGGCGACGGCTGGATCATCAACGGCTCCAAGTGCTGGATCACCAATGGCGGCAAGTCCGATTGGTACACGGTCATGGCCGTGACCGACGCCGACAAGGGCGCCAACGGCATCTCCGCGTTCATGGTGCACAAGGACGACGAGGGCTTTGTGGTCGGCCCGCTGGAGCACAAGCTGGGCATCAAGGGTTCGCCCACCGCCGAGCTGTACTTCGAGAACTGCAAGGTCCCCGGCGATCGCATCATCGGCGAGCCCGGCACCGGTTTCAAGACCGCCCTGCAGACCCTGGACCACACCCGCCCGACCATCGGCGCGCAGGCCGTGGGCCTCGCGCAGGGCGCGCTGGACGCGGCCATCGCGTACACCAAGGACCGCAAGCAGTTCGGCAAGACCATCGCGTCCTTCCAGAACACCGAGTTCATGCTGGCCGATATGGCCATGAAGATCGAGGCCGCCCGCCTCATGGTCTACACCTCGGCCGCCCGCGCCGAGCGTGGCGAGAAGAACCTGGGCTTCATCTCCGCCGCCGCCAAGTGCTTCGCCTCGGATGTGGCCATGGAGGTCACCACCAATGCCGTCCAGCTCTTCGGCGGCGCGGGCTACACCACCGATTTCCCGGTGGAGCGAATGATGCGCGACGCCAAGATCACCCAGATCTACGAGGGCACCAACCAGATCCAGCGCGTGGTCATGTCCCGCCAGATCCTGCGCTGATTCCCCTCTCGCAGGACTGATCGTGAAAGCGGCATCGGGTTGTCCCGGTGCCGCTTTCGTCTGTCAGCCGCAAGCCCAGTCGACGGTGTCAGAGATCAGGTCGAGCTGGACATCGCCGCCGCCGAACTCCTCGGTCTCCAGATAGCACGGGGTGAGATCCTCGGGCGTGTTCTGGACGCAGAAGGTGGTGCCGCCCAGGTGCGATCGCCCTTCCAGCTGAGCGGCCAGGGCCGCCAGTCCTCGCAAAGGTCATACGCCCGCCTCCCGCCCGCCCTTCCCACACCATCGCGAATCGAAGTTGGTCTCCAATTCCTGCCGTGCGGCGCAACCTAACATCGCCGACCGGCAGTCGGGCGGGGTCGTCGATGGCCTCCGGGGCGCGTGTCAGGGTGCGACACCGCCCCCAATTCCCAGGTGTCACAAGGGTTTGGCCTCGAACGTTGTGTGTTGCTCTGGGAAATAAGAGGTTTCAAGGGTGTTCGAAGTGGGAACGCGGGGGCACTATGGAGCCATGGCCGGAGTCGAAATCACCGATACCTTCGTCCGGCGCACACTGGCCGACGGACGGGTGGAAGAAGTCGCGTGGCGAGAGCTGGCGGAGGTGCGAATCATCACCACGGCCGATGGGCCGTTCGCCGAAGACGTGTTCTTCGTGCTGATCGGGGCGACCGGTAAGGGATGCGTGGTGCCGCACTCCGCGGCCGATACCGCGTTCCTGGCGCGGTTGCAGGCGCTGCCGGGCTTCGACAATGAGAAGGTCGTCGAGGCGATGCTGAGCACGGCGGATCGGCAGCTGCTGGTGTGGCGGGCGCAGCGTCCCGATGGCGGGCGCGCGAATTAGCCGACCAGGCTGGCGTATTCGGGATGCTCGCCGATGTACTTCTCCACGTACCAGCAGGTCGGAATGATCGAGAAACCCTGCGCGCGAGCGTCGTTCAACGCGAACTCGACGACCTGCGCGGCCACGCCGCGACCCCGGAACTCGGGGAAGGTGAGGGTGTGCTGGATATCGCGGATCTTGCGGTCGCCGTCGACGCGCTCGGCGTAGTCGGCGTAGCCCGCGAGCGTGTCGTCGAGGTAGATCTCATAGCGGGTGTCCTCGACATTGTGTTCCAGCCGGGTACTCATGGTCGATGTGAACTCCCTTGTCGTGCGGATTGTTCCGTTCGGCCGGTCAGAGGACCGCGCCGGGATTCAGTATTCCGTGCGGATCCAGCGCGTTCTTGATCTGCCGTGTGAGCGCCATCACGTCCGCGCCGAGCTGATCGGGCAGCCACGCCTTCTTCAACCGTCCGACCCCGTGTTCGCCGGTGATGGTGCCGCCGAGCCGGATGGCCAGATCCATGATCTCGCCGAAGGCGAGGTGCGCGCGTTCGGATTCGGCCGGGTCGTTCGGATCGTGCACGATGAGCGGATGGGTATTGCCGTCCCCGGCGTGCGCGATCACCGAGATCAGCACCCGGCGCTCGCGCGCGATGTCGGCGATGCCGTGCACCAGATCCCCGAGCCGGGGCAGCGGCACTCCGACGTCCTCGAGCAGCAGCGGCCCTTTGCGTTCCACCGCCGGTATGGCGAATCGCCGTGCGGCGCAGAAGGCTTCGCCCTCATCGGGGTCATCGGTCCGGAAAGCCTCGGTGGCCCCGGCCTTTTCACAGGCCGCGAGCATGAGGTCCGCCTCGTGCCCGGCGTGTTCGCCGGGTGCGTCCGAACGAGCCACCAGTAATCCGGCGGCCGCGCGATCCAGGCCCATGCGCAGTTCGTCCTCGACCGCGTTGATGGCGACCGCGTCCATGAATTCCAGCATGGAGGGTCGCAGCGTCCCGGTGATGGCCAGAATCGCCTCCATCGCCGCGCCGAGCGTCGGGAAGCTCGCCACCACCGTCGACTGCGGCGGCTGCGCGGGCAGCAGTCGCAGCGTGAGTTCGGTGATGATCCCGAGCGTCCCCTCACTGCCCACGAACAGTTTGGTCAGCGACAGCCCGGCGGAGTCCTTGAGGCGTGGCCCGCCGAGCCGCACCGCGGTCCCGTCGGCGAGCACGACCCGCATCCCGAGCACGTAATCGGTTGTGACGCCGTACTTCACGCAGCACAGTCCGCCCGCGTTGGTGGCGGCGTTCCCGCCGATCGAGCAGATCTCGAACGAGGAGGGGTCGGGCGGATACCAGAGCCCGTGCTCGGCGACGGCCCGCTTGACCTCCGCGTTCAACAGTCCGGGCTGGACGACGGCGGTCCGGGTGACCGGGTCGACGCTGATGTCCCGCATCTTCTCGGTACTGAGCACCAGTGCGCCGTTCTGCGCGGTGGCCCCGCCGGAGAGACCGGTTCCGGCCCCGCGCGGCACGATCGGCACCCGCTGCTCCTGTGCCCAGCGCACCACGGCCGCCACCTGTTCGGTGGTCGTGGGTCGCACCAGGGCGAGGGCGATTCCGGCGTCCGGGTCCAGCGCCCGGTCCTGTCGATAGGCCCCGAGCACATCGGGATCGGTCACCAGCATGCCCTCGGGCAGCAGGGCGCGGAGCGAGTCGAGATCGGTGCGCGGTTCCACACTCGAAAACCTACGCGATGACTCCCGGCCGGGGGTGCGTGTCCGATTGGTCGCATTTCCCGGAATTGTTTACCGACTGTTCCCCGTGTCGGGGTGCCGAGGTGATTGCCGCGCACACTCTTATCGGCCAGCATGCGAACTCATGCTGTCGACACCTCTCAACCCCGCCGGAGACGTTCCAGACACCGGCATTCCCGCGCACCTTGCCGCCACCATGACCATGGCCGAGCAGTACGAATGGCATCGCGCCTATCTGCGCCGCCATTCGGTGTCGCGCCGGAACTTCCTGCGCGGTGCGGCCGCCGCTGCGGCGGTGGCGACGGCCGGCGCCTCCCCGTTCGCCGCCCGCGCCTACGCCGACGACGCGCAACTGGGTGTGGCGGGCCGCCATATCGGCTTCGGCGCGGATGCCACGTCGCAACTGCGCTTCTCGGCGCAGCTGTCCCGAAATCCGGGTTCCACCAAGGTATTCCTGGATCACGGCCCGACCCCCGTACTGGGCGGCACCGTCGAGGCCGAGGTGCGCAATCTGGTGACCCAGATCCCGAGCGCCGACGGGGGAGTGCTTGCGGCGGAACAGTTCTACGTGCACGCGCCGCTGGACGGCCTGCCCGGCCGCATGCCGCATTTCTATCGCTGGCGCACCGCCGACGGTTTCGCCGGTGATGTCCGCTCGGCCGCCACCGCCATGCCCACCGCCCGCGCGGCCGTGCTGCCGTTCCGTTTCACCATGATGGGCGATCAGGGCGCGGACGACACCCCGGGCCTGCCCGCGGGTCTCGCGCCCGGCGACTACGACGATATGTACTACAAGCCCGATAACGAGCCGGGCGTGCGGCACACCGAGAACGTCATGCGCCAAATCGTCGCCGCCCGACCGGATTTCCATGTGCTCGCCGGTGATATCGCCTACGCCGATCCGTCCGGTGCGGGTAAGTCTCCGCAGTACGTCGCCTCCGGCGGCACCCCCGCGAACGGCTTCGACAAGTTCAACCCCTATGTCTGGGACGTGTATTTCGGCGCGATCGAATCGAGCGCCTCGACCACCCCGTGGATGTTCGCCACCGGCAATCACGATATGGAGGCCGCCTACCACACCCACGGTTACGGCGGACACCTTGCGCGCCTGGACTTTCCCGGCAACGGCCCCACCGGCTGCCCCTCGGCGTACTCGTTCACCTACGGCAATGTCGCGGTGCTGTCCCTGGACGCCAATGACGTCTCCTATGAGATCGGCGCGAACACCGGATACTCCGGTGGCGCCCAGAACTCCTGGGTGGAACGGACTCTCGCCGGTTACCGCTCGAATCCGGATATCGATTTCATCGTCTGCTTCTTCCACCACTGCGCCTACTCCACCACCGATTCGCACGCCAGCGACGGCGGCGTGCGCGATGCCTGGTGCGCGCTCTTCGACCGGTACCGGGTCGATCTGGTGTTGCAGGGCCACAATCACGTCTTCGAGCGCACCGACCCGATTCGCGGCAACACCCCGACCAAGGCCGCGGGCGACAATTCGATCGTCTATCCCGAGACCGACGGCACCGTGTACTACACCGTCGGCGGCGGTGGCCGCCCCCGCTACGGCTTCCAGCCCGGTTCGCAGGAGAGCTACCGCGGTCACGAGGTCGGCGATACCGCGGTCCCGAACAGCTATGTGTGGACGCCCGGCGGCGCCAAACAAGACGAGGCCGCGCCCTGGTCCCGGGTGCGTTTCCGCAACTACTCGTTCATCCGCGTCGATGTGCGCCCGGGTTTCTTCGCCAGCGAGATGGATGTGATCGCGGTCGACGAGTACGGTCGCGAATTCGACAAGGTCACCTACCGCCGCCAGGTGCGCGGATAGGACGGAATACGAAGCGGGGCAGGGCATTCCGAATGCCGTGCCCCGCTTCGCACGCTCAGCGGGTGCTGGTACGGGGGAGGGTGCACGCCGCCGCGAGGACGACCGCCGCAATGCCCAGCGCCGCCAGCGCCGCGATCTCCATGGCGTGCACCGCACTGCCGAGGTCATGCGCCCCGCCCAGCGCGCTGAAGAAGATGGTGCCCAGAACCGTTGCGCCGATGGCGTTTCCGAATTGCTGCGCGGTGGTCAGCACACCCGCCGCCATGCCCGCCTGGTGTACGGGAATCCCGGAGGAGAGCACCGCCCCGATGGCCGAGGGAATGGTCATCCCGTTGCCGCTGCCGACCAGCACCATGCCCGGAATGAGGGTCAGCGCGGTGATCGAGGACCCGTACCAGCCCAGTACGCCGACGGTGAGCGCCAGCCCCGTGAAGCTGATGCCGGTGCCCAGCACCATGACTCGGTTCCCGATCCGCTCGGCGATCTTGCGGGCGAACAGCGAACTGGTGGCGAAGGCGATCCCCAGCGGGGCGAAGGTGAGCCCCGCCGCCAGCGGTGACATCCCCAGCCCGTTCTGCAACAGCAGGGTCAGGCAGAGCATGAATCCGGCGAAGAAGGCCAGATAGCCTCCGGAGATGATCATGCCCGCCGCGAACACCCGCTCCCGAATGAGTGCGGTGTCCAGCACCGGCTGTCCGCCGCGCCTCGTCAGCGCGCTCTCGTAGCGCAGGGTGAGCAGCAGTACCGGCAGTGCCGCGGCCATGGACACCCAGGTCCACACCGGCCAGCCCTCGGGGCGGCCCAGCGTGACCGGTACCAGCACGAGGGCGAGCGCCGCCGAAATGCCCAGTGCGCCGATCGGATCCAGTCGCGGCCGGTGCGTCTGCTCATGGCGCGGCAGCCACCGCGCCGCCAGCAGCGCGGCGATCAACCCGATCGGCAGATTGATGAAGAAGATGGTCCGCCATCCCCATCCGAACAGATCGAGATCGAGCAGCACCCCGCCGAGCACCTGGCCCGAGACCGCGCCGAGCCCGATGGTGGCCCCGAATGCCGCCATGGCCCTGGGCCGTTCGGCGGGCGGGAACATGGTGTTGATCAGCGCCAGCATCTGCGGCACCATCGCGGCGGCCGTAATGCCTTGCAGCACACGGAATCCCACCAGCGCCCAGGCGCTCCAGGCGAGTCCGCACAGCAGTGAGGCCGCCGCGAAGGCGCTCATGCCGATGACGAACATGCGCCGGTGTCCGTACAGATCGCCGAGTCGCCCGCCGGTAATGAGCCCGCTGGCATAGGCGAAGCCGTACCCGCCGACCACCAATTCGAGTGCGGCCTCGCCCGCGCCCAGATCGTGCTGGAGGGAGGAGGCCGCCACATTGATGACGAACCAGTCGAACATGGCCATGAACATGGCGGTGAGGATGACCGGCAGCACCCGCCACCGGTTCGGATCCGCGTTCGGTGCGAGAACTGCTGTGGTGGAGCGTGTTTCAAGAATGGTCACGTCGTTCTCCGGAACGGTGAGCGGGATTGTGTGGGATGCGGCGCGACGCTGCGCCGGGAAGTCTTCGCCTTCGCGACAGGCGTAACCAACTGGTTAGTTGAAACTATTCCACCCGCTCCCGCCCTGTCAACTACTTAGTTGGTTATGCTGGACCCATGGCAGTCAGGGATCCGGAGGCGACGAAGGCGCGCATCTTCGCCGCTGCCACCGAGGAGTTCGCCGCACACGGCATCGCCGGCGCCCGGGTCGACCGCATCGCCCGCAATGCCAAGGCCAATAAACAGCTCATCTACGCCTACTTCGGCGATAAGGAGCAGTTGTTCCGGCAGGTGCTGGAGAAGACCATGCTGGCCGTGGCCGAATCGGTGACCACCGATATCGAGGATCTCGATATCTGGATCGATCAGCACATCGACTACCACCGCGAGCATCCCGAACTGCTCCGCCTGCTCATGTGGGAGGCCCTGGAGTTGGGCGCGGAGAATGCCTCGGCCGGAGAACTGCGCTGCGGGCGCTATTTGGAGAAGCGCACCAAAGTCGAAGTGGCGCAGGACAAGGGCCTGATGCGGGCGGATATGCCGTCCGGCAATATCCTCATGCTGCTGATGAGCATGATCAACTATCCGCTGGCTGTCCCGCAGGTCGCCGAGTTCACCCTCGGCGAGGACAACGATCCGGAGTCCGCGCGCGCCTGGACCAAGGACGCCATCCGCCGCATCGTCGCCCCGCGGACGGCGGCGTCCGGTGCGGAGGCCGGTGCCGCCGCGGGTGACCCGAGCGCCTGACCGGTCGGTCCGAGCCCGCGCCGCGTGCCGCAGTACAGTGGCGCGGTGTCCGATCCCAAGCTCGAGATTCAAATGCTGCACGACCGCGTCATGGTCAAGCTCAACCAGGACGCGGGCGAGCGGCGCAGCAGCGGGGGTATTCTCATTCCGGCGACGGCCCAGGTGGCCAAACGCCTGTCCTGGGGCGAGGTGTGCGGCGTCGGCTCACATGTGCGCGCCGTCAAGGTGGGCGATCAGGTGCTGTTCAGCGCCGACGACCAATACGAGGTGGAGATCCAGGCGCAGGCGTATTACGTACTGCGCGAACGCGATATCCACGCCGTCGCCAATGAGCGGGCCGAACACGGCACCGGTTTATACCTCTAGCCGTTCCTGCCTCCGGACGTCAGGCGGACTTCAGGGTGCCGCCGTCGATGACGAAGTCCGCGCCGAGGATATTGGCGGCCCTGTCCGACGCCAGGAAGGTCACCAGCGCCGCCACCTCGTCCGGTTCGGACATGCGACCGGAGGCGATGCCGAACTGCGCCCCGAGCGCCTCCAGGAATTGTTCGTGCGCAACACCATTCGCGGCCGCCAGCTTGGCTCCGAGATTGCCCGGAGCGCGCCAGATGTCGGTGCCGACCGGACCGGGGGAGACGGTGTTGACCCGGACGCCCTGCGGCCCGAACTCCTCGCTGAGCCGCTTGCCGAATGAGGTGAGCGCGGCCTTGGCCTCGCTGTAGCCGACCGGTCCGGCCGCCGGGATGCGCGAGTTGATCGAGGAGACGGTCACGATCGCCCCGCGCCGTTCGAGGATGCTGGGCAGCGCGGCCCGGGTCGCGGCGACGACGCCGAACAGGTTGAGGTCGAACAGGTTTCGCCATTGCTCGGCGGGAATGTCGAGGAAGGCCCCGAGGACGAGCTTATCGGGGTCGCCGCCGCCGACATTATTGACCAGGATATCGATCCCGCCGAGTTCGGTGAGCGCCTCCCCGACCGCCGCGGTGGCGCCTTCGATGGTGCTCAGGTCTGCGGAAACCGTTGCGGCAGCCGACTTTTCGAGTTCCGGGGTGATGGTGCGGGTGATGCCGACGACGCGGACGCCCTCATCGGTGAGGGCCTGTGTGACGGCCAGTCCGATGCCGCGGCCCGCGCCGGTGACAATGGCGGTCTTGCCATTCAGTCCGAGATCCATGATGGCGCCTTTCTTGAACTATGGGTCAAAAACTAGGGTGAAAAGCAGGCCGCCGAGGCGGCCTTGGGCAAGGGTGGTCAGAGTGTGGAGAGTGCGGTGTCGATAATCCGGTACAGCATCGCGGAATCCGCGGTCTTAGCTGTAACGCGAAGTCCGGTAAGGGTATTCGCTACGAAATCGGCGTATTCCCGGGCATTGATCGCCGCGGGCACATCGCCGTCGCGCTTGCCCTGCTCGATGCGTTCGGCCAGCAGTGCGGTCATCCGTTCGACGCCCGCGGTAACGGCCGCGGTGGCTTCCGGGTCGCGCCCGCCCAGCTCCACGGCGGTATTGGTCACCAGGCAGCCGCGCCGCACCGGGCCCGCGAGATCGGTGTCCACCGCGAATCGCAGCCAGGCGCGCAGTCTCTCGCGAGTGGTGCCGGGTTGCGACAGTATGTCCGTGGCCAACTGTGTGCCCATTCGCTCGTAGCAGGCGAATGCGAGATCGAACAGTTCCCGCTTACTGCCGAAGGTGTTGTAGAGACTGCCTTTTCCCACGCCGGTGGCCTCCGCGAGCAGGGCGGGCGAGGTATTGGCATACCCGTGGGTCCAGAACGTCTCCATCGCCTGCTCCACCACGGAGTCGGCTTCGAATTCGCGCGGGCGGCCCATGACATGAAAATACCCCGTTCTGGACCTGAAGGTCAAGAACGGGGTATTCGGGTGAAAACCCTAGAGCGCCTTCAGTTCCTCGGTGACCGCGCCGACGGACTTCTTGGCATCGCCGAACAGCATGGAGGTGGTGTCGGCGTAGAACAGCGGGTTGTCGATACCGGCGAAGCCGGAGTTCATCGAGCGCTTGAGCACGATGACCGACTTGGCCTGGTCGACGTTCAGGACCGGCATGCCGTAGATCGGGGACGAAGCGTCCTCGCGGGCGGCCGGATTGGTGACATCGTTGGCGCCGATGACCAGGGCGACATCGGTGCGGCTGAATTCGCCGTTGATATCGTCCATTTCCTTCATGGCGTCGTAGGAGACCTCGGCCTCGGCCAGCAGCACGTTCATATGTCCGGGCATGCGACCGGCGACGGGGTGGATGGCGTACTTGACCTCGACGCCCTTGGCCTCGAGCAGGGCCGCCATTTCCTTGACCGCGTGCTGGGCCTGGGCCACGGCCATACCGTAGCCCGGGACCACGATGACCTGGTTGGCATAGGCCATCTGGATCGCGGCATCGGCCGCGGAGGTGGCCTTGGCCTGGCGCTGCTCGCCGTTACCGGAAGCACCGGGAGCCGCCCCGCCACCGCCGAATCCGCCCGCGACAATCGCGGGGATGGAGCGGTTCATGGCCTTGGCCATGAGGTTGGTCAGGATGGTGCCGGACGCGCCGACGATCATGCCCGCCACGATCATGGCGGTGTTGTTCAGCGCCAAACCGGCTGCGGCGGCGGACAAACCGGTGAGCGCGTTCAGCAGCGAGATGACCACGGGCATGTCCGCGCCGCCGATGGGCAGCACGACCATCAGGCCCAGGATGCCCGCCAGCACCAGCACCAGAATCATCCAGTACTGCGGCACACCGTCTTTGGTGGCTCCGATACCGATGACCACCGCGGCGGCGATGGCACCGGCGAACAGCAGCAGGTTCAGCGGCTGCTGGAGCTTGCCGACGCTGATCGGCTTACCCGATAGCAGTTCCTGGAGTTTGGCGAACGCGATGCAGGAGCCCCAGAACGACACCGAGCCGATGATGGCGGCGAAGAGCGAGGCGATCACGATATGCGCGGTCGGCTGTTCACCGGCCGGGAAGTGCGAGAAGCCGTCCGTCTCCAGGAATTCCGCCCAGGCGATGAGCGCGACGGTGCCGCCGCCGACGCCGTTGAACGCGGCGACGAGCTGGGGCATGGCGGTCATCTTGGTGAACCGCGCGGGCGGCACACCCAGGCCGATGCCCACGACCAGGCCCAGCACGATGATGATCCAGTTATTGGTGTTACGGATCGAGATGAACGTCGCGACAACGGCGATAAGCATGCCGGCCGCGGCGATCTGATTGCCGCGCACCGCGGTCTTGGGGCCGGTCAGGCCCATCAGACCGTAGATGAACATCGCGAAGGCGACGATGTACAGAATATTGACCAGATTATCCATGACTTACTTGTCCGCCTTCTCTTGCACGGGCTTCTTGGCCTTGAACATGCCGAGCATGCGGTCGGTGACAACGAAGCCGCCGATCACGTTCAGCGTGCCGAAGACGACCGCGACGAACAGGATGATCTGCATGAGCACCGAGGGGTGCTCGATCTTGCCGAACACCACCAGCGCGCCGAGCACGACAATGCCGTGAATGGCGTTGGTGCCGGACATCAGTGGGGTGTGCAGGGTGTTGGGCACCTTGGAGATGACGGCGAAGCCCACGAATCCGGACAGCACCAGGATCGCGATGTTCGCCAGAAGTTCGGTGTACATCAGGCTTCCACCTTCTGAGCGCTCTGCTCGCGCGTGACGCAGGAATCCGCGAGCACCTGATCGCTGAAATCGGGTGCCAGCGCACCGTCTTTCAACATCAGTTCCAGCAGCGCGGAGATGTTCTTGGAGTACAACTCCGAGGCGTGCTCGGGCATGGTGGCCGGGAGATTCAGCGGCGAGGCGATGGTGACCCCGTGCCGCACAACTGTTTTGCCGGGCTCGGTGAGCTCGCAGTTACCGCCGGTCTCACCGGCCATATCGACGATCACGCTGCCGGGCTTCATGCCCTCGACCGCGGCGGCGGTCACCAGGCGCGGTGCGGGACGACCGGGGACCAGCGCGGTGGTGACCACCACGTCGAAACCCTTGATCGCGTTCTCCAGCGCGGTCTGCTGCTGCGCGCGTTCCTCATCGGAAAGCTCACGGGCATAACCGCCTTCGCCTGCGGCGTCGATGCCCAGGTCGAGCCACTGCGCACCGACCGAGCGCACCTGATCGGCGACCTCGGGCCGCACGTCGTACCCGGTGGTCCGCCCGCCCAGGCGCTTGGCGGTGGCCAGGGCCTGCAGACCCGCGACACCGACGCCGAGTACCAGCACGGTCGCGGGCTTCACGGTGCCCGCCGCGGTGGTGAGCATGGGGAAGAATCGGGTGGATTCGCTCGCGGCCAACAGCACCGCCTTGTATCCGGCGACATTGGCCTGTGAGGACAGCGCGTCCATCACCTGCGCCCGCGAGATACGCGGAATCGCCTCGACCGCGAAGGCCTGCACCCCGGCGGCCTTGAGCGCGCCGATCTTGGTGTCGGCATTGCGGGGTGCGAGGAAGCCGATCAGCGTCTGCCCACTCGACAGCTTGGCGATCTCGGCATCGTTCGGCGGGGCCACCTTGACGACCACATCGGTGTTCCACGGATCGCCGATGCTGGCGCCCGCCTCGACGTAGGCTTCATCGGGAATGAGCGCGCCCAGACCGGCACCGGATTCGACGATCACCTGCACGCCCTGCTTCAGCAGCGACGGAATGATCTTCGGCACCAATGCCACACGTCGTTCGTCCGCGTTCGTTTCCCGAACCACGCCGACGCGCGCGCCGTGCGGAGCACGAGATTCAACGCTTTGGGGCGCTCCGCTCGGATCGCTCTGCGTTGTGTCCACTTGTCAAACTTCCTTCTCGTGGTGAGCCCGGGCCACCCGGTACTTCATGATGGGCCGTATCACCGGTCCAAACGGTGGGCCGAACTTACTGGTGAGTAAGTTCGTGAGAATTCTCGCAACTGTACCTGCTCCGCCGTGAGCGTAGCGGAGATAGGCGTCACACCGTGCGGCGAGAAAACCGGACAACCCGCTCATTCGAGGGGTGTCGCGCATCACTCTTACGCCGTAATGTCTGCGAGGTGAGCGGCTGCATCTTCTGCCGGATCGTGGGGGGCGACGCACCCGCGACCAAGATCTTCGAGGACGATCTCCTCGTGGCGTTTCTGGACATAAGGCCCATAACCCGGGGTCACACCCTGGTGATTCCCAAAAGCCACGCCGCCGATCTGGACGAGCTGGACCCCGCACTCGGCGCCCGGCTCTTCGCCTTCGGCCATCGGCTGGCAAAGGCCGTGCGCCGCGGCGAACTCGGCGCGGACGGGGCGAACCTGGTCATCAATGACGGAAGGGCCGCCTTCCAGACCGTGCACCACGTTCACCTGCACGTGGTTCCGCGTTGGAAGGGCGACACCCTGACCTTCGCCAAGGGTTTCGTACTGCGCCGCCCGCACGACCCGGAGCGCACCGCCGCCGCCATCCGAGCCGGATTGGACCGCCTCGCCGACGAGGAGGAGGAGACCACCGCATGACCGACACGGTGCCGGACCGCGCGGAGATCACCGCAGCCCTGTCCGACCAGTGGGACGCACTCACCCGACTAGTGGACGGACTGCCCGAAGAGCGCATTCGTATGTCCTCGGCGTTGCCCGGCTGGACCGTCTTCGACGTGCTCGCGCACATTATCGGCACCGAATCCCTGCTGGCGGGGGAGCCGACACCGGAGCTGGACGTCGCCGGCGAGCACATTCGCAATGAGATCGGCGCGCTCAACGAGAAGTGGATCGCATCCCTGCGCCCGCTCGCCGGATCCCAACTGGTGGAACGCTTCCTGCAGGTGACCGGCGGACGATTGAAGGCCCTGGAGGCGATGAGTCCCGAGGCGTGGGCCCAGCCGGTGCCGTCACCGGTGGGTATGACGCCCTATGGCCGCTTCATGCGCATCCGCCTCTTCGACTGCTGGATGCATGAACTCGATATCGCCGACGGTCTCGGCGTGACCGTCAACGAGGGCGGCGACCGCGCCGAATTGGCCTTCCCGGAGCTGGTTTTCGGCCTCGGCCGCGCGGTGGTCAAGGGCGGCGGCGCTCCCGAGGGCGCACGCGTGACCTTCGAACTCACCGGTCCGGTCGAACGTACCCTGCACATCGCGGTGGTCGGCGGCCGGGCCAACCCGGTCGAAAACCTGGACGGCCCAGCCGATGTCGTGCTCACCCTGGGTTCCGGGCTCTTCGCCCGGCTGCGCGGCGGCCGCACCACCGCGGACGCGCATCTCGGCGAATTCGATCTCACCGGCGATACCGAGCTGGGCAATCGCCTGGTCCGCGGTCTGACGTTCACCATCTGAGCCCCGGTGCGATTGTTCCTGTCCAGCTACCGATTCGGTGCGCACGCGAATCGACTGCTCACCCTGGCCGGTCCGCCCGGCCGGGTCGCGGTTATCGCCAATGCCTGTGATGCCTGGCCCTCGGCCTGGCAGAGCGCGGTCACCAGCGACCTGTTTCCGCTGCGCCGCTTGGGTTTCCAGCCCGAGGTGGTGGACCTGCGCGATTACCTCGGCAGGCCGCAAGCCCTGGAGCAGACGCTCTCGGGCTTCCCGATGGTGTGGGTGCGCGGCGGCAACACCTTCGTGCTGCGCGCCCAATTCGCCCGCAGCGGAGCCGATATCGTCCTCGCGAGATTGCTCGCGGCCGATGCGCTGGTCTACGCGGGCTACAGTGCGGGGGCCTGTGTGATGACCCCCGACCTGCACGGACTCGAATCCACCGATGATCCGGAGGAGGTGCGCACCGCCTGCGGTGTGGAACCACGCTGGGACGGACTGGGTTTGGTGCCGCGCCGCATCGTCCCGCATCTGGATTCGCCCACCGATCCGGAAGGCCACTCCCGCAAGCTGGTTCGCGACTATCTGGCCTCGGGCATCGCGCACTGGGCGCTGACCGACGACCACGTGGTCGTTGTCGACGGCGACGAGACCGAAGTTCTCACCTGAAACGCCGAAGGCCGGTCGATATCGACCGGCCTTCGAATCGTGTTGCGCTGGGTGACTAGTCGCCGCCGTGGCGCAGTCCGTGCACCACCGCGATGACCGCGGCCAGCAGGGCCGCCACACCGAGAATCGTGAAGCACAGGATGTACGCGTCCAGCGTCGGAATTTTGGTGTTGGCGATGACCTGCGAGGTCAGAATGGATCCGGTCACCGCGCCGGCGACACTGCCGCCCGCGGTGCGCACCAGCGAGTTGATCCCGCTGGCGATACCGCTCTCGCTCATCGGCACGTGCATGACGGCCAGCGTCCCGAGCGCGGCGTAGCCGATACCGAAGCCGGTGCCCTGCAGCACATTCGAGACCACCATCTGCCAGCCGTGCGCATGGAACGCGGCGGTCCACAGCAGCGCCGCGGCGGCGAAGGCCGAGCCGATGGCCAGGGTGTACGCCGCGCCGATGCGCGCCGCGATGCGTCCGGTGCGGAAGGAGAACAGCGTCATCAACAGTGCGCTGGGGATGCCGTACAGGCCGACCGCCAGCACCGAACCGGACAGGCCGTAGCCGACCTTGTCGGCCGGGGTCTGCACGAAATTGGAGACCAGGGTGAACGAGCCGAACAGCGCCGCGCCCAGCAGCAGCGAAATCAGGTTGGCGGTCAGCGATTTCGGGCCGACCAGCAGCGGCAGCCGCACCAGCGGCTGCTCCACCTCGAGCTCCACGATCACCCACACCACGGTCAGCGCGACGGCGGCGGCGAAGAGGCCGAGTACGCTGCCCGAACTCCAGCCCCAGCGCGGGCCCTCGCTGATGCCCAGCAGCAGGGTGACGAGCAGTCCGGCCAGCAGTGCCGCGCCGATGTAATCGGGCGAGCCGCCGTGCCGGACCCCGGTGTCCTTGGCGCTGAACTGAATCAGCACCAGGGCCACCACGCCGAGCGCGGCGGTGATCCAGAAGACCGGATGCGGATTGGTGGTGTGATCGGCGATCAGACCGGTCATGAGCATGCCGACGGTGCCGCCGACGCCCATGGTGCCCGAGACCACGCCGATGGCGGTGACCATCTTCTCCGGCGGGAAGGTGTCCCTCAGAATGCCGATGGCCAGCGGGATCATGGCCGAGGCGGTGCCCTGCAACGCGCGGCCGATGATGTAGACGCCGAGCGAGGTGGCGAAGGCGCACACCACCGAACCGACGATGAGCAAGCCCATGGCGATGAGCACCATGCGCTTCTTGCCGTACATATCGCCGAAGCGGGACAGCAATGGGGTGGCGACCGCACCGGAGAGCAGTGCGGCGGTGAACAGCCACTGGATGCCCGCGGCGGTGGTGCCGAGCTGAACCATCATGTGCGGCAACAGCGGAATGACCACCGTCTGCTGGAGCGAGACGACCAAACCGGCCGCGCCGAGGGCGAGCAGGGTCAGCGCGAGATGGCTCTGGGAGCGGTCGTCGGTGCCGGTTCCGGCGGCTTGACCGACGGCGGTCGTAGTCATGCGGCAATCCTTCAGATTACTTACCAAAATTAAGTAAATGGGTTTCGTAAGATAACCACATGTCCCCGCCGGAAGCCACCGCCCACCAGGTTGACGCAGCTCACATCGTGGAACTCGAAGGTGCGCTGGCCCGCGTCGCCTACCTGCTCACACGCGTCCGCCGCCACGACTACGCCATGGTCAAATGCGGTGTCACCATGGATCGGGCCAGCGTGCCGCTGCTGCGCCTGCTCGCCGATGCCGAGGAGCCCATGCGCCTGGGCGAACTCGCCACCCGCCTCGATGTCGAGGCCCCGCACGTGAGCCGCCAGATCCAGCGGCTCGAGAAAGCGGGCTATATCGAGCGCATTCCGGACCCGGACGACCGCCGCGCCCAGCGCGTGCGCCCCACCGAAGCGGGCCGCACCGCCGTGGACGCCGTACGAGACGTGCAGCGGCACTGGATGACCGAGGCCCTGGCCGACTGGTCCACCGAGGACCTCAAAGCCCTCGCGGTCCTGAACCACCGCATGGTCGACGGCTTCCTCGCCCACGCCGAACAGATCGGCGATCTCGGCGCGAGCGCCCGGGAGTCCCGCACCCTCCGCGCCGACTGACTCCGCCGACCGGCATTCGCCCCACCCCACCACATCCGATGCCCGCGCATGCCGCGGCCGGGATTCACACCGCGCCGAACCGCCTGCTTCCGCCTAACTCCGCGCCCGTGTGCCCACGGCCCCGGCTGCCCGCGCGCACAACAGCAATGCCACCAGCGGCACCACCATGGCCGTCGTCAGCGGCACGAGTTTCGTCAGCCATCCGATGATCGCCGGACCCGCGAGCAGGCCCATATAACCGAGCCCGAATACCCGCGACATATCGGTCGCCGCCGTGGCCGACCCCAAATTCCCGGCGGCCGTGAACACCTGCGGCACGGTCCCGGACAGCCCGATTCCGACGAGCGCCCAGCCGAGCAGGGTCAGCGGCAGCCAGCCGGAGAGCGCGATCAACCCGAATCCGAACGCTCCCAACAGGGTTCCCCAGCGCACCACGGCGACCCGGCCGATCCGTCCGCTCACCCGATCGGCCACCAGGCGTCCGGCGGTCATGGTGGTGGAGAACGCGCCGTAGGCCAGGGCGGCCGTGCCGACGTCCACGCCGAGTCGATCACGCAGTTGCAGGGCGCTCCAGTCCGCCGCGACACCCTCGGCCATTAGGACGGTGAAGGCGATCACGCCCAGCACCAGCACTTTTCGGGCCGTGCCGGTGGGCGCGACGGTTACGCGGTCATCGCCCGCCACCGCGTGCGCGGTACCGGCGATCGCGCGCTTCGGCTCGGCGGTCGGGTCGTCGCCGCGGCCGGTCGGTCCCCGACCCCGCGCAGCATCGTGGTCGGTCGTACCGATCCGCGGCGGGGGAGTGGCATTCTCCGCGGGGGTGGCGCGCGCCGGGGGGAGCAGGCGGGGTGCGCAGCCGGCCACGAGTGCCAGCCCCACGACGGCCGACACCGTGAGCGTGCCGTGGGTACTCCAGTGCGCGCGCTGGGCGCCCGCCCCGGCGAGCGAGCCGACCAGTCCGCCCAGGGAGAAGAAGGCGTGGAACGCCGACATGATCGGCCGGGGGTAGGCGCGTTCGATATGCACGGCCTGAGCGTTCATGGAGACGTCCAGCATTCCCATGCCGATTCCGAAGGCGGCCAGGGCTATTGCGAGGGTGAGGGGATTGATCGCCCACCCCGGGCCGATCAGTGCGATCGAGAGCAGACCGGCGGCGGTGGCGGTGAGGGCGCGGCTGCCGAACCGGTCGGCGAGCGGACCGGCGGCCTGCATTCCCACGATGGCAGCGCCCGCCATGAGCAGGATGAGCATCCCCAGCAGGCTGTGCGAGACCCCGGTCCGCTCGGTGACGGCCGGAATGTGCACAATCCACAGGGCCGCGAGCATTCCATTCAGGCCGAACACCACGAACAGTGCGAGACGAGCGTTCCGGATCGGAGGAGCGGGCATCGCGGCGGCCATCGGCACGACGCTACCGGTCAGGGCAGCTCCTCGTCAGCCACAACCTTTCGCGGCTTCTACGACGCTCCGGGATGTGATCCGAAATTGGTGTACTACAAGCTGTTTCGTACTGATTGTCTGCCCGGCCACCGACAGATTACGCATGCGCCGTGACCGACCAGACACCCGAACGTGCCACGTCGCGGGCATATTCGGCGAAGTCGCGGGGTGCTCGCCCGAGCGCCCGGAACACCCCGTCGGTGAGCTGCGAATTCCGCCCGTCCAGGACCGTGCCGAAGAGATAGTCGAGCAGGCTCACCTCATCACCGGGCACCCCGTAGGAGGTCAGCGCCGCGACGAATTCCGTCCGGGACAGCGGGATGAAGGCGATCTCCCGATCGGTGGCGCGGGCGATCTCGGCGGTCGCCTCGGCGAAGGTCAGCGCGCGCGGGCCGGTGAGTTCGTAGACCTCGCCGGTATGCCCGTCCTCGGTCAGCGCCGCCACCGCCACATCGGCGATATCGTCCGCGTCCACGAACGGTTCGGGCACATCACCCGAGGGCAGTGCGACCTCGCCGGCCAGAATGTACTCCGCGAACGCACCCTCGCTGAAGTTCTGCGCGAAGAAGGCGCAGCGCACCACGGTCCACGGGATACCCGAATTCCGTACGATGCCTTCGCATTCCAGCGCCTCGACCTCACCGCGACCCGACAGCAGCACGATCCGGCGCACCCCCGCCGCGGCTGCCAGCGCGGTCAGCGTCTTGATATCGGCGGCCGCGCCCGGCACCGCCAGATCCGGTTGATAGGACAGATACACCGCGCCCACCCCGGCCAGGGCGGGTGCCCAGGTTTCCCGGTCCGTCCAGTCGAATGGAATTGCGGCGGTGCGCGAACCGATGCGCACCGGCACGCCGAGCGCCGTCAAGCGGGCCGCCACCCGGCTGCCGGTCTTTCCGGTCCCGCCGATCACCAGAATGGTGTTTTCGCTGTTCACAGTCTCTTTGTTCGTCATGACACAAGTACACCGAGAAACCGTGAGCGCGAACATGGTTGAGAAGCGCAGCGGCATTTGCCATCGTCTTACCCATGGATGCGTTGGCCAGCCTGCTCGAAGGACCACGTGCGCGGGCGGCTTTCGTCATGCGCTCATCATTCGACCCACCGTGGTCGCTGCGCATTCGGGACGAGGCCCCGCTGACACTGGTGGCCATGGTGCGCGGGGGCGGCTGGATTCTGCCGGACCCCAAGGGCGGTAAACCGAGTCCGCCGCGGCAACTGCGCACCGGCGATATCGCCCTCTTCCGAGGGCCGGACCACTACACCATCGCCGATGACCCGGCGACCCCGCCGCAGGTGATCATCCACCCCGGCCAGACCACCACCACGCTCGACGGTGAGGTGCTGTGCGAGGCACTGAGCCTGGGCGTGCGCAACTGGGGCACGAACGAGCACGCGCAATCGGTCATGGTCACCGGCACCTATGAACAGGAGTCCGCGGCCAGCCGCCGCCTGCTGCGCGCGCTGCCGCCGATCGCCGTGCTCAGCCGCGGCGAGATCGACTCGCGAGTACTGGATTTGCTGGTCGACGAATCGGCCAAGGATCTGCCCGCCCAGGGCGCGATGCTGGACCGCCTGCTGGATTTGCTGCTGATCGCGACCCTGCGCGCCTGGTTCGCCCGCGCCGACGCCCCCGCCTGGTATCACGCCTACGGTGATCCCCTGGTGGGCAAGGCTCTGCGCCTGATGCAGCACAACCCCGCGCACGCCTGGACCGTGGCCTCGCTGGCCGCGGAGGTGGGCGTCTCCCGCGCCGCACTGGCCCGCCGCTTCACCGAACTGGTCGGCGAACCGCCCATGGCCTTCCTCACCGACTGGCGACTGGCCCTGGCCGCGGACCTACTGCACGAATCCGACGCCACCCTGGAGTCCATCGCCCGCCGCGTCGGCTACGGCAGTGCCTTCGCCCTGAGCACCGCCTTCAAACGCCACCACGGCATCAGCCCGCGCGACCACCGCAACGCCCCCGACCAGCGCACGGCCTGAGAATCCGCCCAAGGTTCGCGGCTGTCCCGCTTCTGGACTGAGCGGAGCGGGGGAGCGCAGCGGAGGGAGGCAAGAAGCGGGACTTCGGGGCCGCGAGCCCGCCCGCGGCGAAGCGGAGGGCAAAATAGGCGCGGTGAGTGATCTGGACTACCCCGTGCTGTGGCCGGTGCCGACCCGCTGGGCCGATAACGACCACTACGGCCACGTCAACAATGTGACCTACTACAGCTACTTCGATACCGCGGTGAACGCGTGGCTGATCCACGCCACCGGTGTCGATATCCGGGACCTACCCGCGATCGGCGTGGTGGCCCAGACCTCCTGCACCTTCATCGGCTCGATCAGCTTCCCGGACCAGTTGCAGGTCGGCATTCGCATTGCCCGCCTGGGTAATTCGAGTATCGCCTACGATCTGGCCATCTTCCGGGACACCGGCGACTCCCTGGACCTGGCCGCCACCGGCACCTTCGTCCACGTCTACGTCGACGACGAAACCCGCAAACCGGTCCCCATCCCCGCCGTAATCCGCGCCGCCGCAGAACCTTTGGTGCTCGGCTGACCGACGAGGGCTGTGGTCAGCCCTCGTCGGCGGCGGTCAGACGCGGCCCAGCAGGGTGAGCGGATCCTCCAGCAGGGCGGCGATGCCGGCGAGGAAGCGCGAGCCCTGTTCACCGTCGATGAGGCGGTGGTCGAAGCTGAGCCCGAGCGTGGTCACCCAGCGCACCGCGAGTTCATCGCGGTGCACCCACGGGCGTTTGCGGATCGAGCCCAGGCACAGGATCGCCGCCTCGCCCGGATTCACCAGCGGCACACCGGTATCCACGCCGAAGACGCCGACATTGGTGATGGTGAAGGTGCCGCCGGTGAGATCGCCGGGCGTGGCCCCGCCGCCCCGGGCGGTCTGGGCGATCTCGCCGATCTCCTGGCACAGGTCCCGAAGGCTGTGCGAATGCGCGTCTTTCAGGTTGGGCACCATGAGCCCGCGCTCGGTGGCGACCGCGATACCCAGATTCACGTAGTGCTTGGTGATGATCTCCTGATTGGCCTCGTCCCAGGAGGAGTTCAGCTCCGGGAACTCGGTCAGCGCGACCAGCGTCGCCTTGGCCAGCAGCGCCAGCGGGGTGAGCGTCAGCCCGGCGAAGGTCGGGGTGGCGCGCAGATGATCCAGCAGTTCCATCGATCCGGTGAAATCGGTGGTGACGAAGGTGCTCGCCTGCGGAATGTGCTGGGCGCTGGCGACCATGGCGGCCGCCGTGCGCTTGCGGATTCCGGCTATGGGCGTGCGGGTTTCGCGTTCGGTGGGCGTGCCGCGCGCACCGGCCGCGGTGTGCATGGGCGGCACCGGCGGTGCGGTGTGGATCGGAATATGTTCGCCCGCCCGCCCTCCCGGTACGCGCAGATCGTCCACGGTGACCGCGCCCTCGGGTCCGCTCCCGGCGATACCGCCCAGATCGACCCCGATCTCGCGCGCGAGCTTGCGCGCCCCGGGCGTGGCGGCGGGCCGCCCCATATCGGTCCCGAAGGCCGAGCCGGCCTTCGATTCACCCACGGGGGCAGCGAGTTTCGCCGCGGCCGAACGCGCCCGCCGCGAGACGGGCTCACTGTCCGGTCCGTACCCGACCAGGACCGATTGCCGTGCGGGCGATTCGGTGTCCCGGGTCAGCCGCTGACCCATGGCCTCGGCGTTCACGGCGACCTGACCGGCGGTGATGTCGCCGGTGTAGAGCCGTTCGGCGCTGGCATCGGCATTGACCTGCTGTGCGGTGATCGCACTGCCGATCCGGATGAGCGGTGCGCCGACCAGCACCGTATCCCCGGGCTCGGCGAGTAATTCCAGCACCGTCCCGGCATAGGGGCTGGGCAGTGCCACCTGTGCTTTCGCGGTTTCGACCTCGGCGATGACCTGGTTCAATTCCACGGTATCGCCGACCTGCACCGTCCAGGACACCAATTCGGCGTCGGCCAATCCTTCGCCGAGATCCGGCAATGCGAATTCCATTACTTGACGCTGTTCTTCCACCGAGCTTCCTCCGAAGGCAGACCGTTAGGCGGCGAGCGTGCGATCGACCGCGGCGAGAATGCGGTCGGGGTCGGGCAGGTGGTGCCGTTCGAGCTTAGCGGGGGGATAGGGGATGTCGAAGCCGCCGACCCGCAGTACCGGCGCTTCCAATTGATAGAAGCATCTTTCGGTGATGCGCGCGGCGATCTCGGCCCCGAGTCCGCCGAATACCGGTGCCTCATGGGCAATAATCAACCGACCGGTTTTGCGAACCGAGGCTTCGACGGTGTCGAAGTCGATCGGCGACAGACCGCGCAGATCGATCACCTCCAGCGAATGTCCCTCGCCCGCCGCGATATCGGCGGCGGTCAATGCGGTGGCGACGGTGCCGCCGTACGCGACCACGGTGGCATCCGTACCCTGCCTACACACCCGCGCCTGGTCCAGCGCCAGTCCGCCATCCCGATCGAGCGATCCGAAATCGACTTCGGCCCTGTCCCAATACCGCCGCTTGGGCTCGAAGAAGATCACCGGATCATCGAGTGCGATCGCCTGCCGGATCATCAGATACGCATCCGCCGGATTGCTCGGCGACACCACCCGCAGTCCGGCGGTATGCGCGAAATACGCCTCGGGCGATTCCGAGTGATGCTCCACCGATCCGATACCGCCACCGAACGGAATACGAATGGTGATGGGTGCGACCACTTTTCCCTTGGTCCGATAGTGGATCTTCGCGACCTGGCAGACAATCTGGTCGAAGGCCGGATACACGAATCCGTCGAACTGTATTTCCACCACCGGCCGCAAGCCGCGCAATGCCATTCCGAAAGCCGTTCCGATGATTCCGGATTCGGCCAGCGGAGTGTCCAGGACGCGATTGTTGCCGAAGTCCTTCTGTAGCGTGTCGGTCACCCGGAACACACCGCCGAGCCGCCCGATATCCTCGCCCATGAGAATGACTTTCGGATCATCTTCGAGCGCCCGCCGCAGTCCGAGATTGATGGCCCCCGCGAAGGTGGTTTTCATGACCGGACTCCCTCCAGATAGGCGGCGTACTCGCGGCGTTCCTCGTCGATCAGGCGATGCGGGGTGGCGTAGACGTGCTCGAAGAGCTCCATCGGTTCGGGATCGGGCATCGAGACGGTGGCGCTGCGCAAGCGGGCCGCGATCTCATCGGCCCGTACCGCCACCTCCTGCTCGAAATCGCTGTCCCACATGCCTTCCCGCTCCAGCAGCCGTTTCATCCGATCCAGCGGATCGCGTTGTCGCCACAGCTCCAGTTCGGCGGCGGTGCGGTATCTGGTGGGATCGTCGGCGGTGGTGTGCGGTCCCATCCGATAGGTGATGGCCTCGATGAACGAGGGCCCGCCACCGGAACGGGCGCGCTGCAGCGCCTGCCGGGTCACCGCGAGGACAGCGAGCGCGTCATTGCCGTCCACCTGCACACCGGGAATTCCATAGCCGAGCGCTCGCCGCGCGATCGGGGTCGCACTCTGCACCCGCACCGGAGCACTGATGGCCCAATGATTGTTCTGACAGAAGAACACCACCGGCGCACTCCAGGAGGCGGCGAAACCGAGCGCCTCGGAGATATCGCCCTGACTGGTGGCCCCGTCGCCGAAGTAGGCGATGGTGGCGATCTCCGCGCCCTCGAGATGGGCGGCATAGGCGTATCCGGTGGCGTGTAATCCCTGCGCGCCGACCACGATTGCCGGATTGGTCATTTTGAACTGGTCGGCATCCCAGCAGGAGTGCGCGACCCCGCGCCAGAGCGGGGTGAGCTGTTCGGGCGGAATGCCGCGGCAGTAGGCGACACCGGCTTCACGATAGGAGCAGAACACATAATCGTCGGGGAGCAGCGCGTGCGCCGAACCGATCTGGGCGGCCTCCTGGCCGAGCAGCGGCGGCCACAATCCGAGCTGGCCCTGGCGTTGCAGCGCGGTCGCCTCGGTATCGATGCGCCGGGCCACGACCATATCGAGGTACAGCGCGCGTAATCGGTCCGCGCCGATATCGGCCACGAGCGGCGAATGCGCGCGATCGAGCACGCGGCGGCCGTCGGGCTGGACCAGCTGCACCGGATAGGTGTTCTTTTCGGGCATGGGTATCGCCTCCTGGGAAACACCGGGTACACCGTTATCGCCGTGGGATTGTGTCCCGTGAGCAACGATGTGTGTCCTGTATCACCCAGCATCCTCCATCGGGCTAACTGCGCAAGCATTACGGGCGAAACTGTGCAGAATGCTCGGTCAGCGGGGTGTGCGGCGTGTCATACTGCCTCTCATGTCCAGTAGGGAGCCGCTGACCGGGACATTGGACGCCACCGACGCCCGGCTATTGCTCGAGCTGGTGGCCAACCCACGCGCCACCGGAGTGGAATTGGCTGCGAGACTTGGGCTTTCCCGCAATACCGTGCAGGCCAGACTGGCACGCTGGGAGGCGAACGGGGTACTGGCGAGCTTCGAGCGGCGGGTGGACCCGCGCGCGCTCGGCTATCCGCTGGCAGCCTTCGTGGCGGTGGTCGTGGACCAGCATCGACTCGATGCCGTGGTGGCCGAATTGGCGGAGATACCCGAGGTCACCGAGGTGTGCGGGATGACCGGGCCGACCGATCTGACCGTGCGCGTGGTGGCCCAGGACGCCGATGATCTGTATCGGATCGCCGGGCACATTCTGAAGATTCCGGGGGTGGAGCGCACCAATATGGCCCTGATCATGCGCTCGCTGGTCGGCCCGCGCGCCGCGCCGCTGTTGGACCGGCTCATCGGCGGTACCGGTGAGAACGGCGTGATCGGCGGTGGTACCGCCGCCGCGGCAGGTGTCGCCGCGGTCGACGGTGCACCGCCCGCCGGTCTCTGACGCGAATTTCAGTCCAGTTTCGGTGGATTGGCTCGTGACCTGAGGCCGACTGGACCGGGACCATGACCCGATGAGCACTACCGCCGAGACTCCGGCCCCCGCGGTCGCCGAGGCTGTCGCCGCCACGCCCGAGGCCGGTATCGGCCAGCCCATCGGAGCCGGAATCGTCACCGCCCTGGTCGGGTTCACCAGTTCCTTCGCGGTAGTGCTCGCCGGGCTCAATGCCATGGGAGCGTCCGCGGCACAGGCGGCTTCGGGTCTGATGGCCGTTTCGGTGACCATGGCCGTCGGCATCCTGCTGCTCAGCCTGCGCTATCGCATGCCGATCACACTGGCCTGGTCCACGCCGGGTGCGGCGCTGCTGGCCAGCACCGGGGCGGTCTCCGGCGGGTGGGCGGCGGCGGTGGGCGCGTTCGCGGTCGCGGGCATTCTCATTGTGCTGACCGGATTTTGGCAGCGGCTCGGTGCGCTGATCGCGGCCATTCCGGTGGAGATCGCACAGGCCATGCTCGCGGGGGTGCTGCTGCCGCTGTGCCTCGCGCCGATGAAGGCCCTGACGGTCAGCCCTGCCGTGGTGGTGCCGGTGATCGCGACCTGGCTGATCCTGCAGAAGTACGCCGCGCGCTGGGCGGTGCTGGCGGCCTTCGCGGTCGCGGCGGTCGGCGCGGGGATCGATATCGCGGTGACGCACCGGAGCCTGGAGTGGGCTGCCATGGCCCCGCGCATCGAATTGACCATGCCGCACTGGAGTTTTCCGGCGCTGATCGGTGTGGCCATTCCGCTGTACGTGGTCACCATGGCCGCGCAGAACATTCCGGGCACGGCCGTCATGAGCTCGTTCGGCTACCGGGTGCCCTGGCGTTCGGCCATGACCGTCACCGGTCTGGGCACTGTGCTCGGCGCACCGGCGGGTGGGCACGCCATCAATCTGGCGGCGGTGAGCGCCGCGCTCGCGGCAGCGCCCGCCGCGCATCCGGATTCCAAGCGGCGCTGGATCGCCGCCACCACCGCGGGCTGCACCTATCTGCTGCTGGCCCTGGCCTCCGCCGCCCTGGTGACCTTCGTGGCAGCCGCCCCCAAGGGCGTACTGGAAACCGTTGCGGGCCTTGCCCTCATCGCCACCCTGGCCGCGGCTCTCACCGCCGCCTTGACCCCCGCCGAGCACCGCTCATCCTCCGCGCTCACCTTCCTGGTGGCCGCCTCCGGCGTCACCCTCCTCGGCATAGGCGCGGCCTTCTGGGCCCTGGTCGCGGGCCTACTGGTCCGCTGGCTCCTACGCCCCCGCGCCGACCAGCCCACCGGTACCAACGCGGCGACCAGCCAACCGGCAACCGTCCACGGCGATTAGGCCCTGGCGGCTGGCCCCGGCGACCAGGCCCCGGCATCCGCGCGCCCTCGTCATTCCGGTGTGCTTCCTGCCGTCGTCATTGCGGTGTGCGGCACCCGTCCTCATCCCGGCGTGCTTGTGGACGGGATCCACACGTCCCTGAGATCTGCGGTCGCAAGGGGGATTACGGCCAGTAGGGTGGGGGCGTCTGATTTCGGAGTGGAGATTCTGCGAAGAAGGAGTTGGGTTGAGCGCGGTGCTGATATCGGCCGAGGAGCTGCGGGAGCGGCTCGCCGACGGGGATGCCCGGATCCGGCTGCTGGATGTGCGGTGGGCGCTGGGTGATCCCGATGGGCCGCAGCACTATCTGGACGGTCATATTCCGGGCGCGGTCTTCGTGGACCTGGAGACCGAGCTTGCCGATCCGCCCTCACCGGCCAGGGGCCGCCACCCCCTGCCGGATCTCGCGCACCTGCAGAAATGCGCCCGCAGTTGGGGTTTGCGCACCGGTGACACGGTCGTGGCGTACGACGCCACCGGCGGTATGGCCGCGGCCCGCGCCTGGTGGCTGCTGCGCTGGGCCGGGCTGGCGCAGGTCCGCATTCTCGACGGTGGCCTCCCGGCGTGGGACCGCGCCGGCGGCAAGGTGATCGCGGGCGAGGAGCCCGATCCCGAACCCGGTGACGTGGTGCTGACCCCCGGTGGCATGCCGGTCGTCGACGCCGATGCCGCCGCGAACTGGAACGGGCTGCTCCTGGACGCCCGCGCCGGTGAGCGCTACCGCGGTGAGGTCGAGCCGATCGACCCGCGCGCGGGCCATATCCCGGGCGCGATCAGTGCGCCGACCGCCGAGAATCTCACCGGCGAGGGTACTTTCAAACCCGCGGACGAATTGCGTTCGCGCTTCACCGAATTCGGTGCCGGACCGGTCGCGGTGTACTGCGGCTCCGGTGTCACCGCTGCTCACCAGGTGGCGGCGCTGGCGGTGGCGGGCATCGATGCGGCGCTCTACCCGGGCTCCTGGTCGCAGTGGTCCAATGACCCGAAACGCCCTGTCGCAGAAGGAAGGTGACACCTTCGGGTGTGGATCCAGGCCATAAGCGCGCCGGGATGACGGGGCGGGAGCCTGTGCCGATGCCCCGCTGGGTGGCTGGTGGGCTTGCCTGTCAGGGGCAGCTTCGGGCGATGCCTTGGAGCGTGGTTCGGTCGGCTTTGGTGAGGGGTAGGTCGTAGCGGAGGGCGACGGTGAGGTATTTGCCCGCGTAGAAGCAATGGTTGGCGCGGGCGGGTGGGAGCCAGTCGGCGGGGGTGCGATCGCTCTTGTCCCGGTTGGCTTTTCCGTCGACGGCCAGCAATTCCAGGTCCAGGTCATTGGCGAAGCGCAGGCGGAGCTGCGGGGTCCAGCCCGCGGCTCCCAGATCCCAGGCGGCCGCCAGCGGGAAGACGTGATCGATCTGCACGGCCTTGGCGTCACCCTTGTCGAAGGTGATGTTCCGGCCGGTGTAGGGATCGTTCAGCGTGCCGCCCACCACCACGCAGTCCTTGCCGCCGGGGCGGAAGGCCGGGCCCGAAAGTTGGCGGGCGAGAACATTATTGCGGGTATCGCAGCCGTCGTGCCCGCCCGGAGCGTCCTGATCGTCACTCCAGGCGGGCCCGAAGACGCAGCGCTGCCCGGCTTTGCACCCGCGTTCGTACCCGCCCGGGCGAACCCGTGCGGGCACGGTGCGGACCTGGGCCAGCAATTGTTCGAGGGAGGCGCGGCTGGGACTGCCCGGTGCGGGCGGCACTTGCCCGCCGATCACCTGGCACCCCGCGGTGATCAGCACGACGATCGCGGCGATGAACGTCGCGAGTAGCCTGCGTGATGTCGTCCCGGTGGACCGCACATCTCAGATCTACCCGAGCGCGCCGGGTCCGTCGCGCATCCGCGCGACTTCGCACCCCGGCGCGCCGGAAAAAACTACAACCAGGCGTGTGCGAGCAGATCGTCCGCCGCGGTCTCGGTGAGCTGGGGTGGGAATCGCATGGCCGCAATGGATTCGGCCCGCACCCCGTCGTGTCCGATGAGCCAGGATCCGCCGCGCTCCTCGCATTCGGCGATCTTGGCGAAGGTGGTGAGCAGGAATGTTATGGCGTCACGTGGCTCCAGGGTGCGCGCCAGGCGCTGGGATTCCCCCGGTCGGGACAGATCTAGCCACACCCCCGCCTGGCCGTCCAGGCGCATGTCCACGATTTTGGTCGTGTCCACGAACGTGAATTTGCGTCGTTCCCACGGCGTTGTCGGCGTGAAGGACTGCTCTAGCACTTGGAGCAGGATCGTCATCTTCACGGCCTCCCTCGGTCTCGAAATTGCCACGGCTCCGGATTGAGTCGCGGTGTTATCAGGGTGCGCCCCGTCCGACTGTCATCGCGCACGCCGAACTTGCCGTCATTACGCACAGCCGACACCGCCGTATGCGGTGACCTGGGGTTATATCAGTATGTGCTGGATTGCGGCAGAAATAAAGACCCGGTAGGGGTCGTGATTCGCCGGATTACGAATCGAACCCTCGCTGTCCGGTTCGTCCAGGTCGGCGGCGGGTGCGCGCGGGGCCGCGCGATCGTGTCGGTGGCGGCTGGTTGGATGGTCGGATGCTGCACGGACTGTGGTCACCGGGATCGGGCCTGGTGCTCTGGCGCGACCCGGCCGGTGGCGACGTCGACGCCGAGGCGCTGCCCGATCCACTCGGCAAGATCCTGCGCACGGCGAAATTCCGGCACCGGGCGCAGGTCCTGGTCAAGGGGGCCTATGGACCCGAGCGGACGCAGGTCCGGGCGCACGCCCTGGCTCCCGAGACGGCGGCCGAGGTGCTGCTGCAGCAGCTGCCCGCCGGATTGATCGCGGGCGATCTGCGCTATCTCGGCCATGTCGCGCGCGGTATCGACCGGTGGATGCGCGCGGGCCGCATCACCCCCGAGGTGCGCCGCGACGACGGCGAATGGTGGGTGCGCTGGCGGTTGGTCGGCGGCCAGCGGCAGCGGGCCTGGCTCGCCGAGTTGGCGGTGGCCATGCCCGCGGCACTTCAGGTGCCGGGGCGGCCCGCCGAGATTCTGGACAACCTCACCGCGGAGTTGACCGACCCCATCACCCGGCGGCACCTCATGCCCAGGTTGCCGAGTCGAATCGGCGCGAGCGCACCCGCTCGGCGCGCGGAAGCCGCGGCCTCGGGCGGGTGGGATCCGGCGGAGGCCGAGCCCGAATCGACTGGGCCGCAGGAGCATCCACTGCTCACGGCGCTGTTGGACGCCGTCCCGCTGGAGAGCGGTTCGCATCGGGTGGCGGCCGTGCTTCAGGACTGGCGTACGAGTTTGACCGCGGGCGAACCGGAGTTGGTGCTGCGGCTGCTCGAACCCGATACCGAGGACGCGGCCGAGGCGGGGGCGCTGTGGCGACTGGAAGTGTGCCTGCGGGAGGAGGGCGAGGCCCCGCAGCCGGTACTGCTACCCGGCGATCCGCAGCTGGTGCGACTGGCGGGGGAGAAGCTGGCCGCCGCCAAACAGGCGTATCCGCGACTGCGCGATCTGCCGGGGGACGGGCGCAGCATGGATCTGTTCCTGCCCACCGAGGTGGTGCTGGATCTGGTCGCGCACGGGGCGAATGTCTTGCAGGCGGAGGGGATTCGGCTGCTGCTGCCCCGCGCGTGGCGGGTGGCCGCGCCCACCCTCAAGCTGCGGGTGGAGAGTCCGGCCGCCACCGAGAGCGCCGTCGGCTTGAACGGACTGGTGTCGTTCCGCTGGGAGCTGGCGCTCGGCGACACCACACTCTCGCCCGCCGAGATGGCGCGGCTGGTGCAGTCCAAATCGGATCTGGTGCAGCTGCGCGGTGAATGGGTGCAGGCCGATCGCCGCATGCTGGTGGCGGCCGCGGACTATGTGACCGGCCGCACCGACGCCACCGAGACCACCGCCGGCGCGCTCTTCGCCGAACTGGCGGCCAGCCCCGCCATCGGGGTGCCGCTGGAAACGGTATCCGCGACCGGTTGGGCCGCACAGCTTTTCGATGCCGAACACGCTGACGAGCCCGTCCCCGACCCGATCGGGCTCAAGGCCCAGCTGCGGCCCTATCAGCAGCGCGGCCTGGCCTGGCTCGCCACCATGAGCCGCCTCGGCTGCGGTGCCATCCTCGCCGACGATATGGGCCTGGGCAAGACGATTCAGGTACTGGCGCTGCTCATGCATGAGCGCGAGAAGGCCACTGCCACAGGCAATTCCCCTGACACAGCGGCGACATCCGCCGACGCGCCGACGCGGGTTCGAGGTGTCGGACCGACCCTGCTGGTGTGCCCGATGTCGGTGGTGGGCAACTGGCAGCGCGAGGCCGAGCGCTTCGCACCGGATCTACGGGTGCTGGTGCATCACGGACCCGGACGCCGGTCCGGTGCGGAATTGGATGCGGCGGTGGCGGATTCGGATCTGGTGGTCACCACCTACGCGCTGCTGGCCCGCGATGTGGAGGAGTTGAAGCGGCAGCCGTGGCAGCGCACGGTACTCGACGAGGCGCAGCACATCAAGAACGCCGGGACCAGGCAGGCGCGCGCGGCGCGACTGATCCCGGCGCGACATCGATTGGCGCTCACCGGAACCCCGGTGGAGAACCGCCTCGAAGAGCTGCGCTCGATCATGGATTTCGCGAATCCGAAGCTGCTCGGCAAGCCCGCCGAATTCCATGCCCGGTTCGCGGTGCCGATCGAGCGCAAGCACGATGAGAACGCCGTGACCCGATTGCGCGCGCTCACCTCGCCTTTCGTACTGCGCCGGGTGAAGACCGATCCGGCCGTCATCTCCGATCTGCCCGACAAGATCGAGATCACCCTGCGCGCCAATCTCACCGTGGAACAGGCCGCGTTGTATCAGGCGGTGCTGGACGATATGTCCGCGAAGCTGAAGGCCGCCAAGGGCATGGAGCGCAAGGGCGCGGTGCTGGCGGCGCTCACCCGGCTCAAACAGGTCTGCAATCATCCCGCGCACTATCTGCGCGACGGCTCGGCGGTACTGCGCCGCGGACATCACCGCTCCGGCAAACTCGCACTGGTGGAGGACATTCTGGAGTCCGTCATCGCCGACGGTGAGAAGGCGCTGCTCTTCACCCAGTTCGCCGAATACGGCGAACTGGTCGGCCCGTACCTGTCCGAACGCTTCGGCGCGGAGGTGCCCTTCCTGCACGGCGGGGTGAGCAAACAGCGCCGCGACGCGATGGTCACCCGCTTCCAGGAGGATCCGGATGGGCCGCCGATCATGCTGCTCTCGCTCAAGGCCGGCGGCACCGGTCTCAATCTCACCGCCGCCAATCACGTGGTGCACCTGGACCGCTGGTGGAATCCGGCGGTGGAGAACCAGGCCACCGACCGCGCCTTCCGGATCGGGCAGCGCAGGGATGTGCAGGTGCGCAAACTGGTCTGCGTCGACACCATCGAGGAGCGGGTGGACGATATGTTGCGCGGTAAGGCCCAGCTCGCCGATCTCACCGTCGGCACCGGCGAGAAATGGATCACCGAACTCGGTGACGACGAACTGCGCGCGCTGTTCGCGCTCGGCGCGGAGGCGGTGGGCGAGTGAGCGGTGATGACGGGATGAACACCTATATCGACTTCGGCGAATTCGCACCGCGCCGCCCGGTCGACGGCGGCGTCGCGCCGCGCAGTCGCCGGGGCGCGGCCTTCGCGCGCACCTGGTGGGGCCGGTCATTCCTGGAATCGGTTGAGAAGGTCGCGGATCCGGGCCGTCTCAGCCGCGGGCGGTCGTACGCGCGGACCGGCCAGGTCATCAGCTATCACCTGGAGCCCGGTGCGGTCGCCGCCGAGGTGCAGGGCAGTCAGCCGCGCCCGTTCGTCTCGGTGTTCACGCTGCGTCAGCTGCGCGGTGACCGACTCGAGGAGCTGGTCGAGCTGGTGCGGGCCACACCGGGCATGCTCGGTGAGATCGCCTCCGGTTCGCTGCCCAAAACCCTTGGGCCGCTGCTACTTCCGGATACCGCCGCGGAGCTGGACTTCACCTGCTCCTGCCCGGATTTCGGCTGGCCGTGCAAGCATGTGGCCGCCATCTGCTACGTCATCGCCGAACGCCTGGACGAACAGCCGCGGGATCTGCTCACCCTGCGCGGGGTCGAACTCGAGGACCTGATCGCCAGTGTCCAACGCGCCGGTGACCCAATGGATTCGACCGATATCTACGGTGCGGACACCGAACTTCCGGCCCTGCCCAAACCCGAATTCCACCCGGCCCCGGAGGATCTGGACGCGATTCTGCTGCGCCAGGCCCTGCGCATGACCGCCGAGGACGAGCGCTCCGCCGAGACCGGTTACCGGCAGCTCCGCGGGCTCTACTCCGCCTTGGAGAGCTGAGTGGTGGCGGCGGGTCTGCCGCGACGCGTGCCGACGGTGTCGAAGGTGTAATCGGTGAGAGCGAAATGCTCTGCGCGCCAGAAGCCTTCGGGTGTGGTCATGGCGCGCAATGGCACATCGCCGTTCTTGCAGTCGCCACAGGTGTAGCGCCTCATCGAAATCGGCGCGGGCGATGGTGGTGGAGAACCGGATTCGCGGTCGCAGTCCGTACTTCGATACGCAATGCTCGGCATACGCCTTCAATTCCCGTCCGGGTGCGTAACCCTGCCCGAGTGATCAGGCCAGGGCGCGCAGCGCCCGGGTGGTGAATTCGTCCAGGGGATAGAAGAGTTCGATGGCTAGCTCGGAGAGCGTCACATCGGCGGGCGCGCCGAAGGTCGCCATCACGCTGAACATGGACAACTCCCCGGCGGGCGTGCGAATGCGCAGCGGCACCTCGAAAGGGCTCGGCGGATAGTCCGCACCCTCGGGATCGTCCGGAATCGGATATCCGGCAACCTCGTCGAGGAGCGCGCGCAATACGGGATCACCGGTCGCGTTGGCCTGATCGGTGAGTCGCTCCAGGAAGAGGTCGTACACCTGCCGGGCATTGGCCAGATGTGTGGACAATCCTTCCGGATGCAGTACCAGGCGATAGACATTCGGTGGTCGCGTCAGATGCTCCGGAATGCCGTTCATGAGCACGCCCATGGCGCGATTGCCCGTGACCACATTCCAATGCCGATCGACCACCACCGCCGGATACGGTTCGTGCGCGCTCAACATGGCCTCGAGCGCCGCGCGCGCCGCCGTGAGCGCGGTGTCATCCAGCCCGCTCTCGCGATACGCGGGCGCGTAATCGGCGGCGAGCAGCAGCGCATTGCGCTCCCGCAGCGGCACTTCCAGCGCCTCACACCAGCGCAGCACCATGGACCGGCTCGGCCGCGCCCGCCCCGTCTCCACATACGACACATGCCGTGCCGAAGTATCAGCCGCCAGTGCCAGATCCAATTGACTCACCCGCCGCCGTCGCCGCCACTCCCGCAGCAGCACCCCCACCCTCGACAGCTCCACGGTCTCCGCCACCCCCGCAGCGTATCGGGGGTCGTTCGGTGTGACCGACACGGTCGAGGAGATCGTGAACGTCACCGCGGCCGAGGGCATCGACGCCGATGTGGTCAAGAGCGGACAGCTGACCGTGGCCCGCAACAGCGCGCAACAGGAGCGGCTCGGCGACACCCTGGCGCACGCGCCGAGATGCGCTCGTGCGCACCGTCCCCGGTTCGGCCTACGAGCGGCGGCGACAGCGCACGCCGTGCCCGGGACGTCGCCCGGCCTCCGGTTCGGCGCACCCGGCTTCGCCCATAACCTCCGAGGTTATTGAGAGGGCTACCGCGCTCCGGCAGGCTCGATGCCAACAGCAAGATCAGCCGAATCGATCACCGGAGGCACGTAAATGGGTACTACGACAATGGGTTTCGCGAACCGCACGGGCCTTCTCCGCACCGTGCTCCGACTGGACGGCGCGGGCACCGGCCTCTTCGGTGTGTTCCTGCTCGCCGCCGCCTCTGCCCTGGCTGATCCGCTCGGCCTTCCGCTGGGTTGGTCGATTCCATTCGGCATCGCCATGCTCATCGGGGCGGCGGTGCTCCTGCTGATCGCCGGACAACCGGAAATCCCCGGCCGCCTGGCATTCCCGGTCGTCGCGGTCAACGCGGGCTCCGCCGTCGCGATGATCGCCCTGGTCTGCATCAGGCCGATGCCACTGACCGGCTGGGGTATCGCCTTCATGCTGTCCGGCGCGGTCTTCGTCGCGATCTTCGCCGAACTCGAATACCTGGCCGTGCGCCGCGCCGCTCACTGAGCCGCCACCGCCGAGTGTGGGATACGCGAGGGTGGCCGCGTTCGCCGGTGGTCGGCGCGTCAGAGGTTGTCGATCCGATACACGCGCTGGGCATTGCCGCGGAAGATCTGCTCCAGCGCCTTCTCATCCGCACCGTGCGCGGTGAGCGCCGTCGCGACCGCCTCGGCGGCATTGCCGATACTCGTAATCGGTTTGTCGACGGGGAAATTCGATCCCCAGATGAGGCGATCGGCCCCGAATACGTCGAGGGCGTGCGTCAGCAGCGGTGAAATACGTTCCAGCAGTACGGGGACCGGGGTCGGGTTGCCGCGCGGCGGCACCGGATGCCCGAGGATCGGCATCATCAGCCCGCTCACCTTGGCCACCACATTCGAATGGGTGGCGAGTGCGCCGAGATCGTCCCGCCATCGCAGGAACAGCTCGCGCCGCTGCCCCGGGTTGTGCCCGGTCTCCCTGCCGACCGGCCCGAAAATGCCCGCGGGCGTGGCGAGATGGTTCAACACGATGGTGACGTCCGGATAGTGTTCGGCCAGCGCGGTGACCTCGGGCAGCTGCCCGGAGTACACCCATGCCTCGAATCCGAGACCGCGCTCGGCCAGTGCGCCGAAGCCGTCGAGGAAGTCCGGTGCGGTGAGCGCGCCGGGAGTTTTATTGTGTGCGCGCACCTTCGGATCCGGGTGATATTCCACGCGGGTGCGAATACCCCGGAACAGGGGCGAGGCCGCCAGATGCGCGTCCAATAGTTCGGCGAAGCCGGGCGCGGCCGGATCACCCGCCCCGATGATCGCACCGAGCGCGGGTGTGTCGACCCCGAACGGCAGGCTGGCCACCCAGCGGGTCTCCCCGACCGGCGCGAGCGGACCCTTACCGGTCCACTCCACCTCGATATGCACGATGCCCTCGACCGGTACGTCCCCGGCATCGGTGCGATAGTCGGCGGGCAGGTACGGATGGACGAAAGGTTCGGGGTCGCCGACGAATTCGCGATCCCGGCGCGGGGCCAACCGCTTGGCCCAGTCGACCGGCACGGGGACCGCGCGGAACAGCTTGGCCAATCCGCTGAACTCACGCGGCGTGGTCAGCGGATCCCACTGATGGATATGCGCATCGACGACTGTCATTCCCGCAAGGTCCATGATGTCCCTTCCGTCCGGCTCGGCCTGATGCGGATTGTTCCACGCCCCGGACGGCGAAACACCGAATTCGATCAGGGTGGGCGTCAGAGCCCGAGTCCCACGCCGGCCGACCGGCCGCGATCCCCGGCGGCATCGCGAAGATGGCGCTACCGGTGTGCTGCACGACGGTGTTCAGGCGACCGGACCCCGCGAGCAGGTGCGGTGCCTTGACGAACTGTTCGGGCGGATTGTTCATATAGGCCGCGAACAGCAGTCCGGCATCGAGCTGGGCATGGCCGCCGTGCGTGTGATCGGGCTCGGTGCCCGCCGGATGGGTGTGCGCGGGAACGGATTCCGCACCCGTGTCGGCCCGGGTCGAGCCCGGTGGCGAAATCGGTGTGAGCGGCCTCGATATCGAGGCTGCCCGCACCGGTGATGCCCGCCAACTCCCCGGTGCCGCTGCCCGGCACGATGATGAAGAACTGGGCGCTGCGGTCGGTGCCCGTCGTGGTCGCCGAATGCCCGAAGGCAAACGCGCCCGCGCGGCCGTTGAGCGACCGAAGGACTCCATGGCCAGATAGGGGCGGGGGGAGACACGATCTTGGAGAAACGCGTCGGACCGCCCGCCGGTCACACATTGCGCCGATACTGGCCGCCCACGGTGAAGAAGGTGTCCGTCACCTGCTGCAGGGTGCACACCCGCGCGGCATCCATGAGCACCTCGAACACATTCGCGTCCGTGCTCGCCGCCTCCGCCAGCCGGGCCAGCGCCACCGGGGCCTGGTCCCGATGCCGATCGGTGAACTCGCGCACCCGGCGCAGCTGCGACTGCTTCTCCTGCTCGGTGCCGCGCGCCAACTCCAGCACCGGATGCTCCTGTCCGGCATGCGGATTCCGGAAGGTGTTCACCCCGATGATCGGCAGGCTGCCCTCATGCTTGCGCCGCTCGTACAGCATCGACTCATCCTGGATGCGCCCGCGCTGATAGCCGGTCTCCATGGCCCCGAGCACCCCGCCGCGTTCGGAGATCCGCTCGAATTCCAGCAGTACGGCCTCTTCCACCAGATCGGTGAGCTCCTCGATGATGAAACTGCCCTGCAGCGGATTCTCATTCAACGCCAGCCCCCACTCGCGATTGATGATCAGCTGAATCGCCAGCGCCCGCCGCACCGATTCCTCGGTCGGGGTGGTGACGGCCTCGTCGTAGGCATTGGTGTGCAGGCTGTTGCAGTTGTCGTAGACGGCGATCAGGGCCTGCAAGGTGGTGCGAATATCGTTGAAGTTCATCTCCTGCGCGTGCAGCGACCGGCCCGAGGTCTGTACGTGATACTTCAGCTTCTGCGAGCGTTCCCCGGCCCCGTACCGATCCCGCATGGCCACCGCCCAGATGCGCCGCGCCACCCGCCCGATCACCGAATACTCCGCGTCCATGCCATTGGAGAAGAAGAAGGACAGATTCGGCGCGAAATCGTCGATATCCATCCCGCGCGCCAGATACGACTCGACATAGGTGAAGCCGTTCGAGAGCGTGAAGGCCAGCTGGCTGATGGGGTTCGCCCCTGCCTCGGCGATGTGATAGCCGGAGATGGAGACCGAGTAGAAATTGCGAACGCTGTTGCGCACGAACCACTCCTGGATATCGGCCATCATGCGCAGACTGAATTCGGTGGAGAAGATGCAGGTGTTCTGCCCCTGATCCTCCTTGAGAATGTCCGCCTGCACGGTGCCGCGCACCGTCGAGAGCGTCCGCGCGCGCAGTTCGGCGGCCTCCTCGGGCGTGGGTGCGCGCCCCTCGGCGGCCGAGAACTGTTCCACCGCTTGATCGATGGCGGCATTGAGATAGAACGCCAGAATCGTTGGCGCGGGACCGTTGATGGTCATCGATACCGATGTGCTCGGCGCGTCCAGATCGAAGCCGTCGTACAGCGCCTTCATATCGTCGAGGGTGGCGATGGAGACCCCGGAGGTGCCGACCTTGCCGTAGATATCGGGCCGCTCGGCGGGATCGTGCCCGTACAGCGTCACCGAATCGAAGGCGGTCGAAAGCCGTTTGGCCTCGGCGTGTTCGGACAACACCTTGAACCGCCGATTGGTGCGGAAGGGATCACCCTCCCCGGCGAACATGCGCGCCGGATCCTCATTGTCCCGCTTGAACGGGAACACCCCCGCCGTGAACGGGAACCGCCCCGGCAGATTCTCCGACCGCAGAAAACGCAGCAGCTCACCGTGATCGGTGAAACGGGGGAGCGCCACCCGGGGAATCGAACTGCCGGACAGGGTCTCCCGCCGCAATTGTGTCCGCAACTCCCTATCGCGAATACGAACCACCTGCTCGTCCCCGCGATAGGACTCGGCCACCGCGGGCCATTCGGCCAACAGCGCGGCATTCTCGGGCGTCAACTCGATACGAGTCTTTTCCAGCAATTCGGCTATCGCGGCCGCCGCCTCCGTCATCCCGGCGTGCTTGTGGCCGGGATCCACCACCGGGGCGAGGTCGGCGAGCACCTGTTCGTAGCGCTGAATACGCTGTGCCGCAGCGCTTTGCCGCGCGGTCGCGGCGTGATAGTCGCGCACCGTCTCGGCGATCTCGGCCAGGTATCGCACCCGGGCGGGCGGAATGATCTGCGCGAAGCGGGTCGAGGAGCGGGTGTGCACGCGCGGCAGCACGCCCGGTTCCAGGGGCAGCCCGTGCTCGCCGAGCAGTCCACTCAGATGTTGGTACAGCGCGGTCACGCCGTCATCGTTGAATGTCGCGGCGCTGGTGCCGAATACCGGCATATCCTCCGGGTCGGCGTGGAATGCCTCCCGGTTGCGCACCAGCTGCCGCGACACATCGCGCAGCGCGTCTTCCGCGCCGCGCCGCTCGAACTTGTTGACGGCCACCACATCCGCGAAATCCAGCATATCGATCTTCTCCAGCTGGGAGGCCGCGCCGAACTCCGGTGTCATCACATAGAGCGAGACGTCCACATGGTCGGCGATCGCCGCATCGCCCTGTCCGATACCGGGGGTCTCCAGGATGACGAGGTCGTAACCCGCTGCCTTGCAGGCGATCACCATGGCGTCGATATTCTGCGGCAGCTCGCGTTCACCCCGGGTGGCGAGCGAGCGGAAGTACACCCGTTCGGAGTCCAGGGCATTCATCCGAATGCGATCACCCAGCAGCGCCCCGCCCCCGCGCCGCCGGGTGGGATCGACCGCGAGCACCGCCACCCGCAGTTTGTCCTGCTGGTCGGTGCGCAGCCGTCGAATGAGTTCATCTGTGAGAGAGGACTTTCCGGAACCGCCGGTACCGGTGATGCCGAGTACCGGCACCCGCCGCGCGCGCGCCGCCGCGGTGAGTTCGGCCAGATCCGCCGCCGCCAGCGCATCCTGTTGCAGGCAGGTGATGGTCCGCGCCAGCGCGGTGCGATCCCCGCTCAGCACCGCCTCGATGGCGGCGGGGGCGGTGGACAGATCCGTATCGCACTCGGCGATCAGCTGATTGATCATTCCCGGCAAGCCGAGCCGCTGCCCGTCCTCCGGCGAGAAGATGGTCACCCCGGCCGCCCGCAACCGCGTGATCTCCTCCGGCACGATCACCCCGCCGCCTCCGCCGAAGATCCGCACATGCCCGGCCCCGGCCTCCCGCAGCGCGGCCGCCAGGTATTCGAAGTACTCGATATGCCCGCCCTGATACGAGCTGACCGCGACGCCCTGCACATCCTCGCTGACCGCCGCGTCCACCACCTCCCGGACCGCCCGGTTGTGCCCGAGGTGGATGACCTCGGCCCCCTGCGCCTGCAGGATCCTGCGCATGATGTTGATGGCCGCGTCATGGCCGTCGAACAGCGCCGCCGAGGTCACGAACCGCACCGGGTGCGCCGGGATATGCAGATCGGCCATGGGAATCCTCCGCGTCTGAGGCTGTACCGTTGATACTCCAATAGTAGGACGTCAAATCAAATCGGAAGTGAGATCCACCACAGCAACCTCTCTGGAAATACATGGATGTCCAACTATATGGTGACCTAAGACCGCGTGGACCACGTGGTGACATCGAGACAGGACTGGCATGGTTCGCGAACTCACGCATTTCATCGGCGGGCAGCACGTCGCCGGCACCTCCGGCAAATTCCGGGACGTCTTCAATCCCAGCACCGGACAGGTGCAGGCGCGGGTACCGCTGGCGAGCAAGGCCGAGGTCGAGGCCGTCATCGCCAATGCCGCCGAAGCGCAGCAGGTGTGGGCCGCGTTCAACCCGCAGAAGCGGGCGCGGGTGCTGATGAAATTCCTGACCCTGGTGCAGGAGGAGATGGATTCGCTCGCCGCACTGCTGTCCAGCGAGCACGGCAAGACCATCCCGGACGCCAAGGGTGATATCCAGCGCGGGCTCGAGGTCATCGAATTCGCCACCGGCATACCGCATCTGCTCAAGGGCGAGTACACCGAGAGCGCGGGCACCGGCATCGATGTGTACTCCATGCGCCAGCCGCTCGGCGTGGTCGCGGGCATCACCCCGTTCAACTTCCCGGCCATGATCCCGCTGTGGAAGGCCGGACCCGCACTCGCCTGCGGAAACGGCTTCGTGCTCAAGCCTTCCGAGCGCGATCCCTCGGTGCCGTTGCGCCTGGCCGAACTGTTCCTCGAGGCCGGACTGCCCGCGGGCGTGTTCAACGTGGTCAACGGCGATAAGGAAGCCGTCGACGCGCTGCTGCACGACGACCGCATCAGGGCCGTCGGATTCGTGGGCTCCACCCCGATCGCGCAGTACATCTACGAGACCGCCACCGCCAACGGCAAGCGCGCGCAATGCTTCGGCGGGGCCAAGAACCACGCCATCGTCATGCCGGACGCCGACCTCGACGATGTGGCCGATCAGCTCATCGGCGCGGGCTACGGTTCGGCGGGCGAGCGTTGCATGGCCATCTCCATTGCCGTCCCGGTCGGCGAGGAGACCGCGGATCGCCTGCGCGACAAGCTGATCGAGCGCATCGCCAAGCTCAATGTGGGCCTGTCCGACGATCCGGGCGCGGACTTCGGTCCCCTGGTCGGCCAGGACGGCGTGGACCGGGTCAACGATTACGTGCAGATCGGCGTCGACGAGGGCGCGGAGCTGGTCATCGACGGCCGCGGCCTGGTGGTCGAGGGCGGTGAGGACGGCTTCTTCGCCGGGGCAACGCTTTTCGACCGCGCCACGCCCGAGATGCGGATCTACAAGGAAGAGATCTTCGGTCCCGTGCTCACCATCGTGCGCGCCGAGGACTACGAGCAGGCGCTGCGCCTGCCGAACGAGCACGAATACGGTAACGGCGTAGCCATTTTCACCCGCGACGGTGATACCGCCCGCGATTTCGCGGCGCGTGTGCAGGTCGGCATGGTCGGCATCAATGTGCCGATTCCGGTGCCGATCGCCTACCACACCTTCGGCGGCTGGAAGCGTTCCGGCTTCGGCGATCTCAACCAGCACGGCCCGGATTCGATCCGCTTCTACACCAAGACCAAGACGGTGACCCAGCGCTGGCCGGCGGGCGGAAAGGAGACCGTGTCCTCGGGCCGCTCCGCAAGCTCCGCGGCCAACGCCTTCGTCATCCCGACCATGGACTGACGAATGTTCACACTCGACGAGGACGAGAAGGCGATCACCGCGACCGCCCGCTCCTTTGCCGACGAGCTGCTCGCGCCGAACGCGCTGGAATGGGATGAGCACAAGCACTTCCCGATCGACGTACTGCGCAAGGCCGGGCAGCTCGGCCTGGGCGGCATCTACGTGGGCGAGGATGTCGGCGGCTCGCAGCTGCGCCGTCTGGATGCCGTGCGCATCTTCGAACAGCTCGCCACGGGCTGCCCGGCCATCGCCGCCTATATCTCCATCCACAATATGGCGGCGTGGATGATCGACAGTTACGGCGATGCGGCACAGCGCAATCGGTGGCTGCCGGGGTTGACCTCGATGGACCTGCTGGCCAGCTATGCGCTCACCGAGCCCGCCGTCGGCTCCGACGCGGCGGCCTTGAGCACCAAGGCCGTTCGCGACGGTGACGCCTATCTGCTCACCGGCGTCAAACAATTCATCTCCGGCGCGGGCAGCAGTGATGTGTACGTGATCATGGCGCGCACCGGAGAGCAAGGCGCACACGGGATTTCGGCCTTCATCGTGCCCGCGGACACTCCCGGGTTGTCGTTCGGCGCGAATGAGAAGAAGATGGGCTGGAATGCCCAGCCCACCCGGCAGGTCATTCTCGACAATGCCCGGGTGCCCGCCGCCAATCTGCTCGGCGCGGCGGGCAATGGTTTCCGCATCGCCATGAACGGGCTCAATGGCGGTCGACTCAATATCGCCGCCTGCTCGCTCGGCGGTGCGCAGGCCGCACTGGATCGCACCGTGCACTATCTGGCCCAGCGCAGGGCCTTCGGAGCCCGGCTGCTGGACAATACGGCACTGCAATTCGACCTCGCCGATATGCGCACCTCGCTCGAGGCCGCCCGCACCCTGCTCTGGCGTGCGGCCGGGGCGCTGGACGCGGACGCCCCCGACAAGGTCGAACTCTGCGCCATGGCAAAGCGCTTCACCACCGACGCCGGTTTCGAGGTGGCGAACAAGGCCCTGCAATTGCACGGCGGCTACGGTTACCTGCACGAATACGGGATCGAGAAGATCGTCCGCGACCTGCGGGTGCATCAGATCCTGGAAGGCACGAACGAGATCATGCGGGTAGTCGTCGCCCGCTCGGTGGTAGGAGCGGCATGAACGGTCAGGGCTCGGAGGCGGCAGCCTGCGTAACCACGGAGACCCCGTTCGCGCCGGGAAGGACAACAGCATGAGTGAGAACGCCGTGGAACCCGAGGTATTGATCGAGCAGCGTGACGGGCTCGGCCAGATCACGCTGAATCGGCCCCGGGCGATCAATGCGCTGAATCACCCGATGGCGCAGACCATCCTGGACGCGCTGCGCGCCTGGGCGGCCGACGATTCGGTGCGCACCGTCCTGCTCACCGGCGCGGGGGAGCGCGGGCTGTGTGCGGGCGGCGATATCGTGGCCATCCACACCGATGCGAAGAACGCTGTCGCACACGGTGATTCGCCGTGGGCCGCCGCCGATTCGCCGAGCGGGCGGTTCTGGCGGGACGAGTACATTCTGAACGCGCTCATCGGCAATTACCCCAAGCCGTACGTGGCCATCATGGACGGCATCGTCATGGGCGGCGGCGTGGGCCTGTCCGGGCACGCCTCGCATCGCATCGTCACCGAACGCTCCAAGGTCGGCATGCCCGAGACCGGTATCGGCTTCATCCCCGATGTGGGCGGGACCTACCTGCTCTCGCGCGCACCCGGCGAGATCGGCACCCATATCGCGCTCACCGCCGCGCGCATGACCGCCGGTGACGCCATCGCGGCCGGATTCGCGGACGCTTTCGTGCCGTCGGAACACCTTCCGGCACTGGTGGAGGCGCTGCACACCCTCGACGCGGCGGACGCCATCGCCAAATACGCTCAGCCCGCGCCGGTTTCGGAATTCATCGCCCAGCGCGACTGGATCGACTACTGCTACGGCGCGGACTCGGTCGAGGAGATCGTGCACCGGTTGCAGACCGACGGGCGCGCCGAGGCCGCGCAGGCCGCCGCCGATGTGCTGTCGAAATCGCCCGTGGCGCTGAAGGTCACGCTGCGTTCGCTGCGCGGGGCGCGCAAGGCCGCCAGCCTGGAAGAGGTGCTGAACCAGGAGTACCGGGTCTCGGCCGCCTCGCTGAACACCCACGATCTGGTGGAGGGCATCCGCTCCCAGGTCATCGACAAGGATCGCAATCCGCAGTGGCGTCCCGCCACCCTCGCGGATGTCACCGACGCCGATGTGGACGCCTACTTCGGCGCCCTCGGGGATCGCGAATTGGGTTTGGCCACACCGAAGGATCAACTGTGAGCAGTGAGAACGTCAGCAAGAAGGTCGGATTCCTGGGGCTGGGCCACATGGGCGGTCCGATGGCCGCCAACCTGGTCAAGGCCGGGTACGAGGTGCTGGCCTTCGATCCCGTGCCCGCCGCACAGGAGCAGGCCCGGCAGGACGGCGCGACCGTGGTCGCGACACCCGTCGCGGCCGTCGCGGAATCGGAAATCGTCATCACCATGCTGCCCAACGGGCGCATTGTGCTGGACCTCTACAACGACGTGCTCTCGGCGGCGAAGCCGGGCACGCTGTTCGTGGACTGCTCCACCATCGACGTGGACGATGCCAAGTCCGCCGCGGAACTCGCTGTGGCAGCGGGGCATCGGGCCCTGGACGCCCCGGTCTCCGGTGGCGTCGCGGGCGCCGCGGCCGGAACCCTCACCTTCATGGTGGGCGGCGCGGACGAGGATTTCGCCGCCGCCCTGCCGCTGCTCGAGGTCATGGGCGGCAAGGTCGTGCACTGCGGCGGCGCGGGTGTCGGCCAGGCCGCCAAGGTCTGCAACAACATGATCCTGGGCATCTCCATGATCGGACTCTCCGAGGCCATCGTGCTCGGCGAGAAACTGGGCTTGACGCACGAGAAGTTCTTCGACGTGGTCTCCACGGCCTCCGGGCAGTCCTGGGCGCTCACCTCGTACTGCCCGGTGCCCGGACCGGTGCCGACCAGCCCGGCCAATAACGACTACCGGCCGGGATTCGCCACCGCGCTCATGACCAAGGACCTGGGCCTGGCGGCAAATGCCCTGCAGGCCAATGGCATCGACGGGCAGATCGGTTTGCTGGCGGCGGAGATCTACAACCGCTTCAACCAGGAGGAAAGCGATAAGGATTTCTCGGCTATCGTCACCGATATCCGTAAGCGATCTGGAGGAGAACAGTGATGACTGCATCGCGCAGCGATTCAGTGGGTGGCGGCGGTCGGGAGGCGGGTGGGCCAGACTTCGAGACCATTCTGCTGGAGCGCAAGGGGCGGGTCGCGCTCATCACGCTCAATCGGCCGAAGGCACTCAACGCGCTGAACTCGCAGGTCCTGGCCGATATCTCGGCCGCCCTCGACGAGCTCGAGAATGACAACGAGATCGGCGCGGTCGTGCTGACCGGCTCCGAGCGCGCCTTCGCGGCGGGTGCGGACATCAAGGAGATGTCCGAGAAGTCCTACATGGATATGTTCCTCACCGATCACTTCGCGGGCTGGGACCGACTCGTCGCCTTCCGCAAGCCGATCATCGCCGCGGTCGCCGGGTACGCCCTCGGCGGCGGCTGTGAACTCGCCATGATGTGCGACCTCCTGCTCGCCGCCGATACCGCCAAATTCGGTCAGCCCGAGATCAAGCTCGGCGTCATCCCGGGGATGGGCGGCTCGCAGCGCCTGACCCGCGCGGTCGGCAAGGCCAAGGCCATGGACCTCATCCTCACCGGCCGCAATATGGACGCCGAGGAGGCCGAGCGCGCGGGCCTGGTCTCACGCATCGTCCCCGCCGCCGACCTGGTCGCCACCGCCCTCGAAGTGGCCGAGACCATCGCCTCGATGTCGCTGCCCTCGGTCATGATCGCCAAGGAAGCGGTCGACCGCGCCTTCGAGACCACCCTCACCGAGGGCCTGCGCTTCGAACGCCGAGTCTTCCACTCGCTCTTCGCCACCGAGGATCAGAAGGAAGGGATGGCGGCCTTCGTCGAGAAGCGGCCCGCCAACTTCGGCAACAAGTAGTCCGGGCGGGTTCGGGGGTTCCGCCCCCGGACCCGTCAATGTTTGGACGGCCCAACCACTTCCACGGTCGGCGGCTTCCCGTCGGTGTGCTCGCCCTCGTGATTCATTGCCAGCGCGCCCGCGATGGTGCCGCCGAGCGTGGCGGTGACGGCAAGGGCCGCGACCAGCTTGCGGCGCGAGGGCGTGTCCTGCCCGCGCAGGGCGGGAACCGGATTGAAGCGCACGCCGCGGACCCGGCGGGCGGAGGGCCGCTCGGCGGCCAGCAGCACCGCACCGCGGGTGGAGACGAATTCGGGCTCCGGATCGTAGATCAACGGAAGATCGAGCTGCTGTTCCAGCTCATCGCGAATGCTCTTATTACGGGTGCAACCGCCCAAAAGCGCCATACCGCAGGGGTGCACACCGGTCTCGTCGATCATCTGCCGCACGAACGAAACCGAATGGTGCACACCGGCCGACACCAAATCGGCGAAATCACTGCGGGTGATGACCGCGCGATGCCCGTCGATCGGATCGCAGACGGTGATGACGCGCTCGGTGGCCAGGGCTTCCTTATGGCGGCGACTGGTGGGTAGGTCCACACTCACCCCGCCGCGCACCAGTAACCAGCGCAGTAGCGCGTCATGCCCGTCACCGCCGAGCACCGTACTGCGTTTACTGGCCAGGATCGCCTCGGTGCGGCAGTCGATCTGGGTCAGCGTCAAACCCGATGCGCCCAGGTCATAGAGGAGTATCGAGCCCTCCGAGGGCAGTCTGCCGGTGAAGCGCAGATAGCGGAGCTGGGCGACCTGCTCGTCGATGACGGTCAGGCGATTGCGGCCCGCCGTGGTGCGAATGGCATCGGCGTGCGCCGAACAGCGACAGGTGACCGCGATGCCGGTAATGAACTCGTCGCGCTGATCAGCGGATCCGCGCATGAGCCGGATGGCCTCGAAGACACCCTCCTCGATACCACCGCCGGTGCGGCGCGGCACCCGACAGCGATCGATCGGGGGCAGATGCGGCTGGTCGGAATGGGTCAGCATGGCACGCGCACCAGCCGCGCCAGCTGACACCCCGAGGACCAGCACCATGGCCTCAATGGTGAACCTTTTACGAGCCGATTCCAAGACTAAGACGCAGGAAATTGGCTGATCGGATGCTGGACGGTTACTGCGGACCCCATCGGGTCGGCGAGCCACCGCTGTCGAAGTCGCCCGCGGTCTGCCGGAATTCCGCCAGCAATTGCAGCAGCAGCTGTAATCGCTCCGGTTCCAGACCGGGATTGGCGAAGACCTGCCGGTTCAGGCCGGTGGTGGCCTTGGCCACCAATTCCCTTCCGGCATCGGTGATTTCGATCAAGGTCGCACGCCGGTCACTCGGATGCGGCACCCGCCTGACCAACTCCGCCGCCTCGAGTCGATCCACCGTATTGGTGACGCTCGTCGGATGCACCTGCAATCGCGCACTGGCCATCGCCATGGGGAGCGCGCCGGTTTTGCTGAAGCTCAACAGCATCAGTAGCTCGTACCGCGAAAACGTCAGCCCCGAGGGCTTGAGCGCCTCATCCACCCGGGCCATCACGATTTGCTGGGCCCGCACCAGAGAGGTAACTGCGGCCATCCCGTCGGCGACCTCGCCCCAGCCGTGTTCGGTCCACTGGCGGTGCGCCTCCTCGATCGGATCGAGCGGCAGGGGACGTGGCCGGGACATGCCCACGATCATCGCATGAGAAGCACTCGTATTCCGCCGCACCGGACCCTATTTCGGTGTCGTAGTCTTTGCGCTACAAGGAGGCAGTACGTGACCAACCCGCTCGGCCCGAAGTTCGACCCGACACCAGCACCTCGGGGCCCGTACAGTGTGCCGTTCCCAGAGTTCGCTCCGCGCAAGCGCAATCGGAAGCCGCTGCTGCTCGGACTTGTCATCGCGGTCATCGCCGCCGGTGTCGCGGGCCTGCTGCTGTGGCCGCAGCACGCGGGTGGTGACCCGACCGACGCCAAGGACGAATTCGCGCCCACCGCCGCCGACCACGACCCCTCCACTCGAATCAACGGCGTCATCCGCAAGGAGTATCCGGCGGGCGTGCACGTGGCGAGCAATCAGCGGGTCGCCTACACCCAGACCCCGCCCTTCGGCGGTGCGCACGACGGTTCCTGGCTGCCCTGCACGGGTGTGAACTTCACCGTCGCGATCCGCAATGAGAACGCGGTGCACGCGCTCGAACACGGTGCGGTGTGGATCGCCTACAACCCCGCCACCCTGGACGCCGACGGGCAGGCCGTGCTCGCGGGGCGGGTCATCGCCAAGCCGTACATGCTCATGTCGCCGTACCCGGGCCTGGACGCGCCCATCTCGCTCCAGTCCTGGGGGCATCAGCTCAAGCTCAGCGACGCTCGCGATCCCCGCGTCGCCCAGTTCATCACCGCGCTGCGACTGAACCAGTACACCTACCCCGAGCCGGGCGCGAGCTGCTCCAACCCGACCATCGACCGCAACAACCCGCCGCTGTTCGATCCGAATCCGCCGGGACCGGACGCCTATTCGGAAGCCGGGGTCGCTCCGCCCCCGCCCCCGCCCGCCCCGGAACCGCCGCCGGGACCGGAGCCCGCACCCGAACCCTGATTGAAATCAGGATGATTCGAACCATGGCTCCGAATCGCCACACCCGACATCATTGACTTCGATGCGGGTGTGACCGAGGGGCCAGGTAGCGGTCTGCAAAGCCGTATACGCGGGTTCGATTCCCGCCGCTCGCTCCAAATGTGCAGTCCCCCATGGAATTTCATGGGGGACTGTTTCATTGTGCGGCTGGGTCCGCAGCAGGTCATGGCCGGGCTACCTGCCGTCGGTCGAGCACACCCGCCATGTGCCCTGCTCCCTGCGGAGGTGTTCGGTCGCGGTGGTGGTCTTGTCGTCGGATCCCGGAACGACAAGTGCGCCGGTCATTTTCGCGGTGGCGAGATCGCCGGTGACGGTGATCTCGCCGACCCCGGCGATGCGGAGCTCCATCCGGCCCTGTTCGGCCGCGGCCTTCTGGGCGGCCGGGAGTGCGTCGTATTCGGCGCGGTCCGCGGCGCACGACTTGGTGACCGCGACCCCCGGACCCTTGGCCGCGAGTGTGCCGTAGAAGTCGCGAATCGCGGCGTCGATGCGCGCACTGTCGCCGGGGGAATCCTTGCCGGACAGCGAGACCGCCGTCGCGATACCGCCGCCGACCACAATGACGGCGGCCGCGATCACGCCGATGACCAGTGGTTTGCGTCCACCCCCGCGACCTTTGCCGGAGGGTTGCTGATCGTCCGTTACGGGACTGTACGGTTGTCCGCCGGGCGGCAGGGTCATCGAGTTCCTTCGATCGGTCCACCACTGAATGTCCGCAGACTACGGCAAATCGGTTGCGATTCGGTGGGGTGCCGGATCTGTCCGCCCCGGGAGGCGGTAGGTTGGTTAGCCAAACCTCAGGAATGAGGATTGGCATGTCGAAAGGACGGTCATGGCAGCGGCTCGATGGAAACTGGTGTCCGGCGCGATCGCCGCGATTACCCTGCTGGCGGCGACGGGATGCTCCAATTCGTCCAAGGACGACAATGAGATCCTGGTCTACAACGCCCAGCACGAATCGCTGACCAAGGAATGGGCCGACGCATTCACCAGGGAGACCGGAATCAAGGTCACCCTGCGGCAGGGCGGTGACACCGATCTGGGCAACCAGCTCGTCGCCGAGGGCAAGAACTCGCCCGCCGACGTCTTCTTGACCGAGAACTCCCCGGCCATGGCGCTGGTCGAGAACGCCGGACTCTTCGCCGACGTGGATCCCAACACCCTCGCCCAGGTGCCCGAGCAGTTCCGCCCCTCCACCGGCAAGTGGACCGGAATCGCCGCCCGCTCAACCGTTTTCGTCTACAACACCGGCAAGGTCGGTGACGATCAGCTGCCCAAGTCGCTGCTGGACCTGCAGCAGCCGCAGTGGAAGGGCCGCTGGAGCGCGGGCGTGTCCGGCGCTGACTTCCAGGCCATCGTGGCCGCCCTGCTCGCCCTCCAGGGCGAGGACGCCACCAAGGCGTGGCTCAAGGGAATGAAGGAGAACGCCATCGCGTCGCAGAACAATGTGACCACCATGAAAGGCGTCAACTCCGGTCAGTTCGACGGTGGCGTGATCTACCACTACTACTGGTATCGCGATCAGGCCAATACCAAGGAGAGCAGCAACAACACCAAGCTCTACTACTTCAAGAACCAGGATCCGGGCGCCTTCATCTCCATTTCCGGTGGCGGCGTGCTGAAGTCGAGCAAGAAGTCCGAGAACGCCCAGAAGTTCCTGGCCTTCATCGCCTCGCAGCAGGGCCAGCAGGTGCTGCGCGACGGCGACTCCATGGAGTACCCGGTCTCGGCCACCGTCGCCGCCAATCCCGCATTGCCGCCACTGGCGAGTCTGGACGCGCCCAAGGTCGATCCGAGCAAGCTGGATGCCAAGAAGGTCACCCAGCTCATGACCGAGGCGGGCCTGCTCTAAATCATGGCTGTCCGGACCGCTGTCGCCGCCCGGGCCCTCCGGCCCGGGCCGCTCGTCACGACGGTCGCGCTGCTGCTGGTGGCCGCGACCTTCGTGCCGCTGGGCTATATCGTGTCCACGCTCTTCAGCACCGGATTCCATGAGACCGCACAGCTGGTCTTCCGGCCCCGAGTCGGTGAATTGCTGCGCAACACAGTGAGTTTGGTGGTCATCACGGTCCCGGTCTGCCTGGTGCTCGGCATCGGACTGGCCTGGATCGTGGAGCGCACCGATGTGCCCGGCACCGCCTGGTGGGGACCGATATTCGCCGCGCCGCTCGCGGTTCCGGCCTTCGTCAACAGCTACGGCTGGGTGAGCGCCTTCCCGTCGCTGAACGGATTGTGGGCGGGCGTGCTCATCGCCACCGTCTCGTATTTCCCGCTGGTGTACCTGCCCGCCGCCGCCACCCTGCGCCGCCTGGATCCGGCGGTGGAGGAGTCCGCGCGGGCGCTGGGCTCCGGGCCGATCGCGGTCTTCGTGCGAATCGTGCTGCCGCAGTTGCGATTGGCCATCCTCGGCGGTGGACTGCTGATCTCGCTGCATCTGCTCGCCGAATACGGCGCGTTCGCCATGATCCGCTTCTCCACCTTCACCACCGCCATCTTCGAGCAGTACCAGTCCAGCTTCGCCGGAGCGGCGGGCAGCACGCTCGCCGGTGTGCTGGTGGTGCTGTGCCTGGTGCTGTTGGCCGGTGAGGCCGCCGCACGCGGTAATGCCCGCTACGCCCGCATCGGCAGCGGCGTACCCCGCGCCGCGACCCGGGTCCGACTGGGCATCAACAAGATTCCGGTCTTCCTGCTGTTGACCGCCGCGCTGGTGGCGGCACTCGGCGTACCGCTGTGGACCATCATCCGCTGGCTGCGCATCGGCGGAGCCAAGGTTTGGGTGATGGACGATATCGGTGAATCCCTGGGCCAGACCATCGGATTGGCCGCCACCGCGGCCGTCGTCACCACGCTCTGCGCCTTCCCGGTCGCCTGGATCGCGGTGCGCTCCACCTCACGCTTCGCCCGAATCATCGAGGGCGCCAACTACATCACCAGTTCGCTGCCCGGCATCGTGATCGCGCTGGCGCTGGTGACGGTGAGCATTCGCTGGCTGCCGGCGCTCTACCAGACCGCGGCGACGGTGCTGGCCGCGTACACGCTCATGTTCCTGCCGCGCGCCCTGGTCGGCGTGCGCGCCGGGTTCGCCCAGGTGCCGATCGGGCTGGAAGAGGTGTCGCAGGCGCTCGGCAAATCCCGGCCCGTGACCTTCCTGCTCGTCACGCTGCGGCTCACCGCGCCCGCCGCGGCCTCGGCGGCGGCCATGGTCTTCGTGGCAGTGGCCACCGAGCTGACCGCCACACTGCTGTTGGCCCCCAATGGAACTCGCACCCTGGCCATGCGGTTCTGGTCGCTCTCGGGCGAACTGGACTACGCGGCGGCCGCACCCTATGCGCTGATCATGATCCTCGCGGCGGTGCCGGTCACGTATCTGCTGTTCACTCAATCCAGGAAGGCGGCCGGGCTATGAGTCGTCTTGTCGTCGAGAACGTAGGCAAGACCTTCGGGGCGACCCGGGTGCTGGACGGCATCCGGCTCGATGTCCCCGACGGCAGCTCCACCGCGGTGGTCGGCTCGTCCGGCTGCGGTAAGACCACGCTGCTGCGGATCATCGCCGGATTCGAGAATCCGGACACCGGATCGGTCACCGTCGGATCGGAAGTCGTTACCCGGCAAGGCTTCTCGCTGCCGCCGCACCGCCGCAAAATCGGCTATGTGGCGCAGGACGGTGCGCTCTTCCCGCATCTGACCGTCGGCCAGAACATCGCCTACGGGCTCAACGGCGGTCTCGCCGGGCGGCGAAAGCATCGGCAGCAGGTGCGTGAACTGCTCGAAATGGTCTCGCTCGGAGCGGATTACGCGGATCGGCGGCCGCATCAGCTCTCCGGCGGCCAGCAGCAGCGGGTGGCCCTCGCCCGGGCGATGGCGCGCAAACCCGATCTCATGCTGCTCGACGAACCGTTCAGCGCCCTCGATACCGGACTGCGGGCCGCGACCCGGCAGGCCGTCGCCGATACGCTACGCGCGGCCGGAATGACCAGCATTCTGGTCACGCACGATCAGGAGGAGGCGCTGTCCTTCGCCGATCAGGTCGCGGTCATGTGCACCGGGCGATTCACCCAGGTCGGTACGCCCGAACAGGTGTACGCGGCGCCCGCGGACCTGTTCACCGCCGGATTCCTCGGCGACACCGTCCTGCTGGACGCGACCCTGCGCGCCGATGCCGCGGAAACGGCGCTGGGCCGGATACCGGTGCAGGCCGATGCCCCGGCCGGCGCCGCGACCGTCATGATGCGTCCGGAACAGCTTGTCGCGCACGTGGTGTCGAATGGCGATCCGGGCTGCGCGACCGTGCGCGGGGTCGAATTCCGGGGCGCGGACGTCATGCTCACCCTGGACCTGGACGGGCGGGCCGAACCCATTCAGGTGCGCCGCGTGAGCGTGGCCGCGCCGACCGTGGGCGACCGCGTCGAACTCGAGGTACTCGGTGCGGCAGTGGCATTCACCTCCGAGCAGTGCGCGGCGGCGGCCGAGCTGGGCACGAGCGCATCCCGCGCGGCCACCACGCGGGATGCCCTGGCCGTGTGACCCTCACGCCCTCGGGGCGAGGGTGTGCACCGGATGCGGCACGGTACTGCCCAGGGTGCGCCCGCCGGTGCGCAGCGCCCACGAAATCAGCACGCAGAGCGCGAAGGACGATGTCCACAGCTTGTGGCTGACAATGGAGCCGAACGCGATATGCGAGCCGAACGCGCCCGCGAAATCGTAGAACGCGCCCGCATAGGCCCATTCCTTGAGACGCGGGAAGCCGGGGGCCAGGATTGTCAACGCGCCCAGCACCTTCCACGCACCCAGGAGGTACATGAAGTACGTCGGATAGCCCAGCTCGATCATGCCGCCCGCCGTACCGCCGCGCTGTGCCAGATCCGCCACCCCGCCGGTGAGCAGCACGAAACCGATGACGGCGGTGGCGGTCCAGAAGCCCACCTTGGCGAAGATGTTGCCCGCCAGGCGATCCGCCCACGACAGCGTGACGACGCGGCGGGACTCCGGCCGCAGCGCCCACGAAACGCCGGTGATGGCGGCGAATCCCAGCGGTCCGACCGCGGCGCCGTAGTCACCGTCCACCGCGAGCGAGATCGACGCGCCGGTGTAGATGAACAGCACGCCCGCGTACACCCACTCCTTCAGGCGCGGAAAGCCGGGCACCACAAGGACTATCGCGCCCGGAATCTTGGCGATGCCGATCAGCACCGCGACATAGGTCGGATAGCGGAGTTGATCCTCGATCACATCCTTGACGTAATCGATGCGCAGAATGTCCCACACCCCGCCCATCGCCGATTCGACGGCGATGATGGCGGTGGTCACCCAGTAGGCGATGACGCGGGCTCGGTGATCGGTGGTCAGCAGCGTGCGCACGGGTGTGCGCGACAGCGTGGTCATGGGTCTGTCCTCGATAGATGTTGCCGCCCAAGGGCGATATCGAACGGTCGGGTCTATGACCACCGCCGCGGCGTGAATGTGACAGCCCCGCCGCGCGCTCGGCGTGCTGCCCCCGGCGCGGCGTGCGAGCACCTATATTGACGCGGGGGCGAATTGCCCCGGTTCGACCTAAGGAGTCCCGGTGCGCAGCACGCTGTTCGTCCTGTCCGTCCTCGGCGCGGCAACCGTTCTCGCCCCGTCGGCCTCGGCCCAGCCGCCCGCGGGCGACGCCGCGGTGAAGGTGCAGGCCGTGTACGGCGTCGAACAGTTCCCCATCGCGGACGTCACCGCAGCTATCACCCCGTGCGCGGGCGGCGCGGCCACCACCGTCACCACCGCGCGCGACGGCAACGCCACCTACACCGGCGGCGCGGGCTGCTACCGCGTTCAGGTCACCACCCCGACCGGCTGCGCGCTCGACGGCGACGCGGCCCAGCAGGTGAACGCGGTCCCCGGAATCACCCCGACCGCCACCTTCCGCTTCCGCTGCGCCTAGCGGTTTCCCGCACGACCCAATCGGCCGGTCATCACCCGGAGGCATCCCGCCGGGCCATGGGCAAGATCACTGCCCCCGACCCGCATGCGCATTTGCTGTTAATCTCGCAAACAGTTAGCTGTTAGTTCTGCTGAAGCGCGAGAAGCGCTCGATCACCGGTGAGAGGGTGACGAGATGGGCGCGAAGTTCGCGTTGGTGCAACCCATGGGCGTGACTGCGATGCCTGATATAAGGCGGTACACGGGGGTTGTCGAGGCCACCTCGGCATTCCTGGGTGCGGTGATCGCCGGGCTGTTGCTCATGGCCCCACTCGATCTGGCCTGGACCCAGCAGGGGCCGCTGGAGCTGGACCTGCTGATCCTGAATATGCCGCGGGCGGCCGCCGCGGGAGCCATGTTCGCGGTCATCGCCGCCGCGCTCGCGGTGGCGCTGGGACGGCGCACCGCCTGGGTCGCGGCCTTCGGCAGTGCCGCGATCCTGCTCGGTGATCACCTCTGGAATCTGAACAACGCCCTCACCGGAACACTCATCACCGTCAATTACGTCGACTCCATCTTCGGCGGCATCCTGCTCGGCGCTCTCACGGTCGCGGTCTTCGGCCGGCCCGTCGCCACCACCGCATTTCTCATCGGCGCGCTCGCCAGCATTCTGATCGGCGATCTCACCTCACTGCCCACCCCGGGCGGATCCCCCTCCTCGCTGGTCGAATGGGCGGCGAGCGGGACCCCGCCGCTGTGGCTGGTGGCGATCGCGGTGGTGGCGCTGGCGGCGGGCGCGGGAATTCAACGCGCGGAACCCCGATCGGAGGAGCAGGACGGCGGCGATCTGCCCATCGGCCCCATCCTCTCGGCGCTGTTCCTGGTCGGAATGACCGCGGTATCGACCGAATGGCTGGTCAAACATGCCGGGACGCCGATGCAGATCGCCGTCGTCGCCGCGGGCACGGTGGCGGTCGCGGTGCTCGGCGCGCTGCTGCTGCCGGGCCGCGACGGTGCGGTGGTGCTCACCGCGGTGGCGGTGGCCAACTCCGGCAGCGCCATTATCGCGGTGCCGCGACCGGATTGGAGTGCGCCGCTGCCGCTGGTCGCCGTGGTGGCGGGCTTCTATGCCGGACGCCGCTGGGGTTCGCCGCTGCTCGGGCTGTTCGGTTCCGCGGCGATCGGCGTCTTCGCGGCGCTCAGCGCGGAGTTCGGCCGCACCGACATGATCGTCCCGCTGCTCGGTATCACGGCCGTCGGCGCGCTGCTGGGCTACTGCTTCGCGGACGGTGCGAATACCCGCTCGGCCGGCAGCACCGCGGTGGCGCTGGCGGTGCTGCTGGTGCCCAGCCTGGTGGTCGCCCTGCGCGGCAGCAGTTTCGAACGCGTCGCGTACTCACCGCGCTGGTACCGCGATCCTTCCGGTGCCACCTCGGCGGTACCCGGCTGGGTATCGGTGGCGGTCAGCCTGGGCTGTGTGATCGGCCTGGTGCTGCTGTACCGCATGCGGCCGCTGGATCACCTGCCGAAGCGGCCGTTCACCCAACTCAGCGCATCCGCGTAGGACGCCTCCAGCACACCCCGGTGATCCACTCCGGGATAGGCGCGATACTGCACCGGGCGACCGGCCGCACGCTGTCGCATCACCATGGCATCGGTGGCCAGCGCGGGGATCGTGGTATCGGCCCGGCCCTGTAGGACGAGCAGCGGTTGCGTGAAAGTCAGTGTGCTGGGGTCGTTCTCGTTCAGTACGCGAGTCAGCGTGCTCATATCGCCGCCGGGGGAGAAGACCTCGCCCGGCGGAATGCCACCCCACTCCTGCGAATCACGCAGTTGGGCAATGCATCCGGTGTCTGCCAGCGACACCATGGCGGCCGCGCGCGGGGTGAGGAAGCGCGCCGGATCGACATCGGCGACCGTCTGCGCACCACGAATGATCAAGGGCAGGAATGCCGTACCGCCTCCGGTCAATGGGCCGAGCGCACCGGCCGCCCCGGTATTCGTCGCCATCTGGGAAGCCTGCAATCCGATGCCCTGGTGGGAGGCCGGAGCCAGCGCCACCGCGCCCAGCAGTTGCAATTCCGGAGCCCACTGCTGCGCCTGCGCATCGGTGAAGACCGCCGCCTGCCCGCCCTGTGAATGCCCCACGGCCACCCAGCGGGTGCCGATCTCCGGATCGACTTCCCGTGCGGCCCTTGCCATATCGGTGACGGCGCGCTGCTCGGCGGTGCCGATCAGATAGCCGTGCGGGCCCGGCGTGCCCAGCCCCTGATAATCGGTCTGCGCCACGGCGTATCCGGCGGCGATCCACTGCGCCTGCACCTTGCGTACGAGCGAGGTGTAGTCGTGCGCCGGGAAATCCGCGGACGTGTCGTGTGACGGCGCGCAGGAATCATCCACCCCGGTGGTGCCGTGCGCCCAGGAGATCAGCGGCCAGCCGCCCGGCGGCGCGTCCCCGTCCGGCACCGCGAGGGTTCCCGAGACCGCCACCGTATTGCCCCGCATATCCACGGACCGGTACAGCACCAGGTAGTTTCGCGCGCCCTCGACGCCGGGATCGCCGTCGATCGGGCGCAATTGGATCACCGACCCGGGCGCGCCGACCAGCCGGTCCGCGGGCGCGGCGTAGAACGCCGCCACATCGGTGGTCTCCTCGGACATCGAAATATTGGCCACGGGCGTCGCCTGTCCGGGCGCGACGGCCACACATGTTCCCGCGATCCCCGCCAGCACCGCGCTCATGATCAGCCCGGTCCGCCGCCGCGCATGTCGCCTCTGCGGTAGGTCTCCGCACCCCTCCTGGATGTCCGACATGCCCAAAAGATACCGGTCTGTTGGTCAATTGAGTGGGAAGGCGACACACCCCAGCGAGTGTCAGTCGCCCCGCCGTCATAGGTGCGCACGGGTTGCGTCCGCGCATCCGGAGACGCCGTGATCGTTCCGGTCGTGTCACCGAGCGCGGCGGATCGGATCCGCCGCGGGTTTCCGTCTCCCGGGGACGGCTCGACAAGCGGCACAACGACATCGACCGCGACGACAGCCAATGGGACAGGCTTCCAACGGGTTTACCCGTGTGATCGGACACGGGTATCGACCGCGGAACGAGAAAGGCCCCGATCGGCGAATGCCGGTCGGGGCCTTACGTTCTGGTGCCCTCGGCAGGATTCGAACCTGCGGCCTTCTGCTCCGGAGGCAGACGCTCTATCCCCTGAGCTACGAGGGCGGGGGTGGACCCGCTCGGACTTCTCGACTTTCCGAGTGGGCTGGGAAAGCGTATCGCATTGGCTGCGCAGCGCCAAAAAGGCGGGTGGACCGGGCGTTTTGAGGACGCCCGGTCCATCGAATCAACTGAGGGGGAGCGGATTCACATGACGTTCGGCGAGCATCTGAGTCATCAATTGGGCCTCGCTGGTCTGGGTTTTGACCATGGATTCGGCCAGCGAGCGGACCACATCGACCTCGGCGCGCTGCGCGGCGTACTCGGCCATCGGCATACCGCCCTGATGATGGCGCAGCATCAATTGCAGGAACAGCGAGTCCAGCGCGGGGCCGGTGGCCTGGCGCAGCGCGGTCAGCTCATCGGTGGAAGCCATACCGGGCATGACCTGCACGGGACCGGAATGCTCGGAGGTACCCGTGTGGTGATGCGCGGACATATCCGTCATCCAGCCCATATAGCCGCCGGTCGCCAGCAGCGGCTCATTCCAGAGTTGCAGCCAGGCCTGCATACGGCCCGCCTGATTCTGCTGGGTGGTGAGGATGTCGTAGGCCAGCCGCTTCACCGCGGGATCGGTGGAACCGCTCAGGGCCAGCGCGGACATTTCGACCGCCTGCGCGTGATGCACCGACATGTCCTGGCTGAAGCCGATATCCACCGCACTCGGCTGCTGCCCCGAATCGCGCTGATTGCCCACCAGCAGGCCCGCGGCGAAACCGACCAGCAGCACGGCGATCACGCCGAGCACCAGCAGCGCGGGCCGCTGACCGCGGCCCGTCGTCTCCACGGGTTCGGCCGCCTCGGAGTCGCCGGGCTCGTTCGCGTGCGACAGGAACGGCGGCATTACTGCGTCGGAGCCGGGGCCTCCGGCTGCGGCTCGTCGGTCGGGACCGGAATGCTCGGAATGCCGCCGGGCAGCGAGCCGCCGGGCGCGGTCTGGACGCCGCCGGGCATTCCGGGAATGCCACCGGGGAAGTTGGGGATACCGCCCGGGCTCTGGCCCGCGCCACCGAGTTCGGTGGTGTCGGCGGTCAGACCCTTACCGTCCATCGGCACCGCGTCGGCGCCCGGCTTGGACGGATCGAACGGCGGCGGGTTGGTGGTGTCGAAGGTCGGGTTCGCGCAGCTCGCGCCGACCTCGGGGTAGGTGTTCGAGTTCAGGCGCAGGTCCTTGATGAACCGGTCCAGCCGGGAATCGGTGACGCTCTGCAGCTTGAGCTGATGTCCCCACGCCTGCAAGGAGATCGGGCTGTCCATACCCGGGTACGGCGACATCAGCATGTACTGCTGGCCGTCGACCTTCTTCTTCAGCGTGTCGATGGTCGCGGCATCGACCTTGTCCGGGTTGTAGGTGATCCACACCGCGCCGTGTTCCAGCGAATGCACAGCATTCTCCGAGCGGATCGCCTTGGTGTACACATTGCCCATGCACGCCGCCCACGAACCGTCATGCGGGCCGCCGAAGGGCGGGGCCTGGTCATAGGCCACTCGCTGGGTGGAGGCCACGTGCAGACCGGCCGGATAGTCCTTCTTCACCACGCCGTCGATATACGCGGAGGGATTCTTGATCTCCTCCTTGGCGTTGTACTTCGGCACCAGGAATGCGGCGATCCCGCCGATCAGCGCCAGGACGGCCACCACCGCGGCAATGGTCATCCACGGAATGTTCCGCTTCACGGGCAGTTTGCCCCCGGTACCGCCCTTACGGGACTGACCTGACGATTTGCCCGCGGCTTTGATGGCCTTGGCCGACTTGGCACTGGTGCTGCTCGGCATAACTAGTTGTGCTCTCTTCGACGTGTTCGGACAATCAAGCGATGCGGCCGCATCGTTTGCTGGGCGCCTGCCCGTGAGGTGCCCGCGCGCGGCGTACACCTGCTCAGACCATAGGATAGTGACTCGTGACTCCAGCTGACCTTGCAGATCTCCTTCGCGCAACCGCGGCGAAGGTACTTGTCGAACGTGGATCCGACCCTTCGGTCCTGCCCGACGAGGTCAAGGTGGAGCGTCCCCGCAACCCCGAGCACGGTGACTATGCCACGAATGTGGCCATGCAGGTAGGCAAGCGGGCCGGAATGAACCCGCGCGACTTTGCGAATCTGCTCGCCGAGGCGCTCGGTCAGGCCGAGGGCATCGAGGTCGCCGAGGTCGCCGGACCGGGCTTCCTGAACATCCGCCTGGCCAAGGCCGCCCAGGGCGCGATCGTGCAGAACATCCTGGCCGCGGGCCCGAAGTACGGCACCGGGGACGCGCTCGCCGGAATCAAGATCAACCTGGAGTTCGTCTCCGCCAACCCGACCGGACCCATCCACCTCGGCGGCACCCGCTGGGCCGCCGTGGGTGACGCGCTCGGCCGCATTCTGTCGGCCCAGGGCGCGCAGGTCACCCGTGAGTACTACTTCAACGATCACGGCGCGCAGATCGACCGCTTCGCCAACTCCCTGGTCGCGGCCGCCACCGGTCAGCCCACCCCGGAGGACGGCTACGGCGGCGCGTACATCAAGGAGATCGCCGACACCATCGTCGCCGCGAACCCGGGTGCGGCCGAACTGCCCGAGAGCGAACGGCACGAACTGTTCCGCCGCGAGGGCGTCGAGCTGATGTTCGCGCAGATCAAGCAGAACCTGCACGAATTCGGCGTCGACTTCGACGTGTACTTCAACGAGAGTTCGCTGTTCGAGTCCGGCACGGTCGAGAAGGCCATCGCCACGCTCAAGGCCTCGGGCAAGCTCTACGAGAAGGACGGCGCCTGGTGGATCGCCTCCACCGAGTACGGCGATGACAAGGATCGCGTCGTCATCAAGAGCGATGGCAACTCCGCGTACATCGGCGGCGATATCGCCTACTTCCAGAACAAGCGCTCGCGCGGATTCGACCTGTGCATCTACATGCTGGGCGCGGACCATCACGGTTACATCGGCCGGTTGAAGGCCGCCGCGGCCGCGTTCGGCGACAACCCGGACACCGTCGAGGTGCTCATCGGCCAGATGGTGAATCTGCTCGAAGGCGATGTGGCCGTGCGCATGTCCAAGCGCGCGGGCACCGTGGTCACGCTCGACGATCTGGTCGAGGCGATCGGCGTGGATGCCGCGCGCTACTCGCTGGTTCGCTCCTCGGTGAACTCGAGCATCGATATCGACCTGGACCTGTGGACCAAGCAGGACACCGAGAACCCGCTGTACTACGTGCAATACGCGCACGCGCGCACCAACAACATCATCGGCAACTCCGCCGCGTTCGACTTCGCCTCGGTCGCACCGGATTTCAGTGAGATGACCGCCGATCGCGAAGGCGCGCTGATCCGTACGCTCGGCGAATACCCGCGCGTGCTCGCCACCGCCGCCGAAATGCGCGAACCGCATCGCGTGGTCCGCTACCTGGAAGAGCTCGCGGGCGTCTACCACCCGTTCCAGTCCGATAAGGAGATGCGGGTGCTCCCCATGGGAGACGAACCCGTCACCCCCCGTAATGCCGCTCGCCTCGAGCTGGTCAAAGCCACCCGTCAGGTCCTCGCCAACGGCCTCGGCCTGCTCGGCGTCACTGCCCCGGAGCGTATGTAAATGAGTGCACATCCCGCCGGTCCCCGTCACGCGGACATCCCGCCCGCGCAGAATCTGCCCGAGCGGCCGGAGAATCCGCAGCAGATGATCACGCTGCCCGCGAATGTGTGGCCGCGCAACGCTTCTCGCGATGCCGACGGTGTCGTACGGCTCGCCGGTGTGCCGGTGCACGAGCTGGCCGCCGAGTACGGCACCCCGCTGTTCGTCATCGACGAGGGCGACTTCCGTTCCCGCTGCCGCGATATGGTCCGCGCCTTCGGTCCGGACACGCGAGTGCACTACGCCTCCAAGGCTTTTCTCTCCGCCGAGATCGCCCGCTGGATCCGCGACGAGGGCCTGCACCTGGATGTCTGCTCCGGCGGCGAGCTCGCCGTGGCGCTGCACGCCGGCTTCCCGGCCGAGCGAATCGCCTTGCACGGCAACAACAAATCCGTTCCCGAACTGGAGCTGGCGGTCGCGAAGGGCATCGGCCACATCGTGCTCGATTCGCTGATCGAGATCGAGCGCCTGGAAGCGGTGGCCAAGAGCGCCGGCAAGGTCGTCGAGGTACTGGTGCGAGTCACCGTGGGCGTGGAGGCTCACACCCACGAGTACATCTCCACCGCGCACGAGGATCAGAAGTTCGGTTTCTCCATCGCCAGCGGCGATGCCATGGAGGCCATCGCCCGGGTCTTCGAGTCCGACAACCTGAAGCTGGTCGGCCTGCACAGCCATATCGGCTCGCAGATCTTCGAGATCGACGGCTTCGAGGTCGCCGCGCGCCGTATGCTGCGCCTGCTGTACGACGTCATCGAGAAGTTCGGCGTCGAGCGCACCGCGCAGATCGCGACACTGGATCTCGGTGGCGGCCTTGGTATTTCGTACCTGGCGAGTGACGATCCGCCGCCGCTGGAGGACTTCGCCGCGAAGGTCCGCGATCTGGTCGCGGCCGAGGCCGCGCAGATCGGGCTGCCCAAGCCGCAGCTCGCGGTCGAGCCCGGTCGGGCCATCGCCGGGCCCGGTACGGTCACCTTGTACGAGGTCGGCACCACCAAGGATGTGGTGCTGGACGCGGGCGCGCGCCGCCGCTATGTCAGCATCGACGGCGGTATGAGCGACAATATCCGGCCCGCCCTCTATCAGGCCGAATACGACTGCCGCCTGGTCTCGCGCTCCAGCGAGGCCGCCCCGGTGGTCGCTCGGGTGGTCGGAAAGCATTGCGAGAGTGGGGATATCGTCATTCGCGATACCTGGCTCCCGGCCGATGTCGGTCCGGGTGATCTGGTTGCGGTGGCGGCTACCGGCGCGTACTGCTACTCGATGTCGAGCCGTTACAACATGCTCACCCGGCCCGCCGTGGTCGCGGTGCGAGACGGTAAGGCGCGCTTGATCCTTCGTCGTGAAACGGTGGAGGACCTACTCAGCTTGGAGGTGAATGCATGACCGCCACGGCGAGCCGTGTAAAGGACACAGCAGTGAGGACCGGCGTGTGGGGATCGGATCATCCGATCGGAATCGCGGTGCTCGGTATGGGCACGGTCGGCACCGAAGTGGTTCGCATCATTCGCAACCAGGCCGAGGATCTCTGCAATCGCGTCGGCGCGCCCGTCGTGCTGCGCGGAGTGTCGGTCCGCGATCTGAGCAAGGACCGCGGCATTCCGGCCGAACTGCTCACCACCGACGCCGAGGCCCTGGTCGCGCGCGATGACGTGGATATCGTGGTCGAGGTCATGGGCGGTATCGATCCGGCGCGCAAGCTGATCAAGACCGCGCTCGAGGCCGGTAAGTCCGTGGTCACCGCCAATAAGGCGCTGCTCGCCGACCACACCGGTGAACTCGCCTCCGCCGCCGAGGCCCATCGCGCCGACCTGTACTTCGAGGCCGCCGTCGCCGGTGCGATCCCGGTGGTGCGCCCGCTCATCCAGTCGCTCTCGGGCGATCGGGTGAACCGCGTGGTCGGCATTGTCAACGGCACCACCAACTTCATCCTCTCGGCCATGGCCGAGACCGGCGCGGCCTACGCCGATGTGCTGGCCGAGGCCACCCGACTGGGCTACGCCGAGGCCGATCCGACCGCCGATGTCGAGGGCTACGACGCCGCCGCCAAGGCCGCCATCCTCGCCTCGGTCGCCTTCCACACCCGCGTGACCTCGGCCGATGTCTACCGCGAGGGCATCTCCGCGATCACCGCCGAGGATCTCGAGACCGCCGCGGCCGTCGGCTGCACCGTCAAACTGCTGGCCATGGCCGAGCGCGTCACCGATGACGGCGGCAAGGAGTCCATCTCGGTGCGCGTCTATCCGGCGCTCATCCCGCGCAAGCATCCGCTGGCCTCGGTCAGCGGCGCGTTCAATGCCGTCGTGGTGGAGGCCGAGAACTCCGGTCGCCTGATGTTCTACGGCCAGGGCGCGGGCGGCGCGCCGACCGCATCGGCCGTCATGGGCGATCTGGTGATGGCCGCGCGCAACAAGTTCTACGGTGGTCGCGCACCCGGCGAGTCGGTTTATGCTGAGCTGCCGATCGCCTCGATCGGCGACACCCCCACCCGCTACCACGTGAATATGCAGGTCGCGGACCGCACCGGCGTATTGCAGGCGGTCGCGGGCGAATTCGCCAAGCACGGGGTGAGCATTTCGACGGTCCGCCAGGAGGGCCACGACGCGGGCGCGCGCCTGGTCGTGGTGACCCACCACGCGCGGGAATCGGACCTGGCAGATACCGTTGCCGCGTTGGCCGAACTGGACTCCGTCACATCCGTGACCAGTGTTCTGAGATTGGAAGGCACCGAGGAATGAGTACGACAGCGCGGGCCGCGGCGAGCCGCGAATCCGGTACCGCCGCCCCCTGGCCCGGTCTGATCGCCGCGTACCGGGATCGACTCCCGCTCGGCGCGGACTGGGAGCCGGTCACGCTGTTCGAGGGCGGCACCCCGCTGGTCGCCGCCACGCACCTGTCGGAGCTCACCGGCTGTGAGGTGTATCTCAAGGTCGAGGGCGCGAACCCGACCGGTTCCTTCAAGGACCGCGGTATGACCATGGCCATGACCGAGGCCAAGGCCAGCGGTAAGAAGGCCGTGCTCTGCGCCTCCACCGGCAATACCTCCGCCTCCGCGGCCGCCTACGCCACGCGCGCGGGCCTGCACTGCGCGGTGCTGATTCCGCAGGGCAAGATCGCCATGGGCAAGCTGGCCCAGGCGGTCATGCTGGGCGCGAAGATCATTCAGGTCGAGGGCAATTTCGACGACTGCCTCGAGCTGGCGCGCAAGGTCACCGCGGAGTTCCCCGAGGTCGGACTCGTGAACTCGGTCAACCCGTTCCGTATCGAGGGCCAGAAGACCGCCGCCTTCGAAATCGTGGACGTGCTCGGCAAGGCCCCCGATGTGCATGTGCTCCCGGTCGGTAACGCGGGCAATATCACCGCGTACTGGAAGGGCTACGGCGAGTACTTCGCCGACGGCATCACCACCTCGCGGCCGCGCATGCTCGGCGTGCAGGCCGCGGGCGCCGCGCCGCTGGTGCACGGCGCGCCGGTGAAGGATCCCGAGACCATCGCCACCGCGATTCGGATCGGCGCTCCCGCGTCGTGGAATCAGGCCATGGCGGCCAAGCAGGAGTCCGGAGGTGCGTTCCGCGCGGCCACCGATGCGGAGATCCTGGAGGCGTACCGCCTGGTCGCGAGCACCGAGGGCGTTTTCGTCGAGCCCGCCTCGGCCGCCTCGGTCGCCGGACTGCTCGCCGCCCGCGAGGATGGCTGGCTGGATGCCGGTCTCACGGTCGTGTGCACCGTGACCGGCAACGGCCTCAAGGATCCCGACAACGCCCTCAAGGGCATGCCGGAGATCACCCCGATCCAGGTCGATCCGATCGCCGTGGCCCGTGAACTCGAGCTGGGCTGAATTGAATTCGCGCGAAGGTCAGTTGATGACCAGGACCCTGCCCGCCGGAATCGCCGTCACCGTGCGGGTTCCGGCGTCCAGTGCGAATCTGGGTCCTGGATTCGATACTCTCGGCATCGCTTTGGGGCTGTACGACGAGATCGTGGTGTGCACCACCGATACCGGGCTGAACATCCGAGTCGAGGGTGAGGGTGCGGACGATGTGCCCTGGGGCCCTTCACATCTCGTCGTGCGCGCCATCGAACGTGGTCTACAGGCCGCGGGCGTCTGGGCGGACGGTCTGGACGTGCTGTGCCGCAACGTGATTCCGCATTCGCGGGGGTTGGGCTCCTCGGCCTCCGCGGTGGTCGGCGGTCTGGCCGCCGGTCGGGGTCTGGCCGCGAAATTCGATGCGGCGCTGGCCTATGACGATGAGGTCATGGTGCAGCTCGCGGCCGAATTCGAGGGTCATCCGGACAATTCCTCGGCCAGTGTGCTGGGCGGAATCGTGGTCTCCTGGACCGAAACCGACCGCCCCGCAGACGAAAACGGCCTGGTGGACCATCACACCCGTGCGTACCGCGCGGTGCGGCTGGAACCGCACCCCGCACTGCGCCCCGTGGTGCTGATCCCCGAAGAGCGGTCCTCCACCGCGCATACCCGGGGACTGCTGCCGGACAAGGTCCCGCACGCCGACGCGGCCTTCAACGCCAGTCGCGCCGCGCTCGCCGTCGTGGCCCTGACGCAGCGTCCTGACCTGCTGCTCCCCGCCACCGCGGACCGGCTACATCAGGGCTACCGGGCCACCGCGCTCCCGCTCACCACCCAGTGGATCGAGCGTCTGCGCGCGGCGGGGATCGCCGCCACCGTCTCGGGCGCGGGTCCGACCATTTTGGCCCTCGGGACCAGCGAATTCCCTGCGGAACTGCGTGAACTCGCCATTGCCGACGGCCTGCGCGTGCTCGAACCGGGCATTGCCGACGGCGTCCTGGTGGATTGACAGCGCGCCTGCCTTGCCGATGTAAAGGCCGAGAGCTATCCTGAGCGAGTCCGTACATCGTGCGCGTCAGACGCCGGTGCTTCATCAGGGCAAATCGCTCCAGAGGCTCCTTGCTCAGGCTCGAGGCTTGAGGCTCGAAACTTGGGGGTAGCCAGTTCACTGGAATGATCTCTCCCACCTTTTCACTCGGTGGCGAAGCCCACGCGGTGGTAGAACCACCAATCCGGCGCAGCACGCGATACGGCATCCGAGTCCGGCATACGACCGGACTGCAGGAGGAACCCTCGAACAGGCACACGGCAGTCGAGGGAAGGAAAGGATTTCCGTGACCGAAACGGACCTGCTCGCGACCCCCGGGGTGGAAAGTGATTCAACCTCCTCGGATCGCGAAAGTGAATCCGGACAGATTTCGAAGATGAGCGAACACACTGACATCGCACGATCGGGGCTGACTGGAATGTTGTTGCCGCAGTTGCGTGCGCTTGCGGGGGAACTCGGTATTCGAGGCACTTCCGGAATGCGTAAGGGTGATCTCATCGCCGCCATCAAGGAGAATCAGTCCGGTGGCGCCAAGGCGACCGCGGCGGTCGGCAAGGCCACCACCGCGCGAAATGCCAAGGGCAAGGGCGATACCGCGCCGACCGGTGGCGAATCCGCCCCGGCCGATGCCGCTCCCGCGAAGGCCGTCAAGGCCGAGAATGCTCCCGCGCAGGAGGCCAACTCCTCCGCGAAGGTCGAGAACGTCCGGACCAAGACCGACGTTCCGACGTACAACTCCGCACCCGCTCGGGAGAGCGCCGCGGACAAGTCCGCCGAGCCGCGTGAGGCCAGGCGGGACGAGGGCGACAACGCCCGCGCCGAAGGCGGCGACGACAGCCGTGACGGCGGCCAGCGTGGCCGCGGTCGCCAGCGTCGGGGCCGTGACCAGCGCGCCGAACAGCGCACCGGCGCCGGCAATGCCACCACCGAGGCCACGGCCTCGGAGACCACCTCCACCGGCGAGTCCAAGCCGGAATCCGAGGGTGGTGAGCGTCGCCGCGAGCGCAATAACAACCAGCAGTCCGGCGGCGGGAACCAGCAGAACAACCAGAACGGCACCGCGCGCGGCGGCAACAACGACCGCGACCGCAATCGCGGACCCGCCGCCGAGGACGACGAGGAAGGCGGCCGCGGTCGCCGGGGCCGTCGCTTCCGCGAGCGTCGCCGTGGGCGTGACCGCGATGGCGCGCCGGGCGAAACCAGCCGGGAGAGCCGGGAATTGGAGATCCGCGAGGACGATGTCCTGCAGCCGGTCGCCGGAATTCTCGACGTCCTGGACAACTACGCGTTCGTCCGCACCTCCGGCTACCTGGCCGGGCCGAACGACGTGTACGTGTCGATGAACCTGGTCCGCAAGAACGGTCTGCGCCGCGGTGACGCCATCACCGGTGCGGTGCGCGCCCCGCGGGACGGCGATCAGAGCAATCAGCGGCAGAAGTTCGATCCGCTGGTGCGCCTGGACACCATCAACGGTTCGGATATCGAATCCGCCAAGCGCCGTCCGGAGTTCCAGAAGCTCACCCCGCTGTACCCGAATCAGCGACTGCGGCTGGAGACCCAGCCGAACAAGCTGACCACGCGCATCATCGATCTGATCATGCCGATCGGTAAGGGTCAGCGCGCGCTGATCGTGTCCCCGCCCAAGGCGGGTAAGACCACGATCATGCAGGACATCGCCAACGCGATCGCCGTGAACAACCCCGAGTGCTACCTGATGGTCGTGCTGGTGGACGAGCGTCCCGAGGAAGTGACCGATATGCAGCGCTCCGTGCGCGGCGAGGTCATCGCCTCCACGTTCGACCGCCCGCCGGGCGATCACACCTCGGTCGCCGAACTCGCCATCGAGCGCGCCAAGCGCCTGGTGGAGATGGGCCAGGATGTCGTGGTGCTGCTCGACTCGATCACCCGATTGGGCCGCGCGTACAACAACTCGTCCCCGGCTTCGGGCCGAATCCTTTCCGGTGGTGTGGATTCCACCGCGCTGTACCCGCCCAAGCGGTTCCTCGGCGCGGCCCGCAATATCGAGAACGGCGGCTCGCTCACCATTATCGCGACCGCGATGGTGGAGACCGGTTCCACCGGTGACACGGTCATCTTCGAGGAGTTCAAGGGCACGGGTAACGCCGAGCTCAAGCTCGATCGCAAGATCGCCGAGCGCCGCGTGTTCCCGGCGGTCGACGTCAACCCGTCCGGCACCCGCCGCGACGATCTGCTGATGTCACCCGACGAGGCCGGGGTGCTGCACAAGCTGCGCCGCGTGCTCTCGGGCCTGGATTCGCATCAGGCCATCGACCTGCTCGTGGATCGACTCAAGAAGACCAAGAGCAATGCCGAATTCCTGATGACCGTTTCGAAGACCGCCCCCAACGCGCTCGACGAATAAGGTTTGTACGCAGGCGATTTCGCCTGGGAGAGCTCGGCGGCAGCCCCACTTCGGTGGGGCTGTCGCCGTTGCGCGGGTAGGTACGTGGGTAGGCGAACCGGGTCCGGGCGCGGGGCGTAGAACATGAGCCCGATCACGGCCGCCCCGAAGATCATGAAGGCGAGAATGGACGCGGTCACGGCACCGGACTGTGCATCCGGGGCCGTGACCGCTGTGTAGGTGAGCGTGCCGTCCCCGTGTGGCGGGGTAGGGGCCGGGGCCCGGTTCCCCGCCGCACGACCGGACTCATCGGGAGCGGCACACCAGCCCACGATCACGATCAGAGTCAGTACTCCCAGGACCACCCCCGCGGCGATCTCCGCATCCTTCCTGGTCACAGCTGCCCTTCCCGTAGTCGCGAGGCTCTCACCTGCGACTACTCTATGAACAACGGTGTTCGCATTCTTGAGTAGCGAACTACTCGTCTTCAGCCTCGCTCGAGTATCGTGAACTTGCGTGCCCACAGTTTCTTGGGGGTGACACGAAACCGACCTGTTGGTTGGTTCAATGCCCGGCGGGACCCTCCCGGAATTTTTCGCGCCTCGGCATTGTCTATACTTTCCGTTTGGCAACCATGCCTAGTCGGTTCCGGTTCACGCCTCGCGAGGCGACCCGGCGCCATTCGAAAGGACACCATGAAGGCAGGAATTCACCCCACGTACGTCGATACGACGGTCGTGTGCGGCTGCGGCAACACCTTCCAGACCAAGAGCACCAAGGAGTCCGGCCAGATCACGGTCGAAGTTTGCTCCCAGTGCCACCCGTTCTACACGGGCAAGCAGAAGATCCTGGACACCGGTGGCCGCGTGGCTCGCTTCGAGGCTCGCTACGGCAAGCGCGACAAGGCTGCCAAGTAGCTACTCTGTCGACGCCCGTCCTGCACCAGCAGGCCGGGCGTCGCTGTGTTTAATTGCCTCCGCTTCGCTCCGGCGGGTTCGCGGCCCCGGGAGTCTCGTTCTTCCCTCCCTCCGCTCCTCCGCTTCGCTCCCCCGCTCCACTCAGTCCAGAACGAGACGGGCCGCGAACTTCGAGGTCGGGGTGTCCGGGAAACCAGTTGTGAATAGCCCAACCCGAGGAGCAACCGCGATGGCTGACAAGACGGCCCCCAACGCGATCGACGACATCCTGGCCGAATACGGCGCACTCGAAGCCCAGCTGGCCGATCCGGATCTGCACAATAATCCGGGCGCGGCCCGCCGCGTCGGCAAGCGCTTCGCCGAACTCGGCCCCATCATGGCGGCCTACAACAAACTGACCGCCACGCGTGACGATCTGGCCGCGGCCGAAGAGCTGGCCGCCGACGACTCGTCCTTCGCCGCCGAGATTCCGGGCTTGCGCGCACAGGTCGAGGAACTGGAGAAGACGCTCACCGACCTGCTCGCCCCGCGCGACCCGCATGACGCGGATGACGTTGTGCTGGAAGTGAAATCGGGCGAAGGCGGTGAGGAATCCGCGCTCTTCGCCTCCGATTTGGCGCGCATGTACATCCGGTACGCCGAACGGCACGGCTGGAAGGTCGAGGTGCTGGACGCCAATATCACCGATATGGGCGGCTACAAAGAGGCAACCATCTCCATCAAGGCCAAGGAACCGTCCCTGGACGGGGTCTGGTCCAAGCTCAAATTCGAGGGCGGCGTGCACCGCGTCCAGCGCGTGCCCGTCACCGAATCGCAGGGGCGTATCCACACCTCCGCCGCCGGTGTCCTGGTGTACCCCGAGCCGGACGAGGTGGAGGAGGTGCAGATCGACGACAAGGATCTGCGCGTCGATGTGTACCGGTCCTCGGGCAAGGGCGGACAGGGCGTCAACACCACGGACTCCGCGGTCCGCATCACCCACCTACCCACCGGCATCGTCGTGACCTGCCAGAACGAGCGCTCCCAGCTGCAGAACAAGATGCGCGCCATGCAGGTGCTCAGCGCGCGCCTGCAAGCCCTCGCCGAGGAGCAGGCCGATCAGGAAGCCGCCGCCGGCCGCGCCTCGCAGATCCGCACCGTCGACCGCTCCGAGCGCATCCGCACCTACAACTTCCCCGAGAACCGCATTGCCGATCACCGCATCGGTTTCAAGGCGCACAACCTCGATTCGGTCCTCGACGGCAACCTGGACGACCTCTTCCAGGCCCTCGGCGAAGCCGACCGCGCCGCCCGCCTCGCCGCCGAATAGGGCGCGCTGTCGCCGGGGCCCGGCAACCCCCGGGTTCGGGACGGGACAACTGATTTCGTGAGAATATGGGTAACTCCCGGGGTACCCCCGGAACCCGTGTGGCACCTGGCCGTCGGCCCGGTACGGAAGGATCGAGGCTCGCACTGATCGGCAAGAGTTCCGGGGAGGCGGCGCGGCATCGCGAGCCATTGCGACCGGCGATCCGCGAGGCTGTCGAGATATTGGCGGCGGCCGGGGTGCACAGCCCGGCCGCGGACGCGGAATACCTTGCCGCACATGTGCTCGGGGTCGATCGCATGCGCTTGGCCCTGGTGCCCATGGTGACCGCCGACCAGCTCGAGGAGTTCCGCAAGCTGGTCGCCCGGCGGGCGGAACGCGTTCCGCTGCAACATCTTACGGGCACGGCCGCAATGGGGGAGATCGATCTGGCGGTCGGTCCGGGCGTGTTCATTCCGCGCCCGGAGACCGAACTGCTCTTCGCCTGGGCACTGGCCAGACTCGAGGTGCTGGGCCATGAACACCAGCCCGTCGTGGTCGACCTGTGCACCGGCTCGGGGGCTTTGGCGCTGGCCATCGCGCACGCCCGACCCGACGCCCAGGTGCACGCGGTGGAGTTGGACTCCGAGGCGCTGGCCTGGGCGCGCCGCAATGCCCTGCAACTCGCCGACGAGGGCGACACCCCCATCGACCTGCACCATGGGGATGTCACCGATCCCGCTCTGCTGGAGCGGCTCTCGGGCAAGGTCGACATAGTCGTCTCCAACCCGCCCTACATCCCCGAATCCGCGGTGCTGGATCCCGAAGTGGCGGACCACGATCCGCACCGCGCCCTCTTCGGCGGCCCCGACGGGCTGTCGGTGATCCGCCCGATGATCCCCAACATCACCCGCCTGCTGCGCCCCGGCGGCGCGGTCGCCATCGAACACGACGACACCAACGGTTCCGGCGTGGCCGCCCTCCTCACCGCCGCGGGCTACACCGCCGTCCTGGAACACCCCGACCTCGCGGGCAAACCCCGCTTCGTAGTAGCCCACCGCGGTACCGAGCTGTGAGGCAGGACGCCACCCCGTCATCCCGGCGCTCCTTGGGCCGGGATCCACGGAAACCCGTCGGCCCATGACCTGTGTGGATCCGGGCCGAACACATGCCGGGATGACGAGGCGAGAGCGGCATCGCAGGTCGAGCCGTGCGGAAACCGGCGTATCGGACATGACCGGTGTGGCCGGGGATCGCGAATCCGCGGGCCCTGGATTCGGCCGGCGGACGGAATTGGTCATGCGGTGTGGTGCGAGCGGACCGCGACGGTGGCGATGGAAGCCGGTCGTGCCAAGATGTCAGCCGTGAGTACCGTCTACGACTGTGCCGATTCCGATTCGCGGGCCGCGGGGTTGATCGCGGCGCGGAGTGCGCTGAAATCGGGACGGCTGGCTGTGATTCCTACCGACACGCTGTACGGGCTGGCCGCCGACGCCTTCGACAGCCAGGCTGTCAGCGCGCTGCTCGCCGCCAAACGACGCGGGCGGGATATGCCGGTGCCGGTGCTGGTCGGATCGTGGAACACGATCGACGGACTGGTGTTCTCGGTGCGCCCGCAGGCCCGCGAGCTGATTCGCGCCTTCTGGCCCGGCGGGCTGAGTCTTGTTGTGCAGCAGGCGCCTTCGCTGGCCTGGGACCTGGGGGACACCCGGGGGACGGTCATGCTGCGGATGCCGTTGCATCCGGTCGCGCTCGAGCTGCTGCGCGAGGTCGGCCCGCTGGCGGTGTCGAGCGCGAATGTCTCGGGCCAGCCCCCGGCCAAAACCGTCGGCGAGGCCAAGGCGCAGCTCGGCGATCTGGTGGGCGTCTACCTCGACGGCGGCCCGGCCGATCACGCGATCGCCTCCACCATCGTGGACCTGACCTCCGACGCGCCGCGCATTCTGCGCGCGGGCGCGGTCCCCACCGAGAAGGTGGCGGAGGTCCTCGGCATGCCGCCGGAGGAGCTGCTTTCCCAGAGCACACGGTGACGGCCCGATAGATGCTGTTGAGTCAGGGCGTTTTCAGCCAGGGCGCGGTCGTCCCGCTGCGGGAGCTGCTGCTGGTGCTGTTCGTCGCGTCGGTGGTGACGTTTCTGAGCACCGGCGGAATTCGGGTGGCCGCCATCAGCTTCGGCGCGGTGGCGGTGCCCCGTGAGCGTGACGTCCATGTGAAGCCGGTCCCGCGCATGGGCGGTCTCGGCATCTACCTGGGTGTGGTCGCGGCCGTACTGTTCGCGCATCAACTGCCCGCACTGCGCCGCGGTTTCGATTATCCGAAGGACATTCCCGCGGTGCTGGCCGCGGGCACGCTGATCGTGCTGGTCGGCATTATCGATGACCGCTGGGGCCTGGACGCGCTCACCAAATTCGTCGGTCAGGTGACCGCCGCCGGGGTGATGGCGGTGATGGGCCTGTCCTGGGTGGCGATCTACAACCCCTTCACCAATGAGACCGTGGTGCTGGATCCGCTGCAGGGCGGTCTGGTCACCGTCGGCATCACCGTCACCCTGATCAATGCCATGAATTTCGTGGACGGCCTCGACGGTTTGGCCGCGGGCCTGGGATTCATCGCCTCGGTGGCGGTTTTCGTCTTCAGCGTGGGCCTGCTCTACGAGGTGGGCGGCTCCACCGATACGTATCCGCCCGCACTGCTGGCCGCCGCGCTCGCCGGCGGTTGTCTGGGATTTCTCGCGCACAATTTTCAGCCCGCGCGAATATTCATGGGCGATACCGGTTCCATGCTCATCGGATTGGTGCTTGCCGCGGTCTCTACGGGTGCGTCGGGCCGAATTCCATTGCAGGGTTACGGCCCGCGCGACATCGTCGGTCTGCTGTCGCCGCTGTTGCTGGTCGGCGCGGTCATGTTCATTCCGGTGCTTGATCTTGTTTTGGCCATCGTGCGCCGGGTTCGCGCGGGTGTGAGTTTCTCCACCCCGGACAAAATGCATCTGCACCACCGTTTGCTGCAGATCGGCCATTCGCATCGCCGCGTGGTGTTGTTGATCTACTTGTGGGTGAGCGTCTTCGCATTCGGCGCGGTCGGCACCTCGCTGATGGATCGCCGCGTGGTGGTGCTGCTCTTCGCCGCGGGCCTGGTATTCGCCCTGATCGTCACGTCCGTGCCGTCCTGGCGCGACCTCACCGATCGGACCGCGCGCAAACCACCGCGCGGCCCGGACGCGACCGCCCGGTAGAGTTTGCGGTCGTGAGCACGCCTTCCACCCCCGGTCCCGACGCCCCGCTGCGGGCGGCCCTGCGCTACGGCCTGATGGGATTGGCTGCGCTGGTGGTGGTTTCGGCAATTCTGTCGTCGATCATCGCCGGTATGCCCGGTCTGTGGGGTGCGTTGATCGGCAGTGCCATCGGCGGCGGCTTCATTCTCACCACCGCCGCCTCGGTGCTTTTCAGCGCGAAAATCGAGTCCGGTTTACAGGGCATAGTGATCCTGGGCAGCTGGGTCGGCAAGATCGTGCTGGTCCTGGCCATCGTCGCGATTCTCAAGCGATTCGACTTCTACAGCCCGGTCGCGCTCTTCCTGACGGTCGTCGGCGCACTGCTCATCGTTCTCGGTGCGGAGACGTACGGTCTTCTGCGGCAACGGGTTCCGACCGTCGAGACGGAGCGTGAGCTCTAACCGCGACAGAGTTCACCGCCCGTTTGGGCTACCCCCTACACGTTGTCGTAGATAACTTGATAAACTCTTTACTTGTAGCCGACCGAAGCACAAGGGGGGGTCACCTGAGACCCGCCTGAGAGCAGGTTATGCTTACTGCCGTACCGGACCCTTCGGGTCACCGGTTCTGCACCGTCGACGATGTCGCCGACGCGCGTACAGACGCCCGGGCGCAAGCCCCTCAGCTGCTGACGAACTTCGAGCCGACCTGAGTCGACCACCAGATCGTCAATGTCCGATCGAACCGCAGGAAAAGGATTTCCTGCGGCCCGACCACGGGAGAGAACGCTGAGCGTCACCATTTTGGCGGGCGAGTTCCACGCGCCGTCGCTTAACGACTTCTTCCCTCCAGCAGTGCTGTTCGAGGGGACGCCTTTCGAGCTCGACCGTTTGATGCTCGTTCGCATCATCATGGCGGCCGTTCTCATCATCGTGATGCTCGCGGCTTTCCGTCGTCCGCGGCTTGTTCCGCGCGGTCTGCAGAATGTCGCCGAATCCGGTCTGGTGTTCGTCAAGGAACAGATCTGCGATGAGGTGCTGGGCAAGGAATCCGGTAAGAAGTTCTTCCCGCTCATCGCGTCGATCTTCTTCACCGTGCTGTTCCTGAACATCTCCGGCGTCATTCCGGGGCTGAACATCTCCTCGAATGCGCGCATCGGCATGCCGCTGGTACTGGCCGTCGTCGCCTACCTGACGTTCAACTACGTCGGTATCAAGAAGTACGGCTTCCTGAAGTACATGCGCTCGAGCATTGTGGTTCCGAATGTGCCCCCGGCGCTGCACGGCCTGCTGATCCCGATCGAGTTCCTCTCGACCTTCGTGCTGCGTCCGTTCACGCTCACCGTCCGTCTCATGGCGAACATGCTCGCGGGTCACATCATGTTGGTGCTGTTCTTCAGCGCCACCCAGTTCTTCCTGTTCGACGCCGTCTCCTGGATGAAGGTGTTCTCCCCGTTCTCGCTGCTCGCGGGCTTCGGCTTCACCCTCTTCGAACTGCTGGTTGTCTTCCTGCAGGCCTACGTGTTCGCACTGCTGACCGCTGTGTACATCGGTCTGGCGCAGCACGCCGACTCTCACTGACCAACCGCATAGCTAGAACCACAAACCTGCTTCACACGCCGCCCGGCGGGTGGGCGACAGAAAGGGAATGGAACACACATGAGCACCCTCTCGTACCTGGCTGCTGAAGTTGCCGAATCCAAGTCCAAGGGCTTCGGCGCCATCGGCTACGGCCTCGCTGCGATCGGCCCCGGCATCGGCGTAGGAATCGTCGTCGGTAAGGCCATCGAGGGCATCGCCCGTCAGCCCGAGCTGCAGGGCACCATCCGGACCACCATGTTCCTGGGTATCGCGTTCACCGAGGCCCTGGCACTGATCGGTCTCGTCGCCGGCTTCATTTTCTGATTCCGGCAAAGACTTAGGAATCAACGATGAACAGCATTTATTTGCTCGCGGCCGAGGAGGATATCAATCCCCTCGTCCCCAAGACGTATGACATCGTCTGGTCTGCGATCGTCTTCATCGTTATCGCTGTTGTCTTCGCCAAGTACGTCATCCCGCGCCTGACCAAGGTGCTGGACGAGCGCACGGAGAAGATCGAGGGCGGTATCGCCAAGGCCGAAGCCGTGCAGGCCGAGGCGCAGGCCACCCTGGCGCAGTACCAGGAGCAGCTGGCCGAGGCTCGCCTCGAGGCCGCGCGCATTCGTGAGGAAGCGCGCACTCAGGGCCAGACCATCCTGGCGCAGCTGCGTGCCGATGCGCAGGCCGAGGCCGACCGCATCGTGGCGTCGGGTCACACCCAGCTGGAGGCACAGCGCCAGCAGATCGTGACCGAACTGCGTTCCGAGCTCGGCCGCACCGCGGTCGATCTGGCCGAGAAGATCATCGGTCAGTCGGTGGCCGACGAGGCCAAGCAGGCGGCGTCGATCGACCGGTTCCTCCAGGAGCTGGACGCGAACGCCGGCATCGGGGTCGGAAGGTAACGAACCGAAAGTGGGAAGCATGTACGCAGCGAGCCGTGAGGCGAGCTCCCGTGCGCGGGAAGCTCTTCGGGCCGCTCTGACCGGAAGCGACACCGTCGCGGCCACGACGGGCTCCGAACTGTTCGCCGTTGTCGCCGTCCTCGACGACCAGCGCTCGCTGCGTGTGGCGCTCGCGGATAAGTCGGTGTCCAGCTCGGCCCGCGCCGAATTGGCCGAACGCCTCTTCGGCGGCAAGGTCAGCGGAGCCACCCAGACGGTGCTGACCACCGCGGTGGCACAGGACTGGTCCCGTTCCCGCGATCTGGTCGACAGCCTGGTGCTGCTCGGCCGCGAAGCGCTGCTGCGCGCCGCGGAGGATCGCGGCCGCCTCGGCGCCGTCGAGGACGAGCTGTTCCGCCTGGGCCGGATCGTCGAAGACAACCCCGTGCTGGAGCAGGCGCTGACCGATCACGGCAAGCCGCTCGCGGCCAAGCGTGAACTGGTCCAGCGTCTGCTCGCGGGCAAGGTCGAGGAGATCACCCTCGAACTGGTCCAGCAGGCGGTCGCCCGCAGCAAGAAGGGCGATATCGGCGAAGCCTTCGACCACCTGTCCGACCTGGCGGCGTCGCTCCGGGATCAGATCGTGGCGCATGTGCGCTCCGCGTCGACCCTGACGACCCAGCAGCGTGAGCACCTGGCGGCTTCGCTGCAGCGCATCTACGACAAGCCCGTCACGGTGCACGTGCAGGAAGATCCGAGCCTGCTGGCCGGCGTCGTCGTGCGCGTGGGCGACGACCTGATCGACGGCAGCGCCGTCGGCCGACTGCAGCGCTTGCGCCAGTCGCTGGCCTGACCGCCCGCGACCCGGCCTGACAAGCGCACCAACACACCGACATTCGAGACCACAGCGAGAGCAGGAAGAACATGGCGGAGCTGACGATCTCCCCCGATGAGATCCGTAGCGCGATCGAGAGCTACACCCAGAGCTACACCCCGGAGACCTCCATCGAGGAAGTGGGCGTCGTCACCGACACCGGCGACGGCATCGCCCACATCAGCGGCCTCCCCGGCGCGATGGCCAACGAGCTGCTGGAATTCCCCGGCGGCGTGCTCGGCGTCGCGCTGAACCTGGAGGACACCAGTATCGGTGCCGTCATCCTGGGTGAGTTCGACACCATCGAGGAGGGCCAGCAGGTCCGCCGTACCGGCGACGTGCTCTCGGTTCCGGTGGGCGACAACTTCCTCGGCCGCGTGGTGAACCCGCTGGGCGCCCCGATCGACGGCCTCGGCGAGATCGAGTCCGACGAGCGTCGCGTGCTCGAGCTGCAGGCCGCCACCGTGCTGGAGCGCCAGCCCGTCGGCGAGCCCCTCGCGACCGGCATCACCGCGATCGACGCCCTGACCGCCATCGGCCGCGGCCAGCGTCAGCTCGTCATCGGCGACCGCAAGACCGGTAAGACCGCGGTCTGCGTCGACGCCATCATCAACCAGAAGGCCAACTGGGCCTCGGGCGATCCGTCGAAGCAGGTGCGCTGCATCTACGTCGCGATCGGCCAGAAGGGTTCCACCATCGCGGGCGTCAAGGCCGCGCTGGAGGCCCACGGTGCGATGGAGTACACCACCATCGTCGCGGCCCCCGCGTCGGACTCCGCGGGCTTCAAATGGCTTGCGCCGTACACCGGTTCGGCCATCGGCCAGCACTGGATGTACCAGGGCAAGCACGTTCTGATCGTGTTCGACGACCTGTCCAAGCAGGCCGAGGCCTACCGCGCCATCTCGCTGCTGCTGCGTCGCCCGCCGGGCCGCGAGGCGTACCCGGGTGACGTGTTCTACCTGCACTCCCGTCTGCTGGAGCGTTGCGCGAAGCTGTCCGATGAGCTCGGTGCCGGTTCCATGACCGCGCTGCCGATCATCGAGACCAAGGCCAACGACGTGTCGGCGTTCATTCCGACCAACGTCATCTCCATTACCGACGGCCAGGTGTTCCTCGAGTCGGACCTGTTCAACAAGGGTGTCCGTCCGGCCATCAACGTCGGCATCTCGGTCTCCCGTGTCGGTGGCGCGGCGCAGACCAAGGCCATGAAGCAGGTCTCCGGTTCGCTGCGTCTGGAGCTGGCCTCCTACCGCGAGCTCGAGGCGTTCTCCGCCTTCGCGTCGGATCTGGATGCCGCCTCGCTGGCGCAGCTGGAGCGCGGCGCGCGCTGGGTCGAGCTGCTCAAGCAGGACCAGTACGCCCCGGTTTCGGTTGAGGATCAGGTTGTTTCGCTGTTCCTGGTCGACGCCGGCTACTACGACTCGGTTCCGGTCGACGATGTGCGCCGCTTCAATGTCGAGCTGCTGGAGTACCTGCACAGCTCGGTGCAGGCTTCCTTCGACGCCCTCGCGGGTGGTTCGAAGAAGCTCGAGGGCGAGACCGCGGAATCGTTCAAGGTCGCGACCGACAAGTTCAAGCAGGGCTTCCTGGCTTCGGACGGCAGCCGTGTGGTGAACGAGGCCGAGGCCGGCAAGCTCGATCACGAAGAGGTCGAGTCGCTGTCCGTCACTCGCAAGCACGTCGAGAAGTAAGACGGGCGAAGCACATGCGACTGACTGACTCGCGCAGCATGTGCGATGGGCACGAAGGAGGCAGCTTGCGTAACCACGTAGTGCTCCGCCCATGCTGCAAATCGATTCGAATGAAGGGAGTGTGAACCGCTAATGCCAAGCGTGCGCGAACTGCGCTCCCGAATTCGTTCCGTGAGCTCGATCAAGAAGATCACCAAAGCGCAAGAGCTGATCGCGACCTCGCGAATCAGCAAGGCGCAGGCCCGGGTCGCGGCGGCCAAGCCGTACGCGGAGGAGATCACCAAGGTGCTTGCCGAATTGGCAAGCGCCAGTGGGAATCTCACCCATCCGCTGCTCACCGAGCGGCCCGATGCGCGGCGTGCCGCGGTACTGGTGATCACCAGTGACCGCGGTATGTGCGGCGGTTACAACTCGAATGTGCTCAAGCGCACCGAGGAGCTGCTCACCACGCTGCGTTCCGAGGGCAAAGAGCCGGTGCTGTACGTGATGGGCTCCAAGGGCCTGACGTTCTACACCTTCCGTAAGCGTGAGGTGAACGGATCGTGGACCGGCTTCTCGCAGTCGCCGAACTATGTGGACGCCTCCGCGGCGTGCAACCACCTGGTCGAGGCGTTCATGGCGGGCGCCGACGGCGAAGTGGCCGCACCGAACGGTGCGGGCACCATGGCCGGTGTCGATGAACTGCACATCGTCTACACGCGTTTCGTGTCGATGCTGTCGCAGGTCCCCGAGGTCCGCCGCCTGGCTCCCATTCAGGTGAGCTATGTGGAGGAGAACTACGAGCTGGGCGATGACAGCTTCTCCGACTCCGAGTCGGCGGATGTGCACGCACAGTACGAGTTCGAGCCGGATGCGGATCGCCTGCTGGGCGCGCTGCTGCCGAAGTACATCAACACTCGCATTTACGCGTCGCTGCTCGATGCGGCGGCGTCGGAGTCGGCTGCGCGCCGCACCGCGATGAAGGCTGCTACCGATAACGCGACGGATCTGGTGAATTCCCTGACCCGCACCGCGAATTCGCTGCGTCAGGCCGGAATCACGCAGGAAATCACGGAAATCGTCGGTGGCGCGAACGCGCTGGCGTCGAGCTCGGACCGCGACTAGACACGCGGTATGGGCGTTGGGAACGGAGGCGGCAGCTCGCGTAACCACGTAGTGACCCGCCCATACCGCATTCAAACACGGAAGAGAACCAATGACCGCAGCTGTCACTAACGAAACCCGGGTTGGCGCCGGCACCGGCCGCGTCTCCCGCGTCATCGGCCCCGTCGTGGACGTCGAGTTCCCGCGCGGGTCGATCCCCGAGCTTTACAACGCGCTGAACGTGGATATCGCGCTCGCGTCCGTTGCGAAGACCCTGACCCTCGAGGTCGCACAGCACCTGGGTGACGGCATCGTCCGCACCATCTCCATGCAGCCGACCGATGGTCTGGTGCGTGGGGTCGAGGTGCGCGACACCGGCAAGCCGATCTCGGTTCCGGTCGGCGATGTCGTCAAGGGCCACGTCTTCAACGCGCTCGGCGACTGCCTGGACACCCCCGGCCTGGGCCGCGACGGCGAGCAGTGGGGCATCCATCGCCAGCCGCCCGCCTTCGACCAGCTCGAGGGTAAGACCGAGATCCTGGAAACGGGCGTCAAGGTCATCGACCTGCTCACCCCGTACGTCAAGGGCGGCAAGATCGGTCTGTTCGGTGGCGCCGGTGTCGGCAAGACCGTTCTGATCCAGGAGATGATCACCCGTATCGCTCGCGAGTTCTCCGGCACCTCGGTGTTCGCGGGCGTCGGTGAGCGTACCCGTGAGGGCACCGACCTCCACCTGGAAATGGAGGAGATGGGCGTTCTGCAGGACACCGCCCTCGTCTTCGGCCAGATGGACGAGCCGCCGGGCACGCGTATGCGCGTCGCCCTGTCGGCCCTGACCATGGCGGAGTACTTCCGCGATGTGCAGAACCAGGACGTGTTGCTCTTCATCGACAACATCTTCCGGTTCACCCAGGCCGGTTCCGAGGTCTCGACCCTGCTGGGTCGTATGCCCTCGGCCGTGGGTTACCAGCCCACCCTGGCGGACGAGATGGGTCAGCTCCAGGAGCGGATCACCTCGACCCGTGGCCGTTCGATCACCTCGATGCAGGCGATCTACGTCCCCGCCGACGACTACACCGACCCGGCGCCGGCGACCACCTTCGCCCACCTGGACGCGACGACCGAGCTTTCCCGCCCGATCTCGCAGAAGGGCATCTACCCGGCCGTCGACCCGCTGACCTCGACCTCTCGTATCCTCGAGGCGTCGATCGTCGGCGAGCGGCACTTCGCCGTGGCCAACGAGGTCAAGCGGATCCTGCAGAAGTACAAGGAATTGCAGGACATCATCGCCATCCTCGGTATGGACGAGCTCTCCGAAGGTGACAAGGTCCTCGTCGGCCGTGCGCGTCGTCTGGAGAAGTTCCTGGGTCAGAACTTCATCGTCGCCGAGAAGTTCACCGGCCAGGAAGGTTCGGTCGTTCCGCTGGAGCAGACCATCGACGACTTCGATCGCGTCTGCAAGGGCGAGTTCGATCACCTGCCCGAGCAGGCGTTCAATTCTTGTGGTGGCCTGGACGATGTCGAGGCCGCCGCGAAGAAGATCGCCGGGAAGTAGTCCACCATGGCGACTGCGTCTGATTCAAGAGATATGTCAGTTGACTTGGTCGCCGTCGAGCGACTGCTGTGGTCGGGCCGGGCGAAGTTCGTCTCGGCGCAGACCACGGAAGGCGAGATCGGCATCCTCGCCGGGCACGAACCACTGCTCGGTCAGCTGGTCGAGGCGGGCACGGTGACCATCGTGTCCGACAGCGACGAGCGCATTGTCGCGGCGGTGCACGGCGGGTTCTTCTCGGTCACCGGCACTTCGGTGCGGGTGCTGGCCGAATCCGCCGACTTCTCCGGCGATATCGACGAGGCGGCCGCCAAGGCCGTGCTCGCCGACGCGGACGCCAGCCCGGAGGCGCAGGCCAAGGCACAGGGCCGCCTGCGTGCCCTGGAGAAGGCGGCACAGGGCTAAAACGCGGAGTATTCACTCGGCAAAGAGCGGCGGCTCTGGGAAATATCCCAGGGCCGCCGCTCTTTTCGTTTACACTCGGCACCGGCTTCGGAGTGTGATCTGACCCATTCCGCAAAGCCTCGGCTATTTCAGCACTTTCGGCTTTACCTCCATGAGTTGGCGCAGCGCGGTCTCGCCCGGGTGTGAGCGGGTGTGGCCTCGCCATGATGAGCGAGGGGTGAATGAGCGGGCTTCGAATAGGCAGAGCGGCGGTCGTGGCAATGGCGGTCGCGGTGGGCATCGGATTCTTTTCACCGGGAGCGGCGAACGCGGACACCATCGTCCCGCTGCCCAACGGGCATATCGAGGGCCCGGGTGTCAAAATCACGAGTGTCGGTGAGCGAGCGGTCATTTCGCCGTCGCTGGCGTCCAATGGCGCGGGCCGCACCTCCTGGGTGAGCGGCAACGTGATCGCAGAGGTGGAGACGCCGGACGGTGACGTGGGCCCCAATAACGGCCCCCGCAATTATCCGGGCACGAACGATTCGGGCACGCACGGTTCCTCGAATCTCACCGTCGGATATGTCGTGGGCTGTCAGGTTTCGCTCGGCGCGTTGAGTGCCAACGCGGCGGTCACGCTCAGCACCACTCCGACGCTGGCGGCCGGATTCAGTTTTCCGTTGTCGCCCGGTCAGGTGGTTTGGCTGGCGATCAACAACATCGAATTGGTCAAGAGCGGCAGTTACCAGATTCAGTATCAGGATCTGCCGATGGAGATTCAGGGCTGTGCCGGATACGCCCAGGCGCGCCAGTTCTCGGTGGTGGAGATCATCGGTGTGGACTACGCCAAGGTCACCCTCTACGGCCAGCCGTTCAGCCTCGGCTGATGTCCCGTACTTCGACGCGAAGGGATCGCATGTTCGGCAAAAATCGAAATCCTCTGAGCGGCAAGCTTTTCGGGACAGTGCTGGCCGCCGCGGTGGTTGTCGGCCTGCACGCCCCGGGTACCGCCGCGGCCGACACCTTCATTCCGCTTCCCGGTGGGGTGATCTCGCGGACGCTGGCGGACGGCACCGTGGTCACCATCCGCATCGACGGGGAATCGGCCAAGATCAATCCCTCCATGGGGGATACGCCGGTGCACCGCAATGTGTGGGTCACCGGACGCGGCAGTGTCGATCTCGTCGGACCGAGCGCGTCCACGGCGACGATCAAGATCTCGCCCGGTTACGTCGTCGGCTGTCAGGTCGACATCAGTTCGTTCTCGCCGAGCGAGAATGCCAGCGAATCTGCGACATTGGGTTCGGGCGGACTGTCCAATTTTCAGCCTTCGGAAGCCCTCGGCGGCGGCATCACCCTCGCCCCCGGCCAGGCCGTGGCCCAATTGCTGCTGGATCTGGAGAAGCCGGACGACTACGGCCAGGAATCGCATAAGCGCTACAACAAGGTTCCCGGCCCGCACGCGAGTGTCACCTGGGTCGACGAAACCTTCGCCGTGAACGGTTGCGGCGGGTACGCCCAGGCGCGTTCCTTCGTGCTCGCCGAGATCGATACGACCACCTTCATCGGCAACCTCGCACTGTGGGGCGAACCCTTCAGCATGGGTTGAGCCATTGCCGAGCTGAGCAGGGCATACGTCACATTCGGTGGATGGCCGAACCTCGTGTTCACGCGGTCGCTACTATCGACCACACACGGGGTCCGGCCGATGGCCGAAATCGTGCTCGACAGGTGAAGGGACGGAGCAACATTGCGGACCGGGATGGTGGTTCTGATCATTCTGGTGCTGTTGCTTGTCGGTTTGGCTCTGGCCTCGACATATCGCCTGATCATGCTGCGCCGGGGCGGCACCGCAGCGCTGTTGCGGGTGCTCCCGGTCCGCGGTCACGGTGCGGGTTGGCGGCACGGCCTGATCCGCTACGGCGAGGACACGCTCGTCTTCTACAAACTCTCCAGTCTCAAGCTGGGCCCGGATTGCACGATCCGGCGCCTGGGTATCGAGGTCGGCACCGGCCGCCGCAAACCCGAGGGCGATGAGTTCGACATCATGAACGACGAGGCCATCGTCGAGGTCACCGATGAGAACGGCAGCTACGAGTTGGCCCTGGACCGCGGTGCGCTCGCGGCCTTCCTGTCCTGGGTGGAATCGCGCCCATCCGAGCGCATCCGGCGTCGCCGGTGAGGTTGCTCGCGTAACGACTGATCTCGTGCGATCGGGGTAACTCGTCGGGGACGGGCGAACCGCGCCAACTACCCGGCCGCCGGTCCGTGACGGTACTGTCACGGCACCTACTGGTCGGCGAAAGACGCGGAGAGGCGGGACAGTGAGTGTGCATCTGACGCGGATCTATACGCGGACCGGCGATGACGGAACCACGGGGCTCAGCGACTTCTCGCGGGTTTCCAAGACCGATGCGCGGTTGGTCGCCTATGCCGACTGTGATGAGGCGAACGCCGCGCTCGGTGTCGCGATCTCACTCGGCGATCCCGATGAGCGCATCCTGAAGGTGCTGCGCGCCATTCAGAACGATCTCTTCGACGCGGGTGCGGACCTGTCGACCCCGGTGGTCGCGGACCCCAAGTACCCGCCGCTGCGCATCACCCAGCCGTACATCGACCGCCTCGAGAAGTGGTGCGATGAGTTCAATGAGCCTCTGGCACCGTTGAATTCGTTCATTCTGCCCGGCGGCACACCGCTGGCGGCCCTGCTGCACACCGCGCGCACGGTGGCCCGACGCGCCGAGCGGTCGGCGTGGGCCGCGGTCGACGCGCACCCGGATGACACCAGCGTGCTTCCCGCCAAATACCTGAACCGGCTCTCCGACCTGCTGTTCATTCTGGGCCGGGTGGCAAATCCGGAGGGCGACATCCTCTGGCGGCCGGGCGGAGAGGCCACGAGCGCGGGGCCGGACCACTAGGCTGACCGTCGTGAGTGAACGGTTTCTGGTGACCGGGGGCAGCAGGCTCGTCGGTGAGGTCGCGGTGGGCGGCGCGAAGAACAGCGTCCTCAAGCTGATGGCCGCCGCGCTGCTGGCCGAGGGTACGACCACGATCACCAACTGCCCGGACATCCTCGATGTCCCGCTGATGGCTGAGGTGCTGCGCGGGCTCGGCTGTGATGTCACGGTCGGTGGCGGGACGGTCACCATCGTGACCCCGCCGGAACCCAAGTACCACGCGGACTTTCCCGCGGTGACCCAGTTCCGCGCCTCGGTGTGCGTGCTGGGTCCGCTGATGGCGCGCTGCAAGCGCGCGGTGGTCGCGCTGCCCGGTGGCGATGCCATCGGTTCGCGCCCGCTCGATATGCATCAGCAGGGGTTGCGCCTGCTCGGCGCGACCAGCGAGATCGAGCACGGCTGCCTGGTGGCGCGCGCCGATCAATTGCAGGGTGCGCGTATTCGCCTGGACTTCCCGTCCGTCGGCGCGACCGAGAACATCCTCATGGCGGCGGTGCTCGCCGAGGGGGAGACGGTCATCGACAATGCCGCGCGCGAACCCGAGATCGTGGATCTGTGCAACATGCTGGCGCGAATGGGCGCGCGCATCTCCGGTGCGGGCACCTCGGTCCTGACGATCGAGGGCGTGGACGCGCTCTCGCCCACCACCCATCGCGTGATCGGTGACCGCATTGTCGCCGCCACCTGGGGTATCGCCGCGGCCATGACGCAGGGCGATGTGCGGGTGACGGGTATCAACCCCAAGCATCTGTCGCTGGTGCTGGACAAGCTGCGCTCGGCGGGTGCGCGAATCTCGTTCGAGCCGGACGGTTTCCGCGTCGTGCAGTCGGATCGTCCGCGCGCGGTGAACTTCTCGACGCTGCCGTTCCCGGGTTTCCCGACCGATCTGCAGCCGATGGCCATCGGCCTGGCCGCCATCGCGGACGGCACCTCGATGATCACCGAGAACATTTTCGAAGCGCGCTTCCGCTTCGTCGAGGAGATGATCCGGCTCGGCGCCGATGCGCGCACCGATGGGCATCACGCTGTGGTGCGCGGGATTCCGCGTTTGTCGAGCGCTCCGGTGTGGTCCTCGGACATTCGCGCCGGCGCGGGTCTGGTGCTGGCGGGTCTGGTCGCCGACGGGGTGACCGAAGTGCACGATGTCTTCCATATCGACAGGGGCTACCCGGATTTCGTGGAGAACCTGCGCTCGCTCGGAGCCGAGATCGAGCGGGTCGGCACCGCCGAATGAACGGCCGGTGACGGACAGGGTTCGCGAAAACCCCTCCTGAACAGCCGATTTGACATGCGAATGACCAACACGTAACTTTATTCGAGTCAGAGCGACACGGACACCAACCCGGGCCGAGAGGTCAGGGAAACGAGGTTGGACGGCGAGCGCCTGACTGATCACATTGGCTCTCCTGATCAGCGGATTTGGTTTCGCTGCGACGGTGGAGCTAAGCTTTGAAAGCAGCCGCAGAGATCAACCGGGACAAAGAGCCCGCGAGATTCTGCGTGCGTTTG
>NZ_BDAW01000006.1 GCF_001625085.1 Nocardia acidivorans NBRC 108247
ATGCGGACGACGCAGCCGTTCGGAGTTCGAGATCGACACGGTCGATGGTCCGTTCATGGATCTTCCGCAGATCGTGTGGCCCGACGAAACCATCTTCGAGCTCCGACATCTCATGTACCGTCCGGGGCGCGGCACTTGGTTCACGATGGACCTGGTCATCCGAGCCGACAGTGAGCCGACGGCGGTTTTCAACTATGACGACAAGCCCACGCACGCAACATCTCTCGGTCTGAACTTGGAGGCCGACCTCCAGGCATACCCCCGTAACGAGATACCGTCGTGGATCCCCGCAGCGATCGAAGCGGCTCGAGAAATAGTGAACAGCCGGGATCCGGCGATGGCGGGATGGAATCCTATCTTCCCCGGTAGCCCACCTCCTGCACGTATGAACGCGCGTGCACTCCTGCAACGCCTAACCGGGCGACGCGGCCGATAATTCGGCCAGAATGCCGCGTGCGGCATACGTGGGTCATTGGCCAAGCACGCATCGCTGACGATCTCAGGCCCGACGCAATGCACTGAAATCGGCAGTAGCGTGCGTTCGGCTGCCGCCGAGTCGTAGCAGCTGAGAGATCAAAAGCGGTCGGCCCGTTGATCTTCAGGGCCGACCGCTTGGCCGTTCCGAACCGCGCGCCTCGCGGCATTTCAGTGTGCTTCCGGCCGGTGCCGGCTGTCGGTCCGATGTGCTCGGTGCCGAGGGCCACCCCTCCCGCGCTGAGGCCAGCGGGTCGATCAGGCATTCCAGACGATCGAATGGTTGTCGGTGAGGTCTGCCACCATAACCCATATGGCGACAACCGATCCCCTGGCTCCATTTCAGTGGCTCAACGCATCCGAGAGCCAAGCGGGCCCGCTGGGCGTGATCTTCAGTATCGCCTTTTTCCGAAACCTGGACCCGTCGGGGGTGGTGCGCCGCTTCAGCAACGGCGACGACTCCGGCCAGGAGTCGGACTTCGAAGAGCTCAAGGACAGGATTATCGAGTTCCTCGGCAAGACTGGCGGCGGGCACGGCGGCGGTCACGTGGGCGTGTTTCGGGCCGGTGCATGGAGCGTGGCCATCGAACCGTACGGGTGGTGGATGACCGACCACAAGACGCTGGCGGAACTATCGCGAGACTGTGAGGTCCTGGCGATCGCTCGACACGACTACGCCGTGCACAGCCTCGAGTACGCGATCGACGGGACGATCGTGACCGGGCATCGCCTGTGGTATCCGCATATCCGTTGGGGTTGCGACCCCGACCGGCTCAACGACTACATGCGCGAGCTGGGCATGGAGCTGGACATGACCGACGATGACTATATTTATGACGCCGATGAAGATGAACCCGAGAGCAATTCGGACGCCTGGGACATCAGCGTCAGCACCGGCGTGCCGAGAGCCTTCGCCCTGGCGGCGAAGGTCACTGGAGTGTCGTTCACCGCAGACATGCTGGACCAGCCCCTGCTCGTCGGACGTATCGCCCACCGCCGGTAGTACAAGCCGGAATAGTCACCTCCCGACCACGCCACCGCTAGGCCCGGTAGTCCCGGTGCGCTGGCTGGTACAGCCGGTGAAGTCGTAGAGCATCTCGGGCCGCTCTACATCCACCTGATGGTGCCCGCGAAATCGTTCGATTCTCGATACTGGCGGGTTTCAAAACCATCCTGTATTCGCCATGATGGTGCGTTTGATCGGTCTCGAACCGTCTCTGCCAGTTGATCTTCCGTCGCTCCCCGCTGGCCGGGTCGGTCAGCTCGACATGCGACATGCGACATTTCAGTGTGTTGTCGCGCGCGATGCGATCCCTGCAGCGTTCGCGGCGGAGACCGGATCGGTCGTCCTGGTCCAGCTGGCCACAAGGAACCCATCGTCACGAGACGCTGAGTCGGACAGTAATTGCCCCGCGAGTTCCTGTCCTTCAGCCGCACCTGCGAGGACCTGCCACGCCGCTCGCCCTGTCGCTTTGAGGATCTGCGATTCGGCAGGATCGAGTTGACCGAGGGCGGCGGTGTCCACGCCCGCGAAGGCCCGCGCAAGGGTGCTGTTGTAAGCGGTTGCCCGATCAACGGTGTCCCTGGGCAACTGTTCGCCCGGCGCGGCTTCTCCCATGACGAGCATCGCGACATTAGCCTCTTCCGCAGCCAAGTCCCTCCCCAGCTGGACGCAATCGCGCGGTGACGCGTCGAACGAAATCGACTGATACGCAAACCGTTTGATGAACACGCCGGGTGGCGCGTGGGAGGTGGCTGTGGCTAGCCACAGCCCGACTGATAAGGAAAGTGGCAGCGGTAGCGACCCCTCCTCGCCCAGGCACCAAGCGATATCCCAGCTCCAGTCGATACCGTAACGCCGGAGGCTGCCAAAGGTGTTGCGGGAATCGTATGCGGTTGTCGTGTCGTCGCATCCGACGATGACCAGCAGGTCGGGCAGGGTCGGATCAGACATGAATGCTTCAGACCTTCCGACGGCCCAACCGTCGGCTTCCTCACCGATTTTGGGTACTCGCAACCGACGGATCGCTTCGACACATGCTGCGCGCACGCCGTCCCACTCAGCGGCGTCGCCACCCGCTATCGCGGGTATCAACGCCGGCGGGTGCGGGCAGACAGCGGCGGAGATCAGCGGCACCGGTCCTCCTGAAGATCGTGGTCGCAACCACTTTGGCACAAGGACCGCCATTGCGCTCGTGACCGCAGTGCGGTGGCCGACCAGCCCTGCAGAGCCTGCGGGTGCACTCAGAGCCGCAGTTCAGACAGGACGGGGTTGGCCGCGAGCCGCGGATACTCCTCACCGAGCTCGGTCAAGACGACGTCCCGAAACGCAACCCATGCGTCCCTGAGCTCGGCGATGTCGCAGACCGCCTCGACGACCTCCTCGGCCGTGCAGTACGCGCATGAGATCCGAACCTTGCCAGCCTCGGGCGTAAACACCATCACGTCGTCATTCTCGGTGAACCCGAGCCGGAAACGCTCGCCCCTTTCGATGTAGTCCGGCACCCGCTGCATCGACCAGAGAAAATCGAACACTGGCGTCCACGACCACGGCGGGGCCAGCTCGACCCCATCGACGGTGAATGACAGGTCCGACAGGAAGTAGTACCAGCGCAGATCAACCCGGCTCACGGTTGAAAGGTCGATCCCCTCCTGATACTCCCGGCCATGCTCGACGTATATGCCGGACCGGAGATACCGCATCTTCACCATCAAATCACCAGCCGTTGAACCGTATTCGTCATCCGGGAACAATCCCAGACCAGGTACTGAGAGTCGACCGCGATTTCATGACTGCCCGGCCGATCCGATCCATCCGGAACTCGGCAGTAGCGTGCGTTCGGCTGCCGCCGAGTCGTAGCAGCTGAGAGATCAAAAGCGGTCGGCCCGTTGATCTTCAGGGCCGACCGCTTGGCCGTTCCGAACCGCGCGCCTCGGGGCAGTTCCGGATGTTCTCGCCGAGACCTCTGTTACGGCGCATGGGCGTTACCCGTCGTCGGTTCTGTCACGCCGCGTGCGCTGGAAGCCACCTTCAAGAAAGTGGCCGAACCACCATGTTCGGGGTGCATTGCAGATTGACACTCGCAGCGAAAATGAAACTGGTTCTATTTTCTGTTTTGTGCGGGCGACGAGATGATGAGCGCGGGCCCAGTTGAGCCTCTCTCGACGAAATCGCAACTCGCTGAAGATGGTTCGCCATCGAAGCTTTCCAGCGCCCGATGTCGAAGGCGACTACCCAGGCGATCAGAGATGCACAATAGTAGAACGCGTTCTAGTATCCTGTGTGACGCCGGTCAGGCGTATCAGAATCCGCACGGAGGGGCAGCATGGCTTATTTCGAACATCGCGGCGACCAGTTCCATCCTCTGCCGTTCGCGCAAAGTCAGTGGTCTCCCGACTCGATCAACGGACAGGCACTTGCGGGGTTGACCGCGCACGCCGTGGAGGCGACCTGGACTGACCCCGGATACCGCCCAGCGAAGTTCGTGCTGGACATCTTCCGGCAGCCCACATACCGCCCGCTGCAGACGGAGATCATGCCGGTGCGGGAAGGGCGAAGCATCCGCATCGCGGATGTGCTTGTGCGACAGGATGAACGCATCGTCGCGCGCGCGTCCATGGTGGCGATCCGGCCGTCCCGAGACCCGTCGGGCACACGCTGGCAGCCCGCCGGTGACTCGATGCCCCTCAGCGACTCGATGGCTACGCAACTTCCCAAGCCAGGCATTCTCTGGGGTAGCGACGAGCATCCCGAACAGTGGAGCAGTTCGATGCCCGAGCACCAGAACGCCAGCCGCAAACGGTTGTGGTTCGACCAGCCGCGGGTCATCGCCGAGAGGGACAACACCCCGTTCGTCCGGGCCGCAATGGTCGGTGAACTAACCAACACTCTCACCAGCTGGAGTGACCGCGGAATCGGGTTCATCAACCACGACGTGACGATTCTGCTGGCGTGGCTGCCAATCAGCCCGGTCGTCGGGATCGAGGCCGACAACCACCTGTCCAGCGACGGCATCGCCGCCGGCTCAGCGACTATGTGGGATGCCCGGGGCCGATTCGGGATCAGCCTGGTCGGCTCAGTCGCGCATGCGGCCGGCAGTCTCGACTCAGCGAGCAGACCCGAGCAATGGACAGAAACCGATCGTGCCTACCAGCCCGATTTCGACTCTGCCCAGTAGCTCTCACCCACCTGCCCGCGGCAACCTATCCGAACAGCCCCTCATCGGCATGAGCGGATGTCTGCGGCCGCTGTCAGATGATGTTGATAGCGACGAGGATTCCGATGAAGAGCAGTACAGCCGCGGTGATCAGGTTGGCGCTCTTGTCGATCCATGCACCGCGTAGCTGGTACCCCGCGATCACGCCGAGCATGGTCAGCCCGACGATCGTGCCGAGGGTGACCAGCGAGAACGCGATCAGAGTGCCGGTAGCGGCAGTCGCGCCGAGCGTGCTGGCGGCCAGGAAGACCGGCAGGATGGTCAGGTCCGGTGAGGCGGCAGCGCCGAAAGGAATCACGAAAGCGAGCAGTCGGGTGACTGCGTTGCGGTTGTGCCGATGGTCGTGCGGGGCACTGGTCGTGACGGCGATGGTGTCGGTCGTGTGATGCGCGGCTTCGTGATCGTGATGGTCGTGTGCGTGTCCATGCCCGTGGGTGTGGCCGCCGTGTTCGTCGTGGCTGTGCGCGTGTCCGCGACCGAGTAGTTCCAGCACCGCGAAGACGAGACCGGTGGCGATCAGCAGTCCGCCCACGATGAAATTCTCGTGACGTTCGACCGTGGAGCGGAATTGCAGGCCGACCCCGATCACGATCGCACCCAGGATCAGCGAGAACGCGACGTGCGCTAGGCCCGCCAGTGCCGACAGTCGCAGCACCCGCCGCAGCGGATACCGCTGGGTGCGGGCGATGACTGCCAGTGGCACCCAATGATCGGGCAGCACTGCGTGGCCGAAGCCGACACCGGCTCCGGCGGCGAGCAGAGCGGGAGCGGTCAGGCTCATTACTACCTCCGAGGCGCAGTGCGGGAACGGCCCCACGATAACAGAAAATATGAAGACGTCTTCATGTGTCGCCTTGGCGGTAGGCTGCCCGGGTATGGGACATGGAGTCGAAGGGCGCGACCGGCCGGTGGCGCGCTTGGATGCCGATGCCGCGGCTCACGTCGCGAATACCTTGCAGGCGCTGGCGACGCCGAGCCGTCTGCTGATCCTGACCGAACTTCGCCAGGGCCCGTTGCCGGTGACCGAGCTCGCCGAAGCGGTCGGCATGGAACAGTCCGCTGTCTCGCATCAGCTGCGATTGCTGCGGAACCTCGGCCTGGTTACCGGTACGCGTACCGGCCGCAGCATCATCTACAGCCTCTATGACAGCCATGTGGCACAACTGCTCGACGAGGCCGTCTACCACAGCGAACACCTGCGCCTCGGACTGTCCGATCGGCCGGAAACAGCCGGCTAGCCACCATCGAAGCCCTCGCCTCGACCGGCGAGGTCCTGGCCATCGGCGCACGCCGACCGATCGTGCAGGGCACATCGACCCATGAGCAGGTGCCCGATGGACCCGGCCCACCGTCCGCGCGGATCACGCTGAGCCGATCACCGACCGTCACTACACCTAATTCGACGTGTCCCGCGACTACAGTCCCGCGGCCCGTATCGGTACGCGCCATCTGCGCGAAGCTCAGGTTGCCCGAGCGGCGAGTGCCCTTGTCCAGAAGTCGATCACGGTCTCGATGCAATCGTCGGTGGAGTGGCCGCTAGGTGGTTCGAGAACTACTCCATGCGGGCCGAGAAGGCCGCCGATCCTCGCCCGTTGGTCGTCTTCGGGGCCAGTATGGGCGGAATGCTCGCCTACGAGGCCGCGGCACGTACCGGCCTGGTCGATGCGATCGCGGTCACCTGCCTGCTTGACCCCCGGTCGCCTCGAGCCCGTCGTGCCCTCAGCCGATTCGGCTGGCTCGGACGCCACGGTGCGCGGCTGCTGTTTCCCGCGGTCGACAGGATTCGTGTGCCGATGAGGCTGGTGGCCAACATGACTGCGATGTCCAACAATGCCGAACTCACCGCCACGGTCATCGCCGATCCGCGAGGCGGAGGTGTCTGGATGCCGTTGGGGTTCTTGCGGACCTACTTGCGATCAGCGCCGTTCGTCGAGCCGGGGGACTTCACTACCTGCCCGGTGTGGCTGCTTCACCCTGGTGCGGACCGGTGGACTCCACTGGCTGCGATGATCGGTGCGGCGAGGCAGTCGAGCCTGCGATCGGAGCGGGGTGAGGCCGCGTAGAGCAATGCCGGCACAGCGGCGACGCGGGAACCGAGCCCGGAGAAGACGCGCGTCCAGATACTCGAAGACAACGACATGACGGCATGGTGGTCAAATGATCTCGTCGGCAGAACGCGCGTGATCCCGATGCTGGGAGTTACTTCAGGCCCGAGCGGACGAAGGCGTTGACTATGTGGCGTTGCAGGCCGAGGTAGAGGAGTAGGACGGGGAGGCAGGCCAGGCCGGCTACGGCCATCATGGGGCCCCATTGTTCGCCTTCGGTGCCCATGAAGCTGCGCAGGCCGAGTTGCAGGACGCCGTTGGATTTACGGAGAACCACTGCGGGCCAGAAGTATTCGTTCCATTCGTTGATGAACAACAGGATTGCCAGGGCGGCCAGGGCGGAGCGGAGGTTGGGGACCACGACCGTCCAGAGGATGGACCAGGAAGAGCGGCCGTCGATTTTCGCGGCGGCCACCAGTTCCTTGGGGAAGGCGTTCATGTGCTGGCGCAGCAGCAGGATGCCCAGTGCCGAGCAGAGGGTGGGCAGGACTACGCCGATCAGGGAGTCGATCAGGCCCATGCGGGTGAGCAGGATGTAGTTGGGCAGCATGGTGACCTGGAAGGGGACCAGCCAGACGCCGACGAACGCCAGGTAGAGCAGGCGTTGCAGGGGGAAGGCGTACATGGCGAAGGCGTAGGAGGCCAGCAGGGCGATCAGCAGCTGTCCGACGGCCGAGAGTGTCGCCACCACAAAGGTATTGGCGATCAGCCCGGTGATGTCGACCTCGTGCGCCGCGGTGCCGAAGTTCTCGAACGACAGCGGCCAGGGCAGGGGTGATTGGGAATTCACGTCCTGCGGGCGGCGCAGGGCAGTGGCGAAGAGCCAGTAGATGGGGAAGACGCAGACGACGGCGGTGACCGCCAGCAGCACATGGCTGCCGGCGGTCCGCAGTCGCTCGCCCGGTGAGGTGTCAATCATCGTGGAAGGCAACCTTTTCCGAGATCCAGACCAGGACACCCGCCACCGCGCCGAAGCCGAGGAAGAGCAGAACGCCCGCGGCGGCGCTCAATCCGGCATCGAAGGTGTGGAAGGCGTAATCCCACAGCAGGTAGTAGATATTGGTGGTGGCCTGCGACGGCCCGCCCTGGGTCATGGTGTCGATGAGTGGGAAAGTCAGTGTGGGACTGAGTAATACGGTGGTTAGCACAAGGAACATCAGGGTGGGGGAGAGCATCGGCAGGGTGATCCAGCGCCGGATCTGCCCGGTGCTGGCCCCGTCCATTCGCGCGGCTTCGTCGTAATCGCCGCTGATACCGGCCAATCCGGCCCACACCACCAGCACTGCGAAGCCGATCAGCTGCCAGCCGGTGATACCCAGGATCACCGCGTGCGCGGTGGCCGAGTCGTACACCCAGTTCCGGTGACTGCCCAGCAGCCGATCCACGAACCCGCTGCCGGGGTGCAGCAGCCAGCGCCACACCGCCGCGGCGGCCACCGGCGCGACCAGGAACGGCATGAAAATCAGTGCGTGATACAGGGTTCGGGCCCGCCCGCGCACCTGTCGGCTGGCCAGTGCGAGCAGCAGCGGCAGTGCGACGGTGAACGGCAGCAGCCCGACGATCATCACCCCGGTGCGCCGCAGCGACGCCCAGAACGACGGCAACTCCACCAGTCGCCGGTAATTGTCCGCCCCGACCGGCACCATGGGTGAGGTCGGGAGCAGATTCCAGGAGTAGGTTGACAATTCGAACGCCTGCAACAGCGGTCGATAGGTCCACACCACCAGCAGGAACACCGCCGGCGCAAGGTACAGATAGGGCGCGGCGAAACGCAGTGCGCGCCGCGACAGTTCGCGGCGCGGACGCGCCGCCGGGGCCGCGATGGCCGCCGGCGGTGCGTCCTGTTCGGTGACGACTACGAACACCGCGTCACCCGGAGTGCGCCACGTAGGGCGCGAGCCGGTCGAGTTCCCCGGCTTCGTCGCGGTCGTAGATGACGGTGGCCGCGGCCACCTCCACCGCCGTGGCGATGACCGTCGCACCGACGACATCGATTCGGCTGTAACCGGATCCGGTGACCGCGCGCTGCCGCCCGGCCGGGGCCATGGCATCGAGACGATAGGCCATGGCGGGCCCCACCCACACCGGAATCCCGGCCAGCGCGGCCGCGGCGGTCATATGGTTGTGCCCGCACAGGATTATGCGCACATCGGTGCCCGCCACCACGGCGGCCAATCGCTCGGCCTGCTGCAGCTTGAGCACCTCGGCCGCGGCGATGGCCGAGGGCAGCGGCGGATGGTGCAGCACCAGTACTGTGCCGCGCGGCGCCGGACGGCTCAGCTGTGCGGCCAGCCAGTCGAGTTGTTCGTCCTCGAGTTTGCCGTTGTGCAGTCCCGGGGTGGTGCTGTCGAGTGCGATGATCCGCAGTCCGGCCACGTCGATGACCTGATCTATGGGCTGCGCCGGATCCACTGTGCCCTGATCGCGGCCGAGCAGTTCGACCCCGAACGCGGTGCGCTCGTCATGATTTCCCATGGCGTACAGCACCTGTGCGCCCAGCTCCGCGGCGACCGGCTCCACGGCCGCGCGCAACATCCGATACGCCTCGGGCGCACCGTGATCGGCCAGATCGCCGGTGAGCAGCAGGGCGTCGATGGGACGCCCGCCGGTGCGCAACTGGTCCAGCACCCGGTTCAGCGTGGCGAAGGTGTCCACCGTATCGAGCACGGTCTCACCGCCCGGCCGGATATGGGTGTCGGTGAGCTGGACGAGAGTGAGCCCGTTCATGAGGCCGGCAGCAGTTTGGCGCCCTGGTCCCGGGCGGCGGTCAAGGTGGACTGCGGATCCTTGCCCTGGAACACGATCGACTCGACCGCGTCCATCATGCCGTCGCGGATCTGCAGATAGTTGTTGCCCGGCATGGAGACCCACGGCTCCATATTGGTCAGCTGCGCCAGGTTCGGGGCGAGCAGCGGATTCGCCGCGGCCCAGACGCCGAGCATATTGGTGTTCTTGAGCATGTCCGGGCGCAGCGGCAGATAGCCGATGTTCTGCGAGATCTTGACATAGGACTCCTCACTGGTGAGGAATTTGATCAGTTCCCACGAGGCTCGCTGCTTGGCCGGATCGTTGGCCAGAATATGCAGTCCCGCACCGGAATTGGTGGGGACGGTGGACTTGTCGCCGAAGCGTGGCATGGTGGTGGCGCGCAGATCCCATTTGTCCTTGGCACCGGAGACGAAGGTGCCCTGGATAGCGCTGGTCTCGAGGATCATGCCGATATCGCCGCGCGCGAACGCCTCATAGCCCTGCTTCTGGGCCAGTTTGGGCATACTGCCCGCGGTCACCAGATCCTGTGCCATCTTGGTGGCTTCGACCGCGGGGGCGTCGGCGAAGGTCAGGCTGCGCCGATCCTGCGAGATGACCCGGCCGTCGTTGGAGCGCACCATCGACTGGAAGCACCAGTCCTTGGCGGTCTTGGTCAGGCAGTCGATGTAGACGCCGTCCTTACCGGTCTTACCGGTGATCGCCTTGGCGGCGTCGGCGACCTGCGCCCAGGTGGCGGGCGGCTTGTTCGCATCGAGCCCGGCCTGGTTGAACAGTGAGGCGTTGTAATACAGCACCGGCGTGGAGAACACGAACGGAACGCCGTAGGTGTGCCCGTCCCAGTCGTCCAGGGTGCGGGCCTTCGGGGCGAACGGGTACTGCGCGCCGTCGAAGTTCTTCTGCACCGCGTCCTTGCCGAACAGCGAGTCCAGCGGTTTGGCCTGCAACTGATGAATGGTGAAATCCAGGTCGCTGAAGCCCAATTGGACGACATCGGGCGGATTGCCCGCGACGATCTGGTTCTGCACGCTGGAGATGGTGTCGGTGGCCGGGTTGGGGCTGTTGCCCTGCGGCTTCTGCGCGGTGACCTTGATATTGGGGAACCTCTTGCCGAAATCGGAGATCAGGGCGTTGAAGGTGTCGGTCCACGCGCCGGCCAAGCCGTAGTTGTAGGACTCGAAGACGATCGAAACCTGCTGATCCGCCGTGAGTTCGGGGACCTGCGCGGTGGCGGACGTCTCGCTGGAGGTGGTACCGCCGAGCCCGCAGCTGGTGAGCGCGAGCGAGGCGGCGAACACCAAGCCCGCTAAGGGCAGGGTGCGTTTCACTGATCTCTCCTCATCGAAAGGTATGGCTGTAGCTCAGGCGACGGACACGGCCGCCGCATCGGGCAGGGACATCTCGACCGGCTCCGGTTCCTGCCAGCGCAGTCGGAGTCCGGAGTCTTTGTCGAACAGGTGGATATCGCCCGGGGCCGCGCGCAGCCCGACCGCCTCGCCCGCCCGCACCCCGGCGGGGCGGGTGGCGCGCACGCACAGTTCGACCGCACCGGCGGTGATGTGCACCAGCTCCTCGCTGCCGAGGTTCTCCACCATGGTCACCGTGCCGCGCGCGGCGGTGGCGGCATCGTCCAGGTACAGGCGCTCGGGGCGGATTCCGGCGATGACCTCGGTGGGCTCGAAATCCGCGCCGGGGGACAGTCCCAGCGCCGCGTCGATGCCGTCGGTGCGCACGCGCAGTGTCTCGCCATCCCGAACAACCTGTGCCGGAAAGAGATTCATCGGCGGTGCGCCCAGGAACCCGGCCACGAAGGTGGTGCGCGGGCGGTCGTAGAGTTCCTCGGGCGTGCCGACCTGTTCGACCCGCCCGCCGTTGAGCAGGGCGATGCGGGTGGCCATGGTCATGGCCTCGACCTGATCGTGGGTCACGTACAGGAAGGTCGCGCCCAGGCGGCGGTGCAGGGCGATGAGTTCGGCCCGGGTGGCGCTGCGCAGTTTGGCGTCCAGATTGGACAGCGGTTCATCCATCAGGAAGGCCCCCGGGTCGCGAACCATGGCCCGCGCCAAGGCGACTCGCTGCCGTTGCCCGCCCGAGAGCGCGGCGGGCCTGCGTTCGAGCAGCTCGGACAGCTCCAGGGTGGCGGCCACCTCCGCGACCCGCTGCGCGATGGCCGCGCGCGGACGGCGGCGGGCGCGCAGCGGGAAGCCGATATTCTTGGCCACGGTCAGATGCGGGTACAGCGCATAGCTCTGGAATACCATCGCCAGGTCCCGGCGCTGCGGGGCCTCGGTGGTGATGTCATTGCCGTCCAACAGGATTCGGCCCGAGGTCGGCTCCTCCAACCCGGCGATCATGCGCAGTAGCGTGGACTTGCCGCAGCCGCTGGGTCCGAGTAGGACCAGGAATTCACCGTCGGCGATGTCGAGGCTCACCTCGCGCACCGCGTAGTCGGCGCCGAATTGTTTGGACACCGTGTCGATCTGCAGCCGTGCCACGTCTCTCCTTAGACCGGCTGGGCGCCGGTCGTGATCCATGCCGCCACACCGGCCGCGATGGCGGGGGCGTCCTTGACCCACATGAAGTGGTCGCGATGGGCGATATCGGATTTCTCGTCGATATGCCACTGGGTCACCCGGGCCGCGGGCATGCGCGACACCAGGAAGTCCACATTGGATTTCGGGCCGAGCACATCCTCGGACAGCGAAATGGCCAGCACCGGCAGCGTCATCGCGGCCAGCAGGCTGTTGTATTTGCGTGCGGTGCCGCGCGGCCGGTAGTAGCTGGTGAGCGAGTGGACCGACCAGTCGATCATGACCCCGCCGGGCATGGGCGCGGGAATCAGCACACCGCCGGGCCAGAAACCCTTGATGCGGGAGGTCAATCCGATCCACTGGATCCGGCTCAGCGCCTCGAACCAGCGGCGCGGGCCGAAGGCGTACCAGAACACCGTGCCGGTGCCGATGACGGTGACGCCGGCGACCCGGGCGGGTTCGGCGGCGGCGAACAGCAGGGCCAGCTGCCCGCCCAGGCTGTGCCCGAACAGGTGCACCGGCGCGTTCGGAAAACGCTGCTCCACCGCGGCGACGATCGCGGGCAGATCGGTTTCGATCATTTCGCGGTAGCCGAAGTCCCGGTGCTCGCCCAGGGGCGGGCGGGCCTCGCCGTGGGCGCGCAGATCGGTGGTGACCACCGAAAGCCCTTGCGCGTTCAGGGCTTTGGCGAGCGCGTAGTAGTTCTTGGCCTTCATGGCCATGGCGGTCAGGATGAGAACGACCGGGGCGTCCGCCTGGTCGGCGGGCAGCCAGCGCACGGTGAAGGTGACGCCGTCGGAGGTCTCCACCGCGGTGCTGTCGAGAGTGCTGAATTCCGAACGGGATTCGGGGGTCGTGGTGCTCACGCCTGCTCCGTTCCGGCGATGGCAACATCGCAGACGTAGTCGAAGGTGAACTTGGCGACCTGCACCTCGTTGTCGTTCAGCAGCACCGCCTTACCGGACAATTCGAAGCGCGCGGAGGCGGTCGCGGACAGGATGTCGGCCAGCTCGCGCGGGTCGACGGTGGCGACGGCGCGGATACGGCCCTGTGCCGGTTTGCGATACGAGGCCGTGCCGCCGCGCAGCACCAGGCGCTCGACGGTGTACAGCCGCTCGGCGGCCGCGCCGACGAACGCCGCCGCGCCCGCGATATCGGCCGCGGTGAACAGCGCTCCGGCGTGAACGGTGCCCATGTGATTGCGGACGGTGTCACCCGGCGGGATCTCCACCACCGAGCGGTCCGGGCTGATCTCGGTGATGAGCGTGCCGACGTGTGCGCCGAACGGCACCATATCCTGCGATACCGCCCGCAGGTATTCGTAATCAATTGCGGTGTAATCGAGTTCGGGGTAGGCCGCGGCGAACCCGGCGAGTGTCCTGGTGGTCATGATGATGTCCTTCGCTGGTCTGGATGCTTCAGCGCGGTCCGCGCAGGACGCGCCGGGCGATGGACCAGCGCAGTACCTCCGACGGACCCTCGTAGATGCGGAATGCCCTGGCCTCCACCAGGAATCGGGCCACCAGGTGGTCCTCGCAGACGCCCAGGCCGCCGTGCAGCTGCACCGCGCGATCGAGCACGCGCCAGACCGCCTCGGAGACGAAGGTTTTCGCGATGGAGGTCTGGTGCCGGGCATCGGCGGAGGTGGGGCCCCGCAGATCGATGGTTTCGGCGACCGAGCGGATCAGGCTGCGGGCGGCGGCGATATCGATTTCGTTGTCGGCGATCAGGCCCTGGGCCAGACCGTGTTCGGCGATGGGGGAGCCGAAGGAGTGGCGCCCGGTGATGTGGTCGATGGTGAGCTGCTGGGCGCGCACCGCCAGTCCGAGCCAGTTCATGCAGAAGGTGAGCCGGGACGGGGCCAGGCGCACCTGGGCCAGTTCCAGGCCGCGCCCGACCTGACCGAGAACGGCCGAATCGGGGACCTCGCAGTCCACGAAATCGACTTCGCAGTGTCCGCCGGGAGCGCTGGTGTGGTCCAGGGTCGGCATCCGGCGGCCCACGCGCAGGCCGGGATTGTCCTGATCGACCAGGAACATGGTGGGGCCGTCGGGGGTCATGGCGACGCAGATGACGAAGGCCGCGCCATTCGCGCCGGTGGTGAAGTGCTTGGCGCCGTTGATGATCCAGCCGGTGTCGGTCTCCTGCGCGGTGGTCCGCAGCATGCGCGGGTCCGCGCCCGCGCCGGGGGCGGGTTCGGTCAAGGCGATGGCCGAGCGCACCTCACCCGAGGCCAGCGGGGCCAGATACCGTTCCTGCTGTTCGGGGTTGGCCACGTGCGCGAGCAGATGAATATTGCCGTCGTCGGGGGCCCAGGCGTTCACCGCCAGCGGGCCCAGCAGGCTCGCCCCCGCGGCCTCCAGAACCCGGGCCTGGCCCCGGGTGTCGAGACCGAGGCCGCCGTAGCGCGGGTCCGAGAGCGGTCCGAAGACGCCCGCGGCCTTGGCCTTCTTCTGCAGGTCCAGCCGCAGTGCGTCATCGGTGACGCGACCGTCGACCACCACCTCCCGTTCGACCGGTATGACGTGATCTACAACGAACTGTCTGGTCTGCTCGACCAGCTCCGCCACAGCGCTCATGCCGCCAGTCTCACGCCGCCGCAGGCCGCCCGGGTCGGACGATAGTCAATACCGATCGAGCGAATCGACTCCCGCTACCGACGCGCGATCAACGGTGTCCCTCGGCCAGGGTGGGTCCCGACGCTGATTCCACCGAGGGGATGCGATGACCGACCTGATGGTCCGGGTGACCGATCGACGGAGCGAGGCCGAGGGTGTGTTCTCCCTCGGTTTGGCCGCTGTCGGCGGCGGACCGCTGCCGGACTGGACGCCGGGCGCTCATATAGACGTGAGCGTCGGCACGGCCGGGGTGCGGCAGTACTCGCTCTGCGGCGATCCCGCCGACGAGCGCCGCTGGCGCATCGCCATCCTGCACGAACCCGCCGGGCGCGGCGGATCGGACCATCTGTATCGCACCGCCCGGCCCGGGGCCGCGCTGCGGGTGTCGCTGCCACGCAACAACTTCGAACTGGTGCCCAGCGACGCGTACCTGTTCGTGGCGGGCGGGATCGGCATCACGCCGATCCTGCCCATGTTGGCCGCGGCACATCGGGCCGGCGCGGACTGGACCCTGTACTACGGGGCGCGCAGCCGGGCGCATCTGGCCTTCACCGGCGAGCTGTCCTGGTACCGCCAGGTGCGGATGGTGCCGCAGGACGAATTCGGCCTGCTGCCACTGCCCGCCATCCTGAGCGACTGCGCCGCGCCGGTGTACTGCTGCGGACCCGCGCCGCTGCTCGACGCCATCGAGACCGAGGGTGCGCGACAGGGACTCGAGGTGCACACCGAACGCTTCGCGGCCCGGCAGGTCGATACCGCCGCCGATCGCGCATTCGAGGTCCGGCTCGCGAGTTCCGGCCGCACACTGCGGGTTCCGGCCGATCGGCCGATGGTCGACGTACTCGAGAGCGCGGGTGTCCCGATCGTCACCTCGTGCCGGGAGGGCACCTGCGGCAGCTGCGAGACCACGGTGCTGGCCGGGGAGGTCGAGCATCGGGACTCCGTGCTCACCGCGCAGGAGCGGGCCGAGGGCAGAACCATGATGCCGTGCGTCTCTCGAGCCCGCTCCGAGTCGCTCGTGCTGGACTTGTGAGCACGAGAGAGACTGTGCCCGAGGGAATCACGCGCGCTACACGTGCACGTACCACAGCGTGCCGGTTTCCGATTCGGAAATGATCAGAGAGAAGAAGCAACAGGATGAGGAAGACTGCCGCGGCGTCCGCGCTGCTCGCCGCCGCACTGGCCATTACCGCCGGAGCCACCGGTTCGGCCCAGGCGGAGACCACCGATGTCGTGAACTACACGGCCACCAATACCGAGAAGGCGATGACCATTCGCACCGATGCCGGTTCGCTGGCCGTCGAGGATGGCGTCTTCAAGATCAAGGCCGCCAATGGCACCGTGCTCGGCGGCACCGAATTGTCCTTCCGGGTGGACGATTTCGTCTTCCCGATCGCGACCGAGATCAGCGATCACACCGCCACCCTGACCCCGCAACTGGATCTCGAGCACGCCGTCTACAAGCCGGTCGCGCTGCCGTATGAGAACCAGGCGCCCTGGAAGACCGACTACGACCGTGAGCAGGCCGCCTGGAGCCGCATGACCTCCACCATCACCATGGGTGCCACAATCGGCACCCTGGTCGGCGGTATCGGCGGCGCGGCCGTGGGCTGCCTGCTGGGCGGCGCCGGTGGCGCGGTCCTGTCCGGCGCCCTGAGCGCGATGTTCGGCGCCCTGCCCGGCGCCATCATCGGCTGCATCGCCGGTATGAGCGTCATCGGCTTCCTCGGCACCGTCGCCGGCCAGATCCTGGTCACCGCACCCGCCGCGATCCTCGCCGCGGCCCAGTACTTCACCACCATCAACCAGCCCTCCCTGGCTGCAAAGTAGGTGTGAAGACCCGGCGAATTCGCCGGGGGGACACGGCCCCGCTCGGTTCCTCATCCGAGCGGGGCTTTTCGCCGTCCGCGTGCCTAGCTCGATCGCGCCGAGGGCGGCCGTGCAACCAACGTCCGGGCGCGTCCGGTTCACGGTATTACGGGACAGTTGTGGGCGGCTATGGCCGATCAGGGGCGATCAGCTCGAGATTCGGGAAGTAAGTCCGGAAGCGCGCCGCATCGCGGGTCAGCAGTCGATAGCCCGCGACAGCGGCATGCGCACCGATATAGAAATCCGGTAGCGGGCTTCGATTCTCACCGCCACGACGTCGATACGCGACGAATGCCTTGCTCGCCACGAACCCAGCCGCATACGGCAGATCCATACGCTCCAACTCCGACTCCGGAAGAGCCTCGTCCAATCCCTCGATGGTGTCGAAGCCCCCAGCGACCTCGGCGTAGATGATCGGATTGATGACGGTCGCACCAAGGTCACGAGCCTCGGCCAGCGCATCGTCCGACCAGTCCGCCCACTTCGGGTCATCGGTGAGAACGTCGAGCAGGACACACGAATCCACCAGCGTGACAGGATATTCCGAGGCCGCGCGCAGTCCTTCGCTACTCGCCACGGAACAGTTCCATCAACTCGTCCGTGCTCATCGACGTGGTCGCGCGCCCGCGCATGTGCCCGGTAAGACGTTTCCCCCGGCGCCGCGCCCCTTCACGACGCACGATCCGCAGCGTATTGCCATCTTCGATCACCTCGACCTCATCCCCCTCTTCCAGCGCGAACTTCCGGCGCAGTTCCGCGGGAATGGTGACCTGCCCCTTGCTGTTGAGCCGCATCACAGACTCCATTTCATACGTAATACACAAGACACGTAATACTATCTGAGCAGGCGCCCGAAGGCAGCGCATTCGGAACTGGCCGACAACGACGCGTGGCGGTTCGCGTCGCTGCGCGACATCATCGGTGAGACGGTCGGCCACCCCGGCGGGTACGCCGACGTCACAGGCTTTGGAACGCCAGGTCATTCGTTCACCTCCACGGCAGCGCGTATCGCGCGAATCAGCAGGGTTGTCAGTGGTTGCGGCGCCTGCGAGGTCCAGACCACGGCCGCCTCGATGGGCGGTGCGTCGGTGATGCGGACTACGCGATTGTTGGGCGGGCAGAACACCACCCGAAGCCGGTTGATCGGTTGTTCCGCAGCGTGATTCACCCGCTGTGACAGCTCCGCGAGGCCGGCCAGCATCGCGCCCGCGCCTTCGGTGAGGATCTCACCGGCCGCGGTGAGTCGCACTCCACGCGAATCCCGGACCAGCAGGACCGCGCCCAGCGCCCGTTCGAGTTGCTTGATCTGAGCGGAGAGGGTCTGCTGGGTGAGGCGCAGCCGGGTTGCCGCCCGGGTGATGTTGCCTTCCTGCGCCACCGTGTGGAAGGACTCGAGCAGTCGAACGTTCAACTCGGGCAGGGCAGATCGGGGCCGGCGGTCGACACGCCACACGTCGTGGTCCCATGCGTCTGAACTTGCCACGGCGTCAGGCTTCCGCGGTAGCCGCGGACTTGGATCCGCGGGTCGACCAGATCGCAAGGCAGGCAAGCGCACTCAGTGCCGCGCCGAACCAGAGCACTGCGGACAGGGTGAGATTGTCGGTGACGAGCCCGCCGCACAGCGCGCCCAGTGCGATGGCGAGGTTGAACATCGCGGTGTTCAGCGCGGTGGCTGCCTCCATGGACTCCGGGTGGGCACGCAGGATCCAGGTCTGCACGCCGACGGGGATGCCGCCGAAGGCCAAGCCCCACACCGGCAACAGGCCCAGCGCGATCACCGGGGCGCCCCCCGCGAGAGCGAGGAGGACCAGGACCACCGCCAGCGCGGCACTGATGGTGATGAGCGTCGCACGGACATCGCGGGTGGCCATGGCGCCGGTCAGGAAGTTGCCGACGATCCCGGCGATACCAAAGGCCAACAGGGCCGGACCGACCGCCGCCTTGTCCAGCCCGGCCAGGTTCTGCAGGATCGGGCTCACGAAGGTAAAGGCGGCGAAATGCCCGCTGACCAGTAGGAAGGTGACCAACACGCCGCCTCGCACCACCGGATTGCGGAATTGCCGACCGAGAGTGCGCACGTGCACGGCCTGCGTAGCGGGCACGTGCGGCAGCAGAGCGAGCAGCGCCACGACCACCACCAGCCCTAGACCGCCGAGTACCCCGAATGCGATGCGCCAGTCGGTCAGTTCGCCGATGAGGGTGCCGGCCGGGATGCCGAGGACATTGGCCGCCGTGGCCCCGCCGAACGCGATGGCTGTCGCTCGCGGCACGAACTTCTCCGGCACCATGCGCACCGCGATGCCCGCGGCCAATGCCCAGAAACCGCCGATGGCAATGCCGACCATGAATCGTGAGACCAGCAGCAAGGTGAAGTTCGGCGCGAAGGCCGACAGCAGGTTGGCGGCGACCATGAGGGTGATCAGGCCGATCAGCACGGTGCGGCGGTCCAGGCGGCCGATCGCCACCGGCAGCAGCGGCGCGGTCGCCGAGGCAACCAACCCCGGCACGGTCACCATCAGCGCGGCGGTGCCCTCGGACACCGCGAGCGCATCGCTGACCGAGGTGAGCAAGCCCACCGGCAACTGCTCGGAGGTCACTACTGCGAAGGTGCCCAGGGCTACAGCCGCGACGCCGAACCAACGGCGCAGCGGCACCTGTTCGGCAACGGGCTCCGTTGTCGGCGAATCGGATATGGTCGTCATGCGGAAACTCCTTGATCGGGCCGGGACCTTCCGGTCACCGGGATCGAGACCTCGGTGGCGGGGTGTGCATCGGGCTCGGGTCCTAGAATGAGCGGCCGGCAACCGCCGAACAACGATCAAGAAAGCAATGCCGCATTAACCGCGGAGTTAACGAGACAGGGACTTCGTGGAGTTACGCGATATCGAGATCTTCCTGACGCTGTCCGAGGAGCTGCATTTCGGGCGGACCGCCGAGCTGCTCAATGTCACCCCGGCGCGCATCACCCAGGCAATCAAGAAGCAGGAGCGGCAGATCGGCGCGCTGCTGTTCGAACGGACCAATCGGGTGGTGCGGCTGACGCCGGTCGGTGAGCAGCTGCGCGACGATCTGCGCCCGCTCTATCAGGGGCTCAAAGACAGCGTGCGGCGGGCAAAACTTGCCGCTCAGGGTCAGCCGGCAGTGTTGCGCATCGCGCTGCTGCCGTTCAATTATGAAGGGCTGCACCGCTATTGGGATGAGTTCCGGCGGCGGCACCCGCAGTGGGAGCTGCGGCTGCACCGGCTGCCCTTTGTCGACCCTTTCGGTATGCTCCGCAGCGGTCAGTACGACGCGATCGTGGTCTGGCCCCCGGTCGGCGACGACCTGACCCTCGGACCCGTCCTGTTCCGCGATACCCGGGTGCTGGCGGTCAGTCACGACCATCCGCTGGCGGACCGTGACTCGGTGTCGGTCGAAGATCTCGCCGACTACCCGCACACCTTTGCTCCGGACGCGCCCCGGGAGTGGGAGGAAACCTACCTGCCCTTCATCACCCCCAGCGGCCGCCCGATCCCCCGTGGCAAACCCACCACCAGCCCCGACGACCTGATCAACTGGGTCGGCAACGGCGATATCATCCACCCCTTCCCCGCTCATGTGCTGCACCACTGGGCGGTGACACACGTCCGGTGGATACCCATCACCGATATGCCACTGCTGCCCTACGCGCTGGTGTGGCGCACCGAGAGCGAGCCGGTGTGCGCACTCGCGACAGTGATCAACGATCTGAGTGGCTCTTCGTAGCGGCCGGGGGTGAGCCCGTCAGGCGATATGACGGGCTCGTTCCCGCGGTGCGCGCTGATCAGCGATAGGAACCGGTGGTCAGGTCCGCTATGGCGTTGGGGCCCTTGGGTTCCCAGTTCAGCTGGTCGATTCCGGCGTGGCCGGTGACGGTCTGGCTCAGTGCCAGGGCGTCGGCGAAGGACGCGCCCAGTTCGGCTCGGGCTTGATCTAGCGGCCAGACCTTGGTGTCGCCGGAGACACCGGCCGCCCGGCCCGCGGCCATGGCCAGGTCGGCGACCGGGACGGCGGGCTGAGTGATGCCATGCCAGACCGAACCCGCCGGGGCCGCATCGACGACCTTGGCGAAAAGGTCTGCCAGGTCGTCGATGTGGACCATGGGCCACACGGCCGAGGAGTCGGCGACGATCACGGGAGCTTCGTGCTTGCGCGCCAGATCAACTAGCAGAGCGGGGATTCCGCCGCCCCGGCCGTAGACGATGCCGGGGCGGATGACTGCCGCGCGGACGCCCGCGTCGGCCAGCGCGAGGACTTGGCGTTCGATGTGGGGACGGTACCCGACGATGGGGATCGGGTTGGTGGGCGTCGTTTCGTCGGCACCGCCGGTCGCGCCGAGCACCCAGACCCCACTGGTGTAGACGAACGACTTGCCCGTGCCGCGCAGCGGATCAGTGACCGCGGCAACCGCGGCGGCGTCGACGGCCGCATCGCCGCTGGGGGTGGCCAGGTTGATGACGGCGTCGATGTCGGGGCCGACTGCGGCGGTCAGCGAAGCGGGGTCGGCCAGATCTCCCGTGCGGGTCTCGTACGCACTCGCGCCGTCGTCGGTCCCGGGACGCTCGAGCGCCACGATCGTATGTCCGAGAGACGAGAGATGTTCGGCGACAGCGGAACCCACGTACCCGCTCGCGCCGATGAGTAGTACTCGCATGGAAAATCTCCTCCTGGTAGCGGAAACCGTCAGGGCTGCTCAGCAACCCGTACAGTACCCCCGTACCGTATTACTTGCGGCAGTCTTCCGCTAGTCATGGCTTCCGGTTGGTTGCTTGCGCCCGGGTCGATGGGGCTTGGCCGCATCGCCCTCCCCGGCTGCGAAGTAGGTGTGTCCCCCCGGCGAATTCGCCGGGGGGACACGGCCCGCTCGGTTCCTCATCCGAGCGGGGCTTTCGCCGTCCGCGTGCCTAGCTCGATCGCAGCCGGACGGGGAGGTCGAGCAGGCCGCGGATGAGGGTGCTGGACTGCCATTCGATGGTGGCGGCGGGGGACAGGTGCAGGTCCGGGAAGCGTTGCAGGAGTGCGGAAAAGGCGATCCGGGCTTCCAGGCGGGCCAGGGGCGCGCCCAGGCAGAAGTGGATGCCGTGGCCGAAGGCCAGGTGGGGTGCGGGGGTGCGGGTGGGGTCGAGGGAGTCGGGGTTCGGATAACGGCCCGGATCGCGATTGGCGGCGGCCAGGGACACATAGACGAGTTCTCCGGCGGGGATGTCGGTGTCTGCCACCGTGATCGGTTCGGCGGTATAGCGGACGGTGGAGAGATTGACGGGGCCGTCGTAGCGCAGGAACTCCTCCACCGCGTCCGGGATGGCGGCAGGATCGGCGCGGAGCGCGGCCAGTCGCGCCGGATCGCGCAGCAGGGCCAGGGTGCCGTTGGCGATGAGGTTGACGGTGGTCTCGTAGCCCGCGACCAGGAGCAGAAAGGACATGGCCACCAGTTCGGCCTCGGTGAGGGCGTCGCCGTCCGCGCCCACGGCGATCAGGCCGGAGAGCAGATCATCCTGTGGCGCGGCCTGTTTGGCGCGCACCAGGCGGGTCAGATAGGTGGCCATGGCCAGCGCGGCGCGGGTGCGTTCGGCCTCGAGGCCCACCACCCCGACCAGGTCTCGCGTCCACTGCTGGAATTCCTCGCGTTCGGTGAGCGGTACGCCCAGCAGTTCACAGATGACCGTAATCGGCAGGGGGACGGCGAATTCGCGCAGCAGATCCACGTCCTCGCGGCCCTCGACGGCGTCCAGCAGGGCGGTGGTGATCTCCTCGATGCGCGGGCGCAGACCGGCGACCCGGTGCGCGGTGAACGCCTTGCCGACCAGTTTGCGCAGCCGGGTGTGCTCGGGTGGGTCGATATTGAGCATGTGGGTGACCAGCGCAAGTTGCCGCGGATCCGTCGGGGGAGTGGATCGTTTGGCGCTCACCAGGGCGTCGATCCGCGCGATGTCCTTGTGTAGGCGCGGATCCGCCAGCGCCGCACGGCCTTCGGCGTAGCCGAGGATGATCCAGCGAATCACCCCGTCGGGGAAGCGCACCCGCCGCACAGGGCCGTATTCGCGCCAGCGTCGATAGTGCGCGTGCGGATCGGCGAAGAAGTCCGCGCCGAGGGTCTCGATCCGGTCCGTTGTTTCGGAATCCACCATGGCGCGACGCTATCGATCCGGCGGTCGCGCGGCGGTCCGGTGCGCCGGTCTCGATCAGGCGATCGGATATTGGAATGGAATACCTTGCGGGGAACCGGAATTCACTGCCGACTGCTCGAATGAGGAGCATCGTTCGGCAGGGAGGAAGAATTCATGACCACCATCGACAACCATGTACAGGACACATCCGCCAAGCGCGTCGGCGAACTCACCGAGGTATTCCAGCGTGGACTCGATGAGAATCTCGGCGTCGGCGCGTCGCTCGGCATTCGCCTGGAGAGCGCGGGCGACGGCTACACGCGCTATTACCTGGATCCGAACGCGGCCACCATCAATGCCATGTTCACCGTGCACGGCGGTGTGATCGCCACCCTCATGGACACCGCCATGGGCAGCGCCGTGTTCACCAAACTCGGTGACGGCGTGGCGTATACGACGCTCGAGCTCAAGGTGAATTTCATCCGCTCGGTGACGCTGGACGGCTCCCGTCTCACCTGCGAGGCCACCGCGGTGCATGTGGGCCGCCGCACCGCCACCGCCGAAGGCCGGATCACCGATGCCGCGGGCAAGCTGATCGCGCACGGCTCCACCACCATTCTGGTGCTGGGCGGCGACCGGTAGCGCGAACGCCGAAAAGGGCCCCGCCACCGAATTCCTCGGTGGCGGGGCCCTTTTGGTGTGCTCAGGTCAAGCTGCGGCAGTGGGCGACGAACTCGGCCAGTTCATCCACCCGATCGGTGCGCGCGTCCACCGCGCGATCGATCACCTTGATCAAATGGTCGTAGGCGGCGGTGTGGTCGTAATCGGCCACATCGGCGATGCGCAGCGCCCACCGCCAGTACCCGCGCAGCGTATCCGCCAGCGGCATCCGGAATCCCGCGATCACCTCGCGAATGGGCTCCACCGCGGCATCGCCCTGGACCCGCAGGTATCGGCTCACCACATCGGCCATGAAGCTGAAATGCCGTGCCTCATCGCGGGACAACCGGGTAAGCACCGCCCCGAGCACCGGATCGTCCACCACATCGCGCAACTGGTGGTAGTACATCTGGGTGGCCTTCTCCTGCACCAGCGCGTAGGCGAAGAACTGCACCGGATGGGTGTAGGTCAATTCGAAAGGCTTGCGCCCCTCCACCGCCAGCTCATCGCGCAGTACATCGCGATCGCTCATCCCGGAGGCTTCCTGATAGCGCGTCAGCGCCCGGGAATGGGTGTCCTCCTCCAGCGCCCAGCGCACGGTGAAGTGGTACAGCTCGCGATTATGCGTGAAGGTCGCCAGGTCCACGCTGTCGTCCACCGGGAAACTGCGCTGGTACACCTCGAAGTACCCGGGCAGGTGATCTTCGATGTACGTGACGAACTGCACCGCCGAGCGCTGTCCCTCGGACAGTCGCCCGGCATCGGCGGCGCGCCAGTCGAACGCGGTCTCCACATCCCAGGAGCGGGCGGCGGGCGAGGCCGCCAGGAAACCGTCCACCGCCGTGACCAGCTCCGGGACGGGTAGCAGCGCGGATTCGAAGGTCATCGCCATTACCGCGCCTTCCGGCAGGTGAGCGCGTAATGCTTGGTGGTGTAACCCCATCCGGCATTGGCGACCTCCAGATAGTGCCGCAGTTTGGCGGCCAATCCGGGCTGGTGCGCGTCGATCCGGTCGGCGGCGGCATCCACATTGCCGATCCAGTCCTCGATGGTGCGCCGGTACTGATCGGTGAGATCGTCCACGGCGATGATCGAGAAACCGGCGTTCTCGGCGGCGGTGACCAGATCCGACAGCGGCCGTAGATCACCCCAGCCGAAGATGTCCGAGCGCACGAACTCGGTGCCCGCCCGTTCGTCGAAAGCCTTGCGCGCGGCCGCATTCCGGAAGCAGCTCTCCGAGACGTAGAGGGTGCCGTTGCGGCGCAGCACCGCGCGCGCCCGCCGGAACACCTCATCCAGATCCGGCATGTGCACGATGGAGCCGAGCATGGTGACCGCGTCCATACTGCCGGCGGCCAAGTCCAGCTCCTCGAAATGCCCGACCCGGGTCCGCACCCGCGCCGCCACCCCGCGCACCTCGGCCTGTTCGGCGATGTACTCGTGCTGACGCGGCGCGGGGCTCACCCCGAGGGTGTCGCAGCCGTACTCCTGCGCCATGAACAGAATGAGTGAACCCCAGCCGCAGCCGATGTCCAGGAGGCGTTCCCCACCGGTGAGCCCGAGCCGCCCGGCCACGAACCGCAGTTTGTTGCGCTGCGCCGATTCCAGTGTGTCGGTATCGGATTCGTACAGCCCGGAGCTGTACTTGCGCAGCGGGTCCAGGAACTGGCCGAAGATATCGGGATCGAGATCGTAATGCTGATTGGTATCGGCGGTGACCGCGCCGGCGCCCGACATCAGGCGGCCTCGCGCAACATCTTGTCCACCACGGCGGCCACCTCGGCCAGGGTGGAGGTGCCGAAGACGTCCTGATCGTCGAGCTCGATATCGTAGCGGCGCTCGATCCGGGCGATCATGCGCAGCACGCGCACCGAATCCACCCCGGCCATACCGCGCAGATCGGCGTCGGGCAGCAGGACCGACTCCGGCAGCCCGATCTCGGCGACGGCGATCTCGGTGACGGTGCGCAGAATCTCAGTGGTGGACATGGCGAACTCCATTCGGGGGCAGGGCATCAGCCGTGGTGAGGGCGTGGGAGAGCAGTGCGACCTCGTCGTCGCCGAGGGAGAGCTGGTGACGCGCGTCCGCGAGCGTGAACGGTTGATAGGTCGCGGACGAGGAGGCGCAGACCGCGCCGTCGGCGTCCAGGATGTCCGCGGCCGCGCGAATCGGGTCCTCGCCGCCGTCGCCGGTCAGCGTTGCCACACAGCGGTATTCGCGGTCGATGAGCAGCGGGGTGAGGAATCGGGTGCGCTGGGAGACGGTGAAGGCGGGCACATGCCGGGCCAGCACGATGAGATTGCCCATCACCTCATCGCAGACGACCCCGGTGAGGCCGCCGTGCACCACGCCCGGATAGGACTCGAAGCGGCGATCGAGGCGGAACCGGGCCTGGAGGCCGTCTGGGTGCGGGGTGAAGCTCAGCCGCAGTCCGGAGGCGTTGTGCGGGGAGCAGCCGAAGCAGTGGTAGTCGGGTATGACCGACCACGGCACCGCGACGACCGGCGGATCCAGCTGCCGCACAGTGTGTTCCACCGTCATGCGATCGCGTCCGCCAGCGCGCGGCGCACCTTGGCATTGCTCGACACATCGAGCCCGGTCAGCTGTGCGAACGTGCGTCGCACCTTGTCGTGCAGCACCTCGAGTTCACCCTCGGACGCGACCTGCTCCAGGAACAGATCGAAACCGGTGTCGATGGTCTCGTGATCGCCCAGCTCGGCGATCCCGGCCTTGAAGGTGCTGACCGGATGCTTGATCTTGGCCTCGGAGCTGTACACGTACAGGGTCTCGAGGACCGACGGCAATTCCTCGGGGCGCTTGCGCAACCGCTCGGTGGCGTAGTGGATGAACTCCCGGGCGTGCCCGGCCTCATCGCGACTCGCGTTGAGCAGCAACGCCTTCAGTACTGGCTCCCGCACCCACGCCGAGACCGCGCGATAGATGTGATTGACCGTGAGCTCGGAGATGATATTGGTGGCCAGCGTCGCGGACGGCGTACTGCCGGGCGCGTACGGTTCGCGCATGGCGTCCACCGCCCGGTCCTGCACATCCTCGCCGATGGCGCGCAGCCAGCTGCGAAAAGCGTAGTGGTGCTGCACTTCCTGATAGCCCCACACCACCGCGAAGGTGGAGAAGTCGTAATCGTCCACGAATTCGGCGAGGAATCCGTGGACGGCGGCGATCACATTGGATTCGCCCATGGCCGAACTCTTGGCCAGGGTGATGTACTCCGGCCGCACCAGAGCGCGGTCGATGGTGTCGAAGTCGAGGTCGCTCAGTTTCCAGTGCAGGCGTTCGTAGTGGCGGAAGACGTCATAGCTGTGCACGCGGGACTCCGTTCGAGGGGGTGAATTCCGTTGGGCTTCAGTGCCGCTGGGCGATGAGGTCGCGGGCGGCGAGCCGCTGGAGCTTGCCGCTGGAGGTGCGGGGGATACTGCGCGGTGCGACGAGATGGACCTCGACGGCGGCCAGGCCGAGTTCGGCGGCCACCTGCCCGCGGATGGTTTCGGCGAGGGCGGCGGCCTCGGCGCCGGTCAACTCGGTCTCGGCGATGAGGGCGATGACATCGGCGCCCTCGGGATCCACGGCCGCGGTGCAGCGGCCCTTGTAGATGCCCTCGACGCCGCCGACCGCGGCCTCCACATCCTGGGCGTAGTGATTGACCCCGCGCACGGTGATCATGTCCTTACAGCGGCCGGTGACGAAAAGCTCACCGTCGCGCAGATATCCGAGATCGCCGGTGCGCAGCCAGCCGTCGATGAAACGGTCCGCGACCGTGGCCGGATCGACCGCCAGATAGCCGTCGGTGACCGACGCGCCCCGGATGAGGATCTCACCGACCCGCCCGTCCGGCAGCGGGGCCGCGGTCTCGGGATCGACGATGCGGAGCCGGAGCCCCCGGACCGCCGCTCCCACCCCGGCGACGGCGCGCGCACCCGGTGTGTCGGCGGAAACCGGCTGTGCGAGAAAGTCATCCGCGAGTCCGGCCCGATCGACCCATTCGAAGACCGGGCCGCGGCCCAGCGGCGGGAAGGCCACGGCGAGGGTGGCCTCGGCCATGCCGTACACCCCGAACATGGTGCTCGGCGCGAACCCCGCCGGCGCGAACCGCTCGGTGAACGCGCTCACCACCGCGTGCGAAATCGGTTCCGCCCCATTGAAAGCTATGCGCCACCGGCTCAGATCGTATTCGGCGACCTGTTCGGGCGGCACCGCCGCCAGCAGCGCCTCGTAGCCGAAGTTCGGCATGGCGGTGATGGTGCTGCCGCTGGCGGCGAATTCGCGCAGCCAGCGCGCCGGATCCTTGACGAACGCCAGCGGTGACCACACATGCGCCGGAATGCCGCGCAGAATGGCCGAGAGCGTGCCGAACAGGCCCATATCGTGGAACAGCGGCAGCCAGAAGCCGCCCTGATCGTTCAGGTCCAGGGCGATGCCCTCGCGGATCGCGGCGAGTCCGCTCAGCACCTGACGGTGGGTCAGGCGCACGCCCTTGGGGGTGGCGGTGCTGCCCGAGGTGAACTGCACCACGGCCAGATCCTCGGGACCGGGGACGGCGTGGGCCGGGAGCGGACCCTCGGCGGAGGGACCGGAAAGTGTTGCGGTATCCACGAATTCGACATCCACGCCCGCCAGCAGCGGTACCAGTTCGGCGAAGGCGGGCGAGACCAGCACCGTACGCATACCTGCGGCGGCGGTGATGGCGGCCAACTGCTGCGGATATCCGGCGGCCCGGCGAATCCCGGCGGGCAGCGGCAGCGGGGTCGCCGCCGCACCGGCCGCGGCGATGGCGAAGAAGCTCACCATGAACTCGGGGGCATTGGGGCACAGGATGCCGACCGGTTCCCCGCGCCGCACACCCCGGGCCAGCAGTGTCGCCGCCGCGCTCTCGGCGGCCCGTTGCAGTTCGGCGTACTCGATATTCTCCGCCGTCGACCAGAAAGTCGCCGATACCCGCGGATGTGCGGCGGCAATGTCGGCGAGCCTGCTGGGCAGGGTGCCGAGCGAATCCGAGGAATTCATGACCGTCACGACAACAGCGAATTGTGTCCGAGCGCTGAACGGATTATGAAACCCGCGCGCTGATAAGCACTCTCGATCAGCCAATTGCGTTGGACGATAAAGAGATACGGTGATCGGGCGATAGCTTCCGGCGATTGCCGGACGGTCCCGGCGCGGTGCGGTCCAGGATGAACCCGAAATTGTTTCGGCGAAATTCGCAGCCCAATTCTTTCAGGAGTTGCCGGTGAGTTCGGACCAGGCCGCGGTGGCGCAAGTGACCCCGGTGCAGCTGGCGGTCGTGGAGAGCATCGCCCCGCATATGCGCCACAATCCCTATGACAGCTATCAGACGCTGCGCGATGCCGGACCGTTCGTCCCCGGACCGCACGAGACCCAACTCGTCACCCGGCACGCCGAAGCCCAGGCGATCCTGCTGGACCCGCGCTGGAGCCACGCCGAGGAACCCGAACTACTGCACGGGGACAGCGATGTCGAACTGCCCGGCTCCTTCCTGTGGATGGAGCCGCCGGACCACACCCGCCTGCGCGGGCTGGTGGGCAAGGCGTTCACCGCCCGCACCATCACCGGATTGCGGGATCGCGCCGAACAATTGGTGGGCGAACTGCTCGATCGGGTCCTCGCCGCGGGGGAGGTGGATCTGCTCGAGGCGCTGGCGTATCCGGTGCCGCTCACCCTCATCTGCGAGCTGCTGGGCGTCCCCGCGCGGGCGCATGAACAGGTCCGGCACATGTCGGCGGGTATCGCGCGCGGACTGGATCCGGATCTGCTGCTCAGCCCGCAGGAGCTGGCCGCGCGCACCGCGGCGGTGCACGAATTCACCGAATTCTTCGGCGATCTGGTCGAACAGCGCCGCCGTACCCCGCGCGCGGACCTCATCACCGCACTGGTGCAGGCCGAGGAGGCCGGGGTGCGGCTCACGCACACCGAACTGATCGGGACCCTGCTCATTCTGGTGGTCGCCGGACACGAGACCTCGGTGAACCTCATCGGCAACGGCGCACTGGCGCTGATCCGCGATCCCGGTGAGTTCGCGCGGCTGCGCGCGGATCCCGACCTGGCCGGCGCGGCGGTGGACGAGGTGCTGCGCTACGACCCGCCCGTGCACCTGACCACCCGTACCGCCCGCGCCGAGATCATGGTCGCCGGAAGGACATTCACCCCCGGGGACGCCGTGATCGTGCTGCTCGGCTCGGCCAATCGCGATCCGGCGGCCTTCCCCGAACCCGCCGCCTTCGATATCGGCCGCTACGGGCCGGGTCGCCGCACCGAACGGCACCTGTCCTTCGGACTCGGCCTGCACTACTGCCTGGGCGCGCCACTGGCCCGCCTGGAGATGCGAGAAGTGCTGCGCGCCTTCGCGCTTCGCGTCGACAACCTGACCCTGCTGGAGGAACCCCCGTACCGGCCCAATGTGGTGGTGCGCGGGATGTCCGAACTTCGCGTCCGTGTGGAGGGCAAATGAGTACCGCGGTTCCCGAGATCACCTTCGACGCCTTCGAACCGAGCGAACGCGCCGATCCCTACCCCGCCTACCGGCGCGTGCGCGATGCCGCGGCGTTGTTCCCGTACGCCTTCGGCGATGTGCCGGTCACCCTCGTCACCCGGTACGAGGAATGCGCGGCGGTGCTCACCGGCGCGGACTGGGGACACGGGTACTCCGCCGGGATCAGCCCCTTCCGGGACAGCGGCGCGGCCATTCCGGGCTCGTTCGTGCGCATGGATCCGCCCGAGCACGCCCGCTATCGCAAGCTGGTGGCCAAGGCGTTCACCCCGCGCATGGTCGGCGAACTCGCGCCGGTCGCGGGCCGGGTGGTCGACGAGCTGGTCGACAAGGCCGTGCGGCGTGGTGAACTCGATATTATCGACGATCTCGCGGTACCGCTGGCCGTGGCCATGATTCCGGTGCGACTGCTCGGTGCGGATCCGGCCGACGGGTCGCGATTCCGCGAGTGGCAGTTGGCCATCGCGCGCGGCAGCGATCCGGACTCGCTGCTCGGCGAGGCCGATGTGGCCGCGCGCGGTACGGCCGCCCTGGGATGTATGGGGTACTTCGCCGAGTTGATCGCCCGCAAGAAGCACACTCCCACCACGGATCTGCTCGGTGAACTGGTGACCGCCAGCGTCGAGGGCGATATGTTGACCGAGCCCGAGGTGATCGGGATGGCGCTGCTGCTCCTGGTGGCCGGGATGGAGACCTCCATCAATCTCATCGGCAATGGCATGCTCGCACTGCTGCGGCATCCCGAACAGCTGGCGCTGCTGCGCGAGCGGCCGGAGCTGATCGGGTCCGCCCTGGACGAGATGCTGCGCTATGACGCGCCCACCCAGTTCACCATTCGCGTCGCGCTCGCCGATACCGTCGTCGGCGGCCGCGAATTCCGGCGCGGGGACGGGGTGGTGGTGCTCACCGCGTCGGCGAGCCGCGATGACCGGGTCTTCCCGGACGCCGACGCCTTCGATATCACCCGGTACGCCGGAAACCGCGGCGCGCGAAAGCATCTCGGGTTCAGTCTCGGCATCCACTACTGTGTGGGCGCGCCGCTGGCGCGACTCGAGGCCGAGGCCGCGGTGCGGACGCTGCTCGAGCGCGCACCGGAGCTGCGCCTGGCGACCGAGGACCTCGCGTACCGGCCCAGTCTGATCCACCGGGGCGTGTTGAATCTGCCGGTGACACTGTGAGGACCGGGCGGCACGCGGTGGTCCTCGGCGCGGGGATCGCAGGTCTGCTGATCGCCCGGGTGCTGTCGGAATCCTTTGCGCGCGTGACGATCCTGGAACGGGATCGGGCGGACGGGGCGCGGGTGCGGCGCGGGGTTCCGCAGGGGCGGCATCTGCACGGACTGCTGGACAGCGGGCGCGCGGTCTTCGAGGAGCTCTTCCCCGGGTGCACCGGGGAACTGCTGCGCCGGGGCGCGACCGCCGCCGAGGTGCTGGTGAACACCCGCTGGTACGTGGGCGGTGCGCGCTTGGCGGCGACACCGACGGGGCTCACCTCGGTGATCGCGAGCCGCCCGCTGCTCGAGGACGTGCTGCGCGAGCGCACCCGAATGATCGCGAATATCGCTGTGCGCGAGGGAATTACCGTGCACGGGCTGGTCGGCGGCGCCGATCGGGTGACGGGGGTGACCCTGGACGGTGCCGCCGAGACCTTCGCCGCGGATCTGGTGGTGGATGCCACCGGGCGCGGTTCGCGAATCGAGTACTGGCTCAGCGATATCGGCGCACCGGTACCCGAATCCGAGCGGCTCGAGGTGGATCTGGGCTACGCCACGCGACTGTTCGGGCATCGGGCGGGGCAGCTGGGCGGGGATGCCTCGGTGATCATCTCGACCGGAGCGAACGGGCGCGGCGGGGGAGCGGTGCGGATCGAAGGCGATCGGTGGCTCGTCACCCTCGCGGGCATGCTCGGGGATCATCCGCCCACCGATCCCGCCGAATTCCGCGAGTACGCCGCCACGCTCTCGGCTCCCGATATCCACGACATCATCACCGACTCCGAACCCGTGGATGATCCGGTGCCCTACCGCTTTCGGTCCTCGGTGCGACGGCGCTTCGATCGGCTGACCGCGATGCCCGCCGGGCTGCTGGTGGTCGGGGACGCGCTGTGCGCGTTCAATCCGCTGTACGCGCAGGGGATGACGGTCGCGGCCCTTCAGGCCATGGCGCTGCGGGAATGCCTATACGCGGGCGGTATGCCCGATGAGTTGGCCGTGCGATTCCATACCGCCTGCGCTGAGCCGGTGAGCGCCGCCTGGCGACTGACAGCCACCTCGGATCTGAGCAATCCGGGCGTGACCGGAACACGCGATCTGCGCACCCGGCTCACCAATCGCTATGTGGCACAGACGCATCGGGCCGCCCAGCGCGATCCGGTGGTGGCGCGGAGCTTCATGCGCGTCGCACATCTGGTCGAACCGCCCGCCGTACTGGCGCATCCGCTCATCGCCGCGCGGATTCTGTTGCGCGGCAACAGCACCGCATCGTCCCGACCGCCCCGCGGCAGCGCCGCCGCCGAGAGCACCACCCCCGCGCAATCAGGAGCAAGCGTATGGCCGCACCACACGTGAACACCGCTGTCGCCGACCAGGATCCGGCCATTGTCACGGCAATGGCACAGCTCTTCGGCCCCGACGGCCGTGCCGATCCCTACACCCCCGCGCGCGTGCTGCGCGAGGCCGGGCCGATCCACCTCACCCCGCTCGGACATCATCTGCTCACCCGGTACGAGGACTGTGCCGCGGTGCTCTCCACGACCGCGTGGAGCCACGCCGAAGAGGCCGGGATGATGCATCCGACCGTCTCACCGGAGAACGCGGCCGAGGAATTGCCCACCTCGTTCCTGTGGATGGAGCCGCCGGACCACACCCGGCTGCGCAATCTGGTCACCAAGGGCTTCACACCGCGCATGGTCACCCGGCTGCGCCCGCGCATCGAGGAGCTCACCGAACAGCTCGTCGACACCGCCTTGGCGGCAGGGGAATTCGATCTGGTGGAGCTGATCGCCTACCCGCTGCCGCTCATTATCGCGTGCGAGCTCATCGGCGTGCCGAAGGAGGCGTACGGGCAGGTGCACCGGTGGTCGCAGGATCTGGCGCGCGGCTTCGACCACGATTACACCCTGCCCGAGGAATCGCTCAAGGCGCGCAGCGCGGCCTCGCGCGGATTCATGGGGTACTTCCGGGAACTGCTCAACGAGCGCCGCGCCGCTCCGACCGATGATCTGCTCAGCGTGCTGTCGCTGGTCGAGGATCGCGGTGATGTGCTGACCGAGCAGGAACTGCTCGCCACCTGCATCACCACCTTCGTCGCCGGACATGAGACCACGGCGAATCTGATCGGTACGGGCATGCTGCGGCTGCTGCGCAATCCCGATCAGCTCGACCTGCTGCGCGCGCGGCCCGAACTCATCGCCGCCGCACCCGATGAACTGCTGCGGCTGGAGCCGTCGGTGCAGATCACCACCCGGGCCGCGACCCGGCCGATCACCGTGGCCGGACACGACTTCGCACCGGGCGAAGGCGTTGTGGTGCTGATCAATTCGGCCAATCACGATCCGGCGGCCTTCCCGGATCCGGAGCGCGCCGATGTCACCCGCTACTCCGATCCGATGAACCCGGCCAAGAAGCACCTCGGGTTCAGCCTCGGCATCCACTACTGCCTCGGCGCGCCGCTGGCACTGCTCGAGATGGAGATTCTGCTCGAAGTGCTGTTGCGCAAAGTCGGTGCGATGGAACTGCTTTCGCAGGATCCGCCGTTCAAGCCGAACGTCGTCATCCGGGGTCTGGAGTCGCTGCGGGTCGGTTTCGCGCCCGCCTGATCCAGTCATGTAAAAATTTCTTTACATCGAGTCTGGTTTTCTTTACTCTGAACGCATGCCGTTCGAAGAGAAGCGCACCTGGATCCTCGGGGTCGCGCCCGTCGTCTCGTACACGATCTACCTGGTCGTGGTGCTGACGCGGGCGCGGCCCCACGGTCTTTCGCAGGTGGGATACATCGCGCCGCTGCTGTGGGCGGTCGGGGGATCGATTCTGGTGTCGATCGTGGCGACCATCGCCGTCGCCATCGCCGGGCGTGATGACCGCAAGGATCAGCGCGATCGGGAGATCGATCGGATGGGGACGCTGGTCGGCAATGCCTTCGTCGTGCTGAGCGCGGTCGGCGCGCTGGTGCTCACCATGGCCGAGGCCGAGCGTTTCTGGATCGCCAATGTCCTCTACCTGGGCTTCACGCTCTCGGCCGCGGTCGGCGCGGGTGCCGAGATCATCGCCTACCGGCGGGGGTACTGGCCGTGGTGAAGTCCACTCGTGTGCGAAACAGTATTCGCGCCCTGCGCTTTTCGAACGGTGAGATGACCCAGGCCGACCTGGCCGACCGGATCGGCGTCACCCGCCAAACCGTCAATGCCATTGAACAGGGCAAATATTCGCCGTCCTTGGAGATGGCATTCCAGATAGCCAGGGTGTTCGGCATCGCCCTGGACGATGTATTCGAATACCCGGAAGAAGAAGCATGATGAAGGCCATCACCCAGCACGCCTACGGCACCACCCGCTGACCGAACTCCGCGCCCTCCTCACGCCCACCGGCACCCTGGTCATCGGCGGCGGCGAAGGCGGCGGCCCCTGGTTCGGCGGCCTGGGCCGCACCGCCCGCGCCCAACTGACCTCCCCCTTCGTCAAACACGGACTCGCCGGGCTGCTCTCGCTCCCCAAGCCCGAAATGCTCAGGGATGTAGCGGAATTGGCGTCGATCGGAGCCTGGACGCCTCGTATCGACCGTACCTTCGACCTCCCGGACGCGGCCGCGGCCATCGACTACCTGGTCACCGGTCATCCCAAGGGCAAAATCGCCCGCACCGTCGGTTAGGCGGCCAGGTTCAGGAAGTTCGCGTAGCTGTACCACGGCCCCTCGATATGCCGGTAGTGATTCCCGGCGCTCGCATTCGGAAGCGGCTGCGGCGGATCGCCCTTCGGCACATAGGCGAACCCGTCGATCCCGAGCCCCGATCCCGCCAGACTGAACGAACACCCCTGCGGAATAGCGGTCACCCGGTCGATCCGATACACCCCGAACCGTCGACTCCCCTCGAAATCCGCACAGCTCGCGGCGGCACTCTCCAGACTCGGCCGGGACAACATCCAACCGACGCGCTGCGGCACCCCGGTAACGAGCAGCATCGCGGCGAGTGCGAACACCACCGGCGCGATCACCGAAATCCGCCACACCCCATAGGCATTCACTCCGGCGACAGCCACCGCGAGCCATATGCCACCGGTGATCACCAGCGCCCAGCCGCCGAGCAGCAGCGCACCCAGTTGATCTCCGCGAGAGGCGTACTCCCACAGCACCCACAGACAGCACCCCGCCACCAACGCGGTAACGGACACCATGGAGATCGTCCACAACTGCGGAATGCGCTCCGGCGCAGCCGGGGGATAGACACTCACCGACCCCATCCTGCCCGATTCCGGCGTCAGAGCACATACGGCCGATCCGGCGTTGGCGAGTATCGGTCACGCCATTCCCGCCGTGGACGTGGCGGTCGACGAGCGGTCCTCGGCTGCCGGGCGAGTTACGTCGCGATATCGCGGATGTAGTCCTTGTGGACCGCCCCGCTCCGGAGGTTCCGGTGCGGCGCCCGCGTGGTGGGCGGTCTCCTCGATCATGTGCGTAAGTGCCCAGCGCAGGCTCAGCGCGGGACCGCCCGGCCGCTGTGCAGATCGCACGCTGGGAATCCGCCACGCGCACAACGCATCCCATCGCCGTCTTCGAGGGAGGCCGACTATCCGGTGGGAGTGCTGCCGCTGCGGTTCACTCCGGACGGGACCGGGATGTGGATCGGATCGAACCGCGGTACCGACGGGTGGCGGTCGGCGCGCTGGATTCAGTGCACAGTCGTACACTGAATTAATGGTGGAGTCTATGCCGCAGCGGCGGGCCGAGATTCGGGCACTCGCGCGCCTGGCGGGCGATGAACTCGGCGGTGCGATCGACGGGATCGGGACCACGCACCGGGCGGTCAGCGATCACGTGTTCGCGGCGGTGTCGTGGGGTATCGGCCCGGCCGCGCGGCCGGTGAAATCGGTGCACGATGTCATCACCTCCGGGGTGTATCGAGTGGTCAGTGGCGGCGCGGTCGTGGCCGGGTCGGTGGCCGAACTCGCGGGGGAGTTGCCCGGACTGCCCACCCCCTCACGCACCGTGTACGGGTCGGGGCTGATCGCGACGCTACAGGGGCTGATCGGCGACAACCTCGCGCGGGAGCGGCCGATTCTGGCCTCGCCCATGAGTTTTCGCGTCGACGGGGAGCCCGTCGACGCGCGTGAACTCGGTGCGGTGGTGACGAATCCGCGCCCGCGGATCGTGATCTTCCTGCACGGGCTGGTGGAAACCGAGCATGCCTGGCGGCTCGGCGGACGGCCCAGCTACGCCGAGCGACTCGACTCCGATCTCGACCGCACCACCCTCATGGTGCGATACAACAGCGGCTTGCGCATCGCCGAGAACGCCCGCCAACTCGATCTGCTCCTGCGTGATCTCGTCGCGCACTGGCCGGTCGAGGCGCGGGAGATCGCCCTGGTCTGTCATTCGATGGGCGGCCTGATCGCCCGCGGTGCGTGCCATGCGGCCGATACCGAAGGCCAGGACTGGGTACGGCGAGTCCGCCAGATCGTATGCCTGGGATCCCCGCATCTGGGCGCACCCCTGGAACAGCTGGTCCACCGCGTCACCGGGGTCTTGGACCGGGTGCCCGAGACACGTCCGTTCGCGCGCCTGCTACGCCGTCGCAGCGCCGGAATCCGCGACCTGCGCCGGGGTGCACTGGTGGACCAGGACTGGTCGGATCTCGGCGCGGATACCTTGCGCCGCAAGGTGATTCAAGAGGTCCCACTCCTGCCCGGCGCCGACCACTATTTCGTCACCGCGTCCATCACCCGGAGCCCGCGACACCCGCTCGGCCGACTCATCGGCGACGGTCTCGTGCTGCCCAGCAGCGGCTCCGGCCGAAACCGCGCCCGCCGCATCGGATTCGACGACGCCAACGGCCTGCACCTACCGGGCGCGAACCATTTCAGCCTGCTCAACCACGAGGCCGTCTACAGCGCCCTGCTGACCTGGCTCGGCGACAAGCCCGTGGTCGCGACGGCACACGAGCCCGCACGACGCATCCCGCCCCTGACCGCTCGTGAAGACCATGGATGAGGCCCCGCTCCGGATGTTTCCGGTGCGGGGCCTCGGGGTGAAAAGAGCTGCTAGGAGCTACTTTTCGGGGGTCTAGCGTTCAGTTGGGTTCAGCCGAACTTCTGTGCCTTCGCCTCACGGCGACGGCGGTGCAGGATGGGCTCGGTGTAGCCGTTGGGCTGCTTGGTGCCTTCGAGCACGAGTTCCTTGGCCGCTTGGAAGGCGATGGAGGCGTCGAAGTCGGGGGACATGGCGTGGTAGTTGGAGTCGCCGGCGTTCTGGCGGTCCACGACGGGGGCCATGCGCTCCAGGCTGGCGAGCACATCCTTTTCGGTGACGATGCCGTGGCGCAGCCAGTTGGTCATGAGCTGGCTCGAAATGCGCAGGGTGGCACGGTCTTCCATGAGGCCGACGTCCTTGATGTCGGGGACCTTGGAGCAGCCGACGCCCTGGTCGATCCAGCGCACCACGTAGCCGAGGATGCCCTGGGAATTGTTGTCCAACTCCTGCTGGATCTCCTCGGCGGTCCAGTTGGTGTCCTGGGCCAGGGGGATCTCGAGGATCTCGTCGACGGTGGCGCGGGGGCCGCCCTTGGCGATCTCGGCCTGCCGCTTGAACACGTCCACCAGGTGGTAGTGGGTTGCGTGCAGGGTGGCGGCGGTGGGCGAGGGGACCCAGGCGGTGTTCGCGCCGGCCTTGGGGTGGCCGATCTTCTGAACGAGCATGTCGGCCATCAGGTCGGGCATGGCCCACATGCCCTTACCGATCTGCGCCTTACCGGGCAGGCCGGCGGCGATACCGGTGTCGACATTCCAGTCCTCGTAGGACTTGATCCACTGCTGGGCCTTCATCTCGGCCTTGCGGACCATCGGCCCGGCCTCCATGGAGGTGTGGATCTCATCGCCGGTGCGGTCCAGGAAGCCGGTGTTGATGAAGACCACGCGGTCCTTGGCGGCATTGATGGACGCCTTGAGGTTGACCGTGGTGCGGCGCTCCTCGTCCATGATGCCGACCTTGAGGGTGTTGCGCGGGACGTCCACGACATCCTCGACGGCCGCGAACAGGTCGTTGGTGAAGGCGACCTCGTCGGGACCGTGCATCTTCGGCTTCACGATGTAGACCGAACCGGTGCGGGTGTTCTCGAGCTTGGTGTCGCCATTGAGCGCGTGCTTGGCGATCAGCGAGGTGAACAGGCCGTCGAGGATGCCCTCGGGCACCTCGTTGCCGTCCTTGTCCAAGATGGCGTCCGAGGTCATCAGATGACCCACATTGCGCACGAACAGCAGCGAACGACCGTGCAGCACAAGTTCACTGCCGTCGAGCGCGGTGTACACCCGGTCCGGGTTCATGGTGCGGGTGAAGGTCTTGCCGCCCTTGGCGACCTGCTCGGACAGATCGCCCTTCATCAGGCCCAGCCAGTTGTGGTAGCCGAGCACCTTGTCCTCGGCGTCCACGGCCGCGACCGAATCCTCGAAGTCCATGATGGTGGTGATCGCGGACTCCAGCACGACGTCCTTGATACCGGCGTCGTCGGTGGAACCGACCGGGGATTCGCGATCGAACTGGATCTCGATGTGCAGGCCGTTGTGCTTGAACAGCAGCGAGGTGGGGTCCTCGGGGGTGCCGAGGTAGCCGACCAGCGCGTCACCGTCGGCCAGGCCGATGGTGGTGCCGTCCTCGAGGGTGACCTCGAGTTCGCCGTCCACGATCGCGTACTTGCTGGTGCCCAGGTGCGATCCGGTGATCAGCGGCAGCGCGTCGTCGAGGAAGTTGCGGGCCCACTCGATGACCTTGTCGCCGCGAACCTTGTTGTAGCCCTTGCCCTTTTCCGCGCCATCTGCCTCGGAGATGGCGTCGGTGCCGTACAGCGCGTCATAGAGCGAGCCCCAGCGGGCATTGGCCGCGTTGATGGCGAAGCGCGCGTTCATCACCGGAACCACGAGCTGCGGGCCCGCGGTGGTGGCGATTTCGGCGTCCACGTTCTCGGTACCGATCTGGAAATCGGCCGGTTCGGGACGCAGGTAGCCGATCTCGGTGAGGAACTGCTTGTAGGCAGCCTTGTCGTAGCCGGCGCCGGGGTTGGCGCGGTGCCACTCGTCGATCTTGGCCTGGATGTCGTCGCGTTCTGCCAGCAGAGCACGGTTACGGGGAGCGAGGTCGTTGATCACGGCCTCGGCGCCCGACCAGAACGCGGCGGAGTCTACGCCGGTACCGGGAAGAGCCTCGTTTTCCACGAAATCGTGGAGCACGCGCGCGACCTGGAGTCCGCCGACCTGAATCCGCTCTGTCATCTACTGCCTCGTTTCGAGATAGCCGGGGGGCTGTTGATGTGTGGAAAAAAGTACGCCCGTCATGTTACTCGCGGGTATGGCGGCCCGGTTCGCGGTACCGGTGTTTCGGGTCCCGGGGCGAGCCTTGATTGTATCGGCCGGTACATTTAATGTACTGAGCGGAACATTTAGCGATTCGGTGGACGCAGGTGTCAGATATGGGAAACACGTTGTCCGGCAAGGTCGTTGTGGTCACCGGCGGCAGTCGCGGGCTCGGCCGCGAGATGGTGCTGGCCTTCGCCGCTGCCGGGGCCGACGTGGTGATCGCCAGTCGCAAGCTCGAATCATGTGACGCACTCGCCACCGTGGTGCGGGAGAAATACGGGCGGCGGGCCTTGGCCGTGGCCTGCAATGTGGGGGAGTGGGCGCGGTGCGAGGCGCTCGCCGAGACCGCGTTCGCCGAATTCGGGCGGGTCGACGTGCTCGTCAACAACGCGGGCATGTCCCTGCTGTACCCGAGTCTTGACCAGGTCTCCGAGGCGATGTTCGACAAGGTGATCGCCACCAATCTCAAGGGCCCGTTCCGGCTGTCGGCCCTGATCGGGGCGCGGATGGCCGCGGCGGGCGGCGGATCGATCATCAACATCTCCTCCATCGAGGCGGCCCGGCCGGAACCGATGGCCGTGCCCTACGCCGCGGCCAAGGCCGGGCTCGAGGCGCTGTCGGGGGGCCTCGCGCAGACCTACGGACCGGCGGTGCGGGTCAACACCATTCGCTGCGGGGCGTTCGACACCGATATCGCCAAGGCATGGCCGCGGGAGATGCGCGACTATCTGGCGCAGCACAATGCGCTCGGACGCATCGGTGTGCCCGCCGACATCGTCGGTGCGGCACTGTTCTTCGCCTCGGACGCATCGTCCTTCTGCACCGGAGCGACCCTCCAGGTGGACGGCGGCTGGCGATGACCGAGACGCCCGCGCGCCGGCGCGGCAGACCACCCGCCTCGGAGTCGAATCCGGTGCGGACCCGTGAGCGGATTGTGCGCGCGGCCCTGGAGTTGTTCGCGGAGAAGGGGTTTCACGCCACCAGCGTCGGCGAGATCGGCGATCGGGCCGGAATCCAACGCGGAGCGCTGTACTACCACATCGGATCCAAGGAGGAATTGCTCTTCCAGATCCGGCGCAACTACACCCAGTTGATGCTGGACGCGGCCGCGCGCATCGCCGAGAGCTCGGAAGCGCCGATGCACAAGCTGCGCGCCTTGATTCGCAGTCATGTGCGGCTGATTCTCGAACACCGGCACGAGGTCACCATCGCCCTGCGCGATGCCGGGGCGCTGACCGGTGAACGCGCACTCGACTTGCAGGCGCTGCGCGACGGTATCCAGCAGAGCTGGCAGCGGGTATTCGACGAGGGCCATGCCGCCGGTCTCCTGCGCACCAACGATCACATCGTCACCAATAGCGTTGTCGCCATGCTGAATATGGTCAGCGCCTGGTATCACCCCGACTGCGAGCACAGCCCCGATCGGATCGCGGACATTCTCACCACCACCATTCTGGGCGGTGTTGCCACACCTGCCGGAAACACACTGAAAGGCTGACCATGGCTTGGGATTTCGACACCGACCCGGAGTACCAGCGGAAACTGGACTGGGTCGCGGAGTTCGTCCGCACCGAGGTGGAACCGCTGGATCTGCTGTACCCGGAACCGTACGACCGCAAGAATCCGGAGATCCGGGCGCTCATGAAACCCTTGCAGGAGAAGGTGAAAGAGCAGGGGCTGTGGGCCTGCCACCTCGGACCGGAGCTCGGCGGGCCCGGATTCGGTCAGGTGAAACTGGCGCTGCTGAACGAGGTGATCGGCACCTCGAAGTGGGCTCCGCTGGTATTCGGTTGTCAGGCACCCGATTCCGGCAATGCCGAGATCCTCGCGCACTTCGGGACGCCCGAGCAGAAGGCGAAGTACCTGCAACCGCTGCTCGACGGCGAGATCGGGTCCTGCTACGTCATGACCGAGCCCACCGGCGGCTCGGACCCGACCTCGTTCAAGACACTCGCTGTGCGCGACGGTGATTCGTGGGTCATCAACGGTGAGAAGTGGTTCAATTCGGCGGCCGAATTCGCCAGCTTCCATATCGTCATGGTCGTCACCGATCCCGAGGCCGAACCGCATCAGCGCCTGTCCATGTTCATCGTGCCCGCGGACACCCCGGGGCTGGAGATCGTGCGCAACTTCACCGTTCCCGGCTTCAGCGAGAACGAAGGGCATCTGCGCTTCACCGATGTGCGCGTGCCCGCCGATGCGCTGCTCGGCGCGGAGGGACTGGGCTTCATCGTCGCGCAGACCCGGCTCGGCGGCGGTCGTGTGCATCACGCCATGCGCACGGTCGCCATGGTGCGCAAGGCCTTCGACATGATGTGCGAGCGCGCGGTCTCGCGGCCCATGCGCAAGGGCGTGCTCGGCGGCCTGCAGATGACGCAGGAGAAGATCGCCGAATCCTGGATCGAGATGGAGCAGTTCCGGCTGCTGGTGCTGCGCACCGCCTGGCGCATCGACAAGGAGCAGGATTACCGCAAGGTGCGGCACGATATCGCCGCCATCAAGGTGGCCATGCCCAAGGTCATGCACGATATCGCCCAGCGCGCCATGCACCTGCACGGGGCGATCGGGGTCAGCACCGATCTGCCGTTCGTGGACATGATGAATTACGCGCAGGTCATGGCCATTGCCGACGGCCCGACCGAGGTGCACAAGATCACTCTGGCCAAGGAGGTCCTCAAGACCTACCTGCCCGGAGATCCGGTGTACCCCAGTGGTTTCCGGCCCGCACTGCGCGAGCAGGCGCGGGAGCTGGTCGCCCGGCGGCTGGAACATACGGTGGGCAATCTCTGACCTACGACCTCTGACCTACGAGGGGGAGCTCACGCTGCGAAGAACCTCGGTGCGGCGGTGGCCGCACTCCTGATTACCGGCGGGATCAGCGGCGGAGTGACCACCCCCGGGCCTGGCCGTCGCCGACCCGGGGACCTCACACCTCCGAATGCGGTCTGCCCGTACCCGGATGTCGCCAACCCGGCGTGCACGTTCGGTCATGACGGCAACGAAGAGGGCGGGGCCACCGGTGGCGATCACTCCGGTGGCGAACACGACAGCGACACTCGCTAGCGCGTTTCCGCCCCCGTCGCTCAGGCGCTCTGACGCGTCATGGCGGAGCGGAACCGGGCCCGGTACGCCGAGGGCGTAATGCCCATGTGACGCAGGAAGATTCGGCGCAGCGACTCATCACTGCCCAGGCCCGAGCGTCGCGCCGCCCGGGTGACGGACTCACCGGATTCCAGCAGCGCCCGCGCCGCCTCCAGCCGCACCGATTCCACGAAAGCGGCCGGGGTGGTGTGCAATTGCTCGCGGAACAGGCGGGTCAGATGGCGGACGCTGAGCGACCCGCGCGCCGCCAGCGCCGGCAGGCGATGATCGGCGGCGGGGTCGGCGACGATCTCGTCGAGCAGCGCTCGCAGCGGATCGTGCGGTGGCCGCGCGATACGTGAGGCGGCCGAGAACTGCGATTGCCCGCCGGGGCGTTGCAGAAAGACCACCAGATCGCGGGCGACCTCGCGGGCCAGGTCGGCCCCGGCATCGGATTCGACCATGGACAGTGACAGGTCGATCCCCGCGCTCACACCCGCCGAGGTGAGCATCGGGCCGTCGCGCACATAGAGCGCGTCGGGTTCGACGGTGATGCGGGGATAGGCCCGGGCCAGGGTCCCCGCGTGCCGCCAATGCGTGGTGGCCCGGCGCTCATCGAGCAGACCGGTCGCGGCGAGCGCGAACGCGCCCGTGCAGATCGAGGCGATACGGCGTGCGGGATCGGCGAGGGCGGTGAGCGCGTCCAATAGTTCGGCCGGAGCGGGCGCGCCGGGCAGCTCCGGGGAGCCGGGAACCAGGAGGGTGTCCGCGTCGGAGATCTGCGCGAAGGAGGCGGCCACGCCCAAGCTCGCGCCCGCCGAGGTCGCCACCGGAGCGCCGGTGGGCGAGCACAGCGTCAGTTCGTAGTCGCCGCCCAATGCGATTGCGGTGCTGAAGACTTCGAGGGGAGCCGTCACATCCAGCAGGCGAACGCCGTCATAGGCGAGCATGGCGAGCTTGCGGTGGGTCACACCGTCCAGGGTAATGGCCCGATCTGTGGGGTATGTGTCCAGATGGCCAGGGCGGTGACCGGGGGTCACGGGCCAGGCTCGAAGCATGACTCGCATCGCCGATATCCGGATCCCCGACAGCCGCCTCGCCACCGAGGCCACCGAACTCGTCCGGGATGTGGCCACCCCGCTGATCTACGACCACTCCCGCCGGGTGTACCTCTTCGGCGCGCTCCAGGGCGAGCGGCGCGGACTCGACTACAACCCCGAACTGCTGTACGTCGGAGCCATGTTCCACGACCTCGGCCTCACCGAGAAATACCGCACCACCGAGCAGCGGTTCGAGATCGACGGCGCGGACCAGGCCCGCGAATTCCTGCTGGCGCACGGGATTACGGCGCATGCGGCCGAGACGGTGTGGACCGCGATCGCGCTGCACACCACCCCGGAGATTCCCGGCCGCATGGCGCCGGAAATCGCCCTGGTCACCGCCGGGGTCGAATTCGACGTGCTGGGAATCGGTTACGACGACCTGCCCGCCGAAACCCGTGCGGCGGTGGTCGCCGCGCATCCCCGGCCGGACTTCAAACGCCGCATTCTGGCCGCGTTCACCGAGGGTATCGCGGACCGCCCGGCCACCACCTTCGGCAATGTCAAAGCCGATGTCCTCGAACACTTCTCGCCGGGATTCGTGCGCACCGACTTCGTGGAAGTGATCGAGAACTCGGCCTGGCCGGAATAGCGGGTCAGTTCGTTTCCGGCGCGGGCGCGTCACGGTCGGCGGGTGCCGCCCACCTCGGCGAACGGCCAACCCGCCGCCGCGGCCTACCTGCGCACCATCGACGGCGAATATGCGGCGTTCGGCCTGGCGGTACCGACCCTGGAAGCCGAAGCCCTCCACCGCATCTCGGTATTCGCGGACCCGACTCTGGTCCGGCGCCGCGGGCAGCCCGCAGCGCCGGTCAGCTGACGCGGGGTTCCACCCAGAGCGCTTCGGCGAGTGCGCACAGCTCGCCCCTCGGCGTCGAAATCGCCACGCCGACGGTGTGTTTGCGGCCGTCACGGCTGATCGGCCAGGCGTGCGAGATGTAGTCTTCGCCCGCGTGGATCGGGTTCAGCTGGGTGGCGGTGAGGGCCGCGGTGACCGCTCCCCGCGCCATATCGGAGTGGATGAACGCCGCGATGCCGCCGGGACAATCCAGCGCCGACCAGACGGATTCGGCTGTGAGTTCACCGTTTTCGGCGGCCAAGCCCGGATCGGGGGTCCAGGCGGCGGTCATCATGGCTCGGCCCGGGAGAGACCAGGAGAACAGGCGGATGCCGCGGCCCGGGGCGCAGGCCGCACCGCAGCCGTAGCAGTCGGTGATCCCGCGCGCGGGGGAGGACAGCGCCGTCTCGGTCGCGGTCTTCGCCTCCGACCAGGACGGCGCGGGCGGCGGTGTCAAGGTCAGCGCCGCCGGTGTCGCCTCGGCCAGGAGGGTGCCGTCGGGGGAGGTGAGCGCGGCGTGACCGTCGTCGGCGGTCAGGATGAGCGGGGTGGCCACCGCGATCGGACGGCGGAAATCGATGCGCACGGTCGGGGCGCCGCTGCGCCCCGCGAGCATGCCTGCCACATAGCCGCCGAAGGCCACCTGCGGGTAGCCGTGGATATGGTCGGGAATGGTGAGCGTGTCCAGCGGAACCGTCATACCTGCCAAGCCCTTCCATATACCGCATGCCGATCGATCATTCGACGATAACGCCGGGCGGCGGGTGGGCGTATCGGGGGTGCGGGTGAGAAGTTGCACAGCCCAGGCGGTTGCGGGTCAGCCGAACGCGGAGCCGCCGCCATTCACATTCAGCTTCTGGCCGCTGAGATATTCCGCCTGCGCGGAGACCAGGAAGCGCACGGTATTGGCGATATCGCCCGGGCGGCACACTCGGCCGAACGGTGAACTCTCATCAAGTTTGCGGATATCGTCCATACCGGTGAGCGCCTTGACCAGGCGACGCCCCATCTCGGTGTCGACCAGCCCGGGGGCGACCACATTCACTCGAATGCCGTGCTTCTGTTCCTCTTTCGCGAGTGTGAAGGCCAGAGCCTCCAGCGCGGCCTTGGCCATGGTGTACGGCGCGCCACCGGGCGCGTATCCGGTGGAGGCGACGCTGGAGATCATAATGATGTCCCCGCGCGGACGGGATCGCATGGAGGGCAACACCAGTCGCGAGACATGGTGTGCGCCCAGGGCGTGCGTGGACATGACGCGCAGCAGTTCGGCGGGATCGGTATCGGCGACATATCTTCCGCGACTGGCGATTCCGGCATTGTTGACCAGCAGATCGATATAGCCGAACTCGTCGATGATCCGATCGACCATATGCTCGTCGTCCTCGATCGAATCCACACTGGCCCGCACGGCTATGGAGCGCCGGCCCGATGCCTGGACGGCGGCGACGGTTTCGGCGGCCGCCTCGGCGTCGGAGCGGTAGTTGATCGCCACATCCGCGCCGTCCTGCGCCAGGGCGAGGGCGATGGCACGGCCGATACCGCGTCCGCTGCCGGTGACCAGCGCTACGCGTCCTTCGAGATTCGTCATGAGAGTGGTTGTACCCCACGCTGAGCCAGCAGCAGGGTCATGATTCCCGCCTCCTGGGATTGCTCGGTGATCATGGCGCGCGCGGATTCCTTCACCGGACCGGATTTCACCAGCTTGTCCGCGGCCTGCGCCATGGCCACGCCGCCGCGATGGTGGCGCAGCATGAGTTGCAGGAAGTAGGTCTCCGCGTCGGCGCCCTTATCGGCGGAGAGCGCGTCCAGTTCCCGCATGGTGGCCATACCGGGCATGGTCGCGGTGCCGGTCATGGCCGAATGATCATGTCCGGCGGGCATATCGGCCTCGGGCATCCAGGACATCGGATGCGGATTGGTCGGTGAGGCATTGGCCAGGCGCAGCCAGCCCAGCAGGGTGCCGATCTCCAGGCGCTGGGTGTCGGAGATCTGCTGTGCCAGTTGCCGAATGGCCGGGTCGATGCCGGTGTCCAGGCGCTGCACCATGATCAGTGCCTGCTGGTGATGCGCCAGCATGTCCTGGGTGAAGCCGATCTCGGCCGGATTCAGCACGGCGGGAGCGGACTCGTTCTCGGGAATGACCAGCGGGCGCAACAGCATTCCGGCAATGCACAGCACGACGGCGATCACCCCGACCAGCGCGCCGCGGACCCGGCGATCGGCCGTCATGAACCCACCACGGAATGCTGATCGGCAGGCGGGGTGTAGACGTCGCCGGCGAGCTGCAACACCATGAAACCGTTGTCATTGCAGGTGGCCCACAACTGATTTCCGTGCCATTCCGGCGGGGAGAAGCACCAGTCGGTGGACAGATCGCCGAAGGCCACCATGCCGGTGCGGGACGACAGCGCCTGCGTCGGATCGAACTTGCCCTCCAGCATGGCGCGCGCCGCCGACGGGAACTCCATCACCGGTACCCCGATGATCGAGGCGAGCGCGTGCGGGGAGTTCCACAGCTCCAGGTTGCGGCCCTTGCGCGCGGGCGGATTGAAATACGCGATCTCCTTGGCGTGGAAGGGATCTCGCACATCGAAGACGCGGATACCGGACTCCTCCCAACCGCAGGCCAGGGCCGTGGGATTGTTCGGGCGGTCGGCGGCGCAGTAGTGCACATCGTAGGAGAAGACCGAACCGCCCATGGCCGAGGCCATGGCCGCGTCCTGGTTCTCCGGCAGGTTGATCTCCAGTTTGATCTTGGCCGCGACCTTCGGATTCGTGTCATCGGAGATATCGATGAGCTTCACCCCGCCCGCGCCGCCCTCATCGGCGGTGAACAGGTACGGCTGGCCGTCATAGATGACCGGAATACTGTGCTGGGTCGCCCAGCCATCCATCCAGAACACCCGGCCCAGATGGTTGACCTGCGGATTCGGATCGCGCCGCTGCACCGCGCTGATATCGAGGGTGGTGAAGCCGCCCAGTGCGGACAGGTACATGCGATTGCCGTCCGGGCTGATGCCGAAACCGTGCGCCTCGATACCGGTCAGGCCCTGCCAGATCACATGCGGATTGGTCGGATCGGTGAGATCGACCGCGCTGACGAAACCGGGGGCGATGCCCGAGGCCCAGTAGGTGTTGCCGTCCGGGGAGAAACCACCCTCGTGCGTGGTGATCGGCAGGGGCATCAGCAGATTCGTGCCGCTGCCCGGATTGAGCAGGCGCGGATGCGCACAGTCGGAGATGTCGTAGACCGACAGGAAGCCCGCGCCGATGCCGACCGGAACCCCGGTGCCCACCAACAGTTTTCGCTCGGCATTGACCTTGAGCGACTCCCAGGTGCCCGCCAGCATGGCGGGTTCGGTCAGGCTCGCGGTCTCCACCGGATTCGCCGGATCCGAGACGTCCAGCACCTGGACGCCCTGGGCGGGCCCGAGAATATTGCCCGGGAACATCGAGCCGGTGTACGAGCAGTGCTCGAACGTGGTGGAGGTGATCCCCGCACCCTTGCCCACATATCCGCCCACGAACGACATATTGCAGCGGTAACCCTGGGTGCTGCGGCCGCTGTCGCGGTCCGCGGCCGGAACATCGCCCTGCATACCGGTTTCGGGTAGCGCGTCGGGCCCGCACTCCGCGCGCGGCACCGAGGTGCGCCCCACATCGAAGAATTGCCGCACCGCGCTGCCGAGGTCATCGGCCGGATCCGCCGACGCCCCGCCGAGCGGCAGCATGGCCGCACACATCAGCGTCACCGCGAAAAGACCTGCGGGCCTGGACCGCCGCATTCCCGAGAACCGCCCCATCGCGGTGCCCCCCGTTCCCTCAAGAGCTGCCTGTCGTGACCCCGGGCACAGTACGGCCCCCAATGTGGTCACGGTTACGTCTCGGAACCGTAACCCATAAACTGACCGCTCGGTAGGGTGCGATCCGAATTAGGCGAGTGCGGCTGAACGACCCCCCGGAGCAGCTGTTATTACCGGAGGCTGCGTGCACGATCTCCGCCACCCCCGCCACGGCCTCCGCCACCCCGGTCTCGGGATCGCCGACGTGCGTCCCGGCCCCCGCCCGCCGCGACAGCCCCCGCACCTCACGCCCCCGCTCCCGAAGCCGTTCGGCCACAACCCGCCCCAGCACTCCGGTCCCGCCGGTCACCAAATAGGCCCCCATAAGCCAATACTTACCCGCGCCACCTTCCGCACGGCAGAAATCGGCTCTGCGGCTTGCTTTCGAGCGCGCTCGAACCTTTAGCGTCGGGGCCATGACGAACGAGACGAAGACATGGCTTATCACCGGTGCGAGTTCGGGGCTGGGGCTGGCGCTCGCGGAGGCGGCGCTCGCGGCCGGAGAGCGAGTGGTCGGGACGGCGCGGCGGGTCGACCGGTTCGAGGGGCTTGCGGGGCGGTATGGGGATCGGCTGCTTGCCGTCGAGCACGATGTGCGCGATACGGCGGGAGCGGCGGTGGTCGTGCGGCGGGCGCTGGAGGTGTTCGGGGGCGTCGACGTGCTCGTCAACAATGCCGGGGGCGGACAGGTTGGTGCGGCGGAGGAGATCACCGATGCCGCGCTGCGGGCCATGCTCGAACAACATCTGTTCGGTCCGGCCGCGTATGTTCGGGCCATGCTGCCGCACTTTCGGGAGCGTCGCTCGGGTGCGATCGTGCAGATGAGCAGCCAGGGCGGGCGGATGTCTTTTCCCGCCGTCGGCAGCTATTCGGCGGGTAAGTTCGCGCTCGAGGGCTGGTCGGAGGCGCTCGCGGGGGAGGTCGCACCGTTCGGCATTCGCGTCCTCATTGTCGAGCCCAGTCGTTTCCGCACCGCGTTCAACGCCGCCGATGTGCTCGAGACCGCGCAGTCGAGCTCGATCTACGACGGACCCATCGGTGCCGTGCGCGCGAACATGGCCGAGGCCGACGGTCGGCAGGAGGGCGATCCGGTTCGCGCCGCCCGGGTGATTCGAGACATGCTCGAGCAGCCCGACGCACCGCTGCGGCTGCCGCTCGGTGCCGAGGCGGTTCGCAATCTCACCCGCGTCTACCGCGGTGCGCTCGACGATGTGGAGAAATGGGCGTCCGTGAGTGAGTCGGCGGACTTCCCGAATATGCCGCCCGCGGTGCGCGCGTTCTGATCGCCGTACGCTGTACGCCATGGCGACCGAAGCGCTGATCGAACGCATCCTGGCGGCCGGTGACGGGCCGTCCTCGTCGGCGATCGACGCGCTGCACGAACTGCTCGACGACGCCACGATCGAGGCGTCGCCGACGCCCAGGAGTGTCGCCGAGGCCGCCCGGCTCGTCGGGCTGTCGGCGCACACCCTCCGGTATTACGAGCAGGAGGGACTCGTGCGGCCCGCGCGCAACGCCTCCGGGTACCGCGAGTACTCAGCGTTCGATCTGCGCCGCCTGGTCTTCCTCACTCGAATGCGGCTGTCGGGCATGACCATGGCCGACCTCAAGCGCTATATCGCGCTCGTCGAGCAAGGCCCGAGCACCATTCCCGAACGCCGCCGAATCATGCTCGACCAGCGAGACCGGATCAGACGACAGATTCGTGAGCTCGGCTTGGCGCTGGAGACCACCGAGTACAAGATCCGCGTCTACGACGGACACCCGGAAGGCTGATGCCGCCCACCGGCTCTCAGCGGCGGCCGGCTCGAATGTCCGGATGATCGCCGGAGTCGAGGAGGGCGTGGCAGATGTTCGTCAGTTGAGTGCGTAGGACTTCGGCGCGGGCGGCTATGTCGGCTTGGGCGCGGACGTATTCGGCGCGGCCGGAAGGGGTTTCGATCCGGATGGGGGTGTAGTCGTAGGCGGAGAGGTCGTAGGGGCTGGCCTTCATATCCAGTTCGCGGGCGGCGCAGGCCAATTCGAAACAGGCGAACAGCAGATCCGAGGGGATGAGCGGGGTCAGTTTGAAGCCCCACTTGTAGAGGTCCATGTTGGCGTGCAGGCAGCCGGGTTGTTCGCGTTGTTCCTGGGATTCGCGGGTGAGGGGTTCGATATTGAGGGGGACGGCCTCGGGGGTGAAGAAACGGAAAGCGTCGAAGTGCGTGCAGCGCAATTGCATTGACTCGACCACCGCGTCGGTGCCCGCGGAGCCCAGGCGCAGGGGGACAGCGTGCCGCAGGTCGTCGGTGCGGTAGACCATGGCCCATTCGTGCAGGCCGAAACAGGAGAGCTGGGCGGGGCGGGTGGCCGTTTTCTCCAGCAGACGGGTGACGAATTCGATGGTGCCGCGGCGCTTTTCGAGGAAGGCCGGGTCGGCGGTGACGGCGTCGGTGTGCGCGAGTTGGTGGTAGCCGCGGGCTTGCGCGTAATCGGGGGCCTCTGCGAGCGCTACGCCGAAGCCGGGGTGCCAACGTTTGAGCTGGGCGGGTTTGTGGCCGTAGTAGGTGAACAGGAAGTCGATGACGGGATGTTTGGTGCCCGCCGCCCGCTGATGCAGGTACGGTCCGACCAGGGCGTCGACGCGATCGCGGTGCGCCGCCGCCCGGGCACGCCACTGGACCTGCGGTAGAAACCGCAGGTCCAGGGCTTGCTCATGGTCGGCGTGGGTATTCACCCAGACATTCTCGCGTACCGGTCCGCGGTGACCGAATCGGCCCGATCTCGTTGCCGGGTCACGATCAACGTGGTTTCTGCCGGCTGCGACGTTCGGGTGACATGGACCAGCCCCAAACGGCCGAACACGCGATCCTGATCATCGGTGTTGGACTTATCTGGATCGCCCCCATCGTCGTGGCCGCCGTGATCCGTCGCACTCGACTGACGTTGGTCCTGCACCACGACTGCGATGCCGACCAGGGCGCGCTCTACTTCGTTTTCGGCGCGGTGATCTCACGTGCGAAATCGAGGTCGATATAACCTGCGGTTTTCGGGCTAGGCTCGATCTGCGGAATCACTTGTGCCACATCTCCGTTGCCCATTGATCTGACGTTTGCCACAGTTTCTGACGCAGGTGCGAGCCATCACCATGACATCGATATAGTGTGAAATGATGTCCAGGCTTTCCAAGATGCTTCGCGACAGCGCGCATCGCGTGGCCCGAGCAGCAGAGCGGTTCGCGGAGCATGAGGCGTCCTCGATTCGAGGCTGTGCCAACGACCTCTCCAAATCTGCCAGGACAATCGGGGGAGAGGACGATTGGCTCGCGAAGACGATAAATCATGCGGGCAGGGCGGATCGTGAACTAAGCCGGATCGAACCCAATCGTCGGCCATTGACCGCAGCACCCGATCTCTCGTCGGTACCAGGCGTGGACGAACTGCTACGGGTCCCAAGCTTGGACAACCGATGGCTTCGCGAGCAGCTATCCGGATTGGAACAGCAGTACGGTCCGTATCGCTTGCGGCTCACCGACGTGTCCTACTTCGGGCCCAACGGTTCCGGCGGGCATGCGGTCACCGGCTTCAGATTCAACGGTGAGATCATCGATGGTGCCGGAGGGCGCGTAGGCAGACTTGAACGGCACATCTATACAGAGCGCGGCGGGACGGTCGCATTCAACGCTCATATGCGCTTGGAACCGTCAGCTCGTGGCAGGGGCTTTTCGAGAGCTTTCACCGCTGCGATCAACGACTACTACCGTCGCTCGGGCGTCGCCCAGATCAAGGTCTTCGCCGTTCAGGACGGCTCCGTCGCCTGGGCGCGAGCGGGTTTCGACTTCGACCGTGATCCGGAAAAGCTGGCGCGAACGGTGTCCAGCATCAAGGACCGGGCCGCTGCGATCTATCCCGATTGCTCACCAGCCGACCGAAAGCAACTCGACAGGGTCTTGAAGCAGTTCAAGGGCGGCAAAGCGCGACCCCCGACAGCTGGCGAACTCGTCGAATTGACCGGCGTGGACCCAGAACTCGGCATAAAGCTGATGAAAGGTGCGTCCTGGCACGGTGTTCGGATGCTGTCAGCCGAGCCAGGATTTCCGAATACGTAGGAATGCGGTCGCCATAGCGTAGCGATTGGTTGATCGAGGCGATATGGACAGCGTTGGCGGTCCTGAGGATCCGGTCAGATCCCGAGGCGCGTCGCGATACCGTCGAGGACGGAGTCCAGCCCGATCTCGAACTGCCACTGCACATCGTCCTTGCGGTCCGCATTGTGGATATACCGTGAGTACATGGGGTAGCGGCCGGTCTTCATCAGCCAGGCCATCTGTGTGGCCAGTCCTGCGCGAGCCTCCTCGCGGGTGGCCCAGCCGCGGGCGTGCAGCATCCGACTCGTCCTGACTTCCGAGTCGACCGCGCCGTGCATATAGGCGATGACGGTGCTGTAGACCGCCATGGCGGTGTCCACATCGAGCCCGAGACCGTCGAGGACGGCGAGAGTCGCCTCCGGCACGGCCAATTGGTTCGGTGTCGGTGCGCCGTAAGCCGCTCGTGAGACCCAGGGGTGTCGCAGCAGGATTTCTCTGGTGCGCAGCGCGATGGACCGCATGGTCGCGCGCCAGCCGTCGGTGCCGTCGGGCAGATCCAGCTCGGCGTAGACGAAATCGACCATCAACTCGAGCAGTTCGTCCTTGCCGGTGACGTAGCGGTACGCCGCCATGGGAGCGACGCCGAGTTCGGTGGCCAGTCGGCGCATTGTCACCGCGTCGAGTCCTTCGGCGTCGGCGACCGCGACGGCGACCTCGGCGATCCGCCGGGGAGTCAAGGTGGCGCGGGGAGCTGGCACCGGCCGCTCTAGGCGCTCCCATAGCGAGACGAGGTCCTTGTCCTCGTTCGCCGACTGTTTCCCCTGAGGGGGCATCGGTTGGATTCCTTCCGCCGGATGATGTCGCATACAGCGTACCGGCCGTGGACAACGTACACACGGCTGTGTACGTTGTACTTTATGGATACAATGTACACATTGCCCGGAGGCTCCCATGGCTGAGTCGACCGATGGCGTCCTGCGGATCGCGGTAATCGTCGGCAGCGTCCGGGAGGGGCGGTTCGGCCCGGTCGTCGCCGACTGGATCACCGGACACATCGCTCAGCGCGAGGACATGAAAGCCGATCTGATCGACCTGGTGAAAACGCCACTGCCAACCGTTTTCCCGGCGTTCGGGCAGGCGCCTTCCGGCGAGGTCGTAGCGCAGTTGGCCGCGGTGTCGCCCCGGTTGGACCGAGCTGATGCCTTCGTGATCGTCACGCCCGAGTACAACCACAGTTTCCCCGCAGCGCTCAAGAACGCCCTCGACTGGCACAACGAGCAGTGGCAGGCCAAGCCGGTCGGATTTGTCTCATATGGCGGACTTTCCGGCGGGTTGCGCGCGGTGGAACAGCTTCGCGTCGTGCTCGCGGAGCTCCACGCGGTGACAATCCGAAACACGGTCAGTTTCCACAATGCCGCTCAGGTCTTCGATGCCGACCGCAAACCGTCTGACCCCGGGTGTGATGGCGCGGCCAAGGCCCTGCTCGACCAGCTCAGCTGGTGGGGTCGGTCGCTGCGCGAGGCCAAGCGCGTCCGCCCGTATGCCGTTTGACGCCGGAAAGCGAAGATCGATGACCACCAAGCTTCTCGAACGTACCAACGACATCCTGGTTCGCCCCTTCTCGATAGGACGCCTCACGCTGCCCAACCGCGTCGTGATGGCACCGATGACGCGCGAGTTCTCACCTGGCGGAGTGCCGGGGCACGGGGTCGCGCAGTACTACGCCCGACGGGCGGCGGCCGGTATCGGTTTGATCGTCACCGAAGGCACCTATGTCGGCCATGAGTCCGCGGGCAGTAGCGCACGGGTTCCGCACTTCTACGGTGACGAGGCTCTTGCCGGCTGGTCGGCCGTGGTCGATGCGGTTCATCAGGCGGGCGGCCGAATCATGCCGCAGTTGTGGCACGTCGGCATGGATCGCATGGTCGGCAATCCGCCGGTCCCCGACGCGCCGCGGATCGGCCCCTCCGGTATCGCGCTGGACGGCACCGCCTCGGGCCGAGAGATGACCCAGGCGGATATCGATGCCGTGATCGCCGCGTACGTCACGGCAGCGGTGTCCGCGGAAGCTCTGGGCTTCGACGGCATCGAGATCCATGGTGCCCACGGTTATCTGATCGACCAGTTCCTGTGGGCCCACACCAATCGGCGCACCGACGTTTACGGGGGCGACGTCATCGGCCGTACCCGTTTCGCCGCGGAGATTGTGGCCGCGTGCCGCGACAGCGTCGCTGGTGACTTCCCGATCTTCTTCCGCTTCTCCCAGTGGAAGGTCGGCCACTACCGGGCGCGGATAGCCCAGACACCACACGAATTGGAGACCATGCTCGGTCTGCTGGTCGACGCGGGCGTCGACGCCTTCCACTGCTCGACCCGGCGGCTGCAATTCCCCGAGTTCGAGGGGTCCGATCTGAACCTGGCCGGCTGGGCCAGAAAGCTCTCCGGGAAACCCGCCGTCAGTGTCGGCTCGGTGGGGCTGGGTGATGAGTTCCCACATATGTCACCCGGCAAGGTCACCGATATCGGTGAGTTGCTCGACCGCATGGAGCGCGACGAGTTCGACCTGGTGGCCGTCGGCCGGGCCCTGCTGGGGGATCCGGAGTGGCTGACGAAGGTCCTCGCGGGCCGCACCGATGAACTGACCCATTTCCATGGCGGCCTGCTCGGCAGTCTCCGCTGAAACGATTGGAGCACAGAACAATGCACAACCGACCTACGCTCGGCGATCCAGCACGGGCCACCACTGCCCACGAGGTCGCCGCTCGCTTCGCCGAAGGTCTGCAACAATCCGGCGCGGCGGGCGACGCGGACGGCTATGACGGCGCCTTTGCCGCAGATGTGGTGTGGGGCAGTCCATACGGTGCGTCGGTAGTCGGCTACGCCGAATTGAACGCCATTCACCGCCGCTTGATGGACGCACAGGTCGCGCCGCCGTCACAGTTCGAAGTCGTCGTTGCGACGTCCCCGACACCGAAGGTCGTGCTGACCCAAATCCGCAGGCGTGCAACCGAACCGGGTGGATTCTCCGAGAACGCGATGTACGTACTGGTCGAGCGGAACGGCCGATGGTGGCTCGCGGGCGCTCAGAACACACCGATCACGCAGCCACCCGGACGAACCGACTCCACTCCACCGACTCCACCGACTCCTCAGGCGGCGGCGTCTGAGTCCGCTGCCAGTGCGGCCGTTCAGGAGGGCTTGTCATGACAGGGAATTCAGAGATCCGGTTGGGCGTCGTCCGGGGCATCCAGTACGGGCTGATCGACGAGACCGACGACTTCACGCCGCGGGTGCGCCAACTCGGGGCCGGTGGGGTCCGGGTGTTCTTCTACTGGTCGCAGCTCGAACCCGAACCGGGACGATACGATTGGACGGCCGTGGACGCGGTGCTCGAGCAGAGCGACGAGGACACCGAACTGTGGTTCACGATCACCGCGTCCTCGCCGTGGGGATCGACCCGTGCCACCGATTTCCTACCCGCCTCCGTGCCCCACAACCCCGACGGCTACGCCGCCATGGTGCGTACATTGGTTGAGCATTGTGGCGGCCGGGTGCGGTACTGGCAGTGCGAGAACGAACCTTCGAGCGGATTGTTCTGGGCGGACTCGGCCGATGACTACGTCCGGCATCTCGCCCGCTTCCGGGCGGCCGTCAAAGCGGGTGACCCAGCGGGCCAGGTCGTCCTCGGCGGTTGCGTGCCAGGTGTTTTCGCGAACATGGACGAGCCCGATTCCGAGCGTGAGTTCTTCCTACACGTGATCCACGCCGGTCACGACTCTTACGACGTGTTCGATCTGCACCCCTATGGTGACCCGTACCTGGTGCCGGGCATGGTCGCCAACGCCCGGGCCGCGCTGCGTGCCGCCGGAGGCGAGAAGCCGGTCGTGGTGGGCGAATACAACGGTCCGCTTCTCGTCGAGTTTCCGGAACTGTTCAGCGAGTTGACCGATGTGCTGGCCACCGAACCCCTGCGGCCCTGGCACGCACTGACCGTCGCTGATTTCCGTTCGGGACAGACCGTCATGACCGAGTCTCGTACGGCCATGGAACGCCTGTACGAGCGTATGCCCGAATTGCCTCCCGCTCTCCAGATGTTCATGCTCGACTGCCCGCCCGAGGCGGAGGCCGAACGGCACCGGCTCAATGCCGATGACATCGTGATCCGCAATGTTCTCGCGCTATCGTGCGGCATCGACCGCACCTTCTGTTGGCAACTCGGGCCTGACACACCAGAACCCGCTGAGCGTTTTTCGTTCCTGGGCCTGCTGTTTCTGAAGTTCGCGCTTTTCGGCTACGACAACCAGCAGCAGCCGGTGGGCTATCCCTGCGCGAGCGCATTCGCCGAGCTGTCCTTACGCCTCGACGGCGCCAAGGCCGTCGAGCGAATTCCTGTGCCAGATCGGCCCGATGCCTATATTTTCGATCTCGTCGGAACCGAATGGCAGGTCGGCTGGTTGCGCCGAGAGTACCCAGCCGCGGAACCAAACCCACTGGTGTGGAACAACACCGCCCTGGGTTCCCGTCCGAGCTATATGCGCGGCGGCCACTGAACAAGCTCGGGCGTCGCGCCTATGTCAACCCAGCCTCCATCGAGGCAACCGGACGGGGTGCAGGCCGACGACCGGCGAACGTCGGATGGCTGGCAGGCGTTCGGGCCGAATGCCTCTATCTGTTGCCCGCCAGCAATGTCAGGCAGTGGTCGGACCGCGCCGAGAACTATCGGTTTCCGTTCGATTCTCGTAATGTGGTGGATTTTCACGTCGATTCGGTGTGCGGCCGATATAGCCGAAGCGCCGACGACCTCGCGAACGATGACGCGTTCAGCTTTGGTCGAGAGGTCCCAGATCTCGGACGATGCGGGTGAAGGCGCGGATTTGTTCGCGGTCGCGGTCGCTGCGCCAGATCAGTGCCCATTGGACCAGATGGGAATCGGTGATCGGCAGGTAGGTGACGCCGGGACGGTTGTAGTAGCGGGCGATGTGGCTCATGCCCGTGGTGAGTGCGGTGCTGGTACTGACGGTGGTGAGAATGTCTTCGAGGGTTGAGATTTCGGTGACCCGTTCGATCGGTCTGCCCTTGGGGGTGTAGAAGGGGCTGACCGAATCTTCCCAGTATTCGGGTAGCGGTGCACTGGGCTTGAAGACGCCGAAAACACCGAAGTCCTCCAATGTCAGGTGGTGCTCCTCGGCGAGTACATGGTTTCCGGGCAGCACCGCCACCATCGGCTCCGCGGAAATGATGGGACCAACCGTCAATCCGGGTTCTTCCACCGGCAGCCAGGCGATGAGGATATCGGCCTCGCCGCGATGCAATGGTCCGAACTGGTCACCGAATTCGGTACTGCGAATCTGCAACTCCCACTCCGGATGTCGTCGACGGAACGTATCCCAATACGGTTGGTAGTCATAGGGGTTGTAGCCGATCATCGCCACGCGCAGCACGCCCGAGATGCCCAAGGCCGCCGAGCGGGCGTTCTCGATGGCATGCAGCACGCCGTGGTACGCCGGCCGGAGCTCGGCGAGCAACTGGTGTCCGAGTGGAGTGACCTGCACATTGCGCGGGTTGGAGCGGTCCACCAGGCGACCGCCGATGCGGCGTTCCTGATTCTTGATCGACTGACTGATCCTTGCTTGGGACAAGTGCAGCCGTTGTGCGGTGCGCCCGAAATGCAGTTCCTCGGCCAGCACCAGGAAGATTTCGATGTCCCGCAATTCCATGCCGACATTGTGCTCCTCCCCGATTGGCGCTGCGAATCGGGAATCGGGAGTACGACGCTCAGATCACCTTCGCGAAGAAGTCGCATATGTCGTAGAGAAGCACGTCCGGTGCTTGGTGGGCCGGCCAGCGGCCACCGACGCCCCGGGTGCTGGCTGTTCTGTTCAATGAACCGTATGATCACCGCCGGGTGGGGCCGAGCTCCGAGGTGAAATACGCACTCGCAGAACGCAATATCTCGTTGAGCCGCCCAACACCGCCACCCGCTTCCTCAACGCGCGGTTCTCAGCGGCAAGGCAAGTGGTGGGCCTATCGTTGCGTTCGCCAGCGTTGTTCTCGGGCTGGCGGATCGAGTTCCTCGCCGCCGCAGTCGTTGTCGTCAGGTCAGCCGGTGATGGACTGGAAGATCTTCACGCCCACCAGAACCACCGCGATGAGCAGATAGCCGCGCAGGGCGATCATTCCGGCCATGCGGCCCATCGAGAACGCCGGGCGTTCCAGGGTGTCCAGCGCGGGTGTGCGGAAGGCGTCGCGGTCGGCTTCGAGGATGGCCTTGCGCTCGGCGCGGGTCAGCGGGGTCGACTCGAGTTCCTCGACCTGGTCAGGGTCGAGACCGCCGAGTTCGGCCGCGGTGCGTTCGGTGGCCCTGCGCTGTCCGCGCCGCCAGGCCGGCAGCATGGCCGCGCCGCCGAGGATGCCGATGAGAGCGCCTGCGCCGAAACCGATTTCGAGGGTCTGGGTGGACAGGTTGGGGAAGAAGGTTGCGGCGGTGAGGGCCAGTGATAGCAGTACCAGCGACCAGACGATGACGCCCGCGACGATGTTCTGCCGCACGGTGTTCACCCACGGGCCCAGGACGGCCTTGTCGTTGCAGAGCAGGACCAGGAACACCGTGGCCGAGGGCAGCAGCACACCGGCCAGTGCCTGCACGCCCTGGGTCAGCAGGCCGAGCACGTGGTCCGGGCTGAAGGACACCGCGGCGGCGATCGCGAGCAGCGTGGCGTATCCGGCGTAGAAGATCGGGGCTTCGGTGATCTTCCAGTGCAGCGAGTGCCGCTTGCCGAGGGTGTCGCCGAGCGCGTAGGTGGTGGCCAGGCCGACCGCGTTCGCGCCGATCAGCGAGGCGTCGAGCAGCAGGATCGCGAACAGCGCACCGACGGTCGGGCCCATGTGGTCGTGCAGCGCCCGTGCCACCGCCCCGGCGTCGGTGAAATTGCCGATCGCGTCGGTCCCGGCGAGGCCGAACGAGGCCGCGCACATGATGGCGATGGCACCGGCCATGACCACGACGATGCCCACGATCAGGTCGTAGCGCTCATAGCGGATCCAGCGCGGGGTGATGCGCTTGTCGACGATGTTGGACTGCTGGAAGAACAGCTGCCAGGGGGCGACGGTGGTACCGACGATGGCCACGATGAGCAGCAGCAGCGTCGAGTTCAGCCCGCCGGGGAAAGACGGCAGGAACCCGTGGCCGACCTCGGATACCTTGGGGCGCACCATGAACGTGAGCGGGAAGATGACGATGTTCAGTGCGATCAGCCCGAACAGGAATCGTTCCCAGCGCCGGAACGAACCACCGGCGACGACCGCGAACAGCAGTACGGCGGCCAGTGGGATCGAAATGCCCCTGGGCAGGCCGAAATAGCCCAAGGCCATGGAGACGCCGATGAATTCGGTGACGATGGTCAGCGCGTTCACGATGAACAGGTCGCCGACGCTGAACGCGCCCCAAAACTTGCCGAAGCGGTCGAAGATCAAGCGCGCGTGGCCGACTCCGGCGACCGCGCCCAGGCGCACCACCATTTCCTGGTTCACGTACAACACCGGGATCAGGAGGACCAGCGTCCATACCAGCGCCATGCCGTAGTTCTGTCCGGCTTGGGCGTAGGTGGCCACGCCACCGGCGTCGTTGTCGCCGACCATGACGATCAGGCCGGGGCCGATGACGGCCAGCAGCATGCGGAAACGCTGCCAGCGGGAACGTCCTTCGAGGGTGTCGTGCTGACTGATGGAGCCCAACGCGCCATGGATGTCGCCGACGTGGGCGCTGTCCATGACGGCGCCGGTGGGCTGAACGTCGGCGACGGCGGTGGTGTTGCGGCGCGGCGCGCCGTTCGAGAAGAAGGCCATTGCCTTTCCCCGCTTTCATCATCAGGTGTCGAGCAAGGTCGTACCTCCGGCGGGCTGCGACCGCCGGAGGGTCCGGAGAACAAGTGATGTGTGGTCCACGCGGGACCCGCGTGGATCTACGCGCGGAAGCCGCGGCCGCCGAGCGAGGCGGTGTACACCGCCGAACGGCCGCGGGCCGCACGCAGGTTGTGGCGTTCGGCCTCGGTGAGGGTGTGGCGGGCGCGCACGCGCCGGGTGCTCTCACCGAGGACCGACAGCACGGTCATCGGGGTACGGGCACGGGTGAAGGTGGGGAAGGTCATGGCAGGCTCCTTCGAGCACAAGCGGCTCATCGGCTGCCCGGACACAGCAGGAGTCCGAAACTCACTGCCGCACAAGCGAATATGCGTTCAGTGCGAGAGCGCGTCGGAATCAGGCAATGGCCAGGCCGCGGCAAGCCGGAACGACAAGGATTTTCGAACCGGACTCGGATACGGACTATCGCCGGACTTCATGTCGTCCCTCACCTCCTTGCCGTCTGGGCGCGCACGCCGAAACCTTCACAACGCCGCACAACGCGAGACAGAGGGGAAACGTTCACCATGAGCGTGAACGAGCACCCCTCTCGTCAGAGCTTCGGCACTATACGACGTATCCCGTTGCGCGGGAAGCCACTTCGGGTGACCCCTTAATCCGGGGAAACCTGTCCTAACCCTGGGCGTCTCTCGACGTCGTCGGATCAGTGGCCTTTGTTCGTACAGGAGCCTCGCCTAGCGAGGTGCTGACCGAGCAATATTGGACCCGCACGGTGGGAATGTCAAGCCAGGGTCTGCTGTGTGAGGATCGCCGCCGGAGCTGGAACGACGCTGTGACGCAACCGGTTCGATCACGGAAAGCTTCTCTGAACTGGGGATTCATGTGCGCAATCATGCACCTGTCATTGGTGTGCCGCGCTGGAACGTCTGTGAACGCACGCTCACGCCGATGACACGACGCTCCCGGCCCTAACCCGATCCGCTAGCTAATTTCTGGCACTCGTGTGTTGTGTGCGGAGAAAACACGCCGGACCACATCGTCGTGGACCGGTGGCCCCGGCCTGCCCTTGCCGCTGCGTTTCTTGCCGATCAGTCGGCGGGCGCGAGCACGTGCGCTGAAATATCCTGTCGCACAATTACTCCGCGATGCGGTGGGTGGCATCGCGGACGGTGCCGACGAACTCCTCCACCAGATCCTCGAGCGCGACGATGCCGACGGTATTGCCGCGGCTGTCCACCACCCGGCCCAGATGGGAGTTGGTGCGGCGCAGGCGGGCCAGGGCCTCGAAGAGAGTGGCTCCGGTGCTCACCGTGGGCAGCGGGCGGATATCGGTGCGGGGGATGGGCGTCGACGGACCGGCCTTGTCATCGGCCACCAGATCCAGCACATCCTTGACGTGCAGGTAGCCGACCAGCGACCCGTCCCCGGCCCGCACCGGATAGCGGGAGAAGCCCGTCTCGGTGACGGCGTTCTCGATATCGCCGAGGGTGGTGCCCTCACCGCGCAGCGGCACCGACCTGGTCTTGGCCAGCGGCACCATCACATCGGAGACGATACTGTCGCTGGACCCCAGCGCCTGGGTGAGGCGGCGGTGCTCCTCCTCGTCCAGCAGCCCCTCCGAATGCGATTCACCGAACATCTCCGCCAACTCCACCGACGACACGGTGGAGTCCAGCTCATCCTTGGGTTCGATCCGCAGCGCCCGCAGCGATAGATTCGCCGCCAGGTTGTAGATCGAGATGAGCGGCTTGGCCAGCCGCAACCACAGCAGATGCAGCGGAACCAGCAGCAGCGCACTGCGTTCCGGCCCGGCCAGCGCGATATTCTTCGGAATCATCTCGCCCAGCAGGATGTGCAGCACCACCACGATGGCCAAGGCAACCGCGAACGAGATCGGGTGCAGCAGTGACTCCGGCATGCCGATCAGGTCGAAGACGCCCGAAAGCAGATGCGCCACAGCGGGTTCGCCGACCCGGCCCAGCAGGATCGAGCAGATGGTGATGCCCAGCTGCGCCGCCGCCAGCATCATCGACAGGTTCTGTCCCGCCTCGATTACCGTATTGGCGCTGCGCTTGCCCTGTGCGGCAAGCGCTTCGAGCCGATCGCGGCGCGCGGAGATCAGCGCGAACTCCGCGCCGACGAAGAACGCGTTGCCCAGCAGCAGGCCCAGGGCCAGCAGTACCGCGGTCCAGTCACCCATGGTCGCGCTCCCACTCCGCCAGGCTCTCGGCATCGACCGGACGCAACAGCACCCGGTCGATCCGGCGGCCGTCCATTCGCTCCACCTTGGCGATCCAGCCGCCGCTGGTGTGCGGATCCATGGCGTGGTTGTTGCCGGGTTCGGGCAGTAGTACCTCATCATCGGCGACCGGAATCCGGCCCAATTGGGTCAGCACCAGACCGCCGAGGGTTTCGTATTCACCCTCGGGCGCGTCGTAACCCGTTGTGCGCGAGACCTCGTCGATGCGCAGCAGCCCGGAGCAGTCCCAGCCGTTGGCGGTGCGGCGCACATCGAGTTCCTCTTCGTCATGCTCATCGCGGACATCGCCGAGGATCTCCTCGATCAGGTCCTCCATGGTGACGATGCCCGCGGTGCCGCCGTATTCGTCCACGACCAGGGCCACCTGCATACCGTCGGCGCGCACGCGTTCGAGCACCTCGTCACCGTCCAGGCTCGCGGGCACTATGGGCACGGGCTGGCAGATGGATTTGAGCCGGATGGTGCGGCGCTGGGTCGAAGGATGCGTGAACGCCTGCTTCACGTGGACGACGCCGAGCGTGTTGTCCAGATCCCCGTCGATCACCGGGAAGCGCGAATAGCCGGTGCGACTTGCCGTTTCGATGAGATCGGCGATGGTGCAGTCCTGATCCAGGGATTCGATCTTCACGCGCGGGGTCATCAACTCCTCCGCGCTGCGCTCACCGAATTGCAGTGAGCGATCCACCACCTGCGCGGTGCGCTGATCCAGCGCGCCGTGCAGGGCCGAGGTGCGCACCAGCGAACCCAGCTCCTGCGGCGAACGCGCCGAACGCAATTCCTCGGCCGGTTCGACCCCGAGCCGGCGCACGGCCCAGTTGGCCGTGCCATTGAGGAAATTGATCAACCAGCGGAACGCGGTCGAGAACCACATCATGGGTCCCGCGGTCCAGCGCGCGGTCACCAGCGGCGAGGCGATGGCGATGTTCTTCGGCACCAGCTCGCCGTAGATCATGGACAGCGAGGTGGCCAGGATGAGCGCCAGCGCCAGCGAAATGCCGTGCGAGGCACCCGAATCCAGGCCGAGGGCGTCGAAGGGGGGCTCCAGCAGCCGTGCCAATACCGGTTCGGCGATATAACCGGTGATCAGCGTGGTGATGGTGATGCCCAACTGGGCCCCGGAGAGCTGGAACGACAGCGTGCGATGCGCTGTGCGCACCTGCCGGGCGCGGCGATCGCCCTCGCGGGCGTGCGCCTCCACGGTGCTGCGTTCCAGGGCGGTGAGCGAGAATTCCGCGGCGACGAACAATGCCGTACCGGCGGTCAGTGCGATGAAACCGATCAGGCTGAGAACGGTGAGCAGGGCTGACACGGTCAGCACCACCCGGCCGTCTGGGTGGCTGAGAGAGCGATGGCGCCGGGTTTGTCACCCGGCTCGGTAGAGGAGCCCTCCTGAACGGCGCCCTCGGACGCGGGTGACAACTGGTTCCTTTCGCATGGGGTAGACCGTGACGGGTCGTCACGGTCCGATAGTCGACATGGTACCGGCTGGTCGATCACACTTGCGTGTGACCTGGCCGGACATGGCCAACCCGGTGGGTTCCCGCGGGTTCCCACCGGGCGTGATGTCGTACGGGTCTACCAGCCCGAAGGCAGCGGGCGACCCTCGGCGAAACCGGCGGCGGACTGCACGCCCAGTACCGCCTTCTCATGGAATTCGGCGATGCTGCGCGCACCGGCGTAGGTGCAGGAACTGCGCACACCGGAGGTGATGTGATCGATCAGATCTTCCACACCCGGGCGCTCGGGATCCAGGCGCATGCGCGAGGAGGAGATGCCCTCCTCGAACAGCGCCTTGCGCGCCCGATCGAAGGCCGAATCGGTGGCGGTGCGCGCGGCGACCGCGCGCTTGGAGGCCATGCCGAAGCTCTCCTTGTAGCGGTTGCCGTCGCGGTCGATGCGCATATCGCCGGGCGATTCGTAGGTGCCCGCGAACCAGGAGCCGATCATGACGTTGGCCGCACCGGCCGCCAGGGCCAGGGCCACATCGCGGGGATGCCGCACGCCACCGTCGGCCCAAATGTGCTTGCCGAATTCTTTTGCCGCGGCGGCACATTCGGCCACGGCGGAGAACTGCGGCCGGCCCACGCCGGTCATCATGCGGGTGGTGCACATGGCGCCGGGGCCGACGCCGACCTTGATGATGTCCGCGCCCGCCTCGATCAGATCGCGGGTGCCCGCGGCCGAGACCACATTGCCCGCGACCAGCGGCACACCCAGATCCAGGGCGGCGACCGAGCGCAGCGCCTCGAGCATCTTCTGCTGATGGCCGTGCGCGGTATCCATCACCAGCACATCGGCGCCCGCGTCGACCAGGGCCTTGGCCTTGGACGGGATATCGCCGTTGATGCCGACCGCGGCGGCGATGCGCAGCTGACCGTTGGCATCGACGGCGGGCTGGTAGATGCCCGCGCGCACGGTGCCGGTGCGGGTCATGACGCCCGCGAGGGTGCCGTCCGGATGCACCAGCACGGCGAGCTTGGAATGCCCGGCCTCGAGCAGATCGAACACCTCGCGCGGGGAGGCGTCGGCCGGTGCGCTCACGAAATTGGTGTCCGCGACCGTGCTCAGGCGGGCGAAGCGATCCACATCGGCGCAGGCGGTCTCGGTGACCACGCCGACCGGTTTGCCGCCCTCGACGATCACGACGGCGCCGTGGGCGCGCTTGTGGATCAGCGCCAGCGCATCGGAGACCGAACGCTCCGGATCGAGGGTGACCGGGGTGTCGGCGGTGAGCGAGCGACTCTTGACGAACGCGATGGTGTCCGCGGCGGCCTGGATCGGAAGGTCCTGCGGCAGCACCACGATGCCACCGCGGCGTGCCACTGTCTCGGCCATGCGACGGCCCGCGACGGCGGTCATATTCGCGACCACGAGGGGAATGGTGGTGCCGGTGCCGTCACTGGTGGACAGGTCGACGTCGAACCGCGAGGCGACATCGGTCCGATTCGGGACGAGGAAGACATCGTCGTAGGTCAGGTCGTAGGGCGGAGTCTGCCCGGGAAGGAACTGCACGGTGTTTGCCGCCTCATGGTTTGACGTCGGGGTTGTCGTATTTCCATGCTTCGATGGCAGGTGCCCTTCGCGCTACCTGGTGTCACGCATGCAGCCAGCCAGTGTAGTCGGCGACGGCGCACACCGTGGAAACCGGGTTGCCGCCCCGCCGACCGTGCCTTGGGTTCGCCACCCTCTCTGCCACCGAGATCACCGCCGGTTGGGCGCAGGGCCTGGCGCCCTCGACGCCGTGCACCACCGGGCGGGCAACCACCTCATCGACATCACCGGCGACACCGGCCGCGCGCACGCCGACGCCATCGCCGTCCACCTGAAGAACGACGCCACCAACGGCACCACCCGCTGGTTCATCGGCAGCTACGTCCCGGGCTTCGAACGCACCGAGAAGGGCTGGCGCATCAACCATTTCGAATACAAGCTCAAAGTCATCGACGGCAACGCCGACCTGACCTGACCTGACCCGGACGATTCGTGTTGATTCGGTGAAAGTTGTGAGCTGACGCCGATATTCGCTCGGACCGCCGGAATTCTCGGGGCAGCCTGTGCGCATGGGAGAGGGAGCACACATACGGGGGTCGTGCCCGAATCAACGGGCTCCTCGCGAGTCACGCTGTGACAGCGTGGAATTCGCTCGTCCTGCTCGTCGGAGCGCTGCTGACCCCGCTGGCCTGGCATATCGGAGCCAACCAGTCCTACGACCGCTACCGATACCCGCATCATCACCACTGTTGCGCGGGTGGGTGATTCGGTGGGGTAAATCGCGGTTTGTGGGTATCCCGTAGGTATGTTCGCAATCGCTGCCGCCGTGCTGTTCGCCATCGCACTGCTACTGCAACTCGTCAATCAGGCAACCACATTCGGGGCCGAGGTGTGCCTCACCATCGGATTGCTCGCTCTCGCTTTGCAACTCGCGGGATTCAGTGAGCGGATTCCGGCGCGCGGTGGGTGGCGGTCCCGGTCGGGCTGGGGCCGCCGCCGTTGATCAGCGTGGGTCGCTGATCAGAGGGAACCGCTCTCGATATCGCGTTCGAGTGCCGCCTGGTAGGCGCGTTGCACTCGACGGTGTGCGCGTTATCGGATTCGATACCGCCGATGGCGGTATCCGCCTGCGCCACAGGCAATCCCACCGTCGTGCAGGTGGCGAGGACCAGGGCGCACCCATGATGAACTTCACGCGGCGGACGCTGCCGGGAAGCGGGTTCCCCGGCAGGTCGGTCGCGGTCAGCCCTTGCGGGTGGGTTTGGGTTTACGTTTCTTACTGTGCTGGCGACCGCCGGTGCGGGGATCGATGCGGTGGCGCGGGCGTTCGGGGGCCGGATCCGGTGTGGCGGCAGCGGCTTTGGCATTGGCGGCGACCGTCGACGGATCGGGCACGGGGCGGCCGAAGGGGCGGCGGGCCCCGGTGATCTCGGCCAGGCGGCGGTCCCCGGGGCGGACCTCGAGATCGGTGACCGCGACGCCGGCGCGGCGCGCCAGATCGGCCGCCTCCTGACGGTCGTCGGGGGTGACGACCGTGACGACGGTGCCGGAGGCGCCCGCACGGGCGGTGCGGCCGGTGCGGTGCAGATAGTCCTTGGGGTCGGCCGGGGGATCGACGTGCACGACGAGCGAGACATCGTCGACGTGGATGCCGCGCGCGGCGATATCGGTGGCCACCAGCACCGGCCAGGTGCCGTCGGCGAAAGCGGCCAGCGTGCGGGTGCGCTGATTCTGCCCTTGACCACCGTGCAGCGCGGCGGCGGAGATGCCGGCCTCGCGGAGTTTGCGGGCCAACTTGTCCGCACCGTGCTGGGTGCGCACGAACAGCAGGGTGCGACCCTTGCGCGCGGCGATCTCGGTGACCACCGGGCGCTTTTCGATACGCCGCACATGCAGGGCGTAGTGCGCGATATCGGGCAGGCCGCCATCATCGGTGGTCTCGGGCTCGGCGGAATCCCGGCCGCCCGCATCGGGATTCGCGCCCGGCGCCTCGGTCACCGCATGGGCGGTGGGGGAGTGCAGGTAGCGCTGGACCAGATTGTCGATGGCCTCGTCCAGGGTCGCCGAGAACAGCAACTTCTGGGCATTGTCGGGGACGCGATTGAGCACGGCCGTCAACTGCGGCAGGAAGCCGAGATCGGCCATATGGTCGGCCTCGTCGACGGTGATGACCTGCACATCCGACAGATCGACGGCACGACGGCCGATCAGGTCCGTCAGCCGGCCGGGCGTGGCGATGAGCAGATCCACACCGCGCCCGAGCTTCTCGTCCTGCGCCTTGATGGCGAGACCGCCCACGGCCGAGGCCAGCCGCAGCCCCACCGAGAGTGAGGGCTCATCCAGCGCGGTCTCGACCTGCAGCGCCAATTCCCGTGTCGGCACCAGAATCAACCCGCGCGGTCGCCGCGGCGCGGTCGGCGCACCCGAGAGCCGCACCAGCATGGGCAGTCCGAAGGCCAGGGTCTTGCCCGAACCCGTTGCGGCCCGGCCCAATACGTCGTGACCGGCGAGGATATCCGGAATCACCGCGGCCTGAATCGGGAACGGGGTGTCGATCCCATTGCGCCGCAATGCCTGCACCAGCATCGGTGGCAGCCCGAGATCGGCGAATCGGCGCGCACCCGCGGCCGAGGACGCGAAGCGCGGGGTTTCGGGTGTGGTGTCGAGGGGCTCAGGCACGGCTGAGCAATCGGCTCAGTTCCTGCAACCACGGAATGGCGACCGCGAGGGTCGGCACCACGAGGATGGCCGCGGCCGCGAGATAGGCCGCCGACGCGATCCGCAGATCACCGATCGGCCCGGCCAGCCGTTGAATACGAATCAAGGTCGTCGGCCCGCCCACCGCCATCGCACCCTGCGGCGCGGGCGAATTGGAACAGGCGACCAGTGCCCGCGCCAGCGGTGTCGGCCCGGTGACCTTCACCGCCGAATCGTCGGCCAGCAATTCGATCAGCAATTTCACCGAATCCAGTGCGGATTTCGAGCGCACCACCCGTGGAAACGCCTCGTGCGCGGCGGTGAACGCCTCCAGCACCAGGTCGTGGCGGGCGCGCAGATGCGAACGCTCATGGCTGACGATTGCGGTCAACTCCTCTTGGGAAAGATTGGTCACCGTGCCCTGACTGAGCACGACGCGGCGGCGCAGCCCGGGCAGACAGTAGGCGATGGGTTCGGTGGAGGCGAGCACCCGGATATCGGCGGATTTGCGCGCCACCCCGCCCTGATCGAGCAGATCGACCAGCATGCGGTGTTTGGCGCGCCGCCGGCGCGTGTGCACGCCGACCCGCACCACCGAGAAGATCAGCCGCGCGCCGACGAGCAGGGTGAGCGCGAAGACGGTGACCAGGGCCAGCCACAGCGGCAGTCCGAGGGCGTCGATCTCCTTGCTCGGGGTGGTGGTGGGCCGGCCGTCGGCTCCGGGCACCAGTAGTCGACTGGCGATGGCGAGTCCGGAGCCGAAGGCGCTCAGAATGGCGGCGAGGGCGATGGCCTGCCAGAGCACCAGCGCCGCGCGGGGACTCCGATACGGCCAGGTGGCTCGGCTGAGCAACGCCGGGACCGGTCCCGCCAGCAACAAGGCGAGACCGGCGAATACCGGCGCTGTTACGTCCATTCCTCAGCTCACTGCGTTGTGGGGGCCTGGGCCGAGGCTGGGGCTACTTGGAGTCTTTCGGCTCCTTGCGTGCCGCCTCGGTGGCTTCGAGCTTAGCGAGTGCATCCCGCAAAGCGGCAGCCTCGTCGGCTCCGACCTGTTCCACGAAGTGCACGAGTGCTGCTCGGCGCGAGCCTACTTCGTCCGCCTGCTGTAGTGCGTCCACCATGAGACTGGCGACGAGTTCGTCGCGAGTGTGCACGGGGGCGTACCGATGCGCGCGGTCATCACGCTGCTGGAGTACGAGATTCTTCTTCGCGAGACGCTGCAGAACGGTCATTACCGTGGTGTAGGCGAGCTCGCGGCGTTCGGCGAGGGCCTCATGGACCTGCCGTACCGTTTGGGGTTCATCGGCCGACCACAACTGGTCCATGACCGCTTTCTCGAGTTCACCAAGACCTGCCATCCCACAAGTTTACGGAGACAACGACAGGAATGCGTACTACAAGTTGTCGTAACCCGCCGGTAGCTGTGTGGGATTGGTCATAGCGGGCGTGTCCTGCCCGGTCGCGCCGTGCACGTGCCGGGCGCCGATCGGCACGATCATGGGTCGCCCGGAGACCGGATCCTCGAGCACCTCGGCACGCAGACCGAAGACCTCCAGCAGAAGCTCGGCTGTGATGATGTCGCCCGGTGTGCCCTGCGCCACGATCTTGCCCGCGCGCATGACGACGAGTTGATCGCTGTAGCGAATGGCCAGATTCAGATCGTGCAACACCATGACCACGGTGCGGCCGAAGTCGGCGTGCAGGCGATCGACGAGATCGAGCACCTCGAGCGAATGCGCGAGATCGAGATAGGTCGTCGGCTCGTCCAGCAGCAGGATGTCGGTGCCCTGCGCCAGGGCCATGGAGATCCAGGCGCGCTGGCGCTGGCCGCCGGAGAGTTCGTCCAGGGCGCGGTCGGCCAGATCCGCGATCCCGGTCTGGGTGAGCGCGAGGGTCACCTCGGCCTCGTCGTCGGCGGACCACTGGCGCAGCCAGGATTGATGCGGATGCCGCCCGCGCGCGACGAGATCGGCGACGGTCAGGCCCTCGGGGGCGAGGGGGGTCTGCGGCAGCATGCCGATCATGCGGGCGATATCGCGGGTCTTGAGGGACGAAATGGCCTTGCCGTCCAAGACGATTCGGCCCTCGCGCGGCTTCAGTAACCGGCCCAGCGAACGCAGCAGCGTGGATTTGCCGCAGCCGTTCGGGCCGATGACGGTGGTGATCACACCGGGCCGGATATCGAGGGTCAGTCCGTCGACGATGACCCGATCGCCGTAACCCAGCGTGACGTTTTCCGCGGCGAGAGTTGTTGTCTCGCCGATCTTCACATCATCCGTCGCAGCGGTCACAGGGTCGCCTTCCGATTGGCGCGAACTAGCAGATACAGCATGAACGGTCCGCCGACCGCGGCGGTCACCACACCGACGGGCAGATCGACCGGTAGCAGTGTGCGGGCGACCAGGTCCGCGCCGACCACGGCGATCGCGCCGATCAGGGCCGAGGCGATGATCGGTTCGCCGGGGGTGCGCAGCAGGCGGCGCGCGATCTGCGGTGCGGCCAGCCCCACGAATCCGACGGGTCCGGCCGCGGCGGTGGCGAGCGCGGCGGCGATCACGCCCGCGCCCAACAGGATCGCCTGCTGGGTTTGAATGCTGACGCCCAGCACGCGCGTGGTGTCGGTGCCGAAGCGCAGGGCGGCCAGGGTGCGGCTGGACGCCGCCGCGGCGAGCAGTGCCAGTCCGAGGCCGAGCGCGGCGGGGATCAGGGTCGAGAAGTCCGCGCGATCGAGGGAGCCGGTGAGCCACAGTTGCGCGTGCGCCGCGTCGGCGAGGGTGGCGCGGGTGAGCAGCCAACTGACCACCGACAGCAGCGCGGCATTGACTCCGATGCCGATGAGTACCAGGCGAAATCCCATGACCCCGGTATCGCCGGTGCCGGTGCGCCCCCAGGCCAGCAGATAAATGCCGATCGCGGTGAGCAGCCCACCGGCCAGCGCGGCGAGCGGAACACCCATAGATGCCGCGATTCCGGTGGTCGCGCCGCTGGTTCCGGCCAGGACCAGTACCGCACCGCAGCTCGCTCCGGAGGTGATGCCGAGAATATCGGGGCTCGCGAGCGGATTGTGCAGGATGGATTGGGCGATCGCGCCCGCCAGGCCGAGCGCCGCACCGACCACGACCGCGGTGAGCGCGCGCGGCAGCCGGGAGTCGAAGATCACGAATCGCTGTGCGCGAGTTCCGCCGCCGCCCAGCACATCCAGCACTCGGCCGAGGGGTATGCGGAAGTCGCCGGTGGCGATGTCGAGGGCGAACAGGGTGAGCAGAACCGTGATGAGCGCGGCGACGGTGAGCAGCGCGCCGATCCGCAGCACCGCCGAGAAGCCGCCTACGCGTAGGGCGGGCCGTACCCGCCGCACGGTACGGGTAGGCGCGGCACCGCTCTTCGTCACCATGCCGGTTTCGGCCGCCGATTCGCGCTGCCCGGAAATGCTATTCGCGGTAGCGGCGAGATCAGCCGTCGTTTCCGTTTGCCCGGGAGCGGGTTCGGCGGGTGTGCCGTCGAGTTGCGTGGGAATGCTCACAGGCTCACCAGCTTTCGGCGGCGGACCAACAGGATGAAAAATGGTGCGCCGAACGCGGCGAGGATGATGCCGACCTGGAGTTCACCCGGGCGGGCGACCACTCTGCCCGCGGTATCGGCGAGCAAGAGCGTGATCGCGCCGAGTAGTCCCGAATAGGGCAGCAGCCAGCGGTAATCCGGGCCGGTAAGGGAGCGGGCCAGGTGCGGAACGATCAGCCCCAGAAAGGCGATCGGGCCGACCGCGGCGGTGGCCGCGCCCGCGAGTAGCACGACGGCGGCGAGTCCCAGCGCGCGGCTGCGCGCGATATGCACGCCGAGCCCGCGGGCCACGTCATCGCCGAGTCCGAGCAGGTTGAGGCCGGGTGTGGCGGTCAGCGCCAGTGCCACGCCCACGGCCAGGAACGGCAGTATCTGCCAGAAGACGGCGGCGTCGTGTCCGGCGACATCGCCGACCACCCAGTAGCGGACGGTATTGAGCGCGTTGGCGTCCAGCAGCACAACCACATTGGTCATGGCCTGGAGAAACGCGGTGACGGCCGCGCCCGCGAGCACCAGGCTCAGCGGGCTGGCCTTACCGCCGCCGATCGAGGAGATCCCGAAAACGATGATGCCCGCGAGCAGCGCGCCCGCGAAGGCGAACCAGATGTACTGGGTGGTGGCGGTGAGCGCGAACAGGTGAATGCTCAGCGCCGCCAGGAACGCGGCCCCGGCATTGATTCCGAGTAAGCCCGCGTCAGCGAGCGGATTTCGGGTATAGCCCTGGATGAGTGCGCCTGCCATCCCGAGCGCCAAACCCGTGACGAGCGCGAGTCCGGTTCGGGGCAGGCGTAATTCGCGCACGATCTGCGCGGCCGATCCGTCGGCCGGGCAGGACAGTGGAAACCCGCCCGGACAGGTCAGTGCGTCGAATACCGCGGGGAGCGGTATCGCTCGCGAGCCGAACGCAATGCTCGCGAGCACGGCACAACCCAGGAGTGCGGTGAGTAGGAGAAGTCCGGACAGACGTCGCCGTCTGGTGGTGACTACGGCGGGCACGGTGACGAACTGCTCCTGTTGTGTTGATTGCTCTCGTTAGCTTGGTAAGCCTAACCTATCTTCGTTCTCGTTGCGTTCACAGTGGCCGGAATACCGATGATTGAGGAGGTTCGATGCTCGAACCCGTAACCGTGTGCCCGCCTCGCGATTCCAGGATCGCCTTCGGCAGGGCCAGCGCCCGGCTGCGCGCGCTGCAACCCGAGCATTGGGCGGGGTTGGCGGACACCACGATTCGCGTGGTCGACGGCGACCGCCTGGCCGGTGAGCCCGGAATCGTCGCGCTGCCTTGTGAACCCGCGCTGTACGTCTGGCTGGCGCATCGCTGTGAACCGGCGCTGCTGCTGGCGCAGGAGGCCATGCTGCGCTGTGCCGGATTGGATGTGCGCCGCTTCTGGTCCCTGGTCGCCGAGTCCATAGTCGGTGCGGCGACCTATGTTCCGGCCCTGGCGGGCACTTCGTCGACGGTGGGCGCCCAGCGCGGACAGGCCATGCTCGCGGCGCTGGCGGACCGTGGTCTGCCGGTGCGCCGGGGGTGCGTTGTTCGATAGGCGTTGAGCGAGTAGCGAATTCGGTGGCGGCCGGAGGGTCCGGACGTCGAGGGTTGTCCGGCCGCCGGGTGGTTATCGGGGTCTCCCGGCGGATTGACGGAACGCACCGAGGTTTTCGGTCAGGTATGCCTCGATGGTGCGCGGGGGCCTGCCGTGGATGCGGTCGACGGTATCGGTCGGCCGTCCCGGGTATTCCACGGCCAGCCGCTGGATCTCGGTCAGGTGATCGGCGAGCCAATCCGGCAGCCGCGGTCGTTCGATCAGATACTCCCGGAAGTCGGCGGGCGATATCGCCGCCGCCGGTGCGGGTCAGACCGGGGAGGGCGGCGAACCGTGCTCGGCGCCGGGGGCAGGTCGATGTACTCGACCGGGGCGCCCAGCAGTGTGCTCAACAGGCTCGCCAGCTCCGGGTACCCGACGGTCCGGGATCCGGTGAGGGTGTATGTGCCCCCGGCGATTTCGGGCCGGGTGCCGCAGCGGCGACATCGGCGATATCGCGGCAGTCGATGTAATTGCAGACGGCCGACCCCATAGTGCCCACGATCGCGCCGCGCCGGGCCACCTCGCGGCCCAGCAGCGCAAGCTTCTGCATGAACGCGTACGGCCGCAGCGGGGTATGGGCGATCCCGGACGCGCGCAGCACCTGTTCGATCTCGTCATGCCAGCGCGCGATCGCCACCGATGAATCCGGGGCGGCCGTCGGTGCGGAGAGTTCGACGATGTGCGCGATGCCGCTCGCCGCGGCGCCGTCGATCACCCGGGTCTCCAGTGCGACCTGATCCGGACTGTCGGACATGGTGAGGAACAGCTGGGTCGCCCCATCGAAGGCGGTCCGCAATGAGTCGGAATCCGCGGCGTCGGCACAGCGGATTTCGACGCCGGAGGTCCGGGATATGTTGGCGCGCAACCGGTCCGGATCCCGGCTCCGGTGCCATGCCGGTAATATGGCACCTAACCATATTAGCCGCCAAGCTAGGTCGAAATGCGCTTCACCTCGCTGATGAGCCAGCGGCCGTCGGGCTGCTCCTCCGCGGTGACCACCGAGGCGAACAGCGATACCGCCGGATCGGGGCTCAGGTCGCTGGAGGTGGATTGTTTGACATAGCCGACCCCGAGGGCGGTGGTGCCGGTGATCGCGCGCAATCCGCAATTGAATTCGATGACCTGGCTGCTGCTGTTGGTGGCGAGCAGGTATTCGCGGGTCGCGTTGTGGGTGTCGAGGAGTTGTTGCCGGCACACGCCGGTGGTGGCTTCGATGGCTCCGGTGAAATAGCTGTCCAGTGATTGCGGGTCGTAGGTCGCGATGTGGTTCAAATAGGTGTGAATGGCGTGCAGTGCGGCGATATGGCGGGTGCCGATGCGGGAGATCTCCGGTGCCAGCCCGGCCGGGGGTTCGGTCATGGTCGCGATGGTGCTCGGGGTCGGCGCCGTCTTCGTACTGGTCTGGGCGGCGGCCGCCGAGCGGGTGTCCTCGCCGTTGCGGGGCAGCAGAGCCGAGCCGACCGCGACCGCGCTCAGCGGGAGGATGCCCGCGAGGGCGGCGAGTTTGCGCCGGGACAGGCGCTGCTTCGCGGGTTGGTCGTCCGGAAATGGCGGCGGCTCGGCGGGGGGAAAGGACAGCGGCGGCTCGGCGGGGGGAAAGGACAGCGGCATTTCATCGGATTGAGTCAAGGCGTCCCTCTTATTATGCGAACTTTGTCGGAATCAGGAGAAATGCGGTAAATGCTCCGACCGGCCCGATCTCGTACCGGACGATTGCGTGCACAGAGATTACACAAACGATGCGCATTCGATTCAATATTGGCGGTATGGGGTTCGGCTGCCACGCCCGGGCGGCCGTGCGGACCGTGCGGGGCGGAGTGCGTTATCTCGCGGTGCGCCGGGCAGAATGGGCAAATGGTCGCGCGTTCCGAATCCACCGCAGAGCCCGGACAGGGCTATCCGGTGCGTGTCGTGGCCGAGCGACTCGGGATTCCGGCGGCCACGCTGCGGAGTTGGAATCAGCGCTATGGAATCGGCCCGGCCACGCATCGACCGGGTCGGCATCGCCTCTATTCCGAGGCGGATATCGCCTTGCTCGAACGGATGCGCGCGTTGATCAAGTCGGGTGCCACGCCGGCCGGAGCGGCCGGACTCATTCGGGCGGGCAGCGCGATTCGCGGCGACAGCGGACCACTGCTGGCGGCGGCCTTCGCGCTCGATACCGCCGCGGCCTCACGCCTGCTGATCGCGCATCTGCGGGATTTCGGGGTGGTGAGCACCTGGGATGAGCTGTGCCGCCCGGCTTTCGCGGAGATCGTGGCGCGCCAGGGCGCCGGTGAGGGCTGTATCGATGTCGAGCATTTCCTGTCCTGGTGTGTGATGTCGGCGCTGCACCGGACCAATCCGCCTCCGCCGGGCGAGGTTTCGCCGCGCGTGGTGCTGGCCTGCACGCGCGGTGAGGCGCATTCGCTGCCGCTGGAGGCGCTGCGGGCGGCCTTGGCCGAGCGCGGCGTCGGCGCGCATACGCTGGGACCCGATGTGCCGACCGAGGCGCTGGCGGACACCCTGCGGCGATTGGACGGACCGGTGGCGGTGGTGCTGTGGTCGCAACAGGAGTCCACGGCACTGACCTCGGTGGTGCGGGTCGGGCTGGCGGGCGGTGCGCGGGTGCATGTCGGCGGTCCGGGCTGGGCCGAGGTGATCCTGCCCGCCGCGGCGATCCGGGTGACCAATCTCTCCGACGCGGTACGGCGGCTGGTCTAGCTCTCGGCGTGAGAGTCGGTGCGGCCCAGCACATGTCGCAGTGCCGAGGTCAGATCGGGATTGCGGAATTCATGACCGGCCGCGGCCAGGCGGGCCGGGGCGACCCGCTGGCTCGCCAGCGCGAGTTCGCGGGCGCCCTGCCTGCCCAGCAGTAGCGCGGGACCGAAGCCCGGCACCGGCAGGACGGCGGGGCGATGCAGTATCGCTGCAAGGACCCGGGTGTATTCGCTATTGCGCACCGGTGCGGGCGCGACCGCGTTGACCGCCCCGGCGAGTGAATCATCCCAGAGCGCACGGTGATACACATCGATCAGATCATCGATGCCGATCCAGGACAGCCACTGGCTGCCGTCGCCGATGCGCCCGCCCAGTCCCAGGGTGAACAGCGGCCGCAGCAGGCGCAGCGTGCCGCCCGCCGGGGACTGCACGATTCCGGTCCGCACCCGGACCACCCGGCAGCCGGTGACCTCGGTGGCCCGCTCCCAGTCCGCGACGACATCGGCGAGGAATCCGCCGCCGCGTTCGCTCTGTTCGGTGAGCGTCTCATCACCCCGGTCATCGCCGTAGTAGCCGATCGCCGAGGCGCTGACGAAGGTGGAAATGCCGGTGCGCGCGGCGAGTTCGGCGAGCGCGCGGGTGGGCTCGATGCGGGAGTCGGCGATGTCGCGCTTGTGCCGGTCGGTGAACCGGCCCGCGATGGAGGCCCCGGCGAGATGGACGACGGCATCCACACCGGTCAGCATGTCAGGCGCCGGATTTGCCGGATTCCATTGGCGTTCACCCGCATCGCGCGGCGCGTGCCGCACCAGCCGGATCACGGTATGCCCACCGGTGCTCAGGAACGCGGTCAGCGCGGTGCCCACCAATCCCGTCGCACCGGTCACCGCGATGGTCGAGCGCGTGAAGCCGTGCCGTGCCGCGGTCTGATGCGCGGCGAGATCCGCGGCGAGCTGGCGATAGCGATAGTCGAAGGTGGAGCGCAGTATTCGCGCGGGCACCGGGGTGTCCACCCGGTCGAGTACGCGGGTGTGCGTGGCATCGACCGCCTCGAAGTCGTGGGTGTGCTTCCAGCGGATCGCGAGCGCGGCCGGGAGCGAGGCGGGGCCGTCGCTGTCGATGCGGTCGACGAATCGGTACGGGGGATCGAAGCCGTCCGGATCGTGCCGGGCGACCCAGCGCAATCCGGCGGGCAACCCCAGCACGGCGCGGCCGTCGGCGAGCGATTCGGACTCGCTGACCAGGGTCATGGGTTGCCATGGCGGGGACAGGCGGGTGAAGGCGCCCGGTCTCGCGAACCAGTCGAAGACCTCGGTCAGCGGTGCGGCGACGACGCTCGAACACTCGATGCCCATGCCTCGACTGTAGTCGAGGTCAATTTCGACGCATTGATGGTGCATCGTTTTATCCCGCGTATGCCAGGCTTGGCAGTAAATGCGCCGATCTTCGCATTGAAAATGCATCGCTGGGTTTACGATGGTTGTCGCTCGTCGCGGTGCCGGTGCGATCCGGTGCCGCCGGAGGCTGCGTCGATCGTGGTGTGGCAGAGCCGCCCTCCGCCCTGTCGATGCAGCCCCCGGGGCACCGGAAGGCCGAACAGGGTTACTTGTGTTCGCGCTGACCCGAATCCTGGTCGTGGGATGCTGATGCTGCGAATCTGACCCGAATATCTCCGGCTACGCCGGGGGGTGTTCGACGGGCTCGGCGGGACAGGCAGGGGCTGCCGCATGAGCACGGTATCGGCCACCGGCGCGGATACGTACGACTCGTTCGCCGCCGCGATCGGCAAATACGCCCTGGTGCGATTGAATCGGGTCACCGATGACCTCCGCGTCACCGTCTACGTGAAGCTCGAGTACCTGAATCCCGGTGGGAGCGTCGAGACGCGCATCGCCGAGTTCTCCGCCGAACAGCGTCTCGAGCACTCCTGGGTCGATCGGGTGCTGGCCCGGCTCGGTTCGGCCGCCGCGTTGCAGGGGCGGCACCGGCTGCGCGAGCAGCTCGGCGCACGCGGATTCTTGTTGCGCTGACCGCGCAGGCATCGAAAAGCGTTGTGATCAAGATGATTTCATGGGAACAGTGGTCGCGGGCGGGAGGTTGGCCGAAGGTATGACACTCGGAGTAGCGCTCGCCGGAGCCAATGTCACCAACTATGTCGATGAGATCGTCGAGCAGTCCCGGGCCGCGGCCGCACTGGGCGTGCGATCGGCGTGGTTCGGGCAGCGGATGGATTACGACTCACCGGCGCTGGCCGCGATCGTCGGCCGGGATGTGCCCGAACTTCAGGTCGGCACCTCGGCGATTCCGGTGATCGGACGGCATCCGCTGGTGGTCGCCGCGCAGGCGCAGACGGCGCAGGCCGCGACGCACGGCCGCTATCACCTCGGGCTGGCCGTCGGATCGACCTTCACCGCGGGCGCTTTCGGGCTGCCCTTCGACCGGCCGATCACACGGCTGCGCGAATTCCTCACCGGATTGCGGGAATTGCTGGAGACCGGCACCGCCGACTTTCACGGCGAATTGCTCACCGCGACACCGCCGCTGCCGACCACGGTCGCCGGGGCGCGACCTCGGGTGCCGATCCTGGTCGCGGCCATGGGTCCGCAGGCCCTGCGGGTGACCGGTGAGCTCGCCGACGGCACACTGCCGTACCTGGCGGGCCCCAAGACGCTCAGCGCCCAGATCGTGCCCGCGATCACGCGCGCGGCCGAAACCGCCCCGCGCGTAGTCGCTTTCGTACCGGCGGTGGTCACCTCGGATATCGAGGGCACCCGTGCCCGCGCGGTGGAACAGCTGGCGTTCTACGAACAGGTGCCCTCCTACCGTCGCGTCATCGAACTCGAAGGCGCCGACCGGGCCGCGGATCTGGCGCTCATCGGCGATGAGGAGACCGTGGCAGCCGGTATCCGGCGCTACTACGACGCCGGAGCCACCGAGGTCGTGCTCACCTCCACCGATCTGGCCGGTGCGGCCGATCAGCGTCGCACCTGGATCTTGCTCGGCGAACTCGAAGCCGGTCGGTGACCGGAGACAAGAGCGCGGGCCACCGCATCGCTGGATCTGGCCACCGATGCCAGGGCTCGACCCGCCGTGTAGGTGCTCACCGCGGGTCGCACCACGATCGTCGTAGCGCACCGTCTGGCCACGGCCGCGAACGCGGACGCCTCTGGTCGGCCTATGTCGGGGACACCGCCGAGGCGGTGGAATCGGCGCGGTGAGCAGCGAGACTCGACATCACGGTTTCATAACAGGCGGACGTGGGTAGTCGTAGGTTATGACCTTGATGCGGGAGATCTCCGTCAGCAGCTCGAGCGAGCGAGTCGGTGTGAATCGGCGGCCCTATGTCGGTGCGCAGTTCTTCCTAGGTGTCCTGGCGAGCGGTTGCGGCGCTGCCGCGGTCGCGCTGTTGACCTTGATGATGCAGTACCGCTGACCGATATCGCCCGCAGCGCAGGGACTTTCGACGGGAGTGTGACATGCGATCCGATGAGATAGTGCTACCGGTTTCCGGACTGCGGGTGGAGTGGCGGCCCGATGACGAACGTTTCCGGATACGGCCGTCCGAGCCCGCCGGCGCGGGGACGCGCGGCCAGCCCTGGCGGGAATGGCTGGGGCACAGCGATATGGCGGTCGGGGCGTCCGGTCCCATTCCGCAGGACCCGGCGACCACTTGGTGGGCGGTGTGGGGTGAGTACATCGGCAATGACGTGCAGGTGACCCTGGACGATCAGAGTCGGCCCGAGGTGCTGGTGTTCGGCAAACTCTGGATCTGCGAAGGGCGGGGTCGCGAACGCGAGGCCACCGTGGTGACCGCCGGGCGGCAGGCCGAGGTCCGGTTCGCGCCACCCGTGGCGCTGCGATCGGGGTGGTTGAGCCGGAACGGTTTCCGGGATGTGAGTCATATCGAGACGCCGACCGGATTCCACGAAATAGCCATCCGGGCATAGTGATTCGATCAGGTCGCCGGGAGTGCCTGCTGGAACCAGGCGAGGATCCCCGGCAGCGCGGCGCGGACGGACCCGTTGTGATCGGTATCGCCGAGGTTCGTCAGCGTCGCGTTATCGCTGTGCAGGGCCTGTAGGCAGTGTTCGGCATTGGCGTAGGGCACATTCCGGTCGCCGGTGGCGGCATAGAGACGAACGGGTACCCGCGGCGTCCAGTCGCAGGTCCCGTCGCTCTCGGTCATCGCCTTCAGGACCTGCCCGGTCGGATTCAGCGCGAGATCCATGAATCTCTGCGTCAGAAGCTGATTCGGCTGCGCGGGGAGCTGGGTGACGATGGCGGCATCATCGTGCAGACCGTCGAAGAGGCCCTCGACCTTCTCCGCGTACGGCTCCTGGAACGCCTCGGACGGCTTGTCGTACAGGTGGTAGATCCGATTCATGGCGGTGACCCAGTACGCGAAGTAGTACACCGCGCTTCCCCCGCCGACCCGACCGTCCAGCCCGGCGGGGGTCTCGACATGTTGGACGTCGTAGGGTCCGCTGATCGGTGCCAATGCGGCCAGCCCGAACCCGGGGTCCGCACCGCTCTGCAATGCCTTGGCCAAAGCCGTTGCGGCATGGCCGCCTTGGGAGAATCCGGTGACCAGCACAGCGTTGTCGAGTTCGCGCTGCCGCTGTCCGGTGAAGGTGCGGGCGGCGCGCAACAGGTCGACACCGGCGCTCGCCTCGGAGGGTGCATGCGTATACGGGTGCGTGCCCGGGCCCTCGCCGAGCCCCAGATAATCGGGCGCGACAGCCGCATAACCGACCGCGGCGAACATGATCGTGCGCGCCTGATCGGGGTGGTGCACCCCATCGACCGAGGGCGCGGCATTCTTCTGCGCCAGCGTCCCATGCTCATAGCTGACCACCCGCAGATGCCGGGAATCCGTGCGCGGCAGGACCACCAGTCCACTCGCGGTGGTCGCCGCGCCATCGGGCGCGATGGTCCGGTACACGACGCGATAACTTTCCACGCCATTGCGCACCGGTGTATCAATCCCTCCCTTGGTCAGGTAGTCGGTGACATCCTGCGCCGACATCTGCGCGATCGGGGTCGTCGCGACGATCTCACCCCGGCTGACGGGTGCGGGGCCGTCCTCGCGGGCCGAACAGGCGCTCGATCCGAGCAGCGCCACCAGCGCCGCCATCGCGAAACATTGTGCTCTACGCATAAATTCGCCGATCCTCTCGGAGTGGGAACGATAGTCGCGGCCACGCCCAGACCGCCAGCGTCAGCCATACGAGCAATCCCGCAGCGTCGCCGAGCATTTGCGCGACGGCGGGATGGGACAGCGATACCACCACCTGATCGGCATAACCCCCGGCGATATTGGCCGCGGCGTGCAAAACCACTGCGGGCCACACGCTCCCGGTCACCAGGCGCAGATATCCGGCGAAGACGCTGACCGCGACCAATGTCAGGGTGAAGACCGGCAGATACATCCATAGCGGAACACCTCCGGGCGTGCCGCCGCCGATGATCAAGCCGAAATGGAATACCGCCCAGGCCAATCCGGTCCACAGCACGGCCGCGTGTGCCCCGAGCAGGGTGGTCAACCGGGGCTGGAGGAATCCGCGCCAGCCGAATTCCTCGAACAGGCCCTGCCGCAGGCCGCCGAGCACATGCCATGCCCCGATCGGCAAAAGCCATTGTGTAGGTAGGCGACCCAGCCCGCACGCGATGACGACGCCGACACCGGCCGCGGTCACCGCCACCGGCGCGAGTGCCGAGGCTGCCAGCGATGCGACCGGAGCGCGTCGAATTCCCATATCGCCGAATATGGTTCGGCGGCGGCGTGAGATCACGGCCAGCACCAGTGCCACGACCGACGGCATGGCGAACACCACCAGGAGGGGTGATCCGGTGAGCCCGAATCCGATCATCGCCGGGAGGACGATGCCGAGATACACGCCGACCGGCACCCACTGCACGCAGTTTTCAGAGTGCTCGACCATCAGACTTAGTATGCTGAAATTATGTTCGACGGTCAAACACAATCGGAGAAGGCACAGCTCCAGGCCCAGGTGGCGGGTGAGCTGGCCGCACTTCAGGCGGCCCATGACGACGGTGACCGCGCGCTGGCGGGCCGGTTGGGCATCGGCCGCACCGATCTGCGATGCCTCGACCTCATCATGCGCGACGGGCCGCAGACCGCCGGTGCCCTGGCGCGGAAACTGCGCCTGACACCGGGCTCGGTGACCGCACTCCTGGATCGCCTCGAAGCCAAGGGCTACGCCTCCCGCGCCCCCGACCCTACGCACGGCAAACGCGTACTCATCACCCCGACCGCGCACATCGTGGACCTGGTGACGCCCATCCTGGCCACCCGAATCGCCCGCGGCCGAGCGCGTTTGAACGGCTACACCGCCGACGAGTTGACCCTCATCCGAGACTTCCTCGCCGAGACCCGGGAGAGTCACCGGGTATTCGCGGCGGAGTTGAACGAAGAGGGCGGTGGGTTCCATTGACGCGCAATGGAACTGACGCGCAATGGAACCCACCGCCGGCAGCGGATCGGGGGCCGCCGCAGCCCTCGGGGCCTCGCTCGATCCCGACGCCGAGTTCAGCATAGGGCAGCCTTACCTAATGTGCAAGCCTCCGCTCGTCGAGGTGCCCGCGATCCCCGCAAAGGAATTGCCCGCGTCTGTTCGCGGCGCTAGTGTCCCGGCAGGGTGTCTTCGGGCACGCGTTTCAATTCGGGGTTCTCACGGGGGGATTCGACTTTGTCGATGCCGCAGCGACATTCAGCACAACGGGGATCGGCCAACGGGGTCTACTGCCGCTACTGCGGTTCAACCCCCGCGGCCGAGGTCGATATCCGCGGCCACCGCGGGTTTATCTTCTTCATGCAGTTCCTGAAATACCCCGGCCCGTTCTGCCGCGACTGCGGCCTGGCCACCTACCGCAAAATGACCCAGGAAAGCCTCTGGATCGGCTGGTGGGGTTTCCTCTCCGCCGTCATCAACCCCATCACCATGCTGATCAACCTCGGCCCCCGCTCAGTCCTGGTAGCCCTACCCCCGCCGATCCCGGGTGGCCCACGCCTGCCCATGGACCCCGGCAAGCCGCTGTATCAGCGCCCCGCCGTAATCGTCGCCTTCGCCCTGCTGATCCTGGCCCTGGTGCTGTTCGTGATCTCCCTCGCGTCCTGAGAGATCACCGGGGCCGGGCATCGTAGAAGGACTATCGCGTGCGAGCTTCAAGAGCCTCGAAGATGAGGGCGCGTGCGGCCTCACCCTTGGCAGCATGTTTCGCCAGGATCTGAAACGCCTTTTCGTACAGCACCACCTCTCGCGGCTGACTGATGGTGAGTTCCGCGCTGACGGTCTCGACTCGGACATGCCCGGCGTCGTACATGAGGAAGTTGGTTGCGGGAACCCGGAATTGGGCTGTCCGGGGGATGATTCCTATCGCGAAACGTGACGAACGAACCTGCGCCGCAAGGTATTCGAGCTGTCCCGTCATGACGCCATCCGATCCCACGGTGGTGTACAGGGCCTGCTCCGCGATGAGGAAATGGAAACGGCGCTGCCCTTTGCGCAGGACCTGCTGGCGCTCCATGCGCACGGCAACGGCAGCGCCGAGATCATCGGGGCCACCGATGAACCGGACGCACTCTCGCAATACCGCGGTGGCGTAGTCCCGTGTCTGCAATAGGCCCGGGATCAGGTCCGGGTCATAGCCGCGGATGAACTTGGATTCCGCCTCTACCCGAGCAATCTTCCGTTGGGCATGGTGGGACTGAACCCGCTTCCATTCCAGCCAGGCTGCCTCGACGCTCCGGACGGAGGCGATCAGGTCCGCGATGTCGTGAGGGGCGTTCGTCAGCGCACACCACGTGTGTATGTCCTGCTCACTCGGCGTCTGCTTGCCGTGCTCGTACCGGGAGACCTTCGAGTTGTCCCAGCCTGCGAGCCGGGCCAATTCCAAGCCTGTGAGGTTGGCTTGCCTCCGGAGCTCTCGGAGTCGTACCCCGAGTGTTTCGCGTGCTTGCTGGACGCTGGTCACTACTTGATGCGGTATTCCGAGTGCGGAGTTGCCAAATCCCACACCTGGTCGCGGACGGTGCGGCAGTAATCGATGATCACGAGGTCGCGGGTCACCGCGAACCCTCCCAGGGTTTCATCCGGCCTGAAGGCTGTGAAAGCCACCGTATCGTCGTCGAACAGCCACCAATCATCTGCCGTCAGCCTCGAAGGATCGATCAAATGCCTTGGAAGCCAACGAATATCTTCTCCGGACTGAAGGTTGCTCACCGTCGTGGCGAACAGAAACCGCGTGTAGTCGGTGTGTGGTTCGCTGACTACACGCACACGTTGCACCAACCGTCCCGACTCGGTGACCTCTCGCATGAGGTCATCCCAGTGCTGCCAATCCGGGTCGTATTCGAACTCCCCGGTCTCCAGAAACTTCGCCAACGATTCGGCTTCGTCGGCAACCGCATAGGTGTCTTGGACCTCCAGGTGGAATGCCCGCCGCCGGCAGTCTCGGAACAATTGTTCTTGCTCTTCAGCGGTAAGTAGCTGCATCGTCCGGGCGGACTTCCTTTCCGATCGGTACTTCGATACTGCGCTCCCCGGACGGCGAGCTGATCATGTCCAGCGCGGCCGGATCGATGACCGGCTCACCTTCGAGGAAGAACAGCCGTGTCCGGTGTCCTCGAGCAGAGTACCGAGACAGGTTCCCTTCTCGAGGTAGGACAGCAATCGATGCGGGATCTCGATGTGCCGCGAGTTTCGTTCGGGCACTTCCCATCCCAACACAACGTAGGTGTTTCGGTCGGAGGCGTACAGCGTTGGTGAGCCGCCATTGCGGGTGTCTACTCCGAGAAAGCGAAGAAGCATGGTGGAACCTCACGATCAGAGTTTGTCGGTAACCCGGATATGAGCGTGACCCTGATCGGCAGGTCAGGTCAACGATTCAAGCCAAGTTGCGGCAAACATCTACAAACTGCTGTTCAGCGCATCGCACCTGCTCCTACCTTCAGTGCTAGGCGTTCGGGCGGTGCAGTCGACCGCACTCGGATCGCCTCATCACCGAGGGATAGGGGCCGACATGAGGGACGGGCAGCGGCGGGACCGGGCGGTCATCTTTGTGAACCGCGGTCTGCTGACGAGTAAGGCTGATCTGGATTGGGCGACGTTTTATGCGCGGCAGCGTGCTCAGGAGCTGAATCTGCGGGTTGCCGAGGTGCTGGTGCTCGGTAGTACGGATGGGCCGCATATGCGGGCGCTGTACGACGTGGTTCGGCGGGTTGATTCGGGGTGTGTGATCACTCCCGATCTCGGACATGTGGGTGGGAGCTCGGATCGGGTGACCGTGTTCGCGGAGCTGTACACCGTCGCCCCGGCGCGGCGGTATCGGTGGCGGCTCGGGTTGTCGTCGGTGGAGCTTGCCGAGGCGTTGAACCCTTCGTGTCCGAAATCCGAGGCTGGTTAAGCTCCTGACATGACCTCTGATGACCAAGCGACCACGGGGAGCGACGAGTTCTCCTCGATCAAGTCCATGGCGGATTTGACGCCCGAGATGATGAACAAGTTCAGCGCGGGGACATTCGTCGACACCTTCGGGCTGAAGATGACCGAGATCGGGCCGGATCGGGTTGCGGCGGAATGGGTTGTGACGCCTACTCAGCATCAGCCCGCGGGGATTGTGAACGGTGGGGTGTACTGCACCGTCATCGAAACCCTCGCCAGTGTCGCGGGCAGTGTGTGGCTGGGGGAGCGCGGCTCGGTGGTCGGGGTCAACAACAACACCGACTTTCTGCGGGCGGTGCGCGAGGGCGTGCTGCGCGGGGTCGCCACGCCGGTGCATCGCGGGCGTTCGCAGCAACTGTGGGTCGTGGAGATCACCGATGAGCAGGATCGGATGGTCGCGCGCGGCCAAGTGCGGTTGCAGAACCTGAGCCCACGGGGCTGAGAATCCGGCGCGACGGGGCTGATCTCGGACGAAACATTCGGGTAACGCGGGGCGTGTCAGAATGGCCGACGACCCGCCCCGTCGTTCGCCGAGGAGCCCGAATGCGACTGTCGCCGCACGAGCAGGAACGCCTGCTGCTGAGTTATGCGGCCGAGTTGGCCCGGCGACGGCAGGCTCGCGGACTCAAGTTGAACCATCCCGAGGCGGTCGCGCTCATTGTCGATCACGTCCTCGAGGGAGCGCGGGACGGGCGCAGCGTCGCCGAGCTCATGAGCACCGGGCGCGGTGTGCTCACCCGCGCCGATGTCATGGACGGGGTGCCGGAGATGATTCACGACGTGCAGGTCGAGGCCACCTTCCCGGACGGCACCAAACTCGTCACCGTCCACAACCCGATCGGCTGAGTCATGATTCCTGGCGAATACCTCTGTGCCGAAGGCACTATCGAACTCAATGCCGGAGCCGATCGCATCGAGGTCGACGTGGTCAATACCGGTGACCGCCCGGTTCAGGTCGGCAGCCATGTGCATTTCCCGCAGGCCAACTCGGCCCTGGACTTCGATCGCGAGGCCGCGCACGGCCGCCGCCTCGATATTCCCGCCGGTACCGCGGTGCGCTTCGAACCCGGTCTGGGACAGCGGGTTTCGCTGGTCCCACTGGGCGGCAACCGCGAAGTGCACGGAATCAGCCTGAACCCTCCCGGAAAGCTGGACGCCTGATGGCCGAACTCTCCCGCGCCCGCTACGCCCAGCTGTTCGGGCCCACCACCGGCGATCGAATTCGCCTGGCGGACACCGATCTACTGATCGAGATCACCGAAGACCGCAGCGGTGGACCGGGACTCGCCGGTGAGGAGGCCGTCTTCGGCGGCGGCAAGGTACTGCGCGAATCCATGGGCCAGGCGCGCGCCACCCGCGCCGAGGGCACCCCGGACACCGTCATCACCGGTGTGGTGATCGTCGACCACTGGGGAATCATCAAGGCCGACATCGGTATTCGCGACGGCCGCATCAGCGCCATCGGCAAGGCCGGTAATCCCGACACCATGACCGGCGTGCACCCGGATCTGGTGGTCGGCCCCTCCACGGAGATCATCGCGGGCAACGGCCGCATCGTCACCGCCGGGGCGATCGACTGCCATGTGCATTTCATCTGCCCGCAGATCCTCGACGAAGCGATCGGCAGCGGAATCACCACCCTCGTCGGCGGCGGCACCGGACCGGCCGAGGGCTCCAAGGCCACCACCGTCACGCCGGGCGCCTGGCACCTGGGCCGCATGCTCGAGGCCACCGACGGCTGGCCGGTGAATATCGTGCTGCTCGGCAAGGGCAATACGGTGCGACCCGAGGCCATGTGGGAGCAATTGCGCGGCGGCGCGGCCGGTTTCAAACTGCACGAGGACTGGGGCACCACCCCGGCGGCCATCGACGCGTGCCTGACCGTCGCCGATGCCTCGGGCGTCCAGGTCGCATTGCACTCGGACACCTTGAACGAGGCCGGATTCGTGGAGGACACCCTCGCGGCCATCCGCGGCCGGGCCATCCACTCGTATCACACCGAGGGCGCGGGCGGCGGCCACGCACCCGACATCATCACCGTCGCCGCGTATCCGAACGTGCTGCCGAGTTCGACCAATCCGACCCGCCCGCACACCGTCAACACCCTCGACGAACATCTCGACATGCTCATGGTCTGCCATCACCTGAGCCCCTCGATTCCGGAGGATCTGGCCTTCGCGGAGAGCCGGATTCGCCCCTCCACCATTGCCGCCGAGGATCTACTGCACGATATGGGCGCGATCTCCATGATCGGCAGTGACGCGCAGGCCATGGGCCGCATCGGCGAGGTCGTCATGCGCACCTGGCAGACCGCGCACGTGATGAAGAAGCGCCGCGGCGCGCTCGCGGGAGATGGTGCGGCGGACAACAATCGGGTGCAGCGCTATGTCGCCAAGTACACGATCTGCCCCGCCGTGGCCCACGGCCTCGACCATGCGATCGGCTCGATCGAGGTCGGCAAACTCGCCGATCTGGTGCTGTGGGAACCGGCCTTCTTCGGGGTCCGCCCGCACGCGGTCCTCAAGGGCGGCACCATCGCATGGGCCGCCATGGGCGATGCCAATGCCTCGATTCCGACTCCGCAGCCGGTGCTGCCGCGGCCCATGTTCGGCGCGGCCCCGGCCGTGGCGGCGGGCAATTCACTGCATTTCGTCTCCGAGGCCGCCATCGAGGACGGCCTCGCCGATCGTCTGCGGGTGAATCGGAAACTGGTGCCGGTCGCCAATGTGCGCCGCCGCACCAAGGCCGATATGCCCCGCAATGACGCCATGCCCCGCATCGAGGTCGAGCCCGACACCTTCACCGTCCGAATCGACGGCGAGGTCTGGGCCGAACAGCCCGCCACCGAGTTGCCGATGGCACAGCGCTACTTCCTCTTCTGAGGTTTTCCGAGGTTCGATCACGCCGAATATAAGGAGGCCGCCCGCGACGCGCGGGTGGCAGACTTGGCGGCATGACGACATCCGACTGGGCCGAAGTAGATCGCTATCTCGTGGATTCCCTGGTGGGAGACGGGGATTCGCCGACCTTGGCGGCCAATGCCGCCGCGGGCCTGCCCGCCATCGACGTCTCTCCGCCGCAGGGCAAATTCCTCTACCTGATCGCGAAATCCGCGCGCGCCCGGCGGGTGCTGGAGATCGGCACGCTCGGCGGCTACAGCACCACCTGGCTGGCCCGGGCGGTAGGCAAGGAAGGCCAGGTGGTGACCTTCGAGTACGAGCCCGAACATGCCGAGGTGGCGCGCGCGAACCTCGATCGCGCGGGAGTCGGTGACCGCGTGGACATTCGGATCGGCGCGGCCCTGGACAATCTGCCGGTCCTGGCCGGGGAGCATCCGGAACCGTTCGACCTGGTCTTCATCGATGCCGACAAGGCCAACAACGCCAACTACGTGCGCTGGGCCCTGAAGCTGACCCGGCCCGGTTCGGTCATCATCGTCGACAATGTGGTCCGCAACGGCGGCATCGCGAACGCGGATTCCACCGATGCCGCGGTGCGCGCCAGCCGCGAGGTCATCGAATTGATCGCCGCCGAACCGCGACTCGACGGCACCGTCCTGCAAACCGTCGGTGGCAAGGGCTGGGACGGTTTCCTCTACGCCCTCGTGAGCGATCAGGACTGACTGATTACTTCCGCGCACCGTTCGGGTGCGCGGCCAGCTCCTCCCAGAATTCGACATAGGCCCGCTCGTGCTTGATGCCGAGCTGCGGAATGCGTTCCCGCGACACCGCCCGCAGGCTGTCCGCCGGGTCGATCTCCGCCTGGAGTGTGCGGTAGAGATCCAGCCGGCGGCGGTGTTCGGCGGCCTGCGCCCGCGCCAGACCCACCACAGCGTCCGGCCGCCCGAGATCGGCGAAGAAGAGTTTCACCTGCGCGGGATCGCGTGTCTCCGGCGGCGGTGCGAGGGGATCGCCCAGCCACCTGGTCAATTCGGCACGGCCCGCCGCGGTGAGGTGGAAGACCCGCCTGCGCCGCCCGCCGGTCTCGGTCTCTTCGCGCAATAGTCCCTGCTCGGCCAGGCGCGGCGGAATCCGATACAGCTGCCCGTGCGGAATCGGCCAGAAGTATTCGACGCTCTCCTCGACCCTGGCCTTGAGCTAATAGGGCGTGAGCGGCCCGTGCCTGGCGATCAATCCCAGCACGATGTGGTCCTGCTGACCGAGTTCGGCCATACCGCAACTGACACAATGACCGGATGTCGAAGCGTCGCAAAGCCCGCCCGATCCCGGTGGAATGTCCGTGCGGACTGCCCGCGAACTACGCGGACTGCTGTGGCCGACTGCATCGGGGTGCGGCGGCCACTACCGCCGAGCAATTGATGCGCTCGCGATTCAGTGCCTTCGCGGTGGGCGATGAGGCGTATCTCCTGCGCAGCTGGGATCCCTCGACCCGGCCCGCCGAGGTCGACTTCGATCCCGGAATGCGGTGGGAGCGACTGGAAATCCTCGGTTCGACCGGTGGCGGGCCGTTCCATACCGAGGCGACCGTGGAGTTTCGCGCGCACTATCGCGTCGGCGGCGTGGCGGGAGATATGCACGAGAACAGTCGGTTTCGTCGGGACGACGGGGCGTGGGTCTACCTCGACGGGGTGGTCACGGACTGAGGGGTCGGATCCGGGCCGAAAGCACGCCGGGATGACGGGGTGGGTGTGCGGGACGACGAGGTTGCTGTGCTCGACGAGGTTGGTGTGCGGGATAACGGGGCGGGGTGCGGAATGGCCGGGTGGGTCGGCGCGCTGCGTACCGACTTGCAGTCGATGCAAGAGTGCGTGCCGGGAAGTTCCGGGGGTTATTTGCGGGTGCCGGCTTCGAAGCCGTCGCAGAGGGCGGTCAGTCCGGAGTTGAGGAGGGTTTGCGGGTCGAGCAGATCCGCTTCGCCGGTTCCGATCAGGTCGGCGAGGGCGGGTGGGGGGGTCCAGCGCGGTGCGCCTTCGAGGAGTGCGGTGAGACCCGAGCGTTCCTCGCTCTCGCTGTCCCGATCGATGAGTAGCTGGGCGCTGACGTGTTGCAGCGCCACGCCCGCGATATAGCTCCACACCGCGAGTGACATGCGGGTCGCCTCGCGGGTGCTGACGCCGAGTTCGGTGAATCCCTCGACCAGCCAGCTCAACACGACCAGGCTGTTCTCGCCGAAGTTGTAGCGCGGGACCGCGAAGGTGAACAGCACCCACGGATGTTCGCGGTAGAGCCGCCAATCCACCTCCGCGGCAATGCGGACGCGATCACGCCAGGTCCAGCCCCGGCCCGCGGGCGAGGGATAGGGATTGCGGCGCGAGACCTCATCGGTCATGGCGGCGAGCAGGGTGTCCTTGTTCGGCACGTGCCGGTACAGCGACATGGCGCCCGCACCCATGCGCTCGGCGATGCGTCGCATGGACAGGGCATCGATTCCGGACTCGTCGGCCAGGGCGATGGCGGCGTCGACAATGGCGGCGCGAGTGAGCTTGGCCTCGGTCATCGGACGAATTGTTTCCTTCTCATTGCGAATCTGCGTACACTGTACTCCAGCCGCGCGTACGACGTACGCGCGCTTTGTGCGTCAATCCCGTAGGCGTAAATCCCTTGATCAGCTCGGAGGATAGGTGATGACCAGCATTCTCGCGCGTCCCGCCGCGCAGACGCCGCGCCGCGCCTGGGCCGGCCTGGCGGTCTTGCTGCTGCCCGTCCTGCTGGTGTCGATGGACATGTCGGTGCTGTACCTGGCCATGCCCACGCTGACCGAGCATCTGGACCCCTCGGCCACCCAGCAGTTGTGGATTCTCGATATCTACGGCTTCATGATCGCCGGACTGCTCATCACCATGGGCAATCTCGGTGACCGTATCGGACGCCGCAATATTCTGCTCGCCGGTGCGACCATCTTCGGATTGGCCTCGGTCCTGGCCGCTTTCGCACCGAGCGCGGGCGTGCTGATCGCCGCGCGAGCGCTCATGGGTGTCGGCGGTGCGACCCTGCTGCCGTCGAGCCTGGCCCTGATCTCCACCATGTTCCCCGAGGCACGGGCGCGCGCCACCGCCATCGGCGTCTGGACCGCGTTCTTCGCGGGCGGCTCGGCGGTCGGGCCGATCATCGGCGGCGTGCTGCTGCACCACTTCTGGTGGGGTTCGGTCTTCCTGATCAATACGCCGGTGCTGGTGGTGCTGCTCGTCTTCGGTCCGCTACTGCTGCCCGAGCATCGTTCGTCGGGGCTGGCTCCCCTGGATCTGCCGAGTGTGGCGCTGTCCATCGGCGGCATTCTGCCGATCGTGTACGCGGTCAAGCATTTCGCGGCCGAGGGTTTCGACCTGCCGGTCATCGGTATCGGATTCCTCGGCGTGCTGTTGCTCGTGGCGTTCGTGCGCCGGCAACGGCACCTGACCGAACCGCTATTGGATCTGAGCCTGTTCCGCAATGGATTGTTCTCGGTGGCAGTCGGTTCCAGCACCGTCGGCATGCTGGCCCTGGCCGGTATGAGCTATCTGACCAGCGTGTACCTGCAATCGGTGACCGGTCGTGATGCGCTCGGCGCGGCCCTGCTCGGTATTCCGATGGCCGTGGTCGTCTTCGTCTGTTCGGTAAGCGGTGCGCGGATCGGCCGCAAACTCGGCACCCGGACCGCCTTCGTCGTCGCGTTGAGCATGGCGGCGATCGGCAATCTCATGCTGCTCGGCATCGGTGTGGACGGTGGAATCGGCTGGTACATCGCCGGAACCGTGGTCGCGGGCGCCGGTTTCGGCATGGCCTTCACCCTCGTGTCGGAGGTGGCGGTGGCCTCGGTGCCGCCCGAGCGGGCCGGTTCGGCGGTCGGCATCTCCGAGACCAGTTTCGAGCTCGGCAATGGTCTGGGCCTGGCGCTGCTGGGTTCGCTCGCGGCACTGGTCTTCCGCTCCGGCGGCGATTTCGGATCGACGCTGGGGGAGACCCTCACCCATGCCGGTGGCGATACCGCGCTGATCGACTCCGCGCGGGCGTCGTTCGTGCACGGTATGCACGTGGCCACCACCGCGGGCGCGATCCTGCTCGCCCTCATGGCGGTCATTGCGGTGATCAGTGGCCGAAAAGCGCGGTCATGACCTCGGCCGCGCCCTTGTTCACGGGCGTGATCACGCGCAGGTAGACGAATCGGACCGGGCGGACCACGGTGGCCCGCCATACGGTCGCCAGCACGGCCGAGAGTGGTTGCAGCGCAGTGCGATACAGCCACCGACAGGGCGTCACCACCAGCACGCGGACAATGGTGGTGGCGACCCGCCAGCCGAATCCCAGCGTCGCGCCGAGCACCGTCAGAATCGGTCGCAGCACCCAGCGCCAGAGCTGATCCAGTGGCCACAGGATCAGCCATCGGACCAGGAAATACGGCACGTACAGGATCGCCTTGGCGATCGGTTCGATGACCTTGTCGCCGAACCAGATCAGGCCCGGCTTCACGATCTTCCGCCACAGCCACTCCTCGACCGCGCGCTTGATCGGACGCAGCAGGAAGTCGAGCAGGAAGGCCCCGATCGGGGTCAGGATCATGCCCCACAGCAGTTGCCCGATGAGCAGGCCCCACAGGAAATCTTTGCAGAAGGCCCAGGCCGGGCGAATGATCCAGTACCAGAACAGCTTCGCGATCGGTTCGATCAGAGTGTCGAGGACATACCCGAGCGTCGCGGCGATACCGCGTCCGAGCAGCTTGCACCCCTCCCACAGCAGCCGCAGCGGTAGGAGGATCACCACCGCGATACCGCGCGCGATCCAGCCCGCGATCGAGACTCGTTCCGGTGGTCCCTGTTCCGTCATCGTCCCCGCCCTCTCCCCGAAGCTCCCTTCATCCTGGTATGGCAAAGCGCCTCGCGCACTGGGTATTTCCACTCAACTCCGGTGACGGACCGGTCAGAAGGTTACAGTCGTGGCGTGGGTGAGAACTCGACTCCGGACCCCGAAACCCAACCCGAATCCACCGGCCGTCCGCTCGCGGAACGCGTCGCGACCAGGCTCTTCTATCCGACGAGCCGACCGCGTGAGAAATCGCTGCGCGAGGCCGTGGACGGTCAGGTCGTCCTGGTCACCGGCGCCTCACACGGGATAGGCAAGGCCGCCGCCAAGAAGATCGCCGCGGCGGGCGCGACCGTCCTGCTGGTCGCCCGCACACTCGACGATCTGGAGCGGGTGGCCGCGCAGATCCGCGCGGACGGCGGCACCGCACACGTCTATCAAGCCGATCTCACCGAAATGGACGCCACCGCGGAGCTCGGCGCGGCCCTGCTCGCCGAGCACGGGCACGTGGACGTGGTGATCAATAACGCGGGCAAGTCGATTCGCCGTCCCGTGGACGAATCCTATGATCGCTTCCACGATTTCACCCGCACCATCGATATCAACTACCTCGGCCCGGTGCGGCTGCTGCTGGCGCTGCTGCCCAGTATGCGCGAGCGTCGTCACGGGCACATTGTGAATATATCCACCTGGGGCCTGCGCATGCCGCCCGCCCCGCGCTGGTCGGCCTACGGCGCCTCGAAGGCCGCCTTCGATGTCTGGTTGCGCACCGTCGCAACCGAAATCGCCGCCGACAATGTCACCACGACCTCCATCTACATGCCGCTGGTGCACACCAGGATGAGCGCGCCCACCGACTTCACCGGCGTCCCGGGTCTGACCGCCGAGGAGGCCGCGGATCTGGTCTGCCACGCCGTGGTATCGCGCCCGCGCGAAATATCGCCCTGGTGGACGGGGCCGGTGCAGGCCTGGACCGATCTGCGGCGCGGCGCCGCACAACGGTTGATGGAGCGCGGTTTCCGGCGCTGAGCAATCAGCGCCCGGTCACCGCAGATCGGCCGACAGTGCGCGGCCCACCTCGGTGAGCAGTGGTACCGCGCGGTCCACCAGATCCTGGGTCATCCGGCCCGCCGGACCGGAGATGGAGATCGCCAGCGGTGCCGGGGCATCGGGGACGCTGACCGCGACACAGCGCACGCCGACCTCCTGCTCACCGTCGTCCATGGCGTAACCGCTGCGTGCCGCGGCCTCGAGCTGGCGGGTGAACTCGCCCGGATCGGTAATGGTGTGATCGGTGTAGCGCGGCATTCCGGTGCGCTGCAACAGCTCTCGGGTGCGCTCGCCCGGCATTCCGGCCAGCAGCGCCTTGCCCACGGCGGTGCAGTGCGGCAGCACACGGCGGCCCACCTCGGTGAACATGCGCATCGAATGGCGTGAGGGCACCTGCGCGACGTAGACGATCTGATCCCCGTCCAGCATGGCCATATTCGCGGATTCACCGAGTTCGTCGACGAGCCGCGCCAGCTGCGGGCGAGCGCGGACGCCGAGCATATGCGCCGAACTCTCGCCGAGCTTGATCAACTTGGGGCCCAGGACGTATTGCCGGGACGGTTCCTGGCGCAGATAGCCGAGGTCGACCAGGGTGCGCACCAGGCGGTGAATGGTGGGCAGCGGCAGCCCCGAGGCGGTGGCCAGCTGCGAGAGCCCCATCATCCCGCCCTCCTCGGCCATGGTCTCGAGCAGGCCGAAGGCGCGCTCGATGGATTGGACGCCACCGGTGCGTCCCTTGGCTTCCTCTGCTGCGGTCACCGCTGGTCTCCTCCATTTCCGGATGGCGGAAGTCTACTGCCATTTCTTGACCGGGCCGGACCTGATTCCTATAGTATTCCGCATAACAGAATTGAATTTCCGCATTATGGAATTCGACGGAGGGCTCCATGGGTCATTCGCGTCGCTACGAGGTCGACGCCTTCGTCGCAGCGATCGAGAACGCCCGAGTGTCCCCGGTGAGCTCCTGAACACCCTTCGTACGCAACGACTTCAGGGATAGAGCATGACCAAGATCGCCTTCATCGGACTGGGAATCATGGGCAGTCCGATGGCCGTCCACCTGGCCACCGCCGGCCACCTGGTGACCGGCTTCAACCCCACCACGATCAAGGCCGCCCCGCTGGTCGCCGCGGGCGGCCGCGCCACCACCTCGATCGCCGACGCGGTGCGCGGCGCGGAGGTGATCTGCGTGATGGTGCCCGACTCGCCGGATGTGCGGGACGTGCTGACGGGGGCCAAGGGGGTGTTCGACAGCGCCGAGCCGGGCGCGCTGATCATCGACTTCTCCACCATCCGGCCCGATGTCGCCGTCGAACTCGCGGATCAGGCCGCCGCGCGCGGATTCCGGCTGCTCGACGCTCCGGTCTCCGGGGGAGAGGCGGGCGCGGTCGCGGGCACGCTGTCCGTCATGGTCGGCGGCGCGGTCGCGGACTTCGACGCGGCGCGGCCCATTCTCGACCTGGTCGCCGAAACCGTTGTGCACGTGGGCCCCAGCGGCTCCGGGCAGACCGTCAAGGCCGCCAACCAGCTGATTGTCGCGGCCAATATCCAGGCGCTCGCCGAGGCGGTGATCTTCCTCGAGGCGCACGGGGTGGACCTCGACGCCGCCCTGCGCGTGCTCGGTGGGGGACTGGCCGGTTCGAAGGTCTTGGAGCAGAAACAGGGCAATATGCTTTCGCGATCCTTCGCGCCCGGATTCCGAATCGACCTGCACCACAAGGATTTGGGCATTGTGACCGCCGCCGCGCACCAAGCCGGGCTGGTGCTGCCGCTCGGATCGCTGGTCGCCGAATTGCTCACGGACGCCCGATCGCACGGCGACGGCGGCCTGGACCACAGCGCCCTGCTGCGCGGGGTGGAGCGCCGGAGCGGACGCGCGGACGGGGAGAACTGAGGGCACGCATGCGGGCCGTGGACGCCGCGGTCCTGCCGGCGGCCCTGCGCAACACCACCCGGATCGAACCCGGGGACGTGCTGCTCGCCGGCCGTCCCGCGGGCGCCGGACCCGGCCGGGCGACCTCGTGGAGGTCGAGATCTCCGGAGTCGGCGTAGTGCGCGATACGGTCGGTGGCTGAAGTCGACCGTGACGCTGCGGTCTCGGTATCAGGGGATCAGGGGATCAGCACGACTTTGCCCGTGGTGGCTCGGGTTTCGAGGGCGCGATGGGCGGCGGCGGCCTGGGCGAGGGGGAAGCGGTGCAGGTCGGGGCGGAGGTGACCGGCCGCCGCCTGGGCCAGGGCGGTGTCCTCCAGTGCGCGCATTCCGCCGGGGAGGGCGAACATGCGTGGGCCCAGCACCGATTCGGAGATGATCTTGCGTGCGGCGAGGGCGGCCTCGTCGATGCGCGCGGGTCCGGCGGCGAAGCCGTAGGTGAGGTGCTGTGCGCCGTCGGCGAGCAGATCCAGTGCGGCGGGCGTGATTTCGCCGCCCACACCGTCGAAGAGCAGGGTGGCCGGGCGGTCGCCGTATGCGGCGCGGATTCGATCCGCCCAGTCGGGGAGCCGGTAGTCCACGGCCAGATCCGCGCCGTTGCGGGCTACCAGGTCCACCTTCTCCGGGCCGCCCGCCGAGCCGATCACGGTGGCGCCGGCGTTCTTCAGATACTGCACCAGCAGGGTGCCGATACCGCCCGCCGCCGCCAGCACGATGGCGACGGTCTCGGCGGAGATATCGGCGAATTGCAGTATGCCCAGGGCGGTTCGGCCGGTGCCGATCATGGCGACCGCCTGCGCGGGGTCCAGGGTCTCCGGAATCTGCTGTAGCCGTTCGACTTCGGTGACCGCGACTTCGGCGTAGCCGCCGGGTACCTGGCCGATGTGCGCGACAACCCTTGTCCCGAGCCAGCTTTCGTCGACGCCCTCGCCCAGCCCGTCGACGACACCCGCGATCTCCCGGCCCGGAATGGTGGGGAGCTCCGGCAGCGGGATCGGACCCATCACCCGGCCCGAACGGATGGTGGTGTCGATGAGGTGCACCCCCGAGGCCGCGACGGCGATGCGCACCTGACCGGGACCGGGCTCGGGGTCGGGCACCACCTCGTATTCGAGATTCGCGGCGGGGCCGAAGGCGTGCAGGCGGACGGCGTGCATACAGACTCCTGGAGCTCGAAAACTGACCGTACGGTCCCAGCTTGCAACCTCGACAGTGGTTCAGGTCAAGCGATCGGTTCGGGTCCGCTTAAGATTCAGCGATGCGATACCAGCAGGTGCGGCGATGAGTCTGGCCACGCTCTTGACCCTGGCGGACTCCCGGCTGCCCATCGGCGGGCATGTGCACTCCGGCGGGGTGGAGGAGGCGGTCTCCTCGGGATTGCTGCGCGACGTGGCCTCGGTGGAGCTGTATTTACGCCGCCGGATCCGGACCTCGGGCGCGGTCGCGGCCTCGTTGGCGGCGGCGGTGTGCGCGGGGGCGATCGATCCGGCGCGCGCCGAACTCGAAGCCGATGCCCGGGCGCCCTCCCCGTCGGCCCGCACCGCTTCGCGGGCGCAGGGGCGCGGGCTGCTGCGCCTGGCGAAACAGGTGTGGCCGCAGGCGGATTGGCAGCCCCTGGGTCCGCGTCCGCATCTCTCGACCGTGTTCGGTGTCGTCGGCGCGGTGTCCGGGGCGTCCCCGGAGGAGATCGCCGGGGTCATGGTCTATACGACCATGACCGGTGCGGCCACGGCTGCCCAGCGACTGCTTGCCCTGGATCCCGCCGCGGTGGCGGCCTGCACCATTCGGCTCGGCGAGGTCTGCGATCGCACCGCGCGGGCGGCCGGCAAGGGCCTAATGGCGCTGTCCGATCCGCTCCAGGATGTGCTCGCCGAGCGTCATCTGGTCCGGGATATGCCGCTTTTCGCGTCCTGACCTGCGCGGACGGACCGGGTAACAAGCGCTTTACCTGCATCGGCCAGGATAGGCGGGGAAAGGAGCACACTCATATGCCACCTCATTTCATCGACGGGGAACCGCACGATCACCACGACCGGCCCAAGCGCGAGCGCACGCCCGGCGAACCGGTGCGCATCGGTATCGGCGGACCGGTCGGTTCGGGTAAGACCGCGCTTGTGGCGGCGCTCTGCCGCGAACTGCGCGATGAGCTGTCCCTGGCCGTGCTGACCAATGACATCTACACCACCGAGGACGCGGACTTCCTGCGCCGTAATGCGGTGCTGGCCGATGAGCGCATCACCGCGGTGCAGACCGGCGGCTGCCCGCACACCGCCATTCGCGATGACATCACCGCGAACCTGGACGCCATCGACGATCTCATCGAGGCGAATCCGCCGCTGGACCTGATCCTGGTGGAATCCGGCGGCGACAATCTCACCGCCACTTTCTCCTCGGGCCTGATCGACGCCCAGATCTTCGTGGTCGACGTCGCGGGCGGCGATAAGGTGCCGCGCAAGGGTGGACCGGGCGTGACCTGGTCCGATCTCCTGGTCATCAACAAGACCGACCTGGCCCCGATGGTGGGCGCGGATCTGAGTGTGATGGACCGTGATTCGACCAAGGTGCGCGAGGGCCGCCCCTTCGTCTTCACCTCGTTGACGCGGGATCCGGCGGCGACCCCGGTGCTGAACTGGGTGCGCGAACAGCTGCGCCTGGCCGCCGAACAGGATGCGGCGACCGGTGCGGCGCACACGCACTGAGGTCGGCCGTGCGCACTGAGCTGCGCATCGACGCGACCGCCGGGGCGCTGCCGCGGATTCACGCGGTGGGTGGTCTGGCGGCGCGTCGTACCGGAGTCGACACCGTGCATCTGATCGGTACGGCCGCAACGCCTTTGGGCGGGGATGAGCTGGATATCCGGATCACGGTGGGTGTGGGCGCGCGATTGCTGGTGCGCTCGGTGGCCGCCACCATCGCGCTACCGGGTAGACAGACGCGCAAGTCGTTCGCGCACTGGCATTTCGAGGTGGCCGCCGGTGGCGAGCTGGATTTCGATCCGGAGCCGACCGTGGTCGCCGGGGGTGCGGAGCATGAGACGCTCACCACGGTGCGGTTGGAAGCCGGTGCGCTGCTACGGCTTCGGGAGCGGGTGCAGGTCGGGCGCATCGGCGAGGAGCACGGGTATTGGTCGGGAGAGTTGAATGCCGATGTCAGGGACCTGCCGCTGCTGCGGCATCGCCTGGATCTGGGCGCGGAAGCCTGCACCGATGACGCGCTCTCGGGACCTCGTGCGCTGGAGAGCATTCTGACCTATCCCGATGCCCGTGCGGTCGAGACCACCGGTCTGGACGCGGCGCTGCTACCCCTGGCGGCGGGCGGGACGCTCTTCACCCGCACCGCGAATCTCCTGCGCGTCCGGTGAATTCGGGCCGATGGGCTGCGCGGACTATGCGGCGGGAACCGGACCTCACCCCCGGTTCCCGCCGCGTACGCGCTATCTCAGCCGCGTGAACGCTTATCGCCGAATCGAACTCAGTTGGCGACGACGCGCGGTGGAGCATTGAACGCGTTGACCGCGCCCACCATCGCGCCCACCGCGGCACCGGCCGCGGCCGCGGGCAGAGCGATCACCGCGGCACCGGCCGCGGCACCCGCGGCGGGACCGGCGACCAAACCGACCGGGAACAGCGGCAGTCCGACCACGAGGCCCAGGGCCGCGCCGACGGTTGCCGAGGTGAGTGCGATCGGCATGGCGGCACTCGCTCCCGCCACCGCTCCCATGGCCGCGGTGCCGACGGTCTGTCCGGCAATGCGGTCGGAACGGCTGCGCTCCAACCCGATCGAGTCGAGGAACGTCGCGAGATTCGCCTCGGTCTGAGCGGATTGGTCATTGATCTGGATCGCCTGTTCGCTGTCGATCCAGTTCGGCGCGTCGACCACCACATCGCCGAACCGGAACTTCCCGGGCGGCGGGGCGATGGGCGGCACCGCGGGCACCGGAATCGGCGCGTGCAGTGCGCCGACGGGGGCCAGATAGCTCTTGTCCGGGGCCTGACGCGACCACTGGATCGAGCTCTTGGTGTCACCGGGGATTTGCAGGCCCTCGTACGGCATGACATTGGGCGCATCGGCGGCGGGCCACTGAGGTGCCGCGCCGTCGTGCTGCGCGACCGGATCAGATTGCACCGGTGCGGCATTGGCCGCGCCGGTTCCGACGATCGCCATGACTAGCGGAACCGCACCCGCCGCCACTACGTTGCCAACCTTGTTGCGATGGGGGTTGAGGGCTCTGTGCTTGCCTGCGGCCATACACGACCTTTCTTTGCCGGGGTGAACATCGACGCCCGACATTCGGACCCGTCGGCCAACCGGATTGGTCGAAAATCGGAGTCGCGTGATTCGTCCGCATTGCCGAAAGTTTGCTATTTGCTTGGGCATTCATGCGAACGGGGCCGGAATCCCTGTTGCTGGATTCCGGCCCCGGCCAAACGACTATCACTCGGCGATAGCTGCTCCGGCATCGTCCGCGCCGGCGACCGGCCCGTCGACCGAGGCGGCCGGAGCGGTCGCGGGCGCCATCACACCGTTCACCGCACCCACCGCCGCACCGATGCTCGCACCGATGGTGGCCGCGGGCACCGCGATGAGCGCGGCGGCGGCGGTCGCGCCCACGGTCGGGCCGACGACCCACCCGGCGGGGGCGAACGGCGTACCCACCATCGCCCCGATGAATCCGCCCATGACCGCTCCGGCGACCTCGACGGGCGCGGCCACACCGACGCCCACCGCGGCGCCGACCGCGGCGGTGCCGACGGTCGAGGCGGCGATGCGATCGGAGCGGCTCGGCTCGAATCCGGCCGAATCGAGGGTGCGCGCGATATTCGCCTCGACACCCGCGGAGGTCTCATTGATCTGAGCCGCCTGCTCCGGTGTCAGGAAGGTCGGAATCGCGATCTGGGTATCGCCGAACCGCAGCATGCCCTCGGGCGCCGCGATCGGCGCCACATCGGCCGCCTGCGCGGGATTCGGCATGCGCAGTTCCCGCACATCCACCGCGGCCACCGGGCCGCGGGGGATATCGCGCACGCCGGTGGAGGAGTTGCGCCCGACCCGGATCACCGGGACGGGTTCGGTCGCGACCGGTTCCACGCCCTCGGCGGTGGGATCGGTGGTGATCACGGGTGCGGCCTCGGCGGCGGAGCCGGATTCGGCCGCGGTGGGCACGGTTTCACCGCGCAGTCCCTCCGCGACCATCGGCGGCACCGGAACCGAGAGCTGCCCGAAGGGGGAGTCGAGCACGAGCCCGGACTGTGCGTCGGGCGCGGGTTGATTCTCCACCACCGTGGATTGGTTGTCCTCGGTGGTCACCGGGTCCGCCGCGGCGGTTCCGGTGTTTGCCAGGGCGGCTACCAGCGGCAGCGCTCCTGCGATGGCGAGAGAGCCGATGCGGAGGCGGCGTGGTGAAATCTGATCAGCCGGTTGGCGTTTGCCCATGGATGACCTTTCTCAGCGAATGTCGACAGATGTCGAACATTCGGATCCGGCTGGTGTGCCGGATTGGTCCCACTGCCGCCCGGTCAGGGCATTCGCGCGTGGCGCGCCGCCATCGCGGCGCACCTGCGTGTCGTTACGAGGCCTCCGCGGCCCTAGTGTTCGCTACGGATTTGCCACTCTCCGGAGCGGATTCGCCGCCGATCTGTTTGGCGAGTTCGCGCGCGTCGTCGGGCTTGTCGAGCGCCTCGAGTGCGAGCCTGGCGAACACCCACTGTTCGGTGGCGGCCATCTGACCGCGATGCCGGCCCAGGAACGAGGTGAACCACTCCAGCACGGTGACGAACCGGCTGCGGAAACCGACCAGGTAGTACAGGTGCAGCGCGAGCCACGCCAGCCAGGCGAAGAAACCGCTGAACTCCAGCTTGCCGATCTGGCACACCGCGTAGAACCGCGACACCGTGGCCATCGAACCCTTGTCGAAGTACTTGAAGGGCTTGCGCTCCTGCGGTTGCTGCTTGCCCTCGACCTCGGCCTTGATGGCCTTGGCCGCGTACGTGCCGCCCTGGATGGCGCCCTGCGCCTGTCCGGGCACGCCCGGCACCGACATGAGGTCGCCGACCACGAAGACGTTCGGATAGCCCTTGATGGTCAGATCGGGTTCGACCACCACGCGTCCGGCGCGGTCGGTCTCGGTGCCCTTGGAGTGCTCGGCCAGAATCTTGCCCAGGCCGCTGGCCTGCACACCGGCCGACCACACCTTGCAGGCAGATTCGATGCGCCGGGTGCCCTCGCCGTCCTTGATGGTGACCCCGCGCGCGTCCACATTGGTGACGATGGCGTTGAGCTGGATCTCCACGCCCATCTTCTCGAGCCGCTGATACGCCTTACCGCCGAGCTTGGGGCCCATCGGCGCGAGCACCGCGCCCGCGCCCTCGACCAGGATGACGCGCGCGTCGCGGGTGTCGATATTGCGGAAGGTGCCGTCCAGGGTGCGATCGGCGAGTTCGGCGATCTGCCCGGCCAATTCGACACCGGTCGGACCCGCGCCCACGACCACGAAGGTCATGAAGCGCTCGCGGGTCTCCTGATCGGTGGCCAGTTCGGCCTCCTCGAAGGAGCCCAGGATGCGCGCGCGGAGTTCGAGCGCATCGTCGATGGTCTTCATACCGGGGGCGTAGGTGGCGAAGTGATCGTTGCCGAAGTAGGACTGCTGCGCCCCGGCGGCGACGATGAGACTGTCGAACGGGGTGATGGTGTCCTGGTTCAGCAGGCGCGAGGTGACGGTGCCGCCCTCGACGTCGATATCGTCGACCTCACCCATGATCACCCGCACGTTCCGCTGTTTACGCAGCACGATGCGGGTGGCGGGGGCGATCTCACCGACCGAGAGAATACCGGTGGCCACCTGGTACAGCAGCGGCTGGAACAGGTGGGTGGAGGTCTTGGAGATGAGCGTGATGTCGACGTCGGCCTTCCGCAGGTGCTTGCAAGCGAAGAGGCCGCCGAACCCGGAACCGATCACCACCACGCGGTGGCGCTGTGCGACGGAATTATCGGCGTTCATCTAGTCCCTGCTCCTAGCCAGACGGTGAAACTACGACACTTCTCACGTCAAGGGTAGTGGGATGGTCGCCGGTTCAGCTCATCGACCCGCGAAGAGCAGCTGCGCTACCCGCGTGGTGGTCTCCGAGCCGTCGGTGTAGCTACCGTTGGGTCCCTGCTCGGTCATGATCGACAGGGTGTAGCGCTCACCGGGTCCGGCGAAGCCGACCGAATTGACCACCCAGCCGCCCTGCTCATCGGACCAGCCGTTCTTCAGGCCCGGCTGCATGGCCGCGCCCGCGCCCCAGACGCCCCAGTGCTGATTGGTGTCGACCCGGCGCATGCGGTCCACCAGGTAGGCGCGATCGTCCGGATGCATGCGGGTGAGCACGTTGTCCATCAGCCGATCCAGATCATTGGGGGTGCACTGCTGGAAGCCCCAGTCCGGGAAGAGCTTGATCTGTTCGAGCGAGGTGGTGGGCTGCATCGGGACCAGCCCGGCCATCCCGTTGGCGCGGAAGGCGTTGTTGAACGCCATGCGATCGATGCCCGCGAACTTGTTCCACAGGATGTCGGCGGCATTGTCGTTGGAGGTTGCCAGCATGGACTCCATCAGGGCGCGGTCGCCCGGGTCCAGGGTGATGGCCCCGATCCGCGCGCGGTTCAGCAGATCCTCCGCGATCGCCAGTTTGATGGTGGAGGCGGTCCAGAACATGGTGTCCGAGTTGGCATTCCGGTAGATGCCACCGGAGACGCGGTCGCGCACCACATAGCCGGTGACGCCGGGTCGGCTCGCCAGATAGGTGTCGACCGCGGCGATTCTGTTGCTCAGATCGCAGTCGAATCCCGGCAGGCAGCCCTGCGCGAGCACCGGCCGGGCACCGGCGGTGGGGATGAATACCGTCGCGGCGGGAATCACGGCAGCGGCGGCGAGAACGCAAGCGGAGGCGGCCACGCGGGAGCGCCGGGCCATGGGAGAACGCACGATGAGACACAATAGACAGGACAATGCCCGATGCGCACGTCTTGAGGGGATTTGTCGCTTGTGCTATGTAAATGCCGCTGTCACAGCGTTTTTCGTATTTCGCACCGGCGCGGCGGATTGTCCGTTCAACCGATAGCAGTGTTCGAACGCCTCACCGTGCCGATCGCGGGGCCAGCTCGCCAGCACCACGGTGCGGCCGTAGTGGCGGGAATTCACCAGCTCCCAGCGCTCGCCGACCCGCCGGACCGTGAATCCGCGCCTGGGCATCAGGGGAATCACCGACGCAGCCATCGACGCAACCAGCCTTTCCATCACCGAACGAACAACCTCCCCGAAATGCACTGTCGCATAGCACACTCGGTTTTCGCCGGGACGCGCCCTAGCTAATATCGGGCATGTGTCAGGTGTCACCCGGCGAGCCGAGGTGCCCGGTGATTGCATGTCGTTCGCTGACTGTATAAACACAGGTCGTGCACATTCACCGTGCCGAGCGTGCGGACACGCTCGCCGACGCGCTCGCCGAGTTGCTCGCCGATCCACTCGGCGATCCGTTCACCCCGGAAGTGGTCGCGGTCCCGGCCAAGGGCGTCGAGCGCTGGCTGCAACAGCGGCTGGGCACGGTGCTCGGCAGTGCCGCGCACGGTGACGGTGTGGCCGCCAATATCGACTTCGCCGATCCGGCCGGATTGGTCGCGCGGGTGCTGGCCGAGGCGACGGGCTGGGAGCCCGAACAGGATCCGTGGGCGGCCGAGCGCGTGGTGTGGACCTTGCTGCCGGTGCTCGACGCGGCGCTGCACGAGCCCTGGAGCGCGGTGCTGGCTCGGCATCTGGGCAATGGGGACGCGAAGGGATATCGGGTCGGGCGGCGGTACGCCACGGCGGCGCGGATCGCGGAACTGTTCGCCGGATACGCCATGCAGCGGCCCGGCATGATCACCGATTGGGCGGCCGGTTCCGATACCGACGGCGCCGGGCACCCGCTGCCGGAGGATCTGCTGTGGCAGCCGCGCCTGTGGCGACTGCTGCGCGCGGCGGTCGGGGAACCCGCACCGGCCGAACGACTTTCGGACGCGTGCGCGCGGCTGCGCGCCGAACCCGCGGTGGTGTCGCTGCCGGAACGGATTTCGCTGTTCGGGGTGACCCGGCTGACCACCGATCAGCTCGAGGTGCTGTCGGCGCTGTCCCACGGGAGGCAGGTGCACCTGTGGCTGGTGCATCCCAGTCCGGCGCTGTGGACCAAGCTCGCCGATGCCGAGGTGATACCGAATTCCGGTGTGCGCGTTCGGCATCCGCTGCTGGCGGCGCTGGGGCGCGATGTGCGGGAATTACAGGAGCGGCTGGCGGGCTACGACCATATCGACACCTATCATCCGCGACCCGAGACGGTCGGGGCGCGCACCCTGCTCACCGCATTGCAGGCGGCCATCCGGCAGGATCGCTGGTCGCTGCTGCCCGAACCCGCGCTCGCGGACGGCAGTATCACGGTGCACTCCTGCCACGGTCCGGCCCGCCAGGTCGAGGTGCTGCGCGATGCCCTGCTCGGATTGTTCAGCGCCGACCCGACTTTGGAACCCCGGGACGTCATCGTCATGTGCCCGGATGTGGAGAGCTACGCCCCGCTGGTGCGCGCCGCGTTCGGACAGTGGTCCCTGGACGGGGCCGCGCCCGGACATCCCGCGCACGGCCTGCGGGTGCGATTGGCCGATCGCGCGCAGCGGGCGGTCAACCCGCTCCTGGATGTGATCGCCACCCTGCTCGAGCTCGCGGACGGCCGGGTCACCGTGACCGAGGTGCTGGACCTGGCGGCGGCGGAACCGGTTCGGCTGCGCTGCGGGTTCGACGAGGACGATATCGAGCGACTGCGCGATTGGGTCGCCGAGACCGGGGCGCGCTGGGGCATCGGCCAGCGCCAGCGGCAGGCGTTCGGGCTGGGCGACTTCGCGCAGAACACCTTGAACGCCGCGGTGGATCGAATCCTGCTGGGCGTCGCGGCCGGTGAATCCAGTGAGGACTGGCTGGACCTGGTGCTGCCCCTGGACGATGTCGACAGCAATGACATCGATCTGGCCGGGCGATTCGCCGAATTCGTCGACCGGCTCGCGGTCTGCCTGCGCGATCTGCGCGGCCCGACCCTGGCCGAACCGGCCGGATCGGCGCGGCCCGCCTCGGAATGGGCCGCGGTGCTCGGGCGCGCGCTGGATCTGCTCACCGATGTGCCGCGCACCCAGGGCTGGCAGGCCGTGCAGGCGCGGCGGGAACTGGCCGCGGCCACCGAGTACGCCGGGCAGATTCCCCTGCGGCTCACCGATATCGCCGCACTGCTCGCCGCCCGGCTGGCGGGGCGGCCCTCGCGGGCCAACTTCCGCACCGGTGAGTTGACCGTCTGCACCATGGTGCCCATGCGGTCGGTGCCGCATCGGGTGGTGGTGCTGCTCGGACTCGATGACGAGGTGTTCCCGCGCGCCGGCGGCGTGGACGGTGACGATGTGCTGGCGCGGCACCGCTGCCCGGGTGATCGCGATCCGCGCAGTGAGGACCGGCAGCTGCTATTGGACGCCATCATGGCGGCGGGGGAGCGACTTGTGCTGCTGCACACCGGATCCGATCCGGTGACCGGCGCGCATCGGCCGCCCGCCATCCCGGTGGCCGAACTGCTCGATACGGTGCGCGCCCATATCGGGCCGGAGGCCATCGATCAGGTGGTCATGCGACATCCGTTGCAGCCCTTCGATCGCCGCAATTTCGATGCCGAGAAGCCGTTCAGCTTCGACAGTGTCGCGCTCGAGGGTGCGCTCGCGGCCCAGCGCGCACCCGTCCCGCGCCCGCCGTTCCTGGCGGCCGCGCTGCCCGGGACCGAGCGCGGGGATGTGGAGCTGGCGGATCTGGTGTCCTTCGTGGAGCATCCGATTCGCGCGTTCCTGTGGCAGCGCTTGGGGATTCGCGTACCCGAGAGCGAAGAGGAGATTGCCGACCGGCTGCCCATCGAGCTGGACGGGCTCACCAAATGGGGAATGGGTGAGCGCATGCTGAACGCGCGGCTCACCGGGGTCGATCCCGGCGCACTGCGCGCGGCGGAGTGGCGGCGCGGATCGCTGCCGCCGTTCGCACTCGGCGCGGCGGTGCTCGACGAGGTGGAGAGCACCGTCGACCGGCTGGTGCGGGTGGCGCAGCCGCTGCACGAGATCCCTTCGCGCACCGTGGATATCGCGGTCGACCTGGGTGAGGGACGTCGCCTCACCGGGACCGTGCCCGATGTGCACGATGACGCGCTCCTGCGCACCACCTTCTCCCGGCTCGCGCCCAAACATCGGATGGCCGCGTGGGTGCGGCTGCTCGCGCTGGCCGCCACGGGTGACCATCAGAGCTGGCGGGCCATCACCATCGGTCGCGGCAAGATGTCGCGTCCCGCGTGGCAATCCACGCTCATCGCGCCCAACGCGCACGCGGCCCGGCTGCTGCTGCGCGATCTGGTGGCCCTGCGCGACGAGGGGCTCGCCGAGGTGCTCCCCATCGCCCCCGCCGCGTCGGCGGCCTATGCCGAGCGTCGCTGCCAGGGTTCCTCCGCCGAGGACGCGCTGCTGGCCGCCGAGCACGAATTCGACGGCGGTAAGGACGGTCCCGGCCGCTACGGCGAACACACCGACCGCTACCTGCGGTATGTGCTCGGCCCCGCCCCGCGCTTCCATCAGCTCACCGAAACCCGCACCGCCACCCCGACCGGGCTGGAGGCCGAGCCCACCCGTTTCGGTGAACTGGCGCGCCGACTGTGGAATCCCTTGCTCAGCAACGAGAATCAGGGCCAGCCATGATCACCCCGCCGCTGACGACCGGCCCCGAAAGCGAAAGGCGCGGATGACCGACGACCTGTTCTCGATCACCGACGCGGACCTCACCGTCCGCCCGGCCGCCACCCGATCCCGTCGCCGCAGTGACTCGGCGGGCGGTGAATCGCACCGCGAGCCGGTGGGTGCGGACGGCGGCGAGCCGTTCGGCCTGGACGGGGATGGCGTCCCGGGGAACGGAACCGAACGCGACGAGACGGCGTCCGGCACCGGTGAGCCCCTCGGGGTGGGCACGGGTGCGGCATTCGGCGCGGCCGCGGTCCGCCCGCAGGGCGAGGGCCTGTGGGCCGAGGACGAGCGGTCGGCCGATGCCTCGGGCGCGGCCGCGACGGTCCCGAATGCCGCGGTCGGGCAGGGGGATTCGGGGAACGGATTCCACCTGACTGGGGCCTTGCCGGTGGGCACCACCGTGCTGGAGGCCAGCGCGGGCACCGGCAAGACCTATGCCATTGTCGGTTTGGCGGTGCGGTTCGTGGCCGAGGCCGGGGTGGACATCTCCGAACTGCTGCTGGTGACCTTCAGCCGGGCGGCCACCCAGGAATTGCGGGAGCGCACGCGCGACCGGTTCGTCTCGGTGGCGGCCGCGCTCGCCGATCCCGAGCGGGCGCAGGCCACCGGGGATGAGCTGATTCGGCATCTGGCGCAGGCGAATCCGGCTGAGGTGGCGGCGCGGCGGGAGCGGCTGCTGGCCGCGCTGTCGGATTTCGACGCGGGCACCATCGCCACCACGCACAGTTTCTGTCAGCGCATGCTGGACGAGCTGGGGCTGGCGGGGGAGCAGGATCCGGGTGTGCGGCTGGTGGAGAGCATCGACGATGTGGTCTCCACCGTCGCGGACGATCTGTACCTGAGCCGGTACGCGCGTGAGATTCCGCCGTTCAGTCCGGCCGACGCACAGCGATTGGCCGCCGCGGCCGTGGGCGACGGCGCCGCCATCCTGGTGCCCGAGGTCGAGTCCGAGGATGATCCGGCGGGGGAGCGGGTCGCCTTCGCCGCGGCGGCGCGGGCGGAAACCGCTCGGCGCAAACAGCTTTCGGGGCTGCGCGATTTCGACGATCTGCTGGTGCTGCTGCACGATGTGCTGGCCGACGAGGAACACGGCCCGCGCGCCTGCCAGCGGATTCGGGATCGGTTCCGGGTGGCGCTGGTGGACGAGTTCCAGGACACCGATCCACTCCAGTGGGACATTCTGCGGCGCGCCTTCCACGGGCACACCACCCTGGTACTGGTCGGTGATCCCAAACAGGCCATCTACGCCTTCCGCGGCGCGGAGGTGCTCAGCTATCTGGATGCGGTGGCGCACGCGGACTCTCGGCGCGAGCTCACCACCAATCGGCGCAGTGATGCCGGACTGCTGGCCGCGCTGGAGCACATCCACGGCGGAGCGGCCCTGGGGCACAAGGAGATCACCGTGCACACGGTGGCCGCCACTCGGCCGTTCTCCCGGCTCACCGGCGCGCCCGAGGTGGTTGTCCCGTTCCGGCTCCGGTGTTTACCGCGCACCGGCGCGGGTCCGCTGAATCGCTCCGGATATCCGACGGTCGGGCGGCAGCGGGAACGCGTCGCCACCGATGTGGCGGCCGATATCGTACGACTGCTCGAATCCGGGACGACCATCGACGCCGGTGGCGAAAGGCCGCTGGGCCCCGGCGATATCGCGGTGCTGGTGCGCAATCGCAATCAGCTCGACCTGGTGCGCAAGGAACTCGAACTCGCCGGGGTGGCCTCGGTACTCGCCGGTGGCGCGAGCGTCTTCGGAACGCCCTCTGCGACCCAATGGCTGTGGGTCCTGCACGCTTTGGAGCAGCCGCATCGCGCGGATCGGGTGCGCTTGGCCGCCGGGACCGCGCTGCTGGGTCTGGCCGCCGACGACATCGACTCCGGCGGTGCGGATCTGGTGGGTCGGCTCAGTGCCGAACTGCGCGATTCCGCGCGGCTGTTCGCCCGGGCCGGTTTCGCCGCCGTCTTCGAGAAGATGAGCGCGGAAACCAGACTCGCGCCGCGCCTGCTGGCCCTGGAGGGCGGCGAACGCCAGCTCACCGACCTGCGTCAGATCGCACAGTTGCTCGACGATGCCGCGCTGCGTGAGGGTTTGGGCCTCAGCGCCCTGACCCGCTGGCTCGCCGATCGGGTTCGTGATCCGGCCTCGGGCAGTGTGGCCGGTCGCAGTCGCCGCCTGGACCGCGATGCGGCGGCCGTGCAGATCGCCACCGTGCACGCCAGCAAAGGTCTCGAATTCCCGGTCGTGTACCTGCCTTTCGCCTGGGATGCCGCCAAGATCCGCAATCCGCAGACCCTGCTCTTCCACGATGAGCAGGGCCGCCGCGTGCTGGACGTCGGTGGTCCGGAGGCATCGGGCTACAACACCCGCAAGCCCCGCGCCGAATCCGAGGAGGCGGCGGAGGAACTGCGGCTGCTGTACGTGGCGCTGACGCGCGCGGGCGCTCAGGTGGTGGCCTGGTGGGCACCGGCCTTCGACACTCAGACCGCGCCGCTGCACCGCATGATCCTGGGGCGCGAGCCCGGCAGCCCGGCCGTAGCGGACAAGGCCGCCGTGCCCGCGGATTCGGTTGTGCTCACCCGTATTTCGGAGTGGGCGTCGACGGCCGAACCCGGCGTGATCGCGATCGAGCCGGTGCATGAGATCCGCCGTGCCCGGCTGCCCCGCGACCACACCGCCCTGGCCGCCGAAGCTCTCGCCGTGGCGCATTTCGACCGTCGCCTGGATCTGGATTGGCGGCGCACCTCGTACTCGGCGCTCACCGCCGGCGCGCACGACGCCATGCCCGCCGGTGATCAACCCGATGGCGGTGGTGTGGCCGATGAACCCCTCGAACCCAGTGTGCTGGGCGACGAACTCGACGTATTCGCCACGGCCGCGCCGTCACTCATGAATACGCTGCCCTACGGCGCGGAATTCGGCACCCTGGTGCACGAGATCCTGGAGTACGTCGACACCGACGCCCCGGACCTGGCCGCCGAAATGCGGGCCCGCTGTACCCACGCGGTCGCCGAGCAGATGTTCGACGCCGACCCCGAGGTGCTCGCGCACGCGCTCATGGCGGTCATGCGCACCCCCATCGGATTCGGTTCGCTCGCCGATATCTCCGCGCGCGATCGGCTCAGCGAACTCGACTTCGATATGCCGCTCGCCGGTGGTGACACCCCCGTGGCGAGGCGGGTGAGCGTGCCGCAGATCGCCGGTCTGCTGCGCCGCCACCTGCCCGCCGACGATGTGTTCCTGCCCTACGCCGATCAGCTCGCACACCTGGACGACACCCCGCTGCGCGGTTTCCTCACCGGCAGTATCGACGCCGTATTGCGGATCCCCGGACCGCGATTCGTGGTGGTCGATTACAAGACCAACCGGCTCGGCACCGGCGATCTGACCGTCGCGCACTACACGCACGAGCGCATGGCGGCGGAGATGATGCGCTCGCACTATCCGCTCCAGGCGATCCTGTATTCGGTTGCGCTGCACCGATATCTGCGCTGGCGGCTGCCCGGATACGATCCGGCGCGGCACCTCGGCGGTATCCGCTATCTGTTCGTGCGCGGCATGGTCGGCCCCGACACCCCGGACGGTTGCGGTGTCTTCGACTGGATGCCGCCGCCCGCCCTGGTGACGGACCTGTCCTTACTGCTGGCGGGCGAACTCGCCGATACGGAGGCACCCGCATGAGGCGCGACATCGATCACCCGTGGCCGGGCAACGGGCTCATCCCGCCCGTCATGGTCCCCGCGCCCCGGGCGGCCCGCGTCCGGACGGTGGCCTCATGACCTCAATCCAGTTGGCGCAGCGCGGAACCGGGGCGTTGCAGATCTTCAACGAGGCCGGTGTGCTCTCCGCGGCGGATGTGCACGTGGCGGTGCGGCTGGGGCGGCTCGGACGGGAGACCTCGCCCCTGGTGCTCTTCGCGACCGCGCTCGCCGTGCGCGCGGTGCGGTCCGGCTCGGTCTGCCTGGAAGTCCGTCGCATGCACGAGATCGGCGTGGATGCCGAAGGGACGGAAGAATCGTCGATCGATCCCGCGACCCTGCCCTGGCCGGATGTGGACGAGGTCATCGCCGCCCTGCGCAAGAGCCCCCTGGTGTGCGGCAGCCCGGCCGGGCCGCTGCGCCCGCTGCGATTGATCGATCCGCCCGGGTCCGAGGCCGGACCGCTGCTCTACCTGGACCGGTACTACCGGCAGGAGGAGACCATCCGGGCCGCGCTCACCGAACGCTCCACCACCCAGCCCATGGTGGACGCGGAACTCGTTCGGCGGGAACTGGATCGGCTGTTCCCGGGCGAGGGCGGACCGGGCGAGCCGCCGGATCGGCAGCGACTCGCGGTGGCGCTGGCCGCAACCCAGTGGACGACCGTGGTCGCGGGTGGACCGGGTACCGGTAAGACGCACACCATCGCGCGCGTGCTGGCGCTGCTGGTCGCGCATCAGCAAGCCATTCCCGGCGCACCGGCCCTGCGTATCGCGCTGGCCGCGCCGACCGGCAAAGCCGCTGCGCGCCTTCAGGAATCGGTGCGCGAACAGGCCGGGGACATCGGCCTGCCCGAGCTCACGGCCGCCACCCTGCACCGGCTGCTGGGCTGGCAGCGCGGCGGCGCGAGCCGGTTCAAGCATCATGAATTCAATCGGCTGCCCTATGACGTGATCGTGGTGGACGAGACCTCCATGGTGTCGCTGACCATGATGAGCCGCCTGCTCCCGGCCGTGCGCCCGGACGCGCGCCTGGTCCTGGTCGGCGACCCGGACCAGCTGGCCTCGGTCGACGCGGGCGCGGTCCTGGCCGACCTGGTGGCGGGACCGATTGCCGGACAGCCGAATCCGGCCCTGGAGAAGATCCTCGGCGGTGAATTGCGGGACAGCGCCGGACATCCCGACGCGCTCTCGGTCCGCGAGCGAGAACGGATGCGCGGCGGCATCGTCCGCCTCACCCGGGGCCGTCGCTTCGGCGGCCGGATCGCCGAACTCGCGGTCGCGGTGCGCGCGGGTGATGCCGACACCGCGCTGGAGCTGCTGCGCGCGGGCGGCGCCGAACTATCCCTGCACACACCCGAGGACATCGGTCAGGTGCGCGCGGATGTGCTGCGCGCCGCGCACTCCGCCACCGACGCGGCCCTGGCCGGTGACGCCACCGCCGCCCTCACCGCATTGGAATCGCATCGCCTGCTCTGCGCGCATCGACAGGGCCCGTACGGCGTCGAACGCTGGGACCGCATGGCCGCGGGCTGGGTCACCGCCGCCGGAATCAGTACCGAACCCGCTCCGGGACACTGGTATCCGGGTCAACCGCTGCTGGTCACGGCCAATGATCACGAGGCGCGCATCTACAACGGCGATACCGGTGTCATCGTTCGCATGCCGGACGGCACGCTGCGCGCGGCCCTGCAACGCGGCACCGAACCGTATCTGGTGCACCCCACTCAGTTCCCGGGCGTCACCACGGTGTACGCCATGACGATTCACCGCAGTCAGGGCAGTCAGTACGACACCGTGACCACCGTGCTGCCCGGGCCGGAATCGACCCTGCTCACCCGGGAGTTGCTGTACACGGCCATTACCCGCGCCCGCAAACACGTCCGTATCCTGGGCACCGAGGATTCGATTCGCGCGGCCATCGGGCGTCGTGTACTCCGGGCGAGCGGTCTGCGCGCGTAGCCCTCGGCGAATTCTTCTCGCGTTCGTAGTCCGCTTCGGCCCTGCGCGTGTTCGGTGCTGGATACGCTGGGCGCACATCTTTGCGAATCGAAGGAGTGTCGATGAGCAGCACGACCGAGCACGTCGATGTGCTCATTGTCGGCGCGGGTCTGTCCGGTATCGGGGCCGCCCACCATCTGCAGACCGCGTTTCCCTGGCGCACGTACGCGATCCTGGAGATGCGCGAGGGGATCGGCGGCACCTGGGATCTGTTCCGGTATCCGGGTATTCGGTCGGACTCCGATATGTTCACCCTCGGGTACCGGTTCCGGCCGTGGCTGGGGGACAAGGCGATCGCCGACGGGGATTCGATCCTGAACTATGTGCGCGAGACCGCGGCCGATGCCGGGATCGACAAGCACATCCGGTATCGGCACCGGGTGCTGGATGCCGAATGGTCATCGGCGCAGAATCGGTGGACGGTGACCGCCGAGCACGACGGCGAGACGGTGACCATCACCGCGAACTTCCTGTTCAGCTGCTCGGGGTACTACCGATACGACCAGGGGTACACGCCGGAATTCGCTGGTATGGAACGTTTCTCGGGACCGGTGGTGCATCCGCAGCACTGGCCCGAACAGCTCGACGTCGAAGGCAAACGCGTCGTCATCATCGGCTCCGGTGCGACCGCGGTGACCCTCGGCCCGGCGCTCGCCGATCAGGGCGCGCACGTGGTGATGCTGCAACGCTCACCGTCGTACATCATCTCCATGCCCGCGCGCGATGCCTTCGCCGATCGGGTGCGCCGCATCCTGCCCGCCAAGGCCGCGTACGGTCTGGCGCGGGCCAAGAATGTCGCGCTGAGCACCGCCATGTATCAAATCTCGCAGCGCTATCCCCGGCGTATGCGGTCGTGGATCTTCGGTCTCCAGAAGCGTTGGCTGCCCGCGGGTTACGATATTCAGACGCATTTCAATCCCAGTTACAAACCGTGGGATCAGCGGCTGTGCCTGGTACCCAATGGCGATCTGTTCCGCGCCATCCGGCAGGACAAGCTGGAGATGGTCACCGACCGCATCGAGACCTTCACCGAATCCGGTCTGAAACTCGAATCCGGTCGTGAGCTCGAGGCCGATATCATCATCACCGCAACGGGTTTGAACCTGATCGCGTTCGGCGGTCTGGAGCTGACGGTGGACGGGGAGAAGGTCGAACTCCCGAATGCCATGGCGTACAAGGCCATGATGCTCTCGGAGGTCCCCAATTTCGCCTTCATCATCGGCTACACCAACGCCTCCTGGACCTTGAAGGCGGATCTGGTGTGCGAGTACGTCGTTCGCCTGCTGCGGCATATGGATTCGCACGGCTACGCCAAGGCCACCCCGGTGCGCGATCCCTCGGTCGGCACCGCGCCCTTCCTGGATTTCCAGCCCGGCTATGTACTGCGCGCCCTGGACCGGCTCCCGAAACAGGGTGATCGCGCCCCGTGGCGGCTGCGCCAGAACTATCTGCGCGATCTGCCCATGCTGCGCTACGGCAAGATCGTCGACCCGGCCATGCGCTTCGAGAAGGCCGGTGCATCGACGCCGATCGCCAGCGGGCAGTAGGACTTTCGGGCAGGAGTACTCTCAGCGCCCGAAGACGCCTTCGAGACGATTGCGTGAGCCCGGATGCACCAGCCGGGCCACACTCACCAGCCCGTGCTCGGACCAGGTGCGGCGGCGAATGAGCAGGCACGGTTCGGTGCGCTCGATCCCGAGCAGGCGGCACTCCTCGGCGCTGCCCAGGACCGCCTCGACCACATGCTCGCCGCGCACCAGCGGCGCGACTCGGCTCAAATAGTCATTGGGCGTGGTGGTCACGAAGTTCTGTTCCAAATATCCCGGGGCCTGCGCGGGATTCACGTACCGGTCCTCGACCTGGATCGGGGCGTCGTCCTCGAAGTGCACCAGCACCGAATGAAAAGCCTTGGTGCCGATGGAATCCCGCAGGAACGGCTGGGTGCCGTCGATCTTCTCGTCGCGCACCAGGATCACTTCGGTGCGATGCCGATGCCCGCGCTGCTGGATCTCATCGGCGATATTGCGCACCTCGAACAGCGGTGAGGAGCCCTTGGTGGCGGCCACGAAGGTGCCCACACCCATCATGCGCACGATCAAACCCTCGGCGGTGAGTTCGCGCAGCGCCCGATTGATGGTCATGCGGGAGAGTCCGAGCGCGGCCACGAACTGATGCTCGGACGGCAGTTGATCGCCCTCGGTCCAGCGCCCGGAACGCACCTGGGTGATCACCAACTGCTTGACCCGTTCGTACGCGGGTACCGAATCGCCCCCCGCCTCGGCGAACAACGCCGCGAGGGAAGTCTCGCCCGAGCTGTTCGATCCCGCGACCGTTGCCATCCCCGCCGTACTCCTCGTCAGTCCATCGTTGTCGAGCCTGGAGCCTACCGGCCCGGATGCGGTCATTTTGACAGTTGTATAGACAGGACTATACAACTGTTGGAGAATGCGATCCAGCACACATTCTCAGCTGAGTGCGAACGGAGTCACGGAGGTACCCATGGACATCACTTCACCCGGGCACGAGGCCCGACCGGTACGCGCGCCGCGCGGTCCCGAGCTCACCACGCTCGGCTGGCAGCAGGAGGGTGCGCTGCGCATGCTCATGAACAACCTCGATCCCGAGGTCGCCGAACATCCGGACAGCCTGGTCGTCTACGGCGGCACCGGTCGCGCCGCCCGCTCCTGGGCGGCCTTCGACGCCATGGTCGCGACCCTGAAGACCCTGAAGAACGACGAGACCATGCTGGTGCAGTCCGGTAAGCCGGTCGGCGTCTTCCGCACCAACGAATGGGCTCCCCGCGTCCTGATCGCCAACTCCAATCTCGTTGGCGACTGGGCGAATTGGGAGGAGTTCCGCCGTCTGGAGGAGCTCGGGCTCACCATGTACGGGCAGATGACCGCCGGATCCTGGATCTACATCGGCACCCAGGGGATCCTGCAGGGCACCTATGAGACCTTCGGTGCGGTGGCGCGCAAGCGATTCGGCGGCACCCTCGCCGGAACTATCACCCTCACAGCGGGTCTCGGCGGGATGGGTGGCGCGCAGCCGCTCGCGGTCACCATGAACGAGGGTGTGGCCATCTGCGTCGACTGCGATGTCACCCGTATCGATCGGCGGATCAAGCACAGGTATCTGGATGTGAAGGCCGACAACCTCGATCACGCGCTGGAGCTGGCCATCGAGGCCCGCGATGCGCGCCGCCCGCTGTCCATCGGCGTGGAAGGCAATGCGGCCGAGGTGTTTCCGGCCCTGCTCGAGCGCGAAGCGCCCATCGATATCGTCACCGACCAGACCTCGGCGCACGATCCGCTGGCGTACCTGCCCATCGGCGTGGACTTCGGGGATATGAAGACCATGTCCGAGAAGGATCCGGTGTGGTTCACCGAACAGGCCCAGCTGTCGATGGCCGCGCATGTGAAGGCCATGGTCGGCTTCCTCGATCGCGGCGTCGAGGTCTTCGACTACGGCAATTCCATTCGCGACGAGGCCCGCAAGGGCGGTTTCGACCGTGCCTTCGACTTCCCCGGCTTCGTGCCCGCTTACATTCGCCCGCTCTTCGAGGAGGGCCTGGGCCCGTTCCGCTGGGCCGCGCTCTCGGGTGATCCGGCCGATATCGCCGCCACCGATAAGGCGATCCTCGAATTGTTCCCGGACAACGAGCATTTGAAGCGCTGGATCACCATGGCGGGGCAGAAGGTGGCCTTCGAGGGCCTGCCCGCGCGCATCTGCTGGCTCGGCTACGGCGAACGGCACCTGGCCGGACTCAAGTTCAACGAGATGGTCGCCAGCGGTGAGCTTTCCGCACCCGTCGCCATCGGCCGCGACCACCTGGATTCGGGTTCGGTGGCCTCGCCGTATCGCGAAACCGAAGCCATGAAGGACGGCTCGGACGCCATTGCCGACTGGCCGCTGCTGAACGCCCTGGTCAACACCGCCTCCGGTGCGTCCTGGGTATCGCTGCACCACGGCGGCGGCGTCGGTATGGGCCGTTCCATCCACGCCGGTCAGGTCGTCATCGCCGATGGCACCGACCTCGCGGCCCGCAAAATCGAGGCCGTGCTGACCAATGATCCGGGGATGGGTGTCATCCGGCACGCCGACGCCGGATACGAACACGCCATCGAGACGGCGCGCACCCGCGGCGTCCGCGTACCCATGTCCGAGAATCAGTAACCGATCCACCGCGGTCTATAAGCAGGAAGGCAGAGACCATGACGCACGACGGTCCCGCCGAGGTAGTACTCGCCCCCGAACGCCACACCATCGATGTCATTCCGGATGCGGAGCGGTACGGGAGTCCGCGCAGCCAGTTCACGCTGTGGTTCGGGGCGAATATGCAGATCACCGCGATTGTCGACGGTGCGCTGGCGGTGATCTTCGGCGCCGATGCGCTGTGGGCCATAATCGGCCTGCTCATCGGCAATCTGGCCGGCGGTGCGGTGATGGCGCTGCATTCCGCACAGGGGCCGAAACTGGGTCTGCCGCAGATGATTTCGAGCCGCGCGCAATTCGGTGTGCGCGGTGCGATCCTACCGCTGCTGCTCGCGATCCTGATGTACCTGGGATTCGCCGCCACCGGCACGGTGCTGGCCGGACAAGCCGTGGCCAAGGTCCTGCACGTCGACAGCCCGAAACTGGGCATGGTCATCTTCGGGTTGCTGACCGCGCTCATCGCGGTCACCGGCTACAAGCTGATCCATATCGTCGGCCGGATCGCCACCGTGGTCGGCATCGTCGGATTCACCTATCTGGCCATCCGCCTGTTCGCCGAGTACGACGTGACCGCGCAGCTCGGGGTGAAGGGTTTCGAGACCGCGACCTTCCTGCTGGCGATCGGTCTCGGCGCGGGCTGGCAGCTGACCTTCGGACCGTACGTGGCCGACTACTCCCGATACCTGCCGCGCTCGACCAGCGGCCGGGCCACCTTCTGGTCCACCTTCGCCGGAACAGTGATCGGCTCGCAGTGGTCGATGACCTTCGGCGCGCTCATCGCGGCCGTGGCGAGCAAATCGTTCATGAAGGACCAGGTCGGCTTCATCGGTGATCTCGCCGGTCCCGCGGCCGTCGCGGTGCTCATCTACCTGGTGATCGTGACCGGCAAGCTTACTGTCAACGTGCTCAACGCCTACGGCGGCTTCATGTCGATCCTGACCACCGTGACGGCTTTCGAAGGGCGCTCGCGCATTTCGACCCTGGCACGCGGGCTCTACATCGTCGGCTTCACCACCGTCGCCACCCTGATCGCCATCGCGGCCAGCGCCGACTTCCTGGCGAACTTCAAGAATTTCGTGCTGGCGCTGCTGATGGTGTTCACCCCGTGGAGCGCGATCAACCTGATCGACTACTACCTGATCTCCAAGGAGCGCATCGACATTCCCGCGCTCTACGACGCCACCGGTCGCTACGGGGCCTGGAATGTGCCCGCCCTGGCCTGCTACTTCGTCGGTGTGGCGGTGCAGATTCCGTTCCTGGCGACCAAGTTCTACACCGGCCCCGTCACCGACATGCTCGGCGGAGCGGATATCTCCTGGATCGTCGGAATCGTGGTGACCGCCGCGCTGTACTACCCGGTCGGCAAGCGCACCGCCAATCCGCCGGCGACCATGATCTACCCGCAGGACACCGAGATGGCCCGAGCCTGAAAGGAATTCGATCGTGACCAGCCTGGTCATCACGAATATCGGCACCCTCGTCACCAATGACCCGCAGATGGGTGAAGGACAGTTGGGGGTGCGTCGAGACGCCGCCATCGCCGTCACCGACGGACGCGTGGCATGGATCGGCGACAGTGCGCAGGCGCCCGCCGCCGATCACGGCGTCGACCTCGGCGGCCGCGCTCTCGTGCCCGGATTCGTCGAAAGCCACTCACACCTGGTGTTCGCGGGCGAACGGGCCGAGGAGTTCGCGGCCCGCATGACCGGAACCCCGTACTCCGCGGGCGGAATCCGCACCACCATAGCCGCCACCCGAGCCGCCGATGAGGGGCAGCTCGAAGGCAATGTGCGGCGACTGCTCAACGAGGCGCTGCGATCGGGCAGCACCACCGTGGAGTGCAAGACCGGATACGGCCAGACCACCCGCGACGAATTGCGGAGCGCACAGGTCGCGGGCCGGTTCACCGATGAGGTGACGCTCTTGGCGGCGCATGTGCCGCCGCCGGAGTACGCCGGACGCGCGGACGACTACGTGGCCATGGTCTGCGACGAGATGATCGAAGCCTGTGCGCCCCATGCCAAATGGATCGACGTGTTCTGCGAGCGTGGTGCGTTCAACGAGGAGCAGTCCCGCGCCGTCCTGAAAGCCGGTGTGGCGCACGGACTCATCCCGCGCGTACATGGCAATCAGCTAGGGCAGGGTCCGGGCGTGCGGCTGGCCGTGGAGATGGGCGCGGCCTCGGTGGATCATGTCACCTACGTGAACTCCGCCGATATCGACGCGCTGGCAAGCAGTTCCACGGTGGCGACGCTGCTGCCGGGCGCGGACTTCTGCACCCGGAACGCCTACCCCGACGCGCGGGCGCTACTGGATGCCGGAGTCACGGTGGCGCTGGGAGCCGACTGCAATCCCGGCACCTGCTACACCACCAGCCTGCCGTTCTGTATCGCACTCGCGGTCCGCGAACTGCATATGACGCCCGCGGAAGCCGTGTGGTCGGCGACCCTGGGCGGGGCGAAGGCATTGCGGCGCGATGACATCGGATGGCTGGGTATCGGTGCGCGCGCCGATGCCATCGCCCTGGACGCACCGTCGTATCTGCATCTGGCCTATCGGCCCGGCGTGGCACTGGTGCGCGAGGTATGGAAGGACGGCGTGCTCGTCACCCCGGGGGTCGCGGCATGAGCGCGCAGATCCGGGTCGATATTCCGCCCGCGGCATGGACCGGGCGCAATGACGGTGACACACCGGAGCATCTGCGGTGGCATCAGGCCATCCGTCCGTACGACCCGGAGGCGTCCGAGAGTCGTTGTGTGCTCATCGGTTTCGCCAGCGATGAGGGTGTGCGACGCAATAGGGGCCGCCAGGGTGCGGCGGCGGGTCCGGCGGCACTGCGGGCCGCACTCTCCTGCATGGCGCTCTCGGATCCGATGCTGTTGGAGGATGCCGGGACCGTCGCGGTGACCGATGCGAATCTCGAGGGCGGCCAGGAGCGGCTCGGAAATGCCGTTGCGGCGGCGATTGATTCGGGGCGACTGCCCGTGGTGCTCGGCGGAGGGCACGAGGTCGCGTACGGAACCTACCTCGGTGTCTCGGCCGCGCAGGGCCGCGCGGCCCGTCCGCGACTCGGAATCCTCAACCTGGACGCGCATTTCGACCTGCGCGATGAGGCTGTGCCGAGCTCCGGCACACCCTTCCGGCAGATCCTGGAAGCCGAGCGGGCGGCGGGTACCTCGGTGCGGTACGACGTGCTCGGAATCAGTCAGCCGAGCAATACCCGGGCGCTGTTCGACACCGCGGATCGTCTGGACGTGCACTATCTACTCGACGATCGTTGCGGGCCAACCGATTACGCGATGGTGGACGCCTTCGTCGCGGACCTCCTGGACGCGGTCGATATGCTGTATCTGACCATCGATCTGGATGTGCTTCCGGCCGCCGTCGCGCCGGGTGTCAGCGCGCCCGCGGCGTATGGGGTTCCGCTGGAAACCATTCAGCGCGTATGTGATCGGGTTGCGGCCAGCGGGAAGCTGGTCGCGGTCGATGTCGCCGAATTGAATCCCGGCCTGGACGTGGACAATCGGACCGCGCGGACGGCGGCTCGGCTCATACACCGGCTCGTATGCGCTCGCGCGGTGCCAGCACGCACAGGAGGGCAACGATAAGGCCGCCGCCCGCCAGGTAGAGGCCCCAGCTGCCGTTGAGCAGGTCGCTGTAGTCGTGGCGGAGCCGGTCGTCGAAGTTCTGGTCGAGCCGCCAGGTGAGGACGCCCAGTCCAGCCAGGCCGACCAGGACGGCGAGGGCGGCCAGGGTGCGGGAGCCGACCAGGGCGGCGATCAGGGTGACGGCGGCTACGGCCAGGAGGCCGATGGCCAGGGAGGTCCAGAGGTTGACGGACTGGTGGCCGAGTTGTTCGATGGATTGGCCGTCCGGGAAGCCGTTTCTGAGGTTGTCGAAGCTGATGTGCTGGGGTTTGAGGGAGTCCAGGAGGGGGCCGAAGGCGCCTACCGCTATCGCTATCGCGCTGGCGAAGAGTAGTAGGTGTACCGAGGTTCTCATATGTCCACGGTAGGTGGTTTCGGGCTTGGGTGGGGTAAAGATCAAGAGAAGAAAAGAACAAAAAGATAAAAGACGCCTGGACGGGAAGAAAAAAACGAGCAAAGAGAAAAGATGAAAAGAACGAGAGTCTGAATAGGTTTGTATCACAAGGGAATTCGGCTGGTGGGGGTGGGATTATCACGGTAGAATAAAGATATGGAATCCGGGGGTGACACCGCAATCGTAGTGGTCGTTCAGGCGCTGCGTGCTGCGGCGGACGCCCTGCTCTCGGCGTCGCCGATTCCTTTGTCGGATGACGAGTTCATCGCTCTGATGCGGGAGACCGAAACGGTTGCGCGGCAATTGGATGCCGTCAAAACCGGATTCGTGGACGAAACTCGCCGCCGGGATTTGCACGGCAAGGCGAATGTGAAGTCCCCGGCGCTGTACCTGGAACAGTCACTGCGCCTGTCCCGCGCGGACGCATGCCGTCGGGTGCGGGTCGCGGACAAGCTCGCGGTGCGTCGCCTGCCCGGGCAGGTTCTGGAACCCGAACTGCCGGTGGTCGCGCAAGCGCATCGAGCCGGGGAGATTTCCGCCGATCACGTCACCCGAATTCTGCAAACCATGGATCGTCTGCCCGGCAGCCTCGATATCGAGAAGCGGGAGGCGGCCGAGGTGTATCTGGCCGAGTACGCGAGCACCGGCTGGCCCGATGACGTGCGCAAACTGGGGGAAGACATCCTGCGGCGCGTTGACCCGGACGGCAAACTCTGTCACGACACCGACCGCCAGCGCATGCGCGGTCTTACCATCGGCACGCAGCGCGTGGACGGCATGTCCGCGTTGATCGGTGAGATCACCCCCGAGTTGCGCGCGGTGTTCGAGCCGTTGCTGGCCAAGCTGGCGCGCCCCGGTATGTGCAATCCGGAGGATCCCGAAAGCCCGCGCACCACAGCCGAATCCGCCGACCGTGAACGCCTCGAGGCCGCCGCCCAGCGGGACACCCGCACCGCAGCCCAGCGCAATCACGATGCGCTGCTTGCCTTCCTGCGCTACGAAGCCGATCCGGCCATCCTGGGCACCCACCGCGGCCTGCCGGTCGGCACCCTCCTCACCATGAGCCTGACCGATCTGGAGAACCGTTCCGGGGTGGCGACCACCGCCACCGGTGGGACGCTCTCCATCGGCGAAGCCGTGCAGCTGGCGGCGAACTCCACCCCGTACCTCGCCGTGTTCGACGACGCGGGTATGCCACTGCACCTGGGCCGTGGCAACAACCGACTGGCCAACAAGGCACAGCGGTTGGCCCTGGTCGCCGCCGAAAAGGGCTGCACACGCCCCAACTGCACCGCCCCCGCCACCCTGTCCGCGGTGCATCATGTGACCGAATGGTCCAAGGGTGGAAGAACCGATATCGAGAATCTCACCCTGGCGTGCGATAGCTGCCACGCCCTTATCCACGACGGTCCGGGTGGGTGGAAGACGGTGAAACTCGGTGCGGGCAGCCAATTTCCGGGCCGCACGGGCTGGATAGCCCCGCCCCACATCAACCCCTCGCGGACACCGGAGGTGAACCATCGTCACCATCCCGGTGAGTTGATGGCTGCCACTGTGTCGCGGATCCAATCCCGCAATGAGGCTGAGCGACAACGCCTGAAGCAGTGGTTGAACTGTCGCCGGTCGGGGGAATTCGGCTCGGGGCCTTCGTAGCGGACACCTGCCCTTACCCCCGCGTGCCAGCGGGGTTCGGGAGGACAAGCAAAACAAGCGAGGCAGTGCTGGTTACTTCGCCTGCCGTACCCCGCTTTAGCTCCCCCTTCGGGAGCCGCCCTCTCACCTCCCAGCCCGGCTGGATGGCGGTGGGAACCTCCAGACCACAACCCAAAAGACCAAAAGACTTTTGGGGGCGTCGAGCAGGAACTGGTGTGCGTGACACGCCGGGGTGGTGGTGCGTGAGGTCCTGATGAGGTGCGTCCGGATCGTTGGAGACACCTCTGAAGGTGTTGTGGTGGAGGGGTTCTGGGCCCGTAGGGCCCTTCTGTTCTTCTTGTCCCGGCGTCTTTTGTTTTGGTCCTGAAGGTTCCCACGGCCAGCCAGCCAGGCTGGTTCGTGAGAGCGCGGCACCCAATGGGGGAGCGAAAGCCGGGTACGGCAGACGAGGTTCCCACACCTCTTCTTTTCCGCATGCACTTCCTCTACCGATCCCAGCCCGGAGAGCACCAGCGAGTCACACCCCACCAATCACGAGATACCCCTGTTCAACTCGCGGTTGAACGACCAGCCCACCGCGAAAAGCAACTCGATGAACGGCGTAGACCGGTGGAAGGCATACAGCGATGTGCCGGAACTGTTTTGCCGCCCAGCAGGTGATCTCGGAGACCCGATCGCGGCTGCCCAGCCACCGGCCACGAGCGGTGAGACCACCCTCAGCCCGGGAAGAGCCCCGGAATTGTCAGGGCGTATTCGACGTCTTCCCGGCTACCGAGGGTGACCAGGCAGCTGCGAATCATGGTGAGGCGGGCCGCGGCGATGGTCTCCGGGCTGGGTTCACCGCCTGCCGAGATGCGATAGACCACGAATTCGCAGGTTTGCAGGCAGGTGTCCAGATCGAGGTCGGCCGGAACGGCGCGGCCGAGTTTGACGAATTTGGCGCGGATCAACTCCCGGATGTCGTCCATGGCGCGTTCGCGGTACGGCGAGACCGGGGAGCCCGGATCGTGTAACTCGGCGAACAGCGGCGAGAGCATCGGCCCGTGCCCGCTCGCCCAGTACAGGTACGCCTCGATCATGTTGATGCCGAGCTGAACCGGCTCCTCGGTGCGCTCGAGCGCGGACCGGATGCCGCCGACCAGATCGTCGTTCGACACCGTCAGCACCGCGTGCAGCGGTTCGATGGCATTGGCGAAGTAGCGGTAGAAGGTGGGCCGTGCCAGCCCTGCCGTCTCGATGATCCGGGCGACGCTGAGCCCGCGCGAACCGTGTTCGGCGAAGACGTCCGCGGTGGCCAGGATGATGCGGGCGCGCACCTGGTCGGCCTGCTTGGCCGTCTGCGGTGGGCGACCCCGGCGCGCGGTCGGGGTACTCGCGGTCATCGACCGCTCCGGGTGCTTGACATGGGGTGTGGCACGCCTATTAATCTAACACTAGTGTTCACCTAACAATGGTGTTCAGAAAATTGGCGGGGATCGGCCCGCGCATACCTATCGAGAGGGCGACCAATGTCGACTGCCCCGCAGCTCGCTGCCGCTGATGCACTGCCGTTCGACCTGGTGCAGCGGCTGCTCGCGCACGCTGTCGCCGGCGGCGCGCCCTCGGTCGAGGTGTTCGCACCCGCCACCGGACGCAAGATCGCCGATCTGCCGCAGTCCTCCATCGCCGATGTCGAGACCGCCTTCGCCACCGCCCGCGCCGCCCAGGCCCGGTGGGCCGAGGTGCCGGTGAGCGAGCGGGCCGCACTGCTGCGCCGCATTCACGATCTGGTGCTGGACGAGCAGGACACCATCCTCGATATCGTTCAGACCGAAACCGGCAAGTCCCGCGTGCACGCCTTCGACGAAGTCTCCGATGTCGCGGTGAACACCCGCTTCTACGCCGCCGAGGGCAAACGCCTGCTCGCGCACCGCAAGCCGCGCGGTGTCATGCCGCTGCTCACCCAGGTCGAGGTGCGCAATCGCCCCAAGGGCGTGGTCGCGGTCATCTCGCCCTGGAATTACCCACTCGCACTGGGCGCTTCGGATGCCCTGCCCGCCCTGCTCGCGGGCAATGCCGTCATCGGCCGCCCGGACAATCAGACCGCGCTGACCCTGCTGTGGGCCATCGATATCGCCGAGCGCGCGGGCCTGCCCAAGGGCCTGTGGCAGGCCGTGCTGGGGCGCGGCGCGAAGCTCGGCCCCGAGGTGATCGCCCGCGCCGACTACGTCGACTACACCGGCTCCAGCGCCACCGGCCGCACCATCGCCCGGCAGGCGGGGGAGCGGCTCATCGGCTACTCGCTCGAATTGGGCGGTAAGAACCCGCTTCTCGTGCTCGAGGACGCCGACGTCTCCAAGGCCGCCAAGATCGCGGTGCGGGCCTGCTTCGCCTCCGCCGGTCAGCTCTGCGAATCGATCGAGCGAATCTATGTGCACGACAAGGTGTATGACCGGTTCGTCACCGAATTCGTCGCCAACACCAAGGAATTGAGCCTCGGTAAGACCCTCGACTTCGACTACGAGATCGGCTCGCTCACCTTCCCGCGTCAGATCGACACCGTCAGCAAGCATGTCGACGATGCCGTGAGCAAGGGCGCGAAGGTGCTCGCCGGTGGTAAGGCCCGCCCGGATCTGGGTCCGTACTTCTACGAGCCCACCATCCTGGCCGACGTTCGCGAGGGCATGACCGTGTACCGCGAGGAGACCTTCGGCCCGGTCGTCTCGGTCTACCGCGTCACCAGCGACGACGAGGCCGTGGCCCAGGCCAACGACACCGCCTACGGCCTCAATGCCAGTGTGTGGAGCAAGGATACGAACCGGGGCCGCGAGGTCGCCGCACGCGTCAATGCCGGATCGGTGAATGTGAACGAGGGCTTCATCGCCGCCTGGGGTTCGGTCGCCGCACCGTCGGGCGGGCTCGGCATCTCCGGCACCGGCCGCCGCCACGGCCCCGAGGGGCTGCTCAAGTATGTCGACACCCAGACCATCGCCGTCCAGCGCGGCCTGCCCATCGCACCGCTGCCCGGCATGTCCGAGCAGGTGTGGGCCAAGACCATGACGCTGTTCCTGGGCGTGATGAAGACGTTGCGGCAGAAGTGATCCGCTGAAATCGAGACAGGGGTACACCGGGGTATGAAGAACGTCGCGGATAAGAAGGTCCTGGTCACCGGCGCGGCCATGGGGCTGGGTAAATCGTTCGCCGAGCGCGCGGTGCGCGAGCGCGCGGCCGACGTGGTGCTGTGGGATATCAACGAAGAGGCGCTCGAGAAGACCGTGGCCGAGCTGGCGGCCCTGGGCAACAGTCGAATTCACCACTACATCGTCGATGTCTCCGACCGTGACGCCATCGCCGAGGCGGGCGCGGCGGTGCGCGCCGACGTCGGCGATATCGATGTGCTCATCAACAACGCGGGCATCGTGCGCGGTAACGGGTACTTCTGGGAGACCACGAACAAGGCCGACATCGAGAAGACCGTGGCGATCAATTCTCTTGCGCCCATGTACATTACGCTCGAATTCCTGCCCGCCATGGTCAAGAACCCCGGCGAGGCGCGGGTCATGACCATCTCCTCCTCGGCGGCCCTGGTCGCCAACCCGCGTATGAGCGTCTACGCCGGTTCCAAATGGGCGGCGCTGGGCTGGTCGGATTCGGTGCGCCTGGAACTCGAGCAGTCCGGCAACGCGCACGTGAAGGTGACCACGGTCTGCCCGACCTACATCAACACCGGCATGTTCGACGGGGCCAAGGGTTTCCTGTTCACCCCGATCCTGGAGCAGGACGAGGTGGTGAACACCTCCTGGGAGCAGATGAAGAAGGGCTCCCCGCTGGTGGTGCTGCCCTGGACCTCGCGCCTGAACCGCGCCATCTCCGGGCTGCTACCACTCAAGGTGCGCGACTTCTACCTCGATACCGTCGGCGTCTACCACTCCATGGACGAGTTCACCGGCCGCACCAAGTAGCCGCCGGCGAGGCCGCGCTCACAGGTCCGAGTTGCCGAACGTCGTCGCACTCAGTACGGCGAGCGAGGGGATCACCGTGATTCCCTCGCGATGGTCGACACCGCGCGCCGTGCGATCCAGCCAGTACGCGCGCAGCCCCGCATCGCGCGCGCCGATGCCATCGGTCTCGAAACGATCGCCGACGTACGCGACCTGATCCGGCGGCAGCCCGATCATGTCGCAGCCCGCCAGGAAGATGCTCGGATCCGGCTTGGCCACGCCGAATTCCTCTGAGCACAAGACGCTTTCGCTGAAATGGTCGAGCAGGCCGACCGTCGCCAACTTGCCCCGCTGATGTGCCAGCGAGGAATTGGAGACCACGCCGAGGGTCACCTGCCCGGCCAGTCCGCGCAACGTCGGCGGGACATCCGGGAACGCGGCCCAGGCGGTATCGCGGCGCGCGGCATACCGGGCGAACCATTCGACGGGATCCTTGACCTTGACCCCGATATGCGAGAGGAACCGCTGGGTGCGCGCCTGCTGCTGCCCGGCGAAGGTGAGCTCACCCGTCAGGAAGCGCGGATACTCCTGCTCCTCGAGCGCCCGCCAGAGGTCCACCGCCTCATCGGAGGACTGGAAGTAGCGCAGCAGGTTCTCGGCGGTCAGATGCCGCAGCAGACCCACCCGCGCCGTCGCCGAGTAGTCGATGAGCGTGTCATCGATATCGAACAGAATCCCGCGAATCGTCATACGCCCACACCCCGCGTACCGATCACCACGGTCGCACCCAGCTCATCATTCTCGGCAATCCGCGCCCTCAACCCATGATCTCGCATAACCTGCGCGGCCGACGCCGCCTGCTCCTCGCTCTCTTCAACCAGTAAATGCCCGCCCGGTGCGAGCCACTCCACGGCCACCGCCGCGATCCGCCGCAACACATCGAGTCCGTCCGCCCCACCGTCGAGCGTCACCCGCGGCTCATGATCGCGCGCCTCGGGCGGCATGGAAGCGATTGCCGCCGAAGGCACGTAGGGCGTATTGGCCAGCAGAATCCGCACCCGCCCCGCCAACTCCGCGGGCACCGGGGCGAACAGATCTCCCTCGAACACCCGCGCCCCGAGTCCCGCCAGATTCCGGCGAGCGCACGCGACCGCCGCCGGTTCGATATCCGCCGCGGTGAGGTCCACCGAAATCCCCTCCGCCGCAGCCTCGATGGCAAACGCCATGCCCAACGCGCCACTCCCACAGCACATATCGAGAACGATCAGTGGCGCGCTGCCCACCTTGGCGGATGCGCCGAGAGCGGCCCCGGCCTCGATCGTGGTGGATGCGCCGGTGGTGGCCTCGGCCCGAGTCTTCGCCGATGCGCCGAGAGCCGCTTGGGTCTCGATCGTGGTAGATGAGCGGATAGTGGTATCGCCCACGGTCCCGGACCGCCGCGCACCCGTGGACGCATCGATCACGGCGCGCGGGACGTCGGTCGGTTCTGCGCGGATCATCTCCCGGCCCAAGGCAATTGCCTGCTCGACGAGGAATCCGGTGCGCTGCCGGGGCACGAACACATCCGGTGCGACCGCCACCCGCAGCCCGCGAAACTCCACCCACCCCAGCAGATGCTCCAGGGGAAATCCGGCAATCCGCCGCACTACGAGCGATTCCAGTTGCTCGGCACTGTCGGCGGCTTCGAACAGCAGCGCCGCCTCATCCTCGGCGAACACGCACCCGGCCGTCCTGAGACGCGCGACGAGGGTATCGGTTGCGGAAGTACTCACCGAGCCATTGTGCCCGCCCCGGCCTCCGCACTTGCCACGCGGGTCGAGAGGGGTACAAAAGCAGGACCGCGGGCACGCTCGATCCGGCACGGGCATCCCGGCATCGCCATCCGTCGTCATCCAGGCATGGCCATCCCCGTCACCTCGGCATAGCCATTCCGTCATGCCCGGCATGGCCATCCCGTCATCCCGCCACGCTTCTGGCCGGGATCCACGCCTTCGGTGTCGCTACCGCTTCACCGGCAACAGCATGGTCCTGGTCGCGTCCAGGTAGATCCCGCGCTGGCTATTGCGCGCGGGCGGCGGCAGCTGCGACACCAGCTGCTCCAACGACGTGGTCGCCCCGACCACCGGAATGCCCGCGACAATGAAATCGGCCACCGCGCGCCGCACATGGTTCGGCGAGGTCACCACGATCACGCTGGTCGCCCCCGCCCGCTTCAACATATCCGCGCCGAACAGCGCGTTCTGCACGGTCGAGCCCGCCCGATGATCGGCCACAATGCGATTGGCCGCAATGCCGTGCCCGATCAGCCAGCCCTGCATGGCCGCGGCCTCGGTGATGCCATTCTGCGGATTGCCGCCGGTCACCAGAATCGGCGACATCGGCGAGGCGATGGCCTGCAACCACGCGGCCTGCAACCGGTTCACCAGCTCCGGTCGCATACTTCCGTCGGGCAGCAGACCGTAGCCGAGCACCGCGATACCGGTGGACGGTCCGGCGATCGCCGGAATCGGATTGGGCAGGGTGCCCACGGCCGCGCCGATGGCGTGGAAGGTATTGCGGGTGCTGTCCGCCAGCTCGCGATCGATACCGTTCAGGCGCGTGAGCGCCGCCTCGCGGGTGATCAGATCGCCAGTGTAGTCGGACCAAATCGCTTGCAGCGCAAGCGCTTGCGCGTCGTCGGGGGATTCGGCGAGCAGTTGCCGCAGGTCGGCGAGGCCGGCGGCGGCATCACCGTCGGTGAAATTGTCCTGCGCGGAGTTGTAGAGCGGGCCGGGATCGGCGTGGGCGATGCCCGGGCCGAACAGGGTCAAGGCGGCTGCCGCCGCCGCGAGGACTGTAGGGAAACGCCTGGCGATCTGCACTGCTGTCGACCTTTCCGAGAGAGGGTCACGCATGCTTGCTTGGGTTCCGACTGACTTTGCTGACTGATGGCTCGGTAACAACTGGGGACACGATACGACTGACCACAGCCGTTGTCGGGTATTTGCCACAGAGAATTTCCGGGTTCGGCGGAAGCGGTGGCGGGGCACCCCCGCGCGTCGCGATAGGGTGTGTTCCCGTGGATACGACTTCGCTGATCGGCAAGGAACTCGCCGCCGCCATCAATGCCGACACCAAGGCCCGCGCCGCCGCGCTCACCGAATCCGGTGCCGCCCCGCGCCTGGCGCTGGTGATCGCCAATGACGATCCGGCCAGCGCCTGGTACGTGAAGTCGCTCAACCGCGCCGCCGAGCGCAATGGAATCACTTGCGAGAACGTCGATCTCGGTGTCGACGCGACCGCGGATCAGATTCGCGCCAAGCTCTCCGAGCTCTCGGCCGATCCGGCCGTGGACGCGATCATGCTGCAGACCCCGCTGCCCAAGGGTGTCGGCCTCGATGATGTGAGCCTGGCGATCGCCGCGGCCAAGGATGTGGACGGTGTCAGCCCGCTGTCCCTGGGCCTGCTCGCCTCGGGCCTGCCCGGCTTCCCGCCCGCCACCTCCGAGGCGGTGGTGGAACTGGCCAAGTTCCACGGCATTCCGCTCGAGGGTCGCCTGGTCGCGGTGGTCGGCCGCTCCAATGTGGTCGGCAAGCCGCTGGCTCAGCTGCTACTGGCCGAGAACGCCACCGTGACGGTCGCGCACTCCCGGACTCGCGATCTCCCCGCCGTGACCTCGGCCGCCGATGTGGTCGTCGCCGCCGTCGGCCGCGCCGGGCTGATCACCGGCGACCATGTCCGCGACGGCGCCGTGGTCATCGATGTCGGCACCAATGAGGACGAGAACGGAAACATCACCGGCGATGTGAACGCCGAGTCCGTCACCGGTAAGGCGAGCGCCCTGAGTCCGGTACCCGGCGGGGTGGGCCCGGTCACCACCGCACTGCTCATGCGCCACGTAGTTCAGGCCGCCGAGACTTCTCGCTGACGAAAGAAGCGGGGGGTGTGGGGGATTGGATCCCCACACCCGAATCCCTCTACCAGTGAACGGTAACCGGGTCGCCCAGCGAGACATTGTCGTAGTACCACTCGGCGTCGCCCGGTGCCAGATTGATGCATCCGTGGCTGACATTGGCATGGCCCTGTGAATCCACCGACCACGGTGCGGAGTGCACGTAAACGCCTCCCCACGTGAGCCTTTCGGCGAACTCACCCTGAATGAGATACCCCTGCGGGTCACTGAGCGGAATCCCGATCGTCCGCGAATCGAAGGTCACCGAGCGGTCGCGCGAGAGCACCGGGAACGTGCCGGTGGGCGTCTCCCACCCGGGTTTGCCCATGGACGCGGGCATGGTCCGCACCGGAACCCCGCCGATGAACACGGTGAAGGTGTGCGCGGACATATCGGCGTCCGCGGTTGTCCCGCCATTGGTTTCGAACTGGGTGTGCAGGCGACCCACCGACACCGTGATAGGTGCAGAGGTGGGAAGGTAAGCGGCCGGAGTCCATGTCAACTGACGGTCGTCTACCCAGGAGAAGTGCCCGGCGAGAGTGGTGTCGGCTCGTACGCTCATGGCCTTCTCGGCGAGAGCCCGATCCGCGACAGGTTCGGTGAAGCGCACCCTGACCGGTGCCGCTATCCCGACCGTTTCACCGGGCCCCGGCGTAATCGCCTGCACCGCCGGGAGATCGGGTGCGGTGAGCACCGCCCCCGCCGCTCCGGAGCCGAACGTGGCTGCCGCCGCGAGTGTCGATGCGACGAACAGAAGCCGTATCGCGTTCCGCATGGGTCCATCCCTTCGAAAGGGTGTGGTCTGGAGGCTCAGCCTATGACCAGATCATCCCATTCATCCGGAAATGTTCCCGCTTCGTGACCTAGCTTCCGGCGTGGAGAATTGGAATCGCCGGGTTCACCGGGTAAAAGCCCAGGGCTATTTCGTGATCGCCAGGACCACCTCGTCGTGCAGCGCCTCGGCACGCGCGATGACCTCGTCGATCTGGGTGAGCACCGGGGCGAACTCCGCACCCGCGCCGGGACCCAGCGAGGCCACATTGATGGCGATATTGAGCTGCGAGCTGGCGGCGGCGGCGCGGGCCGCATCGGCGGCCGCGCCGATATCGGTGACCACGTTCGGATTGCCGATGGGCAGCAATTCGCTTGCGAGCGAGACGACTTCGTCGGCGGCGGCGACCACCGCGGCGGGCACCCGGGCCGCGCCCAGCAGCGCGCCGGTAATGGCCGCGGTGCGCGCGGCCTGCTGCTCCTCGGTCTCCTTGGCCATCTTGTAGGCATTGCCCACGGCGGTGAAGGCGGCGGCATCGGCATCGGCCAGCGCCAGCGCGCGATCGCGCACGGTATCGGCGGCCACGATGACCCGGTCGATCACCGGACGGTTCTCCGCGTCCTTGGCCCGCGTGGTGTACCGCGCCACCATGGCGACCAGCGCGGCGCCCTGCGCGGCGTGCAGCGCGGCGACGGCCCCGCCGCCCGGTGCGGGCACCTTGGCGGCCAGCTCATCCAGGTAGCCCTGCAGTGTCGAGTCACCGAAGCTGGTGCTTGCCTGCGCGGCGTCCTGAGTCATGAGGAATGGCCTCCTTGAGAGTGCGTGGGATCGAGCGAGATTCGCCGATAACCGTACCGGGGAGCCCAGCCGCTGGTAGTGCGCGGGTGCGGTGTCGGTAAGGTCCGGGCCATGCGTATCGGACTGTCGATCAATTACACCGACGGCTTCAAAGAGGTAGCCGCCGAGGTCGCCGACCTCGAACGGGCGGGCCTGGACATCGTCTTCGTGCCGGAGGCGTATTCGTTCGACGCCGTGAGCGCGCTCGGCTACATCGCCGCGAAGACCGAACGGGTGCAGCTGGCCTCGGGCATCATGCAGCTCTACACCCGCACGCCCACGCTGACGGCCATGACCGCCGCCGGTCTGGACTACGTCTCGGACGGCCGGTTCATCCTGGGTCTGGGCGCGTCCGGCCCGCAGGTGATCGAGGGCTTCCACGGTGTGCCATATGACGCGCCGATCGGCCGCACCCGCGAGGTCCTCGAGATCTGCCGCAAGGTGTGGAAGCGCGAGCGGCTCGAATACAACGGCAAGTACTACACGATCCCGCTGCCGGAGGGGCGGGGTACCGGTCTGGGCAAGCCGCTCAAGCTCATCAATCACCCGGTGCGCGAGAACATTCCGGTGCTGCTCGCCGCGCTCGGCCCGAAGAACGTGGAGCTCGCCGCCGAGCTCGCCGAGGGCTGGCAGCCGATCTTCTTCCTGCCGGAGAAGGCCGACGATATCTGGGGCGATTCGCTCAAAGCCGGTCTGGCCAAGCGTGATCCGGCGCTGGGCAACCTCGAGGTGTTCGCCGGTCCGGCCCTGGCCATCGGCGACAATGTGGAGCCGCTGCGCGAATTCGTGAAACCGCATCTGGCGCTGTACATCGGCGGTATGGGCGCCAAGGGCAAGAACTTCTATCACACCCTGGCCACCAAGTACGGCTACGGCGCCGAGGCCGACCGTATCCAGGAGCTGTACCTCGAGGGTAAGAAGGATGAGGCCGCCAAGGTGGTCCCGGACGATCTGGTGCGCGATATCTGCCTGATCGGTTCGGCCGGTTTCGTCAAGGAGCGGGTGGCCGCGTTCCGGGAGGCCGGGGTGACCGCGCTCAATGTGGTGCCGCTGGCCGCGACGCCCGCCGACCGGGTGAAGTTGGTCGAGCAGTTGCGCGCCATCTGCGACTGATCTGCCCAACGACAGCACCGAGATAGACAGCACCGAGCCCCGCCGCGATCACTCGCGAGCGGGGCTCGGGCCGTTGTACGGGTCGGGATCAGTTCTCGTTCAGGGACGTGAGGGCCTGCGCCAGCGTGGCGTGTAGCGCGAACACCTGGTCGAGATTGGTCATCTTCAATTGACGGCTGGTGGCGGGTCCATCGGCGACGACGGCAATGCGGGTGGTCCCGGCGCGCTGATGGGCGGCTACCAGCGCCGCCATGCCCGCGGAGGCCAGAAAGCTCACCTCGGACAGGTCGATCACGAGTGCGCCCGGTTTACCGGACAGTGTGGAATCGATCGCGTTCTCGAGTGCGGGCGCAGTCGCCAGGTCGACCTCACCGACCACCGCGAGTACCGTCGCGCCGTCGTGCACGCTGACCGTGGTGGTCATCGTCTCGCCGAGGGGATACGCGTCTCCGGAAGTATTGGTCACGTTGGAACAATCTGCCATGATCCGTCCGTTCGTGCTGCATCGTCTGCGACATCGGTTTCGTTACGGGTTGCCGGGAAATCGCGAAAAGCCCAGTTACCGCACCGTTTTCTGCTGATTCAGGAATGGCAATGGCGCATATGTGCCTTCCATATTTACACGCGACTGGCGGCCGAGAAAGAGACCGCGGGCAATCGGGTGGTCATCCGGACCTGGGTGCCCGGTCCCGCGTTGTCGATATCCAATTGGTCGGTGAGCGCCCGCATCATCGCGATACCGCGGCCTCGATGCCCAGGATCCTCGGGTAGCGGCCGCCAGATGCCGGAATCGGTGATCACCAGGGTGACCGTGTCCAGCCCGCATTCGGCGGTGAGCTCGACGCGACCGGATTCACCATTCAGATACGCGTGTTCGATGCTGTTGCTGAGCGCCTCGTTGGCGGCCGCGGTGAGGTCCGTCGCGAGGTCGTGCGGGATCGCGGCGGCGGCGAGCCAGGACTTCAATTCATAGCGCATACGGGACAACTCGCCCGGGGTTGCCGGAACGTCCAGATGTAGCGGTGCGGGCGGCTGCCGGTAGACCACGAGGGCGACATCATCGTCGTAGCCGCCGGTGGGACGCAGCCGGGACAGCACCGCATCGGACACCTCGCGCGGCAATTGCCCGGCGGCGCCGGTCAATTCGTCGGCGAGTTCGACGAAGCGGTCGTCGATATCGATACCGCGCTGTTCGACCAGACCGTCGGTGAACAGCACCAGCGTCGAGCCGGGCGCCATGGCGGTGGTGGCCTCGGGGCGGCGCGGCAGTTCGAAGGTGGCCAGCGGGACCGCCCGGCCGCCCTCCAAAAGCCTTCCGCGCGTACCGGGTTCGGCGAGGACGGGCGGCATATGCCCGGCGCTGGAGTAGCGCACCAGATTGTGCGCCGGATCCAGGATGGCGGCGCAGACGGTGGTGCACATGGCCCCCGGAATGCGCGCGGCCACGGCGTCGAGCTCGGCCAGCAGCTGGGCCGGACCCGCCCCGCGCAGCAGCAATGCCCGTGCGGCGGTGCGCAATTGGCCCATGACCACGGCGGCGGAGAGGCCACGGCCGACGCAGTCGCCGACCACCACGCCGATGGTGTCGTCCTCGAGGCGTACCACGTCGTACCAGTCGCCGCCGATCTCCAGCGGCGGCAGCGCGGGTTCGTAATGCACCGAGAAGCGCGGCGGCAGTTCGATCGGTCCCAGCATGGCGCGTTGCAGGGTGAGCGAGGTGGAGCGGGCCTGATCGAAGTTGCGGGCACGCTGCACCGCCAGGCTCAAATGCCCCACCAGCAGTGAGAACAGCGCCCAGTCATCGGGTGTGATGGCCCGGGGCGCGGCGAAGCGCAGCCACAGCGCCGAATCCCCGGCCTCGCCCAGCGGGGCCACGATCCCCTCGGAGCTGGACGCGCCCTCGGGAATCGCGAACATGGTGCGCCCCGGACGCAGGCGCGCGCGATCCAGCAGCGCCCGCGCCCGAGCATCGAGTACCTGGCGAGACTCCCTGCCGTCCTGGACGATTCCGTTCTGCGGCGCACTCGACCGCAGTGCGATGCCACCGGCGGCGACCGTGTGCAACTGCGGATTGTCCTCGGAGACATAGAGTTCCGGCCCGGTATGCCGATTGGGCCAGACCGAGACCACCGCGGACTCCGCGCCGACCGCCCGGCGCAATTCCTCCAGGCCGACCGCGAGCACCTCCACCACACTGGTGGCCGCGCCGACCGCCGTGGCCAATCGCGAGACCGCCTGATCCCGGGCCTGGGCATCGTGTTCGGCGGTCACATCGCGAATGGTGCCGACGAAAATCCGTTCGCCGTTCTCGGGTTTCACCAGTGAACTGGTGGAGACCGCGAGCCAGAGCCGCCGTCCGTCCCGATGCAGGATGGGGGTGACGAAGCGGGCCGCATCGGTTCCGAGATCGGGATAGCGGGGCGCTTCGGCCACCGACCACGGATGGGGGAGTGGATAGGGCACGCCGTCCGGGCCGTATCCGGTGAGCGCGCCGAAGGCCGAATTGACCTCCACGAGTGTGCCTTCGGCGTCCACCACGAAGAAGCCGTCCTGCAGCGATTCCACCAGTGCGGTGCGGAAGGCGTCGCGTCCGGCGAGATCGTCGGCGCGCGAACGCTGTTGCTCGTACCGCCGGTTGCCGTCCAGGAAGCCGCGGGTGGCCACGTCCAGGGCCGCCATGGTCTGCAACAGGAATTCCAGTGCGGCCTCGGCGCGTTCGTCATCGGCGACCGGCAGCCCCTCCTGTTCCAGGATCCGGAAGTGATGTTCGGTCAGGTCGAGAATGCTCACGCCCTCGACCAGCGCCCGGCGGCCGAGTTCATAACCCTCGGCGAGGGTGTTCTGATTCGGGGCGCGCAGATGCAGCCGTAGCGCGCTGGTATACGCGTCACGGAAGGCCGCCAGTGCCGAACTCATGCCGGGGGCTCCGGGTGCAATCCCAAGGGCCGCACGGTATGTCCGCGATGCCGGGCCGCGAGCACCAGGGCGTCGTCGGTGTCCTTGGCGTGTTTGGTCAGAATCTCGGCGGTGATCTCCGAGGTCGGTTTGGCCAGGTCGATGCCGTCGGAGTAATCGGTGGTGATGCCGTCGGTGGACATCAGCAGCAGATCGCCGGGGCGGATGGGCACCGTCTGCGATTGCAGATTCGGCGGTAGCAGATAGCCCACGATCCCGGCGGACAGCAAGGCCGCGGACCGAATGGCCGGTTTGCCGGGAGCCGCTGCGACAACACGGGATTCGACATTGCCGACGCCGAGCCAGTGCAGTCGATCGCCGGCGTCGAAGAGCGCGAGGGAGACCGCCGCGCCCCGCGTATCGGACATGGCGCGATGGCACAGCAGAATCAGCACATCCAAAGGCTCGGCGCGGTTCTCGGACAACACCTGTGCGGCGCGATCGGAGGCGTCCGCGGCGGCGGCGCCGTGCCCGAGGCCGTCCAGCACCGCGAAGAGCACCGAACCGCCACCGGCGTCCAGGACGACCGACCGGTCTCCCGAAACCCGCTGTCCGGGTAGCGCGCGACCGGCGACGGCCCATTCGACCGTGCCGATGAACCCATCCTCACGCATCCCGCGGCACCCACTTCCACATCTCCACCAGCGTGCCCTGGCCCGGCTGGGAGGTGATGCTCAGACCGTCCATGAGGCGGCGCGCGCCCGGAAGGCCAAGTCCCAGACCGCGTCCGGTGGAGTAACCGTCCTCCAGCGCACGATCGATATCGATGATGCCCGGCCCCTGATCCTGTGCCTGCACCACCATGGCGCGCCGACCCTCCCGCTCTCCGACCGAGAGCCGGATCTCCCCGGTGCCCGCGTAACTGGTGATATTGCGCGCGACCTCCGAGATCGCCGTCGCAATCATGGTGCGATCGGATAGCGAGAAGCCGAGAGTGCTTGCCAACTCCAGCCCCGCCTGCCGAGCGGTCACGATGTCGTTGGACACCTTCACCGCGATCACCATGACTTCAGCGGCCACGATCACGACCGTCTCGTTGACCCCGAGCGTTGATCTTGCGGTTGAGCCAGGACAGCCCTTCCTCCAGATCCAGTGCGGTGTGCATATCTTCGAAGGTGAGTCCGAGTTGCACCATCGCGAAAGCGACCTCGGGTTGCAGACCCACGATGACCGTCTCCGCGCCGCGCAGTTTGGTCATATGGGCGATGGTACGCAGCGATCTCGCCGCGAAGGAGTCCATCACGTCGATCGCGGTCACGTCGACGATGATGCCCTGGGCGCGATACTTGCTGACGTACTTCATCAGATCGTCCTGCAAGCGCTCGGTATCGGCATCGGTCAGTGCGGATTGCACGGACGCGATGAGATAGGTGCCCTGCTTCAGAATGGGTACCGGCATTGGCCCTGTCCCGGATTACCGTCCGTCGCGATCGGCGGGAACACGCGACACCTCGTAACCGAGGAGTCGCTCCGCCTCTTCGATACCGCCTTGGAGATCGCCGACCGCGTTCATCTTCGACAAATCCAATCCGATGGTTACCAGTGTGAGCGCAATCTCCGACGACAGGCCGGTAATGATCACATTCGCACCCATCAAACCCGACGCGTCGACGGTTTGCACCAGGTGGTTGGCCACGGTGGAGTCGATCGCGGGCACACCGGTGATATCGATGACGACGACCTTGGCGCGATTCGCCCGGATCGCGCGCAGCAGCTGTTCGGTCAGCTGACGCGCGCGCTGGGAATCCAGCACGCCGATGATGGGCAGGATGAGCAGCTGTTCGCGCACCTGGAGCACGGGGGTGGAGAGTTCGCGGATCGCCTCCTGCTGCTGGCGGATAACGCGCTCGCGCTCCTGCACGAAGGAGACGGCCACGGTATTGGCGATGCGGTTGGCGGCCGGTTCGTAGGCGTCCAGCACTCGCTTCAGCAATTCGAAGTCGGTCTGGTACTTCTCGAAGAGGCTGCGGGCCAGCACATCTCGCAGCAGCAGCACGATGCCGACGACCTCGTCGGTCTCGACGCCTCGGGGAATGATTCGTTCGGACAGATCGCGGGCGTACGCCTGCAGGGCTTCGACGCTACCGGTCTCGAGCACCTCGACGTAGTTGTCGTAGACCGAGGTCGCTTCGGAGAAGATCTCCTCCGGGGTCATGGCGGTCAGCAGCTGGGCATCGGTAATGCGACGCGCCCACTCCTCGCGCAGTTCGGTGCGGTTCTGCCGCAGGTGTTCGACGAGCTGCGGAAGCAGGTTGTCGACTGAACCCGCGGGCAAGGAATCTGCCGAGAGGCCGATGGACACGTCGGACATGAAAACTCCTGCCCCTTTCGCTAAGGCCAGGTTGGGATACTCGATCGATTCGGCCGGCTGGTTTGCCGCCCGTGCGCTCGGCGCCGACCGCCGTCGGTAGCCGGTGCCGAGCCTAGTCTTACCCAGTACCCCCCGTGTGCCAAACCAAACGCCGGTCGGTAGGTATTTTGCCCGGCGTTCGATGATCTTGCCGAGCGGGGTGGCGGAATCCCGGTGGGCCGCCATCAGAGGGGGTTGCGCGTATCGGGTCTTCGGTGGTGCGCCAATAAGGTGTCGTAGATATCGGCGAGGGCGGCGAGCTGGCCGCTGTCCAGGACGTCGATCATATGCCTGCGCACGCTCTCCACATGTGCCGGAGCCGCCCCGGCCAGCACCTGTTCGCCCTTGGCGGTCAGCACCGCGGCGGTGCGCCGGGCATCGTCGGGAATGGATTCGCGAGCGACCAAGCCGCGCTTCTCCATTCGGGTGATCTGATGCGAGAGCCTGCTCTGCGACCACTCCAGTACGGCGGCGAGTTCGGCGAAACTGCGCCGGTGATCGGGCGCATCGGCGAGCCGTGCGAGCACGGTGTACTCGACATAGGTGAGGTTGGATTCACGCAGCGAATCACGTCCGACCGCGGCGGCGATGAGGTCGCGGGTGAACACGAATCCGAGCCACGCGCGCGTCTCGACATCGTCGAGCCAACGGGTTTCGGTCACGGTTCCACTCCCGGGTTCTGCTGCCATGCTAATTCCCCTCCGCCGCCGACAAGCGCATCATCACAGGTAACACCCCCCGACTTGAAGGTGCAACCTGTGCCGATTCGCAGAATCCGCACCGAAATTCACACAGATACGCACAGCCGAGGTGCTCTCACCCGCGCCGCATTCGCGCCCATCCACGCATGCCGCCCGCGATCGCCCCACCCGCCGCGGTGAGCACGGCCGCCCCCGCGCTGCCGAAGACGACCAGCGCCACCACGGTGGCCACGATGATCATGAGCGCGGCGAGGTCGAACCATGGATTGTGTTGTTGCGTCATGTCATTGCTCTCCGGGAGTGGATGCGCGGGGCAGGGGTGTCAGTGCAGTAGTTCGCGCAGCAGGTCGGCGGTGCGCTGCGGCGGGCTGGCTACGATCGCCAGCTGGTCGGCGAGTTGCAGATACCGTTCGGTATTCGAGTGGCACGTGGTTCCGGTCATCTGCCGCACTCGAACCAGGTCCTGCAGGGTCGGATCGGCGAAGCGGAGATAGACGAACGCGTGCAGCGCCAGCACGGGGCCGTGCTGGTGATCCTCGAGTACCTGGATGTGCACATTCGGCAGGTCCAGGACATCGAGCAGGTGCTGAATCTGTTTGCGCCACACCGCGGATTCGCCGATCCGGCGGCGCAGTGCGGCGGCCTCCACGATCAGCCACACCTTCGGTGGCGCGGGTTCGGAAACCGGGTAGCCGCGCGCCAGGCGCGCGTGGAGTAGTCGATCGATTTCGTTGGATCCGAGCTCTTCGTGGGCGAATTCCAGGACCTCACGCGCGTAATCGGGTGTTTGCAGCAGTTCGGGGACGGTCGCCGGGTCATAGCCGCGCAGCAGCTCCAGGGGCTCCAGATCCAGCAGTTCGTCGAGACCGGAGTCCTCATTGCCCACGGTATCGGGCCACCATGTCGCATCGGTCCGCAGGCGCTCGGCCCAGGCGCGGTACTTCGCGTGTTCGCCGGGCTCGATGCCGTAGAGCGGCAGCAGAATGTCCAGGTGTTCGGCGTGCAGGGTGGCCAGCCCGGCTTCGAACCTGCTGATCATGGAGACATCCATGTGCAGAGCCCGCGCGGCGCGCTTGCGCGGGACGCCGCTCTCGGTGCGAAGCCGGCCGATACTCGCGCCGAGGATGGCGGGCAAAGGCTTTGTCTTGGAAGAGGTTCGGCGGCGTTTCGACTGAATCGTCCGTTTCTGCCGCGGGTTCCGTGTGTTCAACACGGAGCGAGTTTGGCACGCGCAGAAGGGGATTGATACCCGCTCAGCAAATTCTGTGTGTGCAAATGAGATTGCATATGTGCGCCGCACTGGCCGGTGAATCTGGTGGTACAAGGCGGATCCGGGGTCCGGGGATCTCCCGTGGCCGGGTGCGCGGCTGCTCGCCGACCCGGTCCTCGGCCGGCTGATCGCCCGCCGGCAACATCCTGGTAGGAGTGCGTGTGACGGTCGCTACGTCAAGAGTGCGGAATGCGGCTCCGACCGGCCGGGCCGGTTGATTCGCGAGGCGGCCCGGCTCGATAAGGTTCGCCTGCTTGCCGGGGTTGTCCGGGTGCTGGATAGAGTCACTCTGCTTGAACCGTCGGCTGCACAGCCCCCAGCCCTGCTCGAGGAGTACGAACCGTGACCGCGCCTGATTTCCTGTACTCGGATCTGCTGCCCACCGGTGCCGATGACACGCCGTATCGGCTGCTCACCACCGAGGGTGTCAGCACGTTCGAGGCGAACGGGCGCAGCTTCCTGCAGGTGGAGCCCGAGGTGCTGCGGATGCTCACCGCGGAGGCGATGCACGACATCAGCCATTACCTGCGGCCCGCGCACCTCGCACAGCTTCGCAAGATCATCGATGATCCGGAGTCGAGCGGGAACGATCGGTTCGTCGCGCTGGATCTGCTCAAGAACGTCAATATCTCCGCGGGCGGCATTCTGCCCATGTGCCAGGACACCGGCACCGCCATTGTCATGGGCAAGAAGTCCGAGGGCGTGCTCACCGGGTCCGATGACGCGGAGTGGATCTCGCGCGGTGTGTTCGACGCCTACACCAAGCTGAATCTGCGGTACTCCCAGCTCGCCCCCATCACCATGTGGGAGGAGAAGAACACCGGGTCGAATCTGCCCGCGCAGGTCGAGTTGTACTCGGACGCAGGCGATCCCGCGCATCCGGCGTACAAGTTCCTGTTCATGGCCAAGGGCGGCGGGTCGGCCAACAAGTCCTTCCTGTTCCAGGAGACCAAGGCCATCCTGAACCCGGATCGCATGCTGGAGTTCCTCGACGAGAAGATCCGCTCGCTGGGCACCGCGGCCTGCCCGCCCTACCACCTGGCGGTCGTCATCGGTGGCACCAGCGCCGAATTCGCTTTGAAGACAGCGAAATACGCCTCCGCGCACTACCTGGACAATATGCCGACCGAGGGTTCGATGTCCGCGCACGGCTTCCGCGATCTGGAACTCGAGGAGCAGGTCTTCAAGCTCACCCAGTCGTTCGGCATCGGCGCGCAGTTCGGCGGCAAGTACTTCTGCCATGACGTGCGCGTGATCCGCCTGCCGCGCCATGGCGCGTCGCTGCCGGTCGCCATCGCGGTGTCCTGTTCGGCCGATCGCCAGGCACGGGCCAAGATCACCGCCGAGGGCGTGTTCCTGGAGCAGCTCGAACGCGAACCGGCGCAGTACCTTCCGGAGCAGACCGATGCCATCCTCGGCGGCGACGTGGTCAAGATCGACCTGAACCGGCCCATGTCCGAGATCCGCGACGAACTCTCGAAATACCCTGTGAAGACCCGTCTTTCGCTGACCGGTCCGCTGGTGGTGGCGCGCGATATCGCGCACGCCAAGATCAAGGAGCGCCTCGACGCGGGTGAGCCCATGCCGCAGTACATGCGCGATATGGCCGTGTACTACGCCGGTCCCGCCAAGACCCCCGACGGCTACGCCTCGGGTTCGTTCGGCCCCACCACCGCGGGCCGCATGGACTCCTATGTCGATCAGTTCCAGGCCGCCGGCGGCTCGCACGTCATGCTGGCCAAGGGCAACCGCTCGGCGCAGGTCACCAAGGCGTGCAAGGAGCACGGCGGCTTCTACCTCGGGTCGATCGGCGGACCCGCCGCGCGACTCGCCCTCGACTGCATCAAATCCGTCGAAGTTCTCGAATACCCTGAGCTCGGCATGGAAGCCGTCTGGAAGATCGAGGTCGAGGACTTCCCCGCCTTCATTGTCGTGGACGACAAGGGCAATGACTTCTTCGCCGAAACATCCAAGCCGATCGCCCTGCGCGTCCGCGAACGGTCCAAGGAACGAGTCTGAGTAAGGGAGAGCGCCGCATGCGCGTTGGGCACCGGATGGAACTGCCGAGCAAGTCGAGAACACTTGCCGCACAGGAGAACCCGGTGGTCGGCGACGTGGTGGACATGGACCGGTCGGCGCTCGGTGTGGTTGTTCCGGAACCGGAGTGGCGACTCGGCGGCGCGGGTAGGACCGCCGTCGTTTCGTCGGCGGGCCAGCGGTTCGAATTCGGCGCAGGGGTTGTCGCCGAGACATCGGTCGTACCGCATGGGCGGCCTGCGCGTGGGGCGTCCCGAGCGGCTGTTGTCGCGCTGATCGCGGGGGTCGGGCTCTTCGCGACCGGCCTTCCGGCCGCTTCGCCGCTCGCGCACGCGGCACCCGAGGGTGTTGCGGTCGCGCCCGGATTCCCGCTGTCGGAGTCGGCGGTCGGTGGCGAAGGGGCGCTGCTGCCGTCGGCCTCGGCGATCGCGGGGGAGACGGAGGGGCTCGATCCCCTGCTGGCCGCCGCGTATTCGCAGGCGTCGGAGCAGGCGCGCGAGGAGGGCGTGACCATCTGGATCACCTCCGGCTACCGCTCGCCCGCCGAACAGCAGGCCATGTGGGAGGACGGGATTCGGCAATACGGCAGTCCCGAGGCCGCGCGCCGGTGGGTGCTGCCGCCCGAGGAGTCCACCCATGTCTCGGGTAAGGCCATCGATGTGGGTCCGCGCGCGGGCGCACAGTGGTTGGAGGACAACGGAAATCGGTGGGGCCTGTGCCGCACCTTCGACAATGAATGGTGGCACTTCGAGCTGGTGACCGTCCCCGGAGCGTCGTGCCCGGCACGACTACCCGATGCGAGCGTGCGCTGAAAAAGGACCGGACACCCTGTTGTCCGCTTGTTCACCGCTGTGCGTACGCCGCTTCTTCGGCATTCTGGGGTTCGGCACATTTCTAGCTACGGAGGCAATGGGTGGTCCGGCAACAACAGCATTCGAGGCATAACAGCATCGGCAGGCAGCGCCCGCCGATCCGCTCGCACCGCCTCACCCACCCCGCCCGCACCCCCCGCACCGCCCGCGAAGCCGTCCTCACCCCCGGCTGGCTCGCCGTAGAACTCCCCACCGCCGTTCTGCTGGCCATCTTCGTGGGCACCGGCTGGCTCGGCTACGCCCAGCCCTCCGGCACCCCCGCCCAGCCCCGCCCCGCCGTGGTCGTCCCCGCCGACCACCCCCTTCCCGGCCGCTGACCCCGGGCACAGACCCCGCAACCCGTTCACCCCTTCGCCCTGCCGACCGACCGGCAGGGCGATTTCGACGTGCATGCGCTCAGACAGGGGCCCACTCGACGTTCACCAGCGTCTTGACGTGCACGTTGAGGGAATTTCGGGGGCTGGTGGCGCTGTGTCGTATTGGCAACTGAGCTGTCATGTTGCGGGACACCGGCGTTCAATCCGTAAACGTACCGTTGGGTAACAGCAGTTTGCGGCGGACGGAGATTGTCATGCTGGATCCGCGACTTCGGACATTGTGGCTGGCCAATGCGGCCGCGGGGGCCGCGGCGGTGGCCGTGCGGGCGCAGCGGCCGGTGTTCGCGAGCTATGGGGCTCGGGTGCAACGCAATTCGCTCACCGTTTCGGATTTGGAAGTGGTCACCGTCACCGATACCTCGGTGATTCTGACCTGGACATCGCGGAGCCGGAATCGGGCGGGGCGGTTACAGCCCGCGACGGCCGATACCGAGGTGCGGTTCGGGCCCGCGGACAGCACCGGGCCGCTGCCGGTGCGGTTCCTCGAAACCCTGCCCACCGCTTTCCATTACGCGGAGATCACCGGGCTGGAACCGGGGCGGGCCTATCGATTCGAGGCGTATTCGCGGGGGTGCCGGGCCATGCCCGCGCGGACGCTGGTGACGCGGCGGCACGGCGCGCCGGAATCGACCGGGATCGTCACCACGCTGGTGCCGCCGCCGGGGCGGTTGTTGCGGACCATCGCGCTGGCGAACGATTTGCATCACGGGGAGGAGTACAGCGGGCTGCTGCCGGGAGGCTTCGTGGAGGGGCTGCGTGATGACACCGAGCGCTATCCGGAGTTCATGCTGGGCGCGATGCTGGAGGATCTGCGCGAATCAGGCAGGGGCGCGGACCATCTCGTCGCCGCGGGGGATTTGACCGACTCCGGGACCCGGGAGCAATCGCGGGGGGTGCGGGCGCAATTGGACACCTGGGGCGAACTCGGGCGCGACTACTTCGTCTGCCGGGGCAATCACGATATGCCCCCGCGCGACGAGGCCGATCACTGGGGCGAGGTGTTCTACCCGTATCAGCAGCTCGGCGAATTCGCCCTGGGCGGACTGCGGCTGGTGGGACTGGACACCACGCGACTGCGCGGGGGCGGCGGCACGCTGAGTTTCCCGCAGCTGGCGCACCTGCGGGATGTGCTGCACGCCGATCCGGAGCGTCCGACGCTCGTATTCGGTCACCACCCGGTCACGACGCACGCGGCGATAAGCAACCCGGGCGGACCGGGTTTCGTGCTCGACAGGGCGAATGCGGCGGCAATACACGCCCTCTACCGATCGGCCCCGGGCGTCTTCCTGCATCACAGCGGTCATACGCACCGAAATCGCGTCACCCGCGCCGATTCCGGCATTCCGGTCGAATTCCTGGAAGTGGCGGCGGTCAAGGAGTATCCGGGCGGGTACATGCTGGTGCGCCTCTACGAGGGCGGGTACATGGCGAACTTCTACAAGACCCGGTCCGAGCGGGCGCGGCGGTGGAGCACCCGCACCCGTCGGCAGTATCTGGGCATGCATCCCGATCATTCGCTGGGCAGCTGCGCCCATCGCAATCACGTTGTGCTGCGCGATTTCTCAGGGCTGACCGGCGTGATCTGAACCCCGGCAAACCGCCGAAACCGCCCGGAGCCGAGGCTGCGGGCGGTTTCGGGTGCCGGGAGTGGGATCAGTCGACGTCGGTTCCCCCGTTGCGGGCGCGGGCCGCGGCGCGAGCGCGGCGACGGGCGGCCTGGAGTTCGGCGAGCTCCTGCTCCAGGGTTTCGGCGATACGGAACTGACCGGTGTCGTACACATTCAGCGGCGGCATGCCGTCGTTGGGCTCCGAATGATTCTCCGGCTCGGCGGTTTTGGCCGATTTGGTGGCCGAAGTCCGTTCTTCCTTCTTCGGCACGGGCTTGGGCGACGGCTTGACCGGCACCGGATCCGGGGTGCTCTCCACCACCTGCGCGGCCTCGGCCTCGGGGGCGGCGGTGAGCGCCGGGGTGGGCGCGGCCATGGTCGGCGCGGGCCCGGTCGGACGGGTCGGCCAGGTGACCATGCTCGGCAGCGTGCGGCGAATCGTCTCGGCCGGATCCGGCAGATCCCGGATCTGATCGGTGGCGCGGACGATGGCCAGCCCGTACCGGGCGCTGGCGGCATTGTGGATCAGCAGTGCGACGCCGATCATCACCGGGGCGATGGCGTGCACCGAGACGTCGTACCAGCTACCGATTTTCAGGTACGGATAGGTGTTCAGCGTGACCGTCAGGCCCAGCAGCGCCACCTCGGCCGCGACGACCTGCTTGGTGCTGTCGATGACACCCCACTCGGCGACCTTATTGGTGCCGATCATGATGATCACGAGACAGACGCTGATCATGCCCTCGAGCAGATAGCTGAACCAGAACAGCGGATCCGAGGCGCCACCGGGAGCGATATTGTGCTGGACATTGACCGCGGACCAGAGCATGCCCGCCGCGACCACACCCGCCAGCGCGCGCAGCGACCACGCGCGATGCTTGTACAGCGAAGCCAGTTTCGCGTGCGGGCTGGATTCGCGCCGCTGCGCGGCGATCGCCTTGCGGGCCATCAACAAGTCCCGAATGTCGGCCTTCTCGATTTCTTCGGTGGTCTGCCGGGCGCGGTCAGCCGTGGCGGCCGCGGCCTCGACTTGTTTCAGGCGCTGGGCGCGATCCTCATCGCGAATGCGCTCGGCTAGCTCGCGCTCGGCTTTGAGTTCGTTCTCCGAGAGCGCTTCGGTGAGGGCGGGATCGAACTGATAGGCCAGGCGTCCGCGGGCCTTCTCGACCCGCTTCGCGAGGACGGAGACTTCGTCCTCGAGCGGATGTTCGATCGTCATCGGGTCCCCCGTCCCGGGAGTTTCGATGGCTGACAGGTGAACTCGATAGGGATCGGCACGGAAAACATTTCTAGTCGATACACCGCCATTGGCGAAACTGTTGATTTGCCGATACACCAATCCTTACGGCGTGGCGCGCCGCGACACGCGTAATCCGATGGGACACGGGGTGTTTACCAGGTCCGTTCCAGACCGACTGTCAAGGAGGCGTGCCGTAGCGGTGTCCAGGCGGCTGGACGGCGCGCGACGGTGATTTCGGTGACGATCAGGGCGAGCACGGCGAAACCGGTCATGGCGTGCCAGCTCTGCCGCGCGGGGGTGCGGGAAGCGTCCGCTGAGTCCAGCGCGCCGGGCATCGTGGCTATCGGCGAGCCGATGATGGCGACGCCGAAAGCCCGGCCGATTTGTCGGGAAGTCATTGCGACACTTGATGCCACGCCCGCCCGCGAAGCCGACAGTCCGGACACGGCGGGCGCGGGCGCGCTTGCCGGGGGCGGTGCGGGTCTCGGAGACGAGGCCGATGGCCGAGGGGCGTGGATCCCGGCCGGAAGCACGCCGGGATGACGGGTCGCGCGCTGCCGTGCCGGGTGCGGCTGTCTGGTTACGGCGATTGCGGTGGCGGGGCACCGGTTTCAGAGCAGGGCGGCCGCACCTTCCACGCCGTGTGGCAGGCGGCGGCGGTTGGGGGAGCCCAGGGCGGCGGCGAGGTCGGTGCCGTCGTGTTCGGCCAGCAGATCGTCAGCGTCCCAGACCAGCAGGGTGGCGCTGACGGTGTTCTCGGCGGCGGAGTGCGCGAGATCGTAATGCGCGCAGGCGGGGACGTGCGTGTAGGTGATCCAGAGGTCGTATCCGGTCATGAACAGGTCGAGGTCGAATTGCACCGACAGGCCCAGGAGTTCGCTCTTACCGTTGTCGTCCACGCCCGCGAAGGCTTCGTCGAGGGCGAGCAGGCGCGGGGCCTGCGGATCGGCGGAGTCCAGCATGACGTGCGCGGCGGCGAAGAGCGGCAGGTGCAGGGAGACCGACTGTTCGCCGCCGGAGAGCGCGCTGTGCCGGGCCACGGTGAGCCGGTCCTCGGTGCCGTCGGAGGTGATGATGGTGAACGAGAACGCCCGCCAGGTGCGGTAATCCAGGGTGGCGGCCAGGATCTCCGGGAACGAGCGCTCGGGGTGCGCGGCGCGGGCGGAGCGGATCTCGGACGCGAAATGCGAACGGATGGTGGCGAGATCGTCCGGGGTGAGTTCGGAGGAATCGCGGTCCAGCAGTTTGCAGACCGCGCGGGCGGGCTCGGACAGCGCATCGGCCAGCACCCAGTGCACGCCGATGGTATTGCCCGAGGACATGCGCCGCTGCTTCATCTCCATACCCATGCGATTGATGAGATCGCGTGCGTCACCGGTGCGTTCGTGAATCTGCTGAGCCAGCCCGGTGAGCAGGGCGTCCTCCAGGATGCGCCGCTCGGAGTCGGTGAGCAGCAGCTCCTGATCGCGGCGGGCGCCGCCGATGCGCTCGGCGAAGTCCGCGAGCGAGGAGAGGCCGTGGTCGTCGTGCACCTGGACCACGGTGAGCCCGTCCGCGGCATCCCAGTGCAGGCGGTAGTCCTGCCGGGCGGCGGTGAGCGCGGCGTCGAATTCCTGTAGCGCGGCGGTGACCGCGCTGCGGGTGCTCTTGCGGGTGGCCTCCCCGGCGCGCACCGAAGCCGTTGCGGTGGCGAGGTTCTGGAAGAGTTCGGCGACCTCGTCAGGGAGCACCTTGGGCTCCTGCTCGGGATCACCGTTCTCGATCCGGTACAGCAGCTGTTCCGGAGTCGACCAGGCGGCATCGCTACTGGGCCAGCGGCTTTCGACGGGCGCGCCCAGCAGGCTCAGTAGATCCGGTCGCGCATAGGGGGCCAGATGCCGCACATCGGCGAGCAATTCGGTGAGCGCGGTGCCCAGGGCGGCATGTGCGGCCCGGTGCGCGCCCTCGGCGGTGCCGACGGCCTCGATGGCCTCGTGCGCGGCCTTGCGCGCCGCCTTCTGTTCCGCCCGTGCGGCATCGATGCGTTCGCGGGCGAGCTCGAGTTCGCGGTCGATATCGGCGGCTCCGGCGCCGAGCGCCTCGCGCAGGGTCTCCAGTTTGCGCCGCTGCTCCTCGTAGCCGCTGCGGGCGGCCTCGGCCTCCTCCGCGAACGCCTCGGCGAGATCGGTGGCCTCGTCGAGGCGGTCCCCGGATTCGCGGGACCGCTCGTGCTCGCGCTGATGGTCACCGCGCAGGCGCAGCAGGGCGGTTCCGGCATTCTCGAAGTGCCGCACCGCCGCCGCGAGCGCATCCAGCTCCGCCGGGTCGCGCGGAGCCCTGTGCTCGGCGGCGATGGCGCGCACCTTCTTGTCGGCGGCCGAATACTCACCGACCGCCTGATCGAGATCCCGCTCCGCCTGCGCGGCGGCCTCCGACCGGGACCGCAGCATGCCCGCGGCCTCCGAAACAGCCCGCAGGGCAGCGGTGACGGCGGTGGTGCGCGGCAAAGCCTTGGCGGCGGCCGAAACCCGCGCCAACTCCTCGGTGGCGGCGCGCTCCTCATTCAGCGCGTCCTCGACGGCGGTCTCGGCGGCTTCGATGGCCGCGGCCAATTCCGCGAGCCGCAGTTCCCGCCGCCGTGCCCGCGCGGTGGTGCCGATGAACTCGGCGTCCCCCTTGAAGTGTCGCCCGACCTGCACGCCCTGCCGGTAGCACCCATCGGTGGCGATGGTGAACAACTCCGCCACGCCCGCAACCGAATTCGGGACCATGGGAACGCTCGCGGACTTCGGACGTGCATCGGCCGCGGCGAGGGAGGTGCCCGTCCCAGCGGCGGGCGTGGTCATGCCTTCCGCCGTCGCCGCGGGGTCCGAACCCGCTGAGTTCGGACGCCCATCGGCCGGGGCGGCGTTCGTATCGGCCGATGGGCTGTGTCCCGCCGCCGGTTTCGTGCCCTTGGCCTTGGCGGTGCCGCTGCCCGGTGCGGCTTCGTGCAGGGCGATCGAGGCGAGGACGTCGGCGACGGTCTGGCGCGGCACGGTGAGCGCGTCGGAATCGTCCTCCACCACAAGCACATCGGCGAGGGTGCGGCCGCTCGGGCGCTGCGCCTCGGGCAGCGGCACCAGGAACTGGTCCGAAGCGTGGTCCGGGAGTGCGGAATCGGCGCACACCCAGCCGTCCAGCAGATTCGCGGCCTGGAGTGCGGCCTCGATGCCCGCCGCCGCCTCCGGGGCCACGTGGTCGGCGAAGCGGACCAGTCGCCACAGGGGTGCGCCGGGGCGGTCACCGCGCACATCGGTGCGCGCGGCGAATCCCTGTGG
>NZ_BDAW01000007.1 GCF_001625085.1 Nocardia acidivorans NBRC 108247
CTGGCGGCGGCCGCGGATCTCCTCGGTCAGCGGCTCGGTACGATCGGCCAGCACCTCCGCCGGGGTGGCCGGGACCGCAGGGTCCTCGCCGAATGGGCCGCCGCTCGACATGGTGTCCGGACCGCTCGCACGGGCCGCTGCCGATGTCGTGGTGCCCTTACGATCGGAACCGTTCGGGGACGGGCTGACATCGGTGGGGCGCTCGGCCTCGCCCGCCTTCGCGACGTTGCCCCGGGCGGTCGGATCGGTCGCGCCCTTGTCCGCCGCCGCGCCCGTGGCGGCTGTGCTCTTGCGTCCGCGTCCCTTGCCGGAACCGCCTGGCGCGCCGAGCATTCCGGCGGCCGAGTTGTGGCGTTGCGGGCCGGGGTTCTCCGTGCCCGCGGCGGCGAGGGCGTCGTTGAGGGCTTCGAAGAGGCCGTCGCGGATGGGGGAGTACACCTCTCGGTGCTCATCCCACCAATTGCGCAGGGAGACCGCGGTATCGGAGCGTGCCAGGGTGACCGACGCCTCGGCCTGGGCGAGTTCCGCGGCGGCCGCCTCGCGGAGTTCGCCGGCGCGCTGGGCGGCTCGTTCGGCGCGGGTGCGCTCGGTCACCGCGGCATCGACCATGGTGAGGGCGCGGCGGACGGCGCGGACGTCGGCGTCACGCTCCTCGGCGTGGCTGCGCACGGTGGTGGTGAGGCGGTCGGCGCGAGCCTGTTCGGGCAGCGCGGTCCACGCGATACCGGCTTCCTCGGCGGCGGAACGCAATTCGTCCTCGCCGCGGGCCAGGGCGGAGGCGGCGTGCTGTACCGCGGACTGCGCGCGCTCGGATTCCTGGGCGCGCTGATCCACGGTCTGGCGGGCCTTGAGCGCCTTGTCGCGGTGCACGGCCGAGGAGGTCTCGAGGCGGCGCACCGCGTCGGCGAGATCGTCGAGCTGCTGCTTGCCCTCGTAAGCGCTGGAACGCTGCAGGGTTTCGCGATCGGAGAGCGCCTGTTCGTACGCGCGGTCGGCATCCTCGGCGCGGGTTTCGACGGCGGCGCGATCGGCTTCGCGGCGCCGGCGCAGGGCCGCGGCGGCGTGCAGGGCGGTGCTGGCGTGCGTCACTGTGTCGAGGCGGGAGCGGACCTGGTCGATATCGGTCTTCGCCTGCACCGCAAGGTATTTGCGATACACGCCGACGAACGCGCGGGTGGCGGTGTCGGCCTGCACGAGCCCCTCGAGGGTGCGCCCGACCTCCTCCATATCGCTGAACGAGCGTGCCGCGTCCAGGATCAACTGCTCGTCCAGGGGCCGCAGACCGTCGGTGAGCGCCTGTGAGAGTCCGCGCGGGTCCAGGTTCTTGGCCAGCTGCGGACGGCGCAGCGTCAGAATCAGATTGATGAGCTGGTCGTAGCGCTGCTGGCCGAGCCCGAACATGCGGGCGTCGATGGCGGCGCGGTACTCCACCGGCCGGTCGACAATGGCGTCGCCGCCGATCTGCTCGGCCAGCTGCTTGCGGGTGAGCGGCCGATCATCGGGTCCCAGCAGTGAGAAGTCCACGCCCACACGACCATCTGCGACGAAGTACCAGCGCGTGACCTTGTCCGAGGACCGGGTGGCGCGCATGCCGATGCCCACGGTCACCGTCTCGGGCTCGTCCCAGCTACCGCGCGCGAACTCCATCCACACGTACGAGTAGGCCGATTCCTGTTTGCGGTACAGCAGATTCGACTTCATGGTGCGCTCTTCGCCCGCGAACGGATTCAACCGGCGCGGTTCGATGCGCCCGTCCAGCACGAACGGGAACAGCACCTCGAGGGCCTTGGTCTTACCCGAACCATTGGGCCCGCGCAGCACCAAACGCCCGTCGGCGAAGCAGAACTCCTGGTCCCGGTAGTCCCACAGGTTGACGATGCCCGCGCGGGTGGGGACGAAGCGGACGCCACCGTGAATGAGGTCGGCCATCAGTTCCCGGATCCCTTCTCTGTAGCGACAAGCTCGGTGTGATCCGCTGCGGGATCGGGTTCGGCGTCGGCGGGTGGGTCGGCCTCGGAGATATCCGGTGCCGGAACCGGTTCGGCCTCGCCGGGTGTATCCACGGCCGCGACATTCGCCGCCGGGGCGGGCTCACCGTCGGGTGGCAACTCGGTGGCGCGATCGGGTGCCGGAACTGATTCGGCCGAGGCGGCGGTATCGAGCGGGGCCTGCTCCGCCGAGACCGATTCTCCCGGGTCCTCCGCGCCCATATCGCTCGGTGAGATGAACAATTCGGTCTCCGCGCGGGTGCGGATGGTGACGATCGCGCCGCGGTAGCGGGCCAGTGCGGGCAGGATGAGCAGGCCGGAGCCGAGGTCGTGCGGCGGTGCGGGGGTTCCGGATTCGCCGGTGTCGACGCGTTCGACGAGGTGGAGTCGCTCCAGGAGGCTGACGACCTCGGCGGTGAGGCCGGGTACATCGGCCTGCCACTGTGCGGCGAAGGTGGCCCCGTAGCGGGCCGCCAGCATTTTGACGGTTTCGCGGATCCATGCGGCGTCGATGAAGGGGTATACCGGGATCTCCGGCTCTTCCCGCTCGGCGAAGTCCGAATCCTCTTCGGTGGCAAAGATATCCACGGTGTCGGCGAGCGGTGCGAAGACCGTCGTCGCCGGAATCGCGGTGTCGAGTTGTTCGGCCAGGTCGGCGAGCGGGCGCTCCGGGCGGGGGATCTGCGCGACGGGATTGTCGAGATCCAGTACCAGATCGGCGATTTCACCGGCCAGCAGCAGTGCGACCTGGGCGAGGGTGCCAGTGCCCGGGAACCGCACATCGGAGAGCCGGCCCGAACTGTCGATCAGCGCAACGCCTTCCGCGCGCCGCTCGGCCTTGAGGCCGGTGACCTGCTCGACCTCGCGCACCAGTTTCTCCTGCGCGAGCAGTGACCGATGCGGCTCCCGGAGATCGGCGGCGTACACCACCGGCTGTTCCACCAGCGCCCGTCGCACCGCGCGTGAGGCCAGAGCCATTGCGGGGGAACGGGTATCGCCGCCACCGGCCTCCTCGCCGAGCAGCCCGGTGACGCTCTGCAAATGCTGCAACGCGCGCGGCGGGCGGAACAGCGCGAACACCACGGAGCGGTCGATATCGTACAGCGCCTCTCCCGCTTCGGGATCGCTCGCCCAGCCACCCGCGTCACCATCGGCGAGGGTGACCGCGCCGCGCGCGGCGAGCCAGCCTACCGCGTCCACGAAGGCATCGCGGTCCCCGGCTCGGTCGGCCGCCAGATCCAGCCCGTCCACCCGTTCGGTGTACGCCGCGACCTGATCGGCCAACTCGGACAGCGTGATCTGATCCCCGGCCCGGCCGAGCGCCGCGAGCGCCAAGGCGAGATAGGCGTACCGTCGCCGATCGAACAATCGATCGGCGGCCGTTCGCGCGGGTCGTCCCGCATCGAGCTTGTCCAGCACCGGGAACAGCCGTGCCGTCGTCTCGGTGACCTCGAGCCGATACCCGAACAGCTCCGCCAGATCCTCCCGCAGCTCGGTCGCCCACCGCCGAATCAACGGCAGCGCAATGCGATCCGGATAACTCCGGGTGATCAGATGATTGGCCAGCACCACCCGCGCGGCCCGCTGATAGCTGTCCAGCGCGAGTGAGTCGATGGTGCGCGCGTGCATCAGCCCACCTCCTGCTCAGTGCTTTGCCCCGCGCGCTCAGCCGCTTCGGCGCTTGCCGCTTCGCCGTCGAGCTCTGCCATATCGCGACCTGCCGCGTCACCGCGGTGTTCCCCGTGCGCATCCCGTCTGCCACCGGCCCCGGGAACACTTCCGGCCCCGGCGGCCCGGCCCACGGGGGCCTTGCTCTTTCGCGCGGACACTGTTTCGCGCACCTGAAGCCTGCGATTGTTGAGGTGGAGCAGTCCGCGCGAGGTGCGCACCACGGTCGAACCCTCGCATTCGGAGACCGTCAGTGTCACCCCGCTATCGGAACCCGTTGTGCCCGAAACCCTTCCGCTCACCGGCACCCATGCGGTGGAGGCGGCGTCGATGAGGCGCAGCAGCACCTCGGTCTCGCGTTCGTCGAGTTCACGCTCGTGCACGCCGGCCGCGGCGAGCGAGCGGGCGGCGGCCGAACGGGCGCGCTGGGTGTCGAGCTGGGCTGCGCGCAGACGGCGAATTCCCGCGTCATTGCGCTGCAATCGCGCGGGGGCTCCCGGCGTGGGCGGTCGCCCGGTCTCGGCGAGTGTGCGCGCGATCTCCAAAGGTGGTGCGTCCCACCAGGATCGAATCGCCGGAATGATATCCGCGTCCGGATGCTGCATGGCCAGATGCCGTGGCCGCCCCAATCCGAAGACCGCGTCGAACAGCGCGTGCGCCGCATCGGCCGTGGGTGCGGCGGTGAACCAGCCCGCCAGATGCCGCAGCGCCGATTCCCGGCTGACCCCGCCCTTGCGCGTCTCGGTCACCCGGCGCAGCAGGGACAGCACCGCCGCGATGGCGCTCATGGTCGCCTCGCGCAGCCGCTCGCATTCGGTGAGTCCGCCCTCGCTGCCGTCGCCCACGAACCAGGACCGCAGCCCCTGCCAGCGCGCCCGCCAATCCGCCTGGCGCTCGGCGTTATTGAGCAGTACGCGCTCATCGCAGCGCGCCGCCCGCTCGATGAGCTCCTCGACCCCGGTCTCCTCCACCTCCCGAATGGCGGCGGCCAGGCGCGGCGCGAACCGCGCCAGATCCATGGAGAACTCCCGCATATGCGCGAGCAGCGCGTCCTTATGCGCCAGGAACGCCTCGGGTGTGGCCTCGGTGGTGCGCACCAGATCGCCGAGCGTCAGGTAGAAATGCGCCGCCCGATCCGCCAGATCCGACAGCGCCCGATCGAGCCGATTCAGCACCCGATACACCCGCGGAGCGTCGCCGCTCCCGTTGGCCTCGGCCAGGGTGTGCAGATCCGCCAGCAACTCCGGCAACACCAGCCTCGACAGCGCCGCCTCGTCGAGCCGCGCCTCCAAAACCTCCGACACCGCCCGATAGGCCTGAAACCCGGCCTGTGAGAACTGATACACGAAATGCCGATTCCGATACTCGGCCAGCGTCGCCGCCCGAGTCCCGTCATAACTGCGCTCGAGCACCCCCCACTGATGCAACTGCTCCAACAGCGGCCCCACCTCCGTCGGCGTCAATTCCGGCCCCCCGGGGCAACGATTGAGCGTGTCGACAACATCGGAGGCGTGCAACAGCACCACATAGGCCCCCCGCGCCATATCGAAAGCACGCAAAACCCACAGGTAGTCCCCGCGCTTTTCGGCCGTGGCGAAGGAGAACAGCCGCAGCCGCCCGGCATGCGGAAACTCCTCCGCCCCGGCCCCTCCGGGGTGCTGTAGCAATCCGTCAGCGGACTCGGTCACCGGAGAAGAGTAGTACTCCCCACCGACCGCTCCGGAATCGCGCCGAATGTCGGCGCGCCAACCCGCCTCGGCCACCGGAGGTTGCCGCCGAGGGGGCGGCTTACTCCGGCAGGGGGCGGCGCAGTTCGGTGACGGCTATGCGGGCGGCTTCGGCTATGGCGGCGTCGACGGCGGGGAGGGTGGGGTCGGCGCGGGCGGCTCGGGTGAAAACGGCTACGGCTACCGGGTGTTCGTGGGGGAATTCGACTACGGCGACCTCGTTGCGGATGATGCCTACGGTGCCGGTTTTGCCGGCTACGGTGACGCCGCGGTGGGGGAAGCCGGCGGCGATGCGGTGCGGCCAGACCTGGTTGCGCATGACGGCGCGGACGAAATCGGTGTGGGCGGGGGTGAGCAGGGCGCCGGTCCAGAGGGCGGAGAGGAAGCGGGTCATCTCCTCGGGGGTGGTGGCGCTGGCGTAGGTGGGGTCGTAGGCGGCGATGGACCAGGCCTCGTCATTGTCGGCGAGGGTGGCGAAAGCGGCTGCGGTGCTGGGGGTGTCGGTATCGCGGACCAGGCTCTCGAACTGATCGGCGGTGCCGCCGACAATGCGGGTCTCGTGCAGGCCGAGATCGCGCAGCAGGTCTTCGACGGGGCCGAGGCCGACCTCGCCGAGCAGGACGTCGGCGGCGGCATTGTCCGAGACCGTCATCATGGAGGTGGCCAGATCGCGCCAGCTCATGGTGACCGGATCATGCAGTGCGGCAATGCCGGTCGGGCCCGGGGTGCAGTCGGAGGGGGTGACCGTGATGCGGGCGGTGGGGTCGATGCGCCCGGCCTCGACGCCGCGGCAGAAGGCGACGAAGAGCGGGAGTTTGTAGACCGAGGCGGTCACCACCCGTTCGTGCGCGTCCACCGCGACCTCGGTACCGGGGTCGGCGCACCGGCGGGCGTGCAGCCAGCCGCTGCATCCGGCGTCGGCGAAGACGGCGCGAATGCGTGCCGCGGCCATGCTCATCGCAGCCGCTCGCGATACAGCACCCGATCCACCGCATCGGCCTGCGCGTTCGCGCCGGGACGGTGAATCACCCGGAGCCGCAACGCGATTGCCTGCGGAGCCAGGCGTAACCAGGTGACCCCGGGCGTCTCGGCCGGAGGTGTCGCGGTGAGCCCGAAGCTGGTTCCGGCGGCGACCGCGGCGAGTACGGCGCGATCGTCCCGCGCGGTGAGGGTGGCGGCATCGAGGCCGCGCTCCCGCAGCAGATCCACCACGGTGTCGAAGGCGGGTGGATTGGCCGCGCGCGGCGAATGGGCGAAACTCAACCCCGCGAGCATCGGCAGCGTCGGTCGCTCGGCCTCGGCACTGCGGTGATCCGCCGGAACCACCAGCCAGCGCGGCACCTTGATGACCGGTCCGGCATCCACACCGTCGACCAGCGCCGGATGTTCGATCACCGCGACCTCGCACACCCCGGCCCGCACATCGGCCACCAGATCCACGGTGTTCCCGATCGTCGTGGAGACGGTCGACTCCGGACCGCTCATGTCCCGCAGCGCGGTGACGCAACCGGTCACCATCCGATCGGGCAGCGCGGTGATCGCACCCCAGGCCACCGTTCCGCGCGCCTGCGCGATGCGCTGCGCCTCGGCCAGCAGTCGCTCGGCGTCGTCGACCAGCAGCCGGGCGCGCGGCAGCAGTTGCGTGCCCGCCGAGGTGAGCATCGCCCCCTGCCGGGTGCGGTGAATCAACTCCACGCCCAGATGCTCCTCCAACCTGCGCAAACCCTGGGACAGCGGCGGCTGGGTCATATCCAAGGCGGCGGCCGCCCGGCCGAAATGCCCCTCGTCCGCGACGGAGACGAAGAAGCGAAGGTGGCGGACCAGATCCATGCCGCCATTGAACCAGCCGCACCCGCACGCACCCGGCGCACCGACGCGCACCGCCCGGTGATCGGCCCCGGGCGCCCGGGGTGAACTGCGGCGATATCGACTCCGACTCGCGGGCCCGAGGGTGTGCTATTGGCCGGGCCGCCGCCGGAGATGGTGAGCTGCGCTGGTGAATCCCACCGTGCTCAGCCCCCTGCTTCCGCACCGCCGACTCCTGGCGGCGGTGCTCGCCGTCGGCGCGTTGACCGCCGTCACCGCCTGCGGTGACCATTCCGACGACACCGCCGCCGCGACCTCCAGCGTCACCCCCGCAAACGCCGCCGACACCGGGGCATTCGCCGATCTGGAGGCGAAATCCGGTGGGCGACTGGGCGTATACGCGATCGACACCGGCAGCGGGAAGACCGTCGCCTATCGTGACGGCGAACGCTTCCCGATCGCCTCGACCTTCAAGGGTGTGGCCTGCGGCACGCTCCTGCGCGCCCACCCGCTGTCCTCGGGCTTCTTCGATCAGGTGATCCACTATCCCGCAAGTGATCTCGTGAACTACTCGCCCGAGACCGAGAAGCATGTCGACTCCGGTATGACGGTCGCCGAGCTGTGCAAGGCCGCGATCACCCTGTCGGACAACACCGCTGGAAACCAGATTCTCCAACTGCTCGGCGGTCCGGAGGGTCTCACCGCCGCCATACGCGCCCTCGGCGACCCCACCACCCGGCTGGATCGCTGGGAGACCGAACTGAACACCGCCATCCCCGGCGATGAGCGCGACACCACCACCCCGGCCGCGCTCGCCGCGGACTACCGCGCCCTGGTCCTGGGCGATGCGCTCGCCGAACCCGAACGCGCACAACTCAAGTCGTGGCTGCTGGCCAATACCACCGGCGGTAAACGCGTCCGCGCGGGCGTACCGGCGGACTGGACCGTCGCGGACAAGACCGGGACCGGAGACTACGGCGCCGCCCTGGACGCGGCCATCGTCTGGCCGCCGAATCACGCCCCGGTGGTCATCGTGGTGCAGACCGCCAAACCCGACCAGCACGCCGAGGGCGATAACGCCATGATCGCCGAGGCCACCAAACTGGCGGTTCAGGGCCTCGGCATACCGGGTCGGGGCTGATACTCAGGCGCCGGCCTGCGCCGCCACCGCCGAACGCTCCACGGTCAGCAGGCTTTCCGTGTGGTGTTCGGCGTAGTACGCCTTCGCCCCGCCATTGAGTCCGAAGAGCCGCTTACTCCACAGCAGCCAGATGACCGCGGCGAGATTGATCAGCAGCGCGCCCGCGCGCAACACCGTCACCTTCTCGGTCAGCTCGTAGATCTCCACGGGCAGGAAGATGCTGGTGGCGATGACCGCGAAATACTCGCCCCAGCGCTTGACCAGCCACAGCCCCACGGCCTCGATGATCTGGATGGTGGCATAGGCGAATATGCCGACCGCCACCCAGATCAGCACGGTGGGGGAGAGCGTGAAGGCGGTGTCGATCCAGTGCACCACCTTGGAATGATCGGGATCCCAGCCGATCTGATCGGCGAGCTGCCGGATGAGCGGCAGCTCCTCACCCCATTTGTCCCGCCAATGCTCCTGTGACCCACGAAGTTTGAGCACACCCGCGCCCACCAGAATGAGCACCAGCGCGCGAATCACCCGCTCGGCCGCGAGCAACCGCATGATGATGCGATCGCGCAGCAGATGCCCGCGCGGCACCTCGGGCGCGTCATCGGCCGGACCGTGCCGGCGCGGCTCACCCGGTACGAAGTCACCGCACCGCAGGCAACGCCATGACTCCCCGGCGGGCGTTGTCACATGCAGGCGCGCGGCCAGCTCGGGCTCATCGGGCGCATAGGTCTCGTGCCCGCGGGTAGCGCAGGTCCACAGACTGAAATCCATGGCGCGAGCCTAACCGGAAGGTCGGTCACCCGTGGTGAACGTCGGCCGCACGAGGTTGCGCTGCGCGGCGAACCCGTGCCGGGTCGGCCGTCCCGGGAACCCCGTGCCACATCGGTTGTCCACCCGGCGAACCCGCGCGAGTTGATGCCGAGGCGAACTTCGACCTCGAACGATGGCCGGGCGGCGCGCCGCCTCCGGCTCGAACGATGGGCCGGGGCGGCGCGTCACCTCCGGCGTTCGCGCCTCGTGCTCAGCCCGCGGCGAGTGAGCGCAGTTGATCCAGGTAGGTGCGGGTGCGCGGATCGCTCGGGAAGCGCTGGATCATTTCCCGCGCGGTCTCCCCGGCGATCCACATGAGCGAGGGGAGGGAGCGGCGCTTACCGGTGAAGGCGCGCATGCCCTCATCGAGTGCGAGCTCCAGATTGCGATCGCGCACCGCCACCACCGCGAGGGTCAGATGCGCTTCGGACACCCGCATGGGTTTGCGGATCGTACCGTCCGGTCGGGTGGCGGACGTGATCACCTGGCGCGCATAGCTTTCCGCGAGTCGATCGTCCCCGGCCACCCGGCAGCAGTCCATGGCGTAGAAGTCGAACTTCTGCGGATCCACCACGAAGTGATTGTCCAAATTGGCCGGATGGTCCAATCTATCCAGTATCGAACGCCCCTGGGCGAGTGCGGCTTCCACCTCGCGCCGATCACCGAGGCGGGCCCAGGCCTTGGCGCGCTGGGCGCACAGCTGCACCCCGACGCCGAGATGTCCGGTACTTGCGTGCGCGGCCTCGGCGGTCTCGATGGCCCCCCGATAGTTCGCCTGGGTGAGAGCGAACCAACTGGCCATTTCCGCGCCCCAGCCGATGATTTCGGCGTGTTCGGCCTCCTGTCCCAGGGAGAGCGCGGCCCGCCGGGTGGCCTCGGCGGCGGTGCGCCAGCCCAGGTCGTAGTCAACGCAACCGACCAGTAGGGCAACCCATCCCGCGAGGACGAGTACCTCGCGATGCTGCGCCAACGTAAGCCGACCGTCCAGTAGCGAAGTAATCCGCCGCAGCCATGCCGTGCCTTCGGTATGCAGCTCATGGGGATCCGCGCACGGATACTCCGAACACAGCCGATCCGCGGTGATGCGAATGGCGTCCAGCGTCGCCGACGAGACATCGGACATACGTAGCCGCCCGATGAACTCGAGGGTGTCCATCCCTGTCGCGGAGAGCAACTCGTCATCGCGATTGGGTCTGGCCTTGGGAAAAAATGCGGCCGTGACGGTGTCGAATGCCGCGGCGATGATGGGGGCGTAGAAATCATCGGGTCGCGACTCCCCGGATTCCCACCGTCGCCAGTTGCGCAAAAGTGTGCTGTCGGTTGGCAGATTGTGGCTCGACTTACCCCGCATGGCGCGCACGGCGTCGGCTTGTGACCACCCCCGAGCATCGCGTTCGGCGCGCATTCGGACAGCCCAGACAGGTCGATCGTCACCAGCGGACACGTCTGTAGTATCCCACTGGTTAACGTTTGGTGGACCCGGATAGGGCATGCAGATGTCAGTGGGTTGACATCTGCAATTGCATCCGCGAGAACGTCATGCTGATTTCGGGCACACTTCAGGACAGCGATCCCAATCCAACGGAGGTTCGGGTGGAAGCGTTGATCTATGGGTACGTGCGTGACGATTTGGCGGATGGCCGTAGCGATGAGCTCGAAGACGCTATGACCAGCCTGGCGCAGTCGGCCGGGTTCTGCTTCGCCGCAACGTTCCATGAATCGACCCCCGGCGATGGCACCGCATTCGCGGAGTTGACCGCCGAACTCAAGCGTGCCGATGCACACCATGTGGTGGTGCCGTCACTCGATCATCTTGCCGGCCAGACGATTCCACGCGATCTCCTGATCGCGAAACTGGCTCATGAGGCGGCCGCTCAGATTTGGGCCGTGGAGCATTGATTTCTCCGACGAACCGGTCGGCTTCCAACGATTTTCGCTCGTGACTCAGGCCCGTGCCGTCTCGGCGCTGCGTGCGCGCACCGGCATCGCGACACCGCGTTCGCCTCGCGTGCGAGCGCCGCGGGCCAGCACCCCGCGGGTCAGGGTGAGCAGGTGCGCGGCCGCGATTCCGGCCGCGACCGAGGCCGCCAAGGCCATCAGGTGATGCGCGCCGAACAACGGATACACCTGCCAATGCAGCAAATACGCGAAGAGTGACGCGTCCGCGAGCACGGCGGTCGCACCGGCGATGAGCGCGGGCACGCGCACCGACGGCACCCAGATCAGCAGCAGCAGTCCCGCCAGCACCAGATGCTCGCGGTTGGTTTCGCCGAAATAGCCGGGGACGGTGAGCAATGCGACCGCGGTGATCAGCGCGCGCTGCCGGACCGCTGTGGCCTTGGCCGCCGCCCAGCCCAGCACGAAGAACCACACGGCCAGCGGCGAGAACGGAATATCGTGCGGCGCATACAGATCGAATGACCAGTAGCGGAAGACGAGCGCCCCCGCGAGCACGGCCATGGCGAACCAGAAGGGTGCGCGGCGCTCGAGCGCATCGGCCACGGGCAGGCGCAGCAGTAGCGCGCCCGCGAGCATGAAGTAGACCGCGACCTCGACGAACCACAGGTGACCGGCGGTCGGACTGTCCTGCGGGCCGAGAATCTTATTGAGCAGCAAGACGTTCTGCCACGTGTAGTAATTGCCGAACGGCAGCGTGAGCGTCACCCACAGGGCGGTCGGTACGGCGATGAGCGCCACGGTCCGCAGCGTCTTGCGAAACCGCTGTGCCGCGGGCGCGGGCGTCACACCGAACCGCGCGAAATTGAATCCGGCCACCGCCAGCATGACGTGTGCCCCGCCCCACAGTACGAAAAGTCCGATATGCGAACCCAATACGGTGATGATGCCGACGGCGCGCAGCAGACTGGTGGTATCGAGCGATCTGCCGAATCGGCGTTTTCGACGCGGCAGCGACTCCAATTCGGCCACCGTCATGGTCTGCCAATTCGCCGGGAGCTGTCCCAGCGCCCGATCCAGCTTCACCGACAGCGCCACATAGGTGAGCGAATCCCCGCCGAGATCGGCGAAGGTGCGCTCGGGAGTGATTGCGGCCGTGGCGAGTCCGAGTGCACCGGCGAACAGCGTCCGGATATCCGCCGTCGGCCTGGTCGGTGCGACCGGTAAGCGTCGAATGGCTGGATAGTCCGGCTTGCCGGAGGGGAGGCGCGGAATCTCCGCGACCGTGCACACCCGCACCGCCGAGACCGGCAGACCAGACAATTGCGCCGCGAGCGGTGCCGCGGCGGTCGCATCCTCACCCGCGACCGCCACCACGAGGGTTTCGCCGTCATCGGTGCAGCAGACCGGATAGCCCGCCGCCGTCAGCCCGGATTCGATGCGCTGCAGATCGATTCGGAGACCGAAGATCTTGGCGAAGCGCGACCGCCGGCCGATCACCCGATAGAGACCGTCCTCGGTGCGACAGGCCAGATCCCCGGTGCGCAGTCGCGTGAGCCGGTGTCCCAGTGCGAGATCGGCCGCCGATTCCGCATAGCCCATCATCACATTCGGCCCGTGGTAGACGAGTTCATCGCCGTCCTCGACCGGCTCCAGGCTGAAAGATCCACCGGGAACCGGGATTCCGATGCAATCCGGATGCGCGGCCGCCAGCCGCGGCGGCAGATACGCCATGCGCGCGGTGGCCTCGGTCTGGCCGTACATGACATAGAAGCGCCAGCCCGCGCGCTCCCCGGCGCGCGCGTAGTGCCGGACCCGATCGGCGGCGAGTTTGCCGCCCGCCTGGGTCACATAGCGCAGGTGCGGCAGGGACATTCGCTCGAAGCCGACGCGTTCGAGCAGATCGAAGGTGTAGGGCACCGCCGCGAAAGACGTTGCGCGATGACATCGGAAGTCGTCCCAGAACTCCGGTTCCAGGACCGACCGGTTCGTCATGAGCAGGCTCGCACCGCGCAGCAGATAGCTGTGCACCACCGACAGCCCGTAGCAGTAGAAGAGCGGCAGGGTGGTCGCCGCGCGATCGGTGTCCTGGATATCCAGGTACTCCGCAATGGATTCCGCGTTGGCCAGCAGATTTCGATAGGAGAGCCGCACCAGCTTGGGTGATCCGGTCGACCCCGAGGTGCTCAGCATGAGTGCCAGCTCCGGATGCAGCTCATGCGCGGAACCGGTTCGCCGCCAGCGTGGTTCGGGAATCGGCCCGGCACCGGCCTCGATCACGATATCGGGATCGTAGACCCGCAGCATCTCGTCACCGACCGAACCGGTGAGCAGGACCGCGCAGCCCGCTTCGAGCGCCCCGAGATAGGCCACGAGCGATCCGAGGTCATTGCGCGCGGCCAGTGCGACGAGTCGCCGCACCGGCGGCGGTTCGGTTGCCAGGCATTCGCCGCATGGCCCCTCCGAAACCTGTTCCGCCCCGAGCCTGTTCGCGAACTCACACACCAGCGCGGCCAGTTCCGCATAGCTGACTTCGTGATCTCGGTCACCGATGACCGCGGATCGGTCGCCGAATGCGTTCAGGTGCGCGGCAATCCGAAGCGAAGTCACTCGGGACATTCTAGGCAGGTTAGGCTTGCCTCTCGAAACCCAGTCCCGAATGAATCGAAAGTTGACGCCTAGAGACCGAATCCGCCCCGGCCACGCCTGCGCAGGTACTTCTCGAACTCGGCCGCGATGGCATCCCCGTCGATCTTGGCCATGGCCTCGTTGAGATCGACCTCGGCATCGCCGCGCTCCTCGAGCGAGCGCACGTACTCGGCGATCTCCTCATCACCGGTGGTCATCTCATTGACCGCGCCCTCCCACTCCTCGGCCTGTTCGGGCAGGCCACCGAGCGGAACCTCGACATCGAGCACATCTTCCACGCGATGCAGCAGGGCGATGACCGCCTTGGGGTTCGGCGGCTGCGAGACATAGTGCGGAACCGCGGCCCAGAAGGAAATGGCCGGAACACCCGCGCGCACGCACGCGTCCTGCAGGACCCCGGTGATACCGGTCGGCCCCTCGTACCGGGTCTGCTCCAGGTTGAAGCGCTCCGCGGCTTCCTTGTTATAGGCCGTGCCGGTCACCGGAACCGGCCGGGTATGCGGGGTATCGGCCAGCAGCGCGCCGAGGATCACCACGGTCGACACATCGAGCTGCTCGACGAATTCGAGCAGGTCATTGCAGAACGACCGCCAGCGCATATTCGGTTCGACCCCGCGCAGCAGCACCACATCGCGATCGCTCCCCGGCGGTGAGCAGACCGAGAGCATGGTGGACGGCCAGTGAATTTCGCGGGTCACGCCGTCGACCTGGCGCACGGTCGGCCGGTTCACCTGGTAGTCGTAGTAATCCTCGGAGTCCAACTCGGCGAGGGGCTGGGCGTCCCAGATCAACTCCAGATGCTCGACTGCTCCACTCGCCGCGTCCGCCGCGTCGTTCCAGCCCTCGAAGGCGGCGACGAGGATCGGATCCCGCAGCGTAGGCAGGTCCGAATCGGGTGGCACCGGGGGTTCACTGGCGTTCACCCGGTCAGCTTAGGGGGTTGGGCTCGCGGACGCGCCAGCGACGCGCAACCGTGCTGGTGGGCGGGGGCGCACGCGGGTGGGGCGAAAGTGTTCGGAGAGATCCGGTGTGACACCCGAACCGCCGTGCGGCGCGCGGGCCGCGCGGGTCTCGGAGCGGTCCGACGCCGGGATTGTCCCCGGCTCCCACTACTCTTGAGTACATGTCTGTGTCCCCACGCGCCGAGTTCGACACCACCCTATTCGACACGCTCAGTCGGCGTGTCGTCATCGGCGACGGTGCGATGGGCACGATGTTGCAGGCTGCGGATCTGACGCTGGACGATTTCCGTGGCCTCGAGGGTTGCAATGAGATCCTCAACGAAACCCGCCCCGACGTGCTGAAAAGCATTCACCGCGCCTATTTCGAGGCGGGCGCGGACGCGGTGGAGACCAATACCTTCGGCTGCAATCTGCCCAACCTGGCCGACTACGACATCTCCGATCGCATTCGCGATCTGTCCGAGCGCGGCACCCGGCTGGCTCGCGAGGTCGCCGATGAGATGGGTCCGACCGCGGACGGGACGCCGCGGTATGTGCTCGGCTCCATGGGACCGGGCACCAAACTGCCCACCCTGGGTCACGCCCCGTACGCCACCCTGCGCGATGCCTATGCCGAGGCCGCCATGGGCATGCTCGAGGGTGGCGCGGATGCCATTCTCATCGAGACCTGCCAGGACCTGCTCCAGGTCAAGTCCGCGATCGTGGGCAGCCATCACGCCATGACGCGGCTGGGTCGCAAGATTCCGATCATTACGCACGTGACGGTGGAGACGACCGGCACCATGCTGGTCGGTTCGGAGATCGGCGCGGCGCTGACCGCGCTGGAGAACCTCGGCATCGACATGATCGGATTGAACTGCGCCACCGGCCCGGACGAGATGAGCGAGCATCTGCGCCATCTGTCCAAGCACGCGCAGCTGCCGGTGTCGGTGATGCCGAACGCCGGTCTGCCGGTGCTCGGCGCGCACGGTGCGGAATACCCGCTGACGCCCGAGGAACTGGCGATCGCGTTGAGCGGCTTCGTCTCCGAGTTCGGGCTGGCGCTGGTCGGCGGCTGCTGCGGCACCACCCCCGAGCACATTCGCCAGGTCGCCGAGGCGGTGCGCACCACCACGCCCGCCGTGCGCAATCCGGTCCACGAGCCCAGCGTCTCCTCCATCTACAGCCAGGTGCCATTCGAGCAGGACGCCTCGATCCTGATGATCGGTGAGCGCACCAATGCCAACGGCTCCAAGGCATTCCGCGACGCCATGCTGGCGCAGGACTGGCAGAAGTGCCTCGATATCGCCAAGGATCAGATTCGCGACGGCGCGCACATGCTGGACCTGTGCGTGGACTATGTGGGCCGGGACGGCGCGGTCGATATGACCGAGCTGGCCTCGCGCCTGGCGACGGCCTCGACGCTGCCGATCATGCTCGACTCCACCGAATTGCCGGTGCTGCGTGCGGGTTTGGAGCAGTTGGGTGGGCGCTGCGCGGTCAACTCGGTGAACTACGAGGACGGCGCCGGGCCGGAGTCGCGCTTCCAGCAGACCATGGCGCTGGTCGCCGAACACGGTGCCGCCGTGGTGGCCTTGACCATCGACGAACAGGGCCAGGCGCGCACCGCCGCGAACAAGGTCGCCATCGCCGAGCGGTTGATCGCCGATATCACCGAGAACTGGGGCCTGGCCGAGTCCGACATCATCGTCGATACGCTGACCTTCACCCTGGGCACCGGCCAGGAGGAGTCGCGCCGGGACGGCATCGAAACCATCGAGGCCATCCGGCTTTTGAAGCAGAAGCATCCCAATGTGCAGACCACGCTGGGTCTTTCGAATATCTCGTTCGGTTTGAACCCGGCCGCCCGCCAGGTGCTGAACTCGGTCTTCATGAACGAATGTGTCGAGGCCGGACTGGATTCGGCGATCGTGCACGCGTCCAAGATCCTGCCCATCGCGCGGATTCCCGAGGATCAGCGCAAGGTGGCGTTGGATCTGGTGTACGACCGCCGGACCGAGGATTATGACCCGCTGCAAGAGCTGATGGCCATGTTCGAGGGCGTCTCGTCGGCCTCGTCCAAGGCCTCGCGCGCCGAGGAGCTGGCGCAGCTGCCGCTGTTCGAGCGGCTGGCCCGCCGCATTGTCGACGGTGAGCGCAACGGCCTGGAGGCGGACCTCGACGAGGCCATGAAAGAGGTTCCGCCGCTGCAGATCATCAACGAGACGCTGCTCTCGGGTATGAAGACCGTCGGTGAGCTGTTCGGCTCGGGTCAGATGCAGCTGCCGTTCGTGCTGCAATCGGCCGAGGTGATGAAAACCGCGGTGGCGCACCTGGAACCGCATATGGAGGCCACCGACGACTCCGGTAAGGGTCGTATCGTGCTGGCCACCGTCAAGGGTGATGTGCACGATATCGGCAAGAACCTGGTGGACATCATCCTGTCCAACAATGGCTACGAGGTCGTGAATCTCGGTATCAAGCAGCCGATTTCGGCGATCCTGGATGCCGCGCTGGACAAGAAGGCCGATGTGGTCGGCATGTCCGGGCTGCTGGTCAAATCGACCGTGGTCATGAAGGAGAACCTCGCGGAGATGAACGCGCGCGGTGTCGCGCAACAGTTCCCGGTACTCCTGGGCGGCGCGGCCCTGACCCGCGGCTATGTCGAGAACGATCTGACCGAGGTCTATGAGGGCGATGTGCACTATGCGCGCGACGCCTTCGAGGGTTTGAACCTGATGGATCAGATCATGACCCGCAAGCGGGGTGGCGGACCCGATCCCGACAGTCCCGAGGCCCTGGCCGAGGCGGCCAAGGTCGCCGAACGCAAGGCCCGGCACGAGCGGTCCAAGCGCATCGCCGCCGAGCGCAAGTCCAAAGAGACCCCGGTCGAGGTGCCCGCGCGCTCGGACGTGGCCGCGGACCTGGCGGTGCCGACGCCGCCGTTCTGGGGCACCCGGATCGTGAAGGGCCTGTCCGTGGGCGAGTACTCGGGTTTGCTCGATGAGCGCGCGCTCTTCCTGGGGCAGTGGGGGCTGCGGGGTCAGCGCGGCGGCGACGGACCCTCCTACGAGGAGCTGGTGGAGACCGAAGGCCGTCCGCGGCTGCGGTATTGGCTGGACCGGCTGATCGCCGAGGGTGTGCTCCAGCATGCCGCGGTGGTGTACGGGTACTTCCCGGCAGTCTCCGAGGGCGATGATGTGATTGTTCTCACCGAGCCGAAACCCGATGCGCCGGAACGGTATCGGTTCACTTTCCCGCGTCAGCAGCGGGACCGGTTCCTGAATATCGCGGACTTCATCCGCTCGCGCGACCTGGCCGTACAGCACGGTCAGGTCGATGTGCTGCCGTTCCAGCTGGTCACCATGGGACAGCCGATCGCGGACTTCGCGAATGTGCTGTTCGCGCAGGACAATTACCGCGACTACCTCGAGGTGCACGGTATCGGCGTTCAGCTCACCGAAGCCCTCGCCGAGTTTTGGCATCGCCGAATCCGGGAAGAGCTGGTACTGGAAGGGCATTCCGTCGCCGAATCCGATCCGACCGACGTGCTCGAGTACTTCAATCTCGGCTACCGTGGCGCTCGGTACTCGTTCGGATACGGTGCCTGCCCCAACCTGGAAGACCGAGCGAAACTCGTTGACCTGCTGGACGCGGGCCGGATCGGAGTAGAGCTGTCGGAGGAGTTGCAATTGCATCCGGAGCAGTCGACGGATGCGTTCGTACTGCTGCACCCGGAGGCGAAGTACTTCAACGCCTAAGATTTGCAAGAGTTTCCGGGCTTGTCGCGCAACGTTGCAGGGTGGCTCGGCGCGAAGGCCAGCAGGAGGGGCACAACCACATGACTTCAGACCGGCTGATTACGGGGCGGTACCGACTAACGGATCCGATCGGCACCGGTGCGATGGGGGTCGTGTGGCGCGCGACCGATGTTCGACTGCGGCGCACCGTCGCGGTCAAGCAGTTGCTGCTCGGGCCGGGGCTCACCCGGTCGCAGGCGATCGAGGCCAAGATGCGGGCGATGCGGGAGGGGCGCATCGCGGCACGGCTGCACCATCCCAATGCGGTCACCGTCTTCGACGTGGCCGAGGAGGACGGTCAGCCGTGGTTGGTGATGGAGTACGTGGACGCGGTGTCGCTGGCGGCGCTGATGCGGGAGAAGGGCAATCTCGCGCCGACCGAGGTGGCCCGGATCGGGGCCAAGGTGGCGGCGGCATTGGCGGCCGCGCACAAGGCCGGGATCGTGCATCGCGATGTCAAGCCGGCCAATATCCTGGTGGCCGATGACGGAACGGTGAAGATCACCGATTTCGGCATCTCGCGGGCCATCGGGGATGTGACGGTGACTTCCACCGGATTTCTGGCCGGGACGCCCGCGTATCTGTCGCCGGAGGTGGCCCGCGGGGAGAATCCCGAGCCGCCGTCGGACGTATTCGCTTTGGGCTCAACGCTTTACGCGGCGGTCGAGGGGATGCCGCCGTTCGGTGAGGGCGATAATCCGCTCGCCGTCCTGCATTCGGTGGCGCGGGCGCAGGTGCCCGAGCCACAGCATGCGGCCGCGCTCGGACCGGTGCTGATGGAATTGCTGGCCGCCGAGGCGGAGGATCGGCCGACCATGGAGCAGGCGGCCGAGCGGCTCCAGGAGGTCGCGGACGGCCGGGCGACCGCGCCGATTCAGGCGACCAAGGTGCTGCCCGCGGTGAAAAGCGGTGCCGCCGTAGATGGTTCGGCGGCCACCACGGTGCTGTCCACCTCGCGGACCGGGCAGTCCACTGGGAACTCCGCCGAGGAGACCGTGCATATCGATATGGCGAAGCCGTCGGCGCGCTCCACCACGCCGGGGACACCCGTACCTCCCGCCGCGGGCTTGTCGGCCGAACTCGGTGGCGGAGACGGGAATCGGCGGCGGCTGGGTCTGGTGGCCGTGGGCGTGGTCGCCGCGCTGTTGATCGCCACCGTGGTGGCGTATGCGGTGAGCCGGAATTCCGTGAGTGAGGCTCCCGCCGCCAATGGGACGACTTCGGTTGCGGCGCCGGTGAATCCGCCGGCGGGTCCGGCGACCTCGCAGGCCGTCGGCCCGGCCGACAACGGTGCGGCCGATACGACCGCGCCGAGTCAGAGCGTTGCGCCGGTCACCCCGCCGCCCGGTACGACGCCGCCGAGCACGACCCCGGCTCCCAGCAGCTCCGCCAAGCCGAGTACGACCACGACCGTGCCGCCGACCACCGCGCCCGCCGGTCCGCCGTCGGCCGCCTCGGTGGCCTCGTTCATCCAGGGCTACTACGGGATGCTGCCCGGCAATGTGAATGGCGCGTGGGGCATGCTCTCGCCGAGCTATCAGGCGCAGACCGGAGGGTTCGGTTCGTATTCGCAGTTCTGGGGGAGCATCTCCTCGGTCAGCGTCGGCGGGGTGACCCCGGCCGGTGAGAATCGGGCCGTGGTGAATCTGACCTATCGCATGAAGAATGGACAGGTCAACACCGAGAGCCGATGGATTCAGGTGGATTCCACCGGCGGCCGAATGGTGATCGCGGCCTCGGGTCTGTAGCCGATCGCGCCGCTTCGTCCTCGCGTCGGGGCGGCCCGATACCCTGAACACCGCCTCGCCTCCGCGAGCGCCAGTGGGAGTGGATGACAGGAGTGGTGGTTCCGGTGACGCGTCTGGACGCGGTGTTGTGGGATATGGACGGGACCCTGCTCGACTCGGAGAAGCTCTGGGATATCGCGGTGCGGGAGCTCGCGGGCGAGCTGGGGCATGAGATGGATGATGCGATGCGGCATGCGCTGATCGGCGCGTCCGGGCCGAACGCCATGCACATCATGTTCACCGGGCTCGGGATCGATCCCACGCCTGCGGCGCTCGAGGATGCGGGGGAGTGGATCGAGCGGCGCATTATCGAACTGTTCCAGGATCCGGTGCCATGGCGGCCCGGTGCGCAGGATGTGCTGTCCACCTTGCACGCGGCGGGCGTTCCGATGGCGCTGGTCACCAATACCAAGCGGTCGCTGACCGAGTACGGACTGGACACCCTGGGGCGGCATCACTTCGGGGCCACCGTCTGCGCCGACGAGGTGCCGCAGGGCAAGCCGTCGCCCGATGTCTACCTGCGGGCCGCGGAACTGCTGGGCGTCGCCCCGGAATACACCGTGGCCATCGAGGATTCGCCCACCGGCGCCGAGGCCGCCGCCCTCGCGGGGTGCAATGTCCTGGTAATCCCTTGTGAGATAGCGGTTCCCGAGGCTCCGGGGCGCACCTTCCGTGAGTCCCTGGTCGGGCTGACCCGGGACGAATTGCTCGGGCTCATCCTCGCTCGCTGAGCGGAAGGCGTCCCGCGGGGTCTGACCCGTGATAGAAGTAGCGACGGACCGGCCTCCGAGGCGGTCTGGCTATTGCGGCGCGTGCTGCGCGAGGACGGTCGGAGTGGTGGGTGCTGCGCCCGATCTCGAAACGAGGCTGGAGCAACTCCGCGTAGCACGTGTGGCGGCGTTCGCCGATCGGGCCGGCGTCCAGGGGTGCGATCTCACGGGTGACGCGGGCTTACGACGGGCGGATATCGCGCGCGACCCGGTGCGGGGTTGATTGCCGAGCCCGCACCGGGCGGGCGGTGTCAGGGAAGGGGTGGGAGGGAGCGGAGTTGGGCTACGGCTCGGACGTCTTCTTCGATGGTGAACCAGAGGGTTTGGGATTCGGGGGTGCGGTGGGTGTGGATGGTGAGGGGTTCGCCGTGGCGGATGGGTTTGTTGTATTCGAGGATGAAGCGGTGCGAGGTGGTGGTGAGATCGGCTGCGCCGGTGGTGAATTCGTGGACCGCGTGCCAGTAGGCGGTATTGGTGACGTGCTGGAAGTGGTCGATGTCGGTGCGGCGCAGGGGGAATCGTGCGGGGGTGGCCCGGGGGAGGGGGTCGGTGAGCCATTGCTGCCAGCGCAGGCGCTGTTGTGAGGTTGTGGTGCACATCAATTCGAAGAATTCGTCCTCCACACGGGACGGGCTCATCGTCTGCTTGTTCATGTGGATCCAGAAGCCCTCGGTTTCGATGAGGCCGCCGGAGTCGGAGTCGATGCGCACGCGCATGGTGCACCAGCGGGGGGAGATGCCCGAGCACCAGCGGCGGGTGCGGAGTTTCGCGGGCCAGGTGATGGGACGGATGACGTCGATGACGGTGCGGCGGACTATCCAGTGCGGGTGGGATTCCAGGGCTCCGCAGTGCACCAGATGATCGACGCCCGCCTCCTGGATATGGCGGGCGATGCCGTCGATGCGCAGCGCCTCGTTCTCATCCATATCGACGGTGCCCAGGCGGCCCGGGAAGTCGAAGATGTGGCCGGACTCGGGGACCGGGGCCAGCGGGCGGAGCATGGGATGGTCGGACAGCGCCGGGAGGACCGGCGGTGGATCGGCGAGCTGGTTCATCATCGGCAAACCTCCGGGGCATCCATCCGAGCGGCGGGGCGGGGAGTGCGAAAAGGCCGCGGCGGCAATGCCGGGGCGCGATGGGACACAGCGTAATGCAGATTCGGGCGCGGCACCGGCTGAGCCCGGGCCGCGCTCGGTGGCGTGTCACCCCAGCGGGCCGAAGAATGCCCGCGGGTCCAGGGCCAGGTCGGCGGGTGCTTCCATGGCGGGGAAGTGCTTACCCCGCTCGAACTCGGTCCAGTGCGCATCGGCGGGGGCGGGCACCACGCGGCGCACCGTCTCGTCCGCGCCGAAGATGCCGAAACCCTGCGGGACGACCGGTTCGGCACCCCACTCCATCGAATGCGACTGCTCGTACAGAGTGTGCGCGGCGGTTGCTCCCGAACCGGTGAACCGGTAGAGGCTGACCGTGGTCAGCGGTTGATCACGGTCGATGGGCAGATCCGTCCATTGCTCGAATTTTTCTGCGATCCAAGCCAATTGGAGGAGCGGCGAATCGACCAGACCGTAGCCGAGGGTGGGCGGCCCTGCTTGATTGTCGGGCATTCGATCTCCGGAGGTGTGACCGCGGCGACGCCGCGCTCCGGCAGTCTGTCGCACTGGTTTCGGGACGGGCGTTTCGGGCCCTTCGACAACGCTTCCCATTCATACAGGGCCGCGCTCGACCCGAGCGATTAGCCTTCGGGTATGGGTGAACCCGTCGAGTCCCTGCGTGCCCTCTGCCTCGCCCTGCCCGAGGTCACCGAGCGCCTCAGCCACGGCGAGCCGACCTGGTTCGTGCGCGGTAGGAAGACCTTCGTCATGTTCGCCGACCATCACCACGACGACCGCCTCGGCTTCTGGTGTGCCGCCCCGCCCGGAGTCCAGGAGGAGTTGGTCGCCGAGGAACCAGACCGCTTCTTCCGCCCGCCCTACGTCGGCCACCGCGGCTGGCTCGGCGTCTACCTCGACGTCCCCGTCGACTGGACCGAAATCGCCAAAATAGTAGAAGACGCCTACCGCGTGATCGCCCCCAAAGCCCTGGTAGCCCAACTGAATTCCACCCCAGACCGCTAGCTGTCCCGGTGCATCCGCCGCGAACCCGCCCCCGCGCAACGTGCATGTAATGGCGCAGGGGCCCACTCGGCGTTTACCAGCGTCATTACATGCACGTCGTCCCCTGGCGGGCGCTGTGCCGAGGTCCGGGATGTCACTCCTGAAGTCGGAAGTGGGCGTCGAGGATTGGGACGGGGTCGAGGTCGGAGATGTGGTGGCCTGCGTTGCAGTGGTCGGTGAGGTCTTTGCCGTCTCGGGCTTGGACTATGCGGAGTTCGTCGACGCGGGAGGTGAGGGATTGGGCGACCTTCGCGGCGTGGCGGTAGCCGGGGGCGTCGCGGTCGGCGATGATCCAGACTCGGTGGGCGCCGGTGAGCCATTCGGCGTGGTCGGGGTGCCAGCCTTGGGCGCCACCGGCATTGCAGGTTGCGGTCAGGCCGGCGTGGGTGGCGGTCAGTGCGTCGGCTTCGCCCTCGCAGATGAAGATGTCCTGGCCGGTGCGGACGGCGTCGAGGAGTTCGGGGAGGTGGAAGGGGAGGTGGGCGAAACCGCCCGGCTCCCAGCGGTTGTCGGTGCGGCGCTCCTGCCAGAAGGATTTCGCGTAGCCGTGTAGGTGGGCAGTGTGGACTCGGATGACGCAACCGGCCGGGCGGCCATCGGGCCAGCGGTAGATATAGGTGGCTCGGCGCTGGGGGCGGGCCAGGCGGGGGCCGAGGTCGCGCTTGCGCACCTCCAAGGGCAGGCCCGCGGCCTGGAGTGCCTGATCGGCCAATACCGGTTCGGGAGACGGGGATTGGCGTCGGGCGGGATGCGGTGCCTGCGGATTGTCGAACAGGTCGCGGACGCGCAGGCCGAGGCGGTCCAGGACGTCCTCGTCGGAGCAGCCCGCGAAGCAGCGCACCACGGTGCGGCCGCGCGAGCGGTTGTAGACCACGCCGAGTGAGGGGTGGTGGCGACGGCCGTCGGATTCGTGAACGGGGCAGAGGTAGGTGGTCCAGTCGGCACCGCGCCTGCCCGGACCGGAGACTCGGTTCAGGGCTGAGGTGATGGTGTCCCAGGATCGGTTGGTGTCCATGACGCAGTCCTCTCACTACCGGTGTACCCGGTTTGGGAGAAGTGTCAAACGACGCGAAATCCGTTGGAGTGCACGTTAAATCGTGCTTGCAGATGTGCTCTGCGGCCCACCTCGGCCACAATGGCGTATGCAGATGGAAATATGCGCATCTAAACATGTGGCTCGGCATGTCGAACCACGGACCGACAACGGCCGAGGAGGCACGAGCCCCTGCCCGCGAGGTCGCCATCGCGGGCAGGGAGAGGTCAGCGGCCGGAGATGAGGTTGGCCATCTTGGCGATGCGCGACGTGTGGCCCAGTCGGGCTTCGCGGTGATCGGCGGCGCGGTAGAGGCTGTACATGAGCTGAACCCCGATCCAGCGCAGCGGCTCCGGCTCCCAGCGGCGCACCCGCCAGTTCACCCAGGGGAGCGAGGTGAGTTCTGTGTCCTGGCGCAGGAGCAGATCGCGCAGGGTGCGTCCGGCGAGATTCGTGGTGGCGACGCCGTGACCGGTGTAGCCGCCGGCGAACCCGAGGCCGGTCGTATGGTCCAGTGCCACACTGGAACACCAGTCGCGCGGGACCGCGAGCACACCGGACCAGGCGTGCGCGAGCGGCGTCCGGTCCGCGGCGGGGAAGAAGTCGGTGAGCATGGAGCGCAGCACGTCGACGGTCCACTGCTGGGTGTGCCCGCCGTCGTCGATGCGGCTGCCGTAGCGGTACGGTTTGCCGCGTCCGCCGAAGGCGATGCGCCCGTCGGCTGTGCGCTGGGCGTACATGTAGTAGTGCGCCATATCGCCGAGGAGTTCGGCCTGCTGCCAGCCGATCTGCTCCCACACCGAGTCGGCCAGCGGTTCGGTGACGATCATCGAACTGTTCATGGGCAGCCAATCGCGGTGTGTCGCACCGAAGGTGGCGGTGAAGCCCTCGGTCGCGCGAATCACGTACTCGGCGGTGACGGTGCCGCGCGCGGTGACGGCCGCTGCCGAACTGGTTTCGGTGCGCGGGCGTACGGATTCCACGGTGGTGTCCTCGTAGATCCGCACCCCCAGTCCGCGCACCGTATCGGCAAGTCCGCGTGCGAGTTTCGCGGGTTGTACGCGGGCGCAGTGCGGCGTCCAGAGCGCTCCGGTGGCGTCGGCGATGCGGATTCGCTCGTCGGCCCCGACGGTCATGAGATCGTCTTCGCCCCAACCCCATTCGCGTGCGTGCGCCAGGGTGTCGCCGAGCCGCGCCTGTTGCGCGCTGTTGCGGGCCACGGTCAGCTGTCCGCTCTTGACCACATCGGCGTCGATGCCCTCGGCCGCGGTGACGTTCACGATCTCCTCGACCGTGTCGAACATGGTGCGCTGGAGTCGCACCGCGGCCTCGCGACCGTGGGTGCGGGCGTACACCTCGGCCGATCCCGCTATTTCTCCGACAACCCAGCCGCCATTGCGTCCGGAGGCCCCGTATCCGGCGAACTCCTTCTCCAGGATGACGATCCGCAGGTCCGGTTGCGCCTTCTTGAGGTAGTACGCCGTCCACAATCCGGTGTATCCAGCTCCGATGATGCACACGTCCGCCTGGGTGTGCCCGGGCAGCGGCGATCCGGGGTCGACGGGGGCGAGCTCACGGAACCAATACGACACCGAACCATTGACAAAGGACATACCCGACATCCTGAGCTATCGCCGAGCATTCGGCTAGTCGGTATTTCAGATGCTCTCGGGGAGTGGGACCGGCCGAGACCTGCGGTGCGACGGGGATTCGAGATGACGCATGAAATCTGTTGGTGCACAGGAATAGTGAATTTGCACAATCCCTGCGCATCCCGGGCGTGTCGGACGATTCGCCATCCAGAATGGTCGGCATGGTTGCGACAGGGGGTGGGGCAGACGTGTGCGATACGGACGGGTCCGGGGTGATGAAGACCGCTCCGGCGGGTACGGCCGTGCCCGGTGTGGACACCGGCCGGTACCCGCTCGACGCGCCCGGCAGTGTGGGCTGGCGGGACGCGGTGGCGGCCGCGCGCGCCGAATTGGCCGCCGGCGGCTGCACCGTACTTCGTGGATTCATTCGGCCCGCCGAGGCCGAGACCATGCGCGAGGAGGGTGTGGCGCTCGCGCCGAATGCCCACTACACCGTCGAAAACGTCAATGCCTACAACATCCCGCTCGATGCGGACCTGCCGCCCGATCACCCCGGGCGCATTGTGCTGCGGCGCGGAAACGCCTTCGTCGCAAGGGATTTGATTCCCCGCGAGATGCTCATCCATCGGCTCTACACCGACGCCCGCTTTCAGCGCTTCATCGCCGACTGCTTCGCCCTGCAAGCCCTGTACGAATACACCGATCCGCTGGCCGGCCTCTGCCTCAATGTGGTGGCCCCCGGTATGTCGCATCCCTGGCACTTCGACACCAATGAGTTCACCGTCAGCATGCTCACCCAGGAGCCCGAGGCCGGCGGCGTCTTCGAGTACTGCCCCAATATCCGCTCCCGCACCGCCGAGCATCTCGACGATGTGCGCGCGGTGCTCACCGGCCACGGCGAACACCACATCCGGCGGCTCGAACTACGCCCCGGTGACCTACAGCTGTTCCAGGGTCGCTTCTCCCTGCATCGCGTCGCACCGGTCGGCGGCACGGTGCAGCGGCATTCGGCGATCTTCGCGTACAGCGACACCCCGGGCGTCATCGGCACCGCCGAGCGCACCCGGCAACTGTTCGGGCGGGTTCTGCCCGATCACCTCGCGGCCGATGCTGTCCGCGGCGACCGTCTGCTCGACTGAGAAGAGGACCTGCACGTGCCAGCCTCGTTCCGAAGCACCGTGCTGCACAGCACCGGGAAAGCGTCTTTCGACGACATCTACGACAGACCCGACCCGCGTGCCTACTACGCCCGCATGTCCGAATTGGATTATCGGATACCGGAACTGGCCAAACCACACTTCGAGCAGTTGCTCGCCGATCACCGCGCCGCGACCGGTATCGCCGCGCCGACGGTCCTGGACATCGGCTGCTCGTACGGTGTGAACGCGGCACTGCTGCGCCTGGACACCACCATGTCCGATCTGTTCGAGACCTACGCTGAGCCCACCGCGCCCGATCTGGCGGCCCGCGATCGGGCCAGGCTCGCCGCCGAGGACACCATGCCCGGTGTCCGATTCATCGGTATGGACGCCTCCGGTCCCGCACTCGATTACGCGCGCGACGCGGGCCTGCTGCACGCCACCGTGCACGCCGATCTGGAAGCCGCCGACCCCACCGAGGCGCAGCGGCGCATTCTGGCCGGCGCGGATCTGGTCATCTCCACCGGCTGCGTCGGCTATGTCACCGAGCGCACCCTGTTGCGGGTGGCCCGCGCGCACGGTGGAAAGCTGCCCTGGATGGCGCATTTCGTGTTGCGCATGTTCTCGTTCGATCCGATCGCCACCCACCTGGCCGCACTCGGTTACCGCACCGAACTCGCGCCCGGTGTCTTCCGGCAGCGTCGCTTCGCCTCGCCGGAGGAGCAATCGCAGGTGTGTAATACCTTGGCGGCCAATGGAATCGATACCCAAGGCATCGAATCCGAAGGCTGGCTCTACGCCCAGCTCCACCTGTCCCGCCCGTCCCCGAACCTATCCATCGACCACGAGGACCTGCATTGAGCGAACGGACCTTCGCCCACGACGACCGGCTGCCGCGGGTGCCGCTCCCCACCTTGGAGGAGAGCTGCACGCGTTTCCTGCACTGGTGCGCGCCGCTGCTCACCGGCGACGAGTACGCCGCCACCGCGGCGGCCGTCGAGGATCTGCTGCGCCCGGACAGTCCGGCCCGCACGCTGCACGCGGATTTGCAGCGCTTCGACGCGGAGCCGGGTGTGGGCAGCTGGCTGGACGAATTCTGGCCCTCGCGCTATCTCGGCCGCCGGGACCGCATCGCGTTGAACGCCAACTTCTTCTTCCTGTTCCGCGATGACACGGCGCTGGCCTCATCCACCTCCGCGGGGCAGAGCGAGCGGGCGGCGGCGCTGGTCAGCGCGGCGGTGAATTACAAACTGCTGCTCGACGCCGAGGAGATCCCGCCGGTCACCCAGCGCGGGCAGCGACTCAATATGGCGCAGAACAAGTTCCTGTTCTCCGAGACCCGGATTCCCGGGTCTCCGCAGGACACCGTGCGGGTGCCGTACAGCGCGGAATGGCCGGGCCCCTCGGATGCTCGGCATATCGTTGTCCTGTACCGCGGCAATATGTTTCGGATGGATGTGCTCGGGCCGAACGGCGCACCGTACTCGCCAGAGGATCTGCTCGCCGGACTGGAAGCGGTGAAGAAGGCTGGCGCGCGGCGCGCACCGGTCAATGCTTCGGCCGGACATCTGACGACCCTGGCGCGCAAGGACTGGGCGCCGCTGTACGAGCAGTTGCGGACCACCAATGCCGCCGCCTTCGATACGGTCGAAACCGCGCTGTTCTGCGTCTGCCTGGAGGATTTCACCCCGCGCGACACCCTGCACGCGTGTGATCAACTCCTGCACGGGGACAGCGGGAATCGCTGGTTCGACAAGTCGGTGTCGTTCATCGTCTTCGCCGACGGCCAGGCCGGAATCAATGTCGAGCACTGCGGACTGGACGGCACCACCATCCTGTCCTTCGTCGACACCCTGCTCGAGACCCCGGTCGCCGAGCATGCCGCGCGATCCGGCGCCCAGCCGCAGGGTCTGCCCGCCACCGAGCCCGTCGAATTCGTGCTCGACGACACGCAGAAGTCCCGGACGGCCGCCGCCGCAGCGGCTTTCGCGCAGTACGAGCTGGACAATGCCACCAGCACGGTGTCGTTCGACTTCGGCACCTCCCATATCAAGACCCTGGGCATCTCCCCGGACGCGTTCGCGCAGTTGAGTTATCAGCTCGCGCACAAGCGCAGCAAGGGGCTCACCGGTGCCACCTACGAATCCATCGCCACCCGGCAGTTCCGCAACGGCCGCACCGAGGCCATGCGCGTGGTGACCCCGGAGATCCTGGAATTCCTTGCCGCCATGGAGAATCCGGCCGCCAATGCCGACCGCAAGCGCGAGGCCGTGCGCGCGGCCGCCACCGCGCATGTGCGGCGGGCGCAGGAGTGTCAGCGCGGTGAGGCGCCCGAACAGCACCTCTGGGAACTTCAGATGATCCAGGGCCGTCGCGGTGACAAGCTCGGCGCCACAGCGCCGATGGCGTTCTACGACAGTCCGGGCTGGCGGATCGCGCGCGATGATTTCCTGAGCACCAGCTCCGCGCCGTCGGTGAATATCCAGTACTTCGGGTTCGGCTCCACCAGCCCGACCTGTATCGGCATCGCCTACGTGCTGCTGCCCGATCGCTGGAACCTGTACCTGGCCACCCCCAAATCCGTTGCGCGGCAGATGCACGACTTCGCGGGTCACCTGCGCACGGCGGTGGCGGAGCTGGAGAACCTGCTGGCCGAATGAGATTCGAGTCCACCACCGCTGTCTGATTTGTCGGTAACGTGACAATCGTGATTACGCTCAAGAAAGAAGACGGCGCAGCGGATCTCGGCGGCATCACCAAGATGAGTGTCGGGGTGAGCTGGGATCCGTCAGCCGGAAGCAGTGGTGGACTACTCGGTATCGCACGCCGCAAGAAGGGCGTCGATCTGGATCTGATCGCGGTACTCATGCAGGGCAGCGAACCCGTGCGCTTCGCGGGCCTGGACTCCCTCGACCCCTTCGGCAACGGTTCGGTGCAGCACACCGGCGATGAGCAGACCGGTGCGGCCTCCGGCGACGACGAGACCGTGCACGTCACCTTCGCGAATGTGCCGCCCGCCATCGACTCGATCATCTTCGTCGCGGCCGCCTTCAAGAAGGGCAGCAGTTTCGACAAGGCCAACAACGTCTCGTTCAAGATCTACGACGCCACCGGCGGCAGTACCCAGCAGGTGGCCGATATCTGGCCGTCCCTGCTGGGGGCCGACAATGCCAACGCGATTGCCCGGGCCTTCCGCAGCGGCCCGGCCTGGCAGCTCGAGGTCCTGGACCGCAAAGGCAAAGTGAAGCAGGGCGATATGCAGGCCCTACTGCGATTCGCCATGGCCTGACCTGGGATTGGTCCCGAAGCGGGTGGCCCGCGCCCGCGCATGCACGCGCGGGCGCACCGTCCGGACCGGGGACTTTGCGGGCCGGGTGCCGGGGTCTGGAACAATGGCTCATCGTGAAGTCTTTCGAAGCCCTGTTCGCCGAGCTGCAGGATCGTGCTGTCAACCGACCCGATGGGTCAGGAACCGTCGCCGCTTTGGACGCCGGTGTACATGCGCAGGGCAAGAAGGTGTTGGAAGAGGCCGGTGAGGTATGGCTGGCCGCCGAGCATGAGAGCGATGAGTCGCTGTCGGAGGAGATCTCCCAGCTGCTCTATTGGGTTCAGGTGCTGATGGTGGGCCGCGGTCTGCGGCTCGAAGACGTGTACCGACATCTGTGATGCGCCGTTTCACCGCACAGCCCGTGCGGCCGATGACCCCGCGTCCACTGTCCTCACGTCCCCCCACCCGTCCCGAAAGGAACATCTATGCTTCGCGTCGCCGTCCCAAATAAGGGCTCGCTGTCGGAGATGGCCGTGGCCATCCTCGGCGAGGCCGGATACCGCGGCCGCAAGGATGCCCGCGATCTGACCGTGCTGGATCAGGTCAACCAGGTCGAGTTCTTCTTCCTGCGCCCCAAGGACATTGCCATCTATGTCGGCTCCGGTGAGCTCGACCTCGGCATCACCGGCCGCGATCTCGCGCTGGATTCCGGTGCGCCCGTTCAGGAACGCCTGGCCCTGGGCTTCGGCGGCTCCACCTTCCGCTACGCCGCCCCCGCCGGCCGCGAATGGAAGGTCGAGGATCTCTACGACAAGCGCATCGCCACCTCGTACCCGAACCTGGTGCTGACGGATCTGAAGGCCCGCGGTATCGAGGCCGAGGTCATCCGCCTCGACGGCGCGGTCGAGATCTCCATCCAGCTCGGTGTCGCCGATGCCATCGCCGATGTGGTCGGCTCCGGTCGCACCCTGCGCCAGCACAATCTGGTCGCCTTCGGTGAATCGCTCGTCGACTCCGAGGGCGTGCTCATCGAGGCCAAGGGCTCCGACCAGCAGAACAAGGCCCGCAACCAGCTGGTCGCCCGCGTCCAGGGCGTCGTCTTCGCCCAGCAGTACCTGATGCTCGACTACGACTGCCCCAAGTCCTTGCTCGAGGCCGCCGTCGAGATCACCCCCGGCCTGGAATCGCCCACCGTCTCCCCGCTGACCGATCCCGACTGGGTCGCGGTCCGCGCCCTGGTCCCGCGCAAGAACGGCAACGAGCTCATGGACCAGCTCGCCGACCTCGGCGCAAAGGCCATCCTGGCCACCGACATCCGCTCCTGCCGGGCCTTCTGACCCGAGCCCGAAAAACGTGCGCCCGCCGCGACTTCGCGGCGGGCGCACGTGCATGTCATGGCGTAGGTGAATGTCGAGAGCACCCCTGCGTGAGTACATGCACGTCGCTGGTTCAGTCGGCTGTTTCCGTGGCGATGGAGAGGGTGTCCTCGAGGGCGGCGGCGGTCGGGAAAGGCGGTGGGGTGCCGCCGAATTCGGGGCAGAGGGGTTTGAAGTCGCAGTACTGGCAGAGCCAGGAGCGACTGGGTGGGAAATCGCCTGTCTTGGAAGCGGATTCGATGGCGACCCAGAGTGCGGAGACAATTCGTTCGAAGCGTAGCAACTCTTCGGCATCCGGCTCGTAGCTCAGTACCTGTTCATCGGCCAGGTACATCAGGCGGAGTTCGGCGGGGGCCGCGCCCAGGGTGCGCATGAGGACCAGGGCATAGAACTTGAGCTGGAACAGGGCTCTGGTTTCGCGTTCCGGACTGGGGGAGCGGCCCGTCTTGTAATCGATGACGTGCAGTGATCCATCGTCGGAGGCGTCGATGCGATCCACGAAACCGCGCAGCGGGGTGCCGTCGGGGAGTTCGGTTTCCACGAACGCCTCGAGCGATCGGGGTTCGAATGCGGTGGGGTCCTCCAGCCGGAAATACACCTCGACGAGGCTGTACGCCTCGGCCAGGAAGCCCGCCAGCTCCTCCTCGGCAATCAGGTCGACGGTCTCGGGGCGGGACTCCAGCAGCCGAGTCCACGCGGGGGCGATCAGATCACCCGCGTGCGCGAGATCGCGTTCGACCGCCGGCAGGCCGAACAGCGCCTCCAGCACCGCGTGCACGAGCGTGCCGCGCACCGCGACCCGCGAGGGCGCCTCCGGGATCTTGTCTATGGCGCGCAGCCGATACTTCAGCGGGCACTGTTTGAAATCCATTGCGCGCGAAGGCGAGAGTGCGAGCCTGCGCGGCGTGGCGCCCGCGGAGTCCGGGGTAGTGATCGCGGGTACCGACATACCTGGCAGGCTAAACGCAGGCACCGACAAGGTGTGAACCTGATCCACGCAGCAAAATCGCAGCGACTTTCGGCCCGCGCCGGAGTCGAACCAGAACGGAGATTCATGACGGCCAGACCGACCGGGCCTTTCCAGATCGGCGACCGGGTACAGCTGACCGACGCCAAGGGGCGCAAGTTCACCGTGATCCTGGCGCAGGGCGGCACCTTCCACACCCACGCGGGCGAGATCGCGCACGACGATCTGATCGGTGCGGACGAGGGCAGTATCGTCACCTCCGCCAAGAACACCGCCTATCTGGCGCTGCGGCCGCTGCTGACCGATTACGTGCTCTCCATGCCGCGCGGTGCGGCGGTCATCTACCCCAAGGACGCCGCGCAGATCGTGCACGAGGGGGATATCTTCCCCGGCGCGAAGGTTCTCGAGGCCGGTGCGGGCTCGGGTGCGCTGACCTGTTCACTGCTGCGCGCGGTCGGCCCGGAGGGCAAGGTCGTCTCCTGGGAGATCCGCGAGGATCATGCCGAACACGCCGTACGAAATGTGGAGCGGTTCTTCGGCGAACGCCCCGACAACTGGGAACTGACCCTCGGCGATGTCGCGGAGTACTCCGGCGAACAGGTCGATCGGGTCATCCTGGACATGCTCAAGCCGTGGGATACCCTCGAGGCCGTCTCCAAGGCGCTGGTCCCCGGCGGCGTGCTCATGGTCTACGTCGCCACCACCACCCAGATGTCCGAGGTGGTCGAGCATCTGCGCCGCATGGAGTGCTGGACCGAACCGCGTGCCTGGGAGTCCATGGTCCGCGGCTGGCATGTGGTCGGCCTGGCCGTGCGCCCCGAGCACCGCATGCAGGGCCATACGGCCTTCTTGGTGAGCGCCCGCCGCCTCGCCGACGGTGTGGTGGCACCCAAGCCGCAGCGCCGCGCGGGTAAGGGCTAGCTCGACCAGAACGCGCCCCCTTTCGAATTCGAAAGGGGGCGCGTCTTTTTCGCCGGGTGCGAAAATGCATCCTGTGCACGGATCAGCAGGGGGCGCGACCCATCGACAGGATGGTGCAGCCGGTGTTCTCCGAGAGCTGCCAGCCCGCGGCGGTGTGCGTCCACGACATCGGCACGCCCGGCATGGTGCCGTGCGGGGAGATGATCGCCACCGAGGCATTGGCGGTATCGCCGTCGACCTGGATGTTCGAGACGCCGAAGCCGATCTTGCCGTAGTTGCCCAGCTTCGAGGTCATGGTGTCGATATTGCTCGCGCGCCGATCGCCGCTCACCATGAGCCGCTCCTTGTCCACCGTGGCGATACCGGGATCGACGAAACGGTCGAGGGTGGACTGCAACTCCTCCGGCGAGGGCGCGGGTGCGTCGGCGTGCGCCAGGCCCGCACCGGAGGCGAGGGCGAGGCTCGCGCCGAGGGCGGCCAGGGAAATGCGGGCGGAGCGAGCGAGCATGAGCGGAAAAGCCTTTCGTGTGATCAGAGGTTTTTGCTATTACGGCTGGCAGGCGGCGCGCGCCATGCCGAGGATGGTGCACGCGCCGGAGTCGGCGAGCTTCCAGGTGCCGTCCACGTACTGGAAGGACATCGGCACATCGGGCATGGTGCCGTGCGGGGACGCCACCGACACCTTGGCCTCGGCCTTATCGCCGGTGGTCTTGATCTCGCCCACGGTGAACGACACCGCGTAATGCGCGAGTCCCTGGTTCATGGTCTCGATGAGCCCGATCCGCTTATCACCGTCGACCACCAATTTCGCCTTGTCCGCCGCGGGTTCGGCCGGATCGGCGAAGGCGGTCAAAACGCCTTGGAGCTGCTCGGCTGTCGGCGCGGGCGCGACGGCCGCGGCGGTCACACTCGCCGACGTGGAAACGGTCGTCTCGGCCGAGTTCTTGTCATCCGAGCCGCAGCCAGCCAAAGTGGCGGTAACGGCCAGGGCCGCCGCGACGGTAGCCACGGAAACACGAAGCGTCCGCGAGGCGTTGCGCATACCAGAGGTTCGACTGGTGGGAAGGAGCATCAACGGCAGCCTTTCGGATCGGCCGGCGATTAACTCGCCGGAAACATGTTAGGGCAGGCTAACATGTTCGTCCGGTCCGTCGGCCGCAGCCTAGATGTGATCACGACGAAACCATGTCGGAAAGCGAGAACGGTTATCGCCCGGTAGCGTTGATAGACCGGGACTGGGAGGAGCAGCATTATGAGCCCCAACGAACATTCGGATTCGGCGGCCTGGAGGGAACTCGAGGCGGTACGTGCCGAGGCGGCTGCACTCCGGAGGCAACTCGCCGACTCGCCGGATCGCTCACGGGAATTGGAAGCGCGCGTAGATTCGCTGACGATTCGCAACACCAAACTCATGGACACTCTCAAGGAAGCGCGCCAGCAGCTTGTCGCCCTTCGTGAGGAAGTGGACCGGCTCGGTCAGCCACCGAGCGGTTACGGCGTTCTGCTTGGTGTATATGACGATCAGACGGTCGACGTCTTCACCTCAGGACGCAAGATGCGCTTGACGTGCTCGCCGAATATCGACACCTCCACCCTCATCTACGGTCAAACCGTGCGTCTCAATGAGGCCCTGACCGTCGTCGAGGCTGGTCGTTTCGACCAAATCGGTGAAATCGGCACGCTGCGCGAAATTCTCGACGACGGACGTCGAGCTCTGGTGGTCGGCCATGCCGACGAGGAGCGAGTGGTGTGGCTCTCGGGCCCGCTCTCCGCACTCGTCGACGTGGACGATATGGAGGATCCGGATCGCCCCATTCGCAAACTGCGCCCGGGTGATTCGCTGCTGGTCGACACCAAGGCCGGCTTCGCCTTCGAGCGGATTCCCAAGGCCGAGGTCGAAGACCTCGTGCTCGAGGAAGTCCCCGATGTCGACTACCACGACATCGGTGGCCTCTCGCGCCAGATCGAGCAGATCCGCGATGCGGTGGAACTGCCGTTCCTGCACAAGGATCTGTTCCGCGAGTACGCGCTGCGGCCGCCCAAGGGTGTGCTGCTCTACGGTCCCCCCGGTTGCGGTAAGACGTTGATCGCCAAGGCCGTTGCCAATTCGCTCGCCAAGAAGATCGCCGAGGCGCGCGGTGAGGATGCCAAGGAAGCCAAGTCGTTCTTCCTGAACATCAAGGGCCCCGAGCTCTTGAACAAGTTCGTCGGTGAGACCGAACGGCATATTCGGATCATCTTCCAGCGCGCGCGGGAGAAGGCGTCCGAGGGCACCCCCGTGATCGTGTTCTTCGACGAGATGGACTCGATCTTCCGCACCCGCGGTTCGGGTGTCTCCTCCGATGTGGAGACCACCGTTGTGCCGCAGTTGCTTTCGGAGATCGACGGTGTCGAGGGGCTGGAGAACGTCATCGTCATCGGCGCCTCCAACCGCGAGGACATGATCGACCCGGCCATCCTGCGGCCCGGCCGTCTGGATGTGAAGATCAAGATCGAACGGCCCGATGCCGAAGCGGCACAGGACATCTTCTCGAAGTATCTCACCGAGACGCTGCCCCTGCACGCGGACGATCTCGCCGAATTCGACGGTGAGCGCGCCAAGTGCGTGAAGGCCATGATCGAGCGGGTCGTCGATCGCATGTACGCCGAGAGCGAGGACAACCGCTTCCTGGAGGTCACCTACGCCAATGGTGACAAGGAGGTCCTGTACTTCAAGGACTTCAACTCCGGCGCGATGATCCAGAACATCGTGGATCGGTCCAAGAAGTACGCCATCAAGTCGGTGCTCGAGTCGGGCAATCCGGGTCTGCGCATTCAGCATCTCTACGACTCCATCGTGGACGAGTTCGCTGAGAACGAAGATCTGCCCAACACCACGAATCCCGATGACTGGGCGCGTATCTCGGGCAAGAAGGGCGAGCGGATCGTGTACATCCGCACGCTGGTGACGGGCAAGAACGCCTCCGCCAGCCGGGCCATCGACACCGAGTCGAATACCGGCCAGTACCTGTAGGTTCGCACACGGCAGGCCGCGCTTCCCTTGGAGGCGCGGCCTTTTCGTGTCCCGGCATCCGGCGTGCCGAACTGCCCCGTCATCCCGGCGTGCTTGTGGCCGGGAGCCACCCTTCTCGATGGATTCAGCCCTGTGCGGCCTCGTCGAGTTCGGCGAGGATCTCGCGCAGGGTTTCGCGGCGTTCGGGGGAGAGGTTGGCGAACAGGTCGCGCGCGGCCTGCACGCGCGCGTCAGCCATCCGGGCCAGCAGTGCGTGCCCCGCGTCGGTGAGGCTGACTAGAATGGCGCGGCGGTTGGCCGGGTCGGGGGCGCGGGCGAGCAATCCGGCGGATTCCAGGGCGTCCACGACGGTGGTGGCCGAGCGCGGCACGATGCCGAGGCGTTCGGCGAGATCGGACATGCGCAGTGGTTCGCCCGCCCGGGCCAGGGTCCGTAGGGCGCGGGCGCGCGCGGGGGTCAGGCCGAGCGGTTCGAGGTTGGCCATCTGGGCGTGCCGGATGCGTTTGGCGGTGCGTAGATACAGGTCGGGCAGGTCGCCATCGGTCGCCTTCTCCATATCGCTGAGCATAGCTCACTGTTGTATGGAATAATTGTGAGCCTAGCTCAGTTATTGGGAGCGATTCTCTGTGGAAGGAGGCGCCTATGGCTGCCCGATCCGAACTCCGCCGGATACTCCGGCTGTTCCATCCCTATCGTTCCCGGCTGGCCGTGGTGGGCGCGCTGGTCGGCCTGTCCTCGATCGTGGGACTGGCCTCGCCGTTCATGGTGCGCGGCGTCATCGACGACGCCCTGCCGCACGGACGGACCGGACTGTTGACGCTGCTGGCGGTCGGCATGATCGCGGTCGCCGCGCTCAGCGCCGTCTTCGGCGTCTTCCAGACCTACCTGTCGACCGCGGTCGGCCAGGAGGTCATGCATGATCTGCGCACCGCGGTCTACGCGCGGCTGCAATCCATGCCGCTCTCGTTCTTCACCGCGACCCGCACCGGTGAGGTGCAATCGCGCATCGCCAATGACATCGGCGGTATGCAGTCCACGGTCACCTCGACCGCGACCTCGCTGATCTCCAACTTCACCTCGGTGCTCGCGGCTGTCATCGCCATGTTCGCCCTCGATTGGCGACTGACCCTGGTCTCGCTGCTGATGCTGCCGTTCTTCGTCTGGATCTCGCGCCGGGTCGGTTCCGAGCGCCGCCGCATCACCGGGCAGCGCCAGAAGCAGCTCGCCGGCATGTCCGCGATCGTCGAGGAATCGCTCTCGGTGAGCGGAATCCTGTTGGGCCGCACCATGGGCCGCTCCCCGGCGCTGGTCGAGGATTTCTCGAAGGAGTCGCGCGGTCTGGTGGATCTGGAGATTCGCTCCAGTATGGCCGGGCGCTGGCGGCAGTCGACCATCACCATCGTCATGGCGGCCATGCCCGCGGTCGTCTACTGGGCGGCCGGATTGACCGTCGCCGCCGGGCATCCGCTGGTGTCCATCGGCACCCTGGTGGCGTTCACCACCTTGCAGGCCGGGCTGTTGCGGCCCGCGGTCATGCTGCTCTCGACCGGTGTCGAGGTGCAGAGTTCCATGGCCCTGTTCGGCCGGATCTTCGAATACCTGGATCTGCGACCGGATATCGCCGAACCCGAGCATCCGGTGGCCTTGCCCGCCAAGGGTGTCACCGGTGCGGTGCGCTTCGACAAGGTCGGCTTCGCCTACGATCGGGCGGATCGGAATGTGCTGCACGACATCGATATCAGCGTTCCGGCCGGGACCAGCCTGGCCATTGTCGGTGAAACCGGTTCGGGTAAAACGACTCTCGGTTACCTGACCGCGCGGCTCTACGATGCCAGTTCGGGCAGTGTCACCGTCGACGGAATCGATGTACGCGACTTGAGTTTCGCGGATCTGTCCGCCACCGTCGGCGTCGTCTCCCAGGAGACCTACCTGTTCCACGCCTCGGTGGCCGAGAACCTGCGCTTCGCCAAACCCGATGCGACGGACGAGGAACTGTACGCCGCCGCCCGCGCCGCCCAGATCCACGAGCACATCGCGTCGCTGCCCGACGGCTACGACACCAAGGTCGGCGAACGCGGCTACCGCTTCTCCGGCGGCGAGAAGCAGCGCCTGGCCGTGGCCCGGGCCATCCTGCGCAATCCGCCGATCCTGGTCCTGGACGAGGCCACCAGCGCCCTGGACACCCGCACCGAACGCGAGGTCCAAGCCGCCATCGACGCCCTGTCGCAAGGCCGCACCACCATCACCATCGCCCATCGCCTCTCGACCATCCGCAACGCCGATCAGATCGTCGTCCTGGACCGCGGCCGAGTCGTGGAACGCGGCACCCACGCGGAACTGCTGGCCCGCAACGGTTTCTACGCCGACCTGCTCGCCCGCGACGAGGTCCTCGCCGTGGCATGACCGGCGCGCGAAAGGGCGCGCTCCGAATCCGAAGCGCGCCCTCGTCGTATCCGCGAACTACCCGATACCCGGAATGAACCCCGGGAACACGTAATGGCTGGCCCCGCCGCCGGGCGCGGCGGATCCGGTGAACGACGGGAAGTTGAACGGCAACGCGACCAACTTATGCGGATTCCCCTCCGCATCGGCCTGCCAACATCCCGTGGAAACCCCGTGGAACCCGGTGCACACGATCCGAGTGCTGGTCCCATACGGCGAGGTCAGCCGCGGGCTGGTATCGAGCGGATTCCAGTACCCGAGATCCCCGGGCGTCAGAAAGTTCTTGGTCTCGGTCACATAGATCGGACTGTTCGGCTGCTGCTGCGGCCACTCATCGGCGGCGGCCACCCCGGTGGCAACGGCGAATGCGGTGCCGGTGACGGCGGCCACGGCGGCGAGGCGGGCAATACTCCGAGTCACTGTCTTCATAACCCCTCCATCGAACGTCGTGTGTCATACAGCGTCGCAGAGACCATCGAACAGCGAACATGCGGCTGTTACGTGAGTTCTGGCCCATTGTCCGAATTGTGTGGCCTGTGTCACCTCGACATGGTGGTTCACCGCGGCCCACGCCCGGCACCGGCACCTGTTATAGTCCGTCCGGAGTCCTTGCCGCACAACCGGTTCGAGGCAGGGATGGGGTTGGCTGCGGGAGGGGACCCGGTGGATATCGCTGCGGGTACCGCATTCGCGGGTTATCGGATCGAACGGGTGCTGGGCTCGGGCGGTATGGGGACCGTCTATCTCGTGCAGCACCCTCGACTACCCCGCTACGACGCGCTCAAGGTGCTGGCGGCGGAGCGGTCGGGTGGAGCGCTGTTCCGGTCGAGTTTTCTGCGCGAGGGGGAGATCGCGGCGCGGGTGCGGCATCCGAATCTGGTTGCGGTGCATGATCGGGGCGAGTACGGCGGGCGACTGTGGATCGCCATGCAGTATGTGGCGGGGGTGAATCTGGCCGAGGTCATCCGGCGTGGTCCGCTATCGCCCGAACGCATTGTGCATGTGCTCACCGAGGCCGCGCGGGGGCTAGATGAACTGCATCGCGCCGGACTGCTGCATCGGGATGTGAAGCCCGCCAATATCCTGATCGACGAGCAGCCCGGCCGGCCGGACCGGGTGCTGGTCACCGACTTCGGAATCGCGAGTGCGGCAGAGGAATCGGCGGTGATCGCGGCGGGCGGATTCACCGGCACGCTGGCGTACGCGGCGCCGGAGCAGCTCGATGACGAGCCATTCGATCATCGCGTCGACGTGTATGCCCTGGGCTGCACGCTCTTTCAGATGCTGACCGGATCGCTGCCGTTTCCCCGCGATACCCCTGGCTCACTCATCTACGCGCATATGCACGAGGATCCGCCACCACCCTCGTCGCTGAATCCCTCCCTGCCGAAGGGATTCGACCGCGTGATCGCCAAGGCGATGGCGAAGGAGCGGGAGGACAGATACTCGAACTGCGGTGAGCTCGCCGCCGCGGCGGCGACCGCACTCGCGGGCGCGATGGATGAGCCGACCGCGCCGAAGTCCGGCATCACTCCGCGCCTGCACGGCCCGGGGGTCAGGCGTCGCGTCAAAGTACTGGCGGCCCTGGCCATCTCGGTTGTCGCGGTGGGTGCGGGCGTCGCGGCGGTGCGGACCCTGTCGGGCGATTCCGCACCTGGCGTGCCGGTGTCGAACCGCCCGGTCACCGGCACCATCGATCCCGCCTATTGGTCGGGTTACGCCTATATGGCGCAGACGTTCCCGGAATTGCTGCCGCCGACGCCGTACGGCAGCGGCTACCAGGAACTGACCGGGTGCATCCCGATCATCGGTGGCGATGACAAATCCTGGACCACCCCGGTCGCGGAGGGGCAGCTGTACTGCCTCGGCAATTCGGACCCGGTCTACTCGGTCTTCGTCAGCTGTAATGCCGATCGGTCGCCCATCTCACCGGACTTCGGCATCGCACGCGCCGAGGGTGACGAGCGCTGGAGTCGTGCTTCGGGTTCGGGTCATCTGTTCTGGGGCACCGGTCGGCTGCGCGGTTCCAACACCATTCTCGACGATCAGAGCGTCGGGGTGCTGGATGTGTACTTCGATGAGCCCAGCCGCAATTTCTGTCGGCTCGCTGTATATGGGAATACCGCCAGCGGCGCTGAACTCCGTGCGGGCTGGTGGCCGAATGCGCCTATCTGACATAATGTTTCGTTCCGCGCGCCGGTATGTGATCGCGCTGTGCGCGGTGGCGATCGCGAGCGGCTGCACGATCGCGGGCACGCCGATCGGCCAGTACCCCGATCCGTCGTCGATGGATGTGGGCGCGTTCGCGATCCATCGCCTGGAGGAACCGCCGGGCAATGAGGAATACGGCCGGGTGGTCGAATCCACCCGAATGGTCGAGGCGCTGATCGATCCCGTCGAAGCCGATCCGACCCTGGTGAATCCGCTGAGCCCCAATGGCGTTCATCTGCTGCCGACCCCGGCGAAAGCTACCCTGCTGCTGGCCGCACCCGTGCGCGCGGTGCTGCAACGCGAGGGGATGCTCGCGGGCGCGGCGGTCGGAGGCACCGAGACCCGGGCCGGCTCCAGTCCGGAGGTCGGGGCGGCACGGGTGCTGTCGCTCTTGCTGCTGCGCTTCCCGGATCCGGACGCGGCCCAGCGCGCGGCCCGGGACATCGACGCCGTCGACGCGGCGATGAGCTCGGACAATGCCGCCCTGCCGATCCCGGGATATCCTGCCGCGCACGCACATTGGCGTCCCGGCGTACCGACGGCGGCGGCCACGATGGCCGACGGCGTCTTCGTGATCAGTCTCTATGTCGGCGAGACCATCTCGGAACCGGCGGCACTGACCGATCTGGCGGGTAAGGGGTTCGCCGCGCAACTGCCCAGACTGCGGGATTTCGCGGTCACCCCGCGTGACCAGCTGCCCCATCTGCCACTGGATCGCGAGGGAATGCTGGCGCGCATCGTGCCGGAGGCTCCCGGCCACTGGCCGTATCCGGTCGTGGTGGTCAACACCCCGCAGCGCGCGGCTAGCTGGTCCGAGGTGATCCGCGGCGAGGGCGTGGTGTACGGCCCGCGCGGCGCACGCCTGTGGAACAACCACGCGCAGACCGACTCCGGGATCGAGTTGCAGGCGGTGAACGGCCTGACCTCCCTCATGCGGTACTCGTCCGCCACCGCCGCGCGCGCCGCGTACGACCGGACGGTGCGCGATTATCTGACCTCGGGGCTGCGGGAGGTGCCCGGTCCGACCGGCCTGCCGGATATCTTCTGCGCGGAGGACAGTGCGCGCGGCGGGAAGAAATGGCTGCTGCGATACGGCTGCCGACTGCTGTACGGGCGCTATCAGGCCATGCTGGTGGGCCCCGATATCGCCGCCATGCGGCAGCGTCTCACCGCCCAATACGGCCTGCTCGTGACCGGCGACTGAGCGATGGCCGCACTACCGGTCCCGGGCGAGATCTTCGCCGGATACCGCATCGAGCGCGTACTCGGCAGGGGTGAACGCGGCCGGGTGTACCTCGCCGCTCACCCCCGTCTGCCGCGCCGTGATGTGCTGAAGGTGCTGCCGCCCAGTGAGGATTTCGAGTTCACCGCCCGGTTCGCGCGTGAAGCGGAACTGGTCGCCGGGCTGGAGCATCCGAATATCGTGCGGGTGTACGACCGCGGTGTGGAACGCGGATGTCTGTGGCTCGCCATGGGATTCATCGACGGCGTCGACGCCGCCGAGCTGATCCGACGCAATCCCGAAGGCGTGCCGCCCGCGCAGGCGGTCCGTATCATCACCGAGGTGGCCCGCGGTCTCGATGCGGCCCATCACAACGGGCTGTTGCACCGGGATGTGAAACCCGCCAATATTCTGCTCGAAACCCGCTCCGGGGAAACGGATCTGGCGTACATCTCGGATTTCGGGGTGGCCCGATCCATGGCCGAGAGCGAGGCGCTGACCGAAGCGGGCGCGGTGCTCGCGACCCTGGACTATGCCGCACCGGAGTTGCTGGCGGGCGAGACCGTCGACGAGCGCGTCGATGTGTACGCGCTCGGGTGCACCATATTCGAACTGCTCACCGGCACCGTGCCTTTCCCGGCATGCAGTCCGGCCGCGCAGATCCGGGCGCAGCTGAACGCGCCGCCACCGCGCGCCTCGGAACGTAATCCCCAGCTGCCCAGGGCGATCGACGCGGTCATCGCCCGTGCCCTGGCGAAAAGCCCACAGCGCCGCTATCCCTCCGCCGGTGCGCTGGCGCGGGCCGCTGCGACGGCACTGGATCCCGCGGCGCTGCGGCGGACCCGGCGGCGTGGACGACTGCTCGCCGCCCTCGCTGCCGCCGCGGTCATCGCGGTGTTCGTCACCGGTGCGCTCGCGTGGCAGCGGGATTGGTTCGCGCATTCGCCGTCGGCACTGTCCACGACCCTGACGACCGGCAGCGCGACTCCGGTCGCCACGACGGACGGCACCAGGTCGTGGGGCTCCTACGAGTTTGTGGTGCGGGCCTTCGCCACACTGCTGCCGCCCACCCCGCTCGCCAGCGGTTATCAGGCCCTGCGGTGCGTTCCGGTTAATGCCCATCGGGGTGATGTCAAGATCACCGCTCCGCTCGGGGAGGTCGCGAGTATGCGTTGCAATGGCAATGGCACTCCGCTGGTGTGGTTGTTCGTGGACTGCAATGTGGATCGCACGCCCAGGAGCCTCGACGTGGCGGGCGAGGAATCGATTCAGGGCGATCGGCTGTGGAGCCGAACCTCCGGGAGTGGGCGGCTGGTGTGGGGGACCGGTATCGCGGTCGAGACCGGCCGGGGTGAGGATGCCGACGGCATGCCGACCGGCAAGTTGCACATCGCCTTCGACGATGCCGCGCGCAGCTTCTGCACCCTCGATGCCTGGGGCGGGGCCACCGGCCAGGATCTGGTCGACACCTGGTGGCCGACGGCGCCGCTGTGAGGGGCCGCTATACCCGCCGGATGCGCCGATAGGTCGGTGCCGCAGCGGCGGCCAGGACCAAATGGGCTGCGAGGGAGTCGATTTCGGTGCTGCGCGGGGTGGCGATGGTCAGGCGCAGGTGGTCGGTGTGCGGATGATCGGTGACTTCGAACGGACCGCCGGGGGCGGCTTTGATACCGGCCGCCGCCAGGGAGATCATGGCGGCGTTCTCATCGGCGACCGGGAGCCAGAGATTGATGCCGTCGCCGCGGGCCACGGGGATGTGCTGGCGGTGCAGGGCTTCGCGCAGCGCGTTGGCTCGGCCGCGGTAGGTGGTGCGGGCGGTGGCCACGGTGTGCCGGGCGGTGTCGTCGGTGAGCATATGCAGCAGTACCCGTTGCAGCAGGCGGCTGGTCCAGCCCGGGCCGAGCATGCGGCGTTCGATGACCGGATCGAGGAAGCGGGCCGGGCCGCCGACGACCGCCAGACGCAGGTCGGCGCCATGCGATTTCGAGTACGAACGGATATGCACGGTGCGGTCGGGTAGGCGGCTGCCCAGCGAACGCGCCGGCGTGTGGGCGATGCCGTCGGAATGGTCGTCCTCGATGATCAGCAGGGCTGAATCGGCCAGGGCGTCGGTCAGTTCGCGCACCCTGGCGAGGGAAAGGGAAGCGCCGGTGGGGTTTTGGGCGCGGGGTTGGAGTAGGAGGGCGGTGGGGGAATGGCGGTGGAGGGCGGCGGTGAGGTCGGTGGGGAGGGGGCCGGATTCGTCCAGGGCCACGGGGATGGGGCGGGCGCCTATGCGGCAGAGCAGGTCGAGGAAGGGTGGGAAGCAGGGGTTTTCGACGAGGACGGCGTCGCCGAGGCGGATATGGGCGGCGAGGAGGCGGTCTACGGCGTCGAGGGCGCCGTCCAGGACGGTGAAGCGTTCGGCGCGCATGGGCCAGTCGGCTCGGACGGTGGCCTCGAGTTCGGGCAGGACCGGTTCGCCGAGGTAGGTGGCGGAGAGGTCGTCTATGGCGTTGTCGCCGCCGAGGGCGCGCAGGGCGGCGGTGAGGTCGGGCAGCAGAGCCGGATCGGGGACGCCTCGGGAGAGGTCTATGCGGAAGTTGTTGTCGGACTGGGAATGCAGTCGCTGGTAGCGGCCGGCGGCGGTGATGGGGGGTGGTTGCGGGGGTGTGCCCACGAAAGTTCCGGCGCGGCCGCGGGCGACGATGGCGCCGGCGGCGGCCAGGGCGCGCCAGGCCTGGTTGACCGTGGCGGGGGAGACCTTGAGGACGCGGGAGACCTCGCGGACGGTGGGCAGTCGGGTGCCGGGTGGGAGGGCGCCGGAGCGGATGCGGCGGCTGACGGCGGCGGCTATGCCCGCGGCGGTGCGGTCGTGGACCCCTGACAGGAAGTCGGCGGCGTCGGGACCGGCCGGGACCGCCGTGGCGCTGGGAGCGCTGTCGGGGACGACCGGGCCGAGTTCCGTTGTCACGCTTTCATTCTGCGATGGCGCATGCGTCGGGAACGGTGTCGTCCCCAGGATTTACGGTCACGAAACTGTTTCCGTCAACTTGTAACACAACGAAATTCGTTTCAGGTGCAGTATCACAAAGTATGGCAATCGTTCGAGCTGCGCTGGTCCAGACGAACTGGACCGGCGACAAAGAGTCCATGATCAAGGCGCATGAGGATTATGCGCGGCAGGCCGCCGCGGCCGGGGCGAAGGTGATCTGCTTTCAGGAGCTGTTCTACGGGCCGTATTTCTGCCAGGTCCAGGACGCCAAGTACTACGAATACGCCGAATCCGTACCCGGACCCACCGTGGACCGGTTCGCCGCGCTGGCACGCGAACTGGGCATGGTGATGGTGCTGCCGGTATACGAGCAGGAGCAGTCCGGGCTGCTGTACAACACCGCCGCGGTGATCGACGCGGACGGCAGCTACCTCGGTAAGTACCGCAAACATCACATTCCGCAGGTCAAGGGTTTCTGGGAGAAGTTCTACTTCCGGCCCGGCAACTCCGGCTGGCCGGTGTTCGACACCGCAGTCGGCAAGGTCGGGGTCTATATCTGTTACGACCGGCATTTCCCGGAGGGCTGGCGCGCGCTGGGCCTGGCCGGCGCGGAGATCGTGTTCAATCCCTCCGCGACCTCGCGCGGCCTGTCGAGTTATCTGTGGAAGCTGGAACAGCCCGCCGCCGCGGTCGCCAACGAGTACTACATCGGCGCGATCAACCGGGTCGGCATCGAGGAACTCGGCGATGACGATTTCTACGGGACCAGCTACTTCGTCGACCCCGAGGGCAAATTCGTCGGTGCGGTCGCCTCGGACACCAGCCCGGAGCTGGTGGTGCGCGATCTCGATATGGATCTGATCAAGGTGGTGCGCGATCGCTGGGCCTTCTATCGCGACCGCCGCCCGGACGCCTACGGACCGCTGGTGAACCCCTGATGCGCACCTTCATTCACGGCGGAACGGTGGTGTCGCCCACCGGATCCCAATTGCTCGACGTGCTCATCGACGGGGAAACCATTGCGGCGGTGGTGCAACCGGGCAGTACCGCGCTCGGTGCGGATCTGGCCGCGGCCGCCGATACGGTCATCGACGCCACCGGCAAGTATGTGATTCCCGGCGGCGTGGACGCGCACACCCATATGCAGATGCCGTTCGGCGGCACCGAAGCTTCGGACACCTTCGAGACCGGAACCCGGGCGGCGGCCTGGGGCGGCACCACCACGATCGTCGATTTCGCCATTCAGAAACCCGGTGAGCACGTACAGGATTCGCTCGCACAGTGGCATCAGAAGGCATCGGGCAAATGCGCGATCGACTACGGCTTCCATCAGATCATCGGTGACGTCAATGCCGAATCGCTCAAGGGCATGGCGGAATTGGTCTCCGAGGGTGTCACCAGCTTCAAGCTGTTCATGGCGTACCCGGGTGTCTTCTACTCCGACGACGGGCAGATCCTGCGCGCCATGCAGACCGCCGGTGACCTGGGCGCGGTGCTGATGATGCACGCGGAGAACGGAATCGCCATCGACGTACTCGTCGAGCAGGCGGTCCAGCGCGGTGACACCGCACCGTATTTCCACGGCACGAGCAGACCCTGGCAGCTCGAGGAAGAGGCCACCCATCGCGCCATCATGCTGGCGAATGTCACGGGCGCACCGCTGTACGTCGTGCACGTGTCGGCGAAACAGGCCCTGGAACAGATCGCCACCGCACGCGGTCGGGGCCAGAACGTCTTCGGTGAGACCTGCCCGCAGTACCTGTACCTGTCTCTCGAAGAACAGTTGGGCGCACCGGGTTTCGAGGGCGCGAAATGGGTGTGCTCGACCCCGCTGCGCTCGCGCGAGGAGGGTCATCAGGACGAGCTGTGGCGGTACATCCGCACCGGTGATGTCGCCAATGTCGCCACCGACCACTGCCCCTTCTGCATGAAGGGCCAAAAGGAGCTCGGGCTGGGCGATTTCAGCAAGATCCCCAATGGCATCGGCGGCATCGAACATCGGATGGACCTGATGTTCCAGGGCGTCAAGGACGGCCGCATCTCCCTGGAGAAGTGGGTCGAGATCTGCTGCACCACCCCCGCGCGCATGTTCGGCATGTACCCGCGCAAAGGCATCATCGGCCCCGGCGCGGACGCGGACGTGGTCATCTACGACCCGAACGGGCACACCAGCATCGGGCTCGGCAAGACGCACCACATGAATATGGATTACTCCGCCTACGAGGGCTTCGAGATCGACGGGCACGTGGACACCGTGCTCTCGCGTGGCCGGGTGATCATCGACGGTCGCGAGTACCGGGGCAGCACCGGGCACGGCCGATTCGTCAAACGCGCACTGTCACAGAACCTCATCTGATTCGAACGGAGAGTTCCGCATGGATATCGGTGTGGTCCTGCAATGCACGCCGCCCGCCTCGCGGGTCGTAGAACTGGCGAGAGTGGCTGAGACGCATGGCTTCTCACACGTGTGGACCTTCGACTCGCATCTGCTGTGGCAGGAGCCGTACGTTATCTACAGCCAAATCCTGGCCGTCACCCGCAAAGTCGTGGTCGGGCCCATGGTGACCAATCCGGCCACCCGGGATTGGACGGTCACCGCCTCGACCTTCGCCACGCTCAACGAGATGTACGGCAATCGCACGATCTGCGGTATCGGACGCGGTGATTCGGCGGTGCGCACCCTCGGCGGGAAGCCCTCGAACCTGGCGACCCTGCGCGAATCCATCGGCGTCATCCGCGAACTCGGCAACGGTCGCGCGGCCACCATCGGCGACACCACGGTGCGATTGCCATGGGCGGGCGATTCCCGACTGCCGGTCTGGGTGGCCGGATATGGCCCGCGCGCACTGGATCTCACCGGTGAGGTGGCGGACGGCTTCATTCTCCAACTCGCCGATCCCGATATCACCGCCTGGACCATCGCCCGCGTGCGCACCGCCGCCGAACGCGCCGGGCGGGATCCCGGCGAGGTGACCATCTGCGTGGCGGCCCCCGCATACATCACCGACGGCAGCGAAGCGGGACTGAAACACGCCCGGGAACAATGCCGTTGGTTCGGCGGCATGGTCGGCAACCACGTCGCCGATATCGTCGCCAAATACGGTGCCGACAGCGAGGTTCCGGCCGCGCTCACCGAATACATCGCGGGTCGAGAAGGTTACGACTACAACGAACACGGCCGCGCCGGAAATACGCACGCGGAGTTCGTCCCCGACGCGATCGTGGACCGCTTCTGCGTACTCGGCACGGCCGATGAACATCTGGCCCGGCTGCGCGAGCTCGAAGCGCTCGGCGTGGACCAGTTCGCCGTCTACCTGCAACACGACGCCAAGACCTCGACGCTCGAGGCGTATGGCGAATCGGTCCTGCCGCGCCTGGCGCATCCGGTCACCGCCACGGCGAGCGCAATATGAAAACCGATGTGGCGGAACGAGATTCGCCGCCCGCGCGCATCCGGACGGCGCGTGGGCCGCTGTTCGAAACGAGAGATCGACTATGACGGATTCGACGACAGCCGCGGCCACCGGGCTCGTACCCGAACCCGCGGTGGTGCTGCGCCCGCTCCGGGTGACGTCCCCGTCCGGGCGTGGATCGATGGTGCGCGGACTCGGCTACCCGATCGCCGCGTTCGGATTGCTGCTCGCGGCATGGGAATTGGTGAAGGTGCTGGTGCCCGCCAACGGCATCAGTATCGGAGATCAGCGCATCCTGCCGCGCACCACCGATGGCGCGCTGCCGCACGTCTGGGCGGTGGTGACCGTGCTGGGGGAGAAGGACGGCAAACGCACCGTCGGCGCGACGCTTCTTCATACGGCCGGATTCACGCTCGGGCTGGCGCTGTCGGCGCTGATACTCGGGACCGTCGTCGGGGTGGCCCTGGCCGTACTCATGCAGCGGTTCTCCTTCGTGGAACGCGGCCTGCTGCCGTATGTGATCGTTTCCCAGACGGTGCCGTTGATCGCCCTGGCTCCGCTGGTGGCGGGCTGGGGCGGCAAGATCCACATCGGCGGCAGGCCGTGGGAACCCTGGATGAGCATTGTGGTGATCGCCGCCTACCTGGTGTTCTTCCCGGTCGCCATCGGCATGCTGCGCGGATTGCAGTCGCCCGCAAAGGCTTCGGTGGAACTGCTGCACAGCTGCGGGGCCGGATGGTGGCGCACGCTGGTGCATCTGCGCCTGCCGGCCGCGGTCCCGCACCTGCTGCCCGCACTGCGGCTCGGCGCGGCCGCCGCGGTGATCGGCGTGGTGGTGGCCGAGATCTCCACCGGAACGGCGGGCGGGATCGGCCGCCAGATCATCGTCTTCTCCCAGCAGTCCACCGGTAATGCGGCCCGGCTGTATGCGGCGGTATCGGCGGCGGCGCTGCTCGGGGTGGTGCTCACCGCGCTGGTTGGCCTGGCCGAGTTCACCCTGCGCCGTTACAGCAGACCCGGTCATTCGTCAGGAGGTTCCCGTTGACCGTCGAGACATCCCTATCCGAAGAACCTTCGGCCACAGCGGAATCCGTGCCCGCCGTAGAACTGAGCGAGGTCGGCAAGATTTTCACCGCCGGATCGGTCACCGCACTCGAGCAGGTGAGCCTGACCGTCGCCGCGGGCGAATTCGTTTCCCTCATCGGGCCGTCCGGATGCGGGAAATCCACCCTGCTGCGCATCGTCGCCGATCTGGAGCAGCCCACCTCGGGAACCGTTGTGGTGCACGGCAAGTCCGCGCGCCGGGCGCGGCTCGATCAGGAGTACGGCATCGCGTTCCAGCAGGCCGGACTGCTGGATTGGCGCACCGTGCAGGAGAATGTGGAACTGCCGCTCCAGCTGCACGGCATCGGGAAGCGCGAACGGCGCGCCCGCAGCGCCGAACTCCTGGAAATCACCGGCCTCACCGACTTCGCGCGACGCTATCCGGGCGAACTCTCCGGCGGTATGCAGCAGCGCGTGGCCATCGCTCGCGCGCTGGCCCGCAAACCACCGCTGCTGCTGATGGACGAACCCTTCGGCGCACTGGACGAGATGACCCGCGAGCGTATGCAGGGCGAACTCCTGCGCATCGCCGAAGAGACCGGGGCCGCGGTCATTTTCGTGACGCACTCGATTCCCGAGGCCGTCTTCCTCTCCGATCGTGTGGTCGTGATGACGCCGCGACCGGGCCGGATCACCGCGGTGCTGGACACCGGCGGCTGGGACCGGCACGCCGATACCGATGTGCGCGCCAGTGATGCGTTCTTCGCCTCCGTCGCAGCGGTCCGTGCGGCGCTGCACGAGGGACACCGCACCGCGCCGAATGACACCGCGGGACGGGATATCCGGTGATCCGACTGCTCAAAGCCGGGCTTCCGCCGGTGCTCTTCGGTGTGATCATGCTCGTGCTGTGGCAGGTGCTGACCGTCGCCGGGGGCGTGCCGTCCTTCCTCCTGCCCGCACCGTCCGCCATTGCCGATGCCTTTTCCAGCAATGTCGATTCGATCGGCAAGGCCGCCATGGCGACCGGGACGAACGCCCTCATCGGGTTGGTCGTCGGGTCCTTCCTCGGGATCGCCGCGGCCATGCTCGCCGTCCGGTTCGAGGTGGTGGGCGGCCTGCTCGGCGCGCTGGCGGCCGGTGCGGCCGCCATTCCGATCGTCGCGCTCGCGCCCCTGCTGAACTCCATGTACTCCACCACCACGGACCTGCCCCGCCGCCTGGTCGCCGCCATTGTGGTCTTCTTCCCCGTATTCGTCAGCACCGCAAGGGGTTTGCGTCAGGTCCCGCGCGTCCAGGACGACCTGATGACCGCGTACGCCGCCACCGGCTGGCAGATCACCCGCACCGTGCGCCTGCCCGCGGCGCTCCCGCACCTGTTCACCGGCCTGCGCATCGCCGCACCGGGCGCGGTGATCGCCGCCATCATCGCCGAATACTTCGGCGGTCTACAGCACGGCCTCGGCAGCCGCATCACCTCCGCCGCGGCCAATACCGCCTATCCACGCGCCTGGGCCTATGTCGTCGCCGCCATGCTCCTGGGCCTGATCTTCCTGGCCGCCGTCCTGCTGCTGGAACAGCTCACCCGCCGACCCCGCACCACCCTCTGGAGATCCACATGAGAAGTACCGCAAAGAAATACCGCCTCCGGGCCTGTCTGGCCGTCGCGGCGCTGGGCCTGGCGGCGCTGACGGCATGCGGCACCACCGACAGCAGCACCACCTCCGATGGCCTCACCAAGGTGAAGTTGCAGTTGCAGTGGTTCAAACAGGGCCAGTTCGCCGGCTACCTGGCCGCCGTCGACCAGGGCTTCTACAAGGAGCAGGGCCTGGACGTCGAAATCCTCGACGGCGGAACCGATATCGTGCCGCAGACCGTACTGGCACAGGGGCAGGCCGACTACGCCATCGCCTGGGTGCCCAAGGCGCTCGCCTCCCGCGAGGCCGGGGCGGGCATCACCGATGTGGCCCAGATCTTCCAGCGCTCGGGCACCAAACAGGTGTCGTTCAAGACCGCGGGCATCAGCGGCCCGGGTGATCTGCGCGGTAAGAAGGTCGGAAACTGGGGCTACGGCAATGAATTCGAACTCTTCGCCGGAATGACCAAGGCGGGCATCGACCCGGCCAAGGACGTCAAACTGGTGCAGCAGCAGTTCGATATGAACGCCTTCCTCGCACACGATATCGATGCCGCACAGGCCATGTCGTACAACGAATACGCGCAACTGCTCGAGGTGAAGAACCCGGCCACCGGAAAGCTGTACACCGCGGACGATTTCACCGCGATCGACTGGAACGACCAGGGCGTGGCCATGCTGCAGGACGCCATCTGGGCCAATACCGAGAAGTTGAAGGACACCAAGTACGCCGATCAGACGGTGAAGTTCATCGCCGCCTCGCTCGAGGGCTGGGCGTTCTGCCGCGACAATGTCGACAAATGCCGCGATATCACCGTGGCGGCGGGCTCGACGCTCGGCGCGAGCCATCAGCAGTGGCAGATCAGCGAGATCAACAAACTCATCTGGCCCTCGCCCAACGGTGTGGGGCTGATGGACAAGACCGCGTGGGATCGCACCGTCACCATCGCCAAGTCCACCAAGAATCAGGAGGGCGCGACCGTGCTCACCAAGGATCCGGACAAGGACGCGTACACCACCGAATACGCCACCAAGGCCCTGGATCTGCTCAAATCGCAGGGGCTCGATGTCACCGGCTCCGGCTACACCGCGCAGCCGGTGACCCTCACCGAGGGCGGCAAATAGCCTTCCCACCAGCTGTAACAGTGCCCGCTATGCCTCGCGTAGCGGGCACCCCTGTTTTCGGGGCTTCCACCCCCTGTCCGCCTGGCATAAAATTTGGCCGTGCGGTCAGAAAATGAGCCAGACGGTCAGCCGAGATCGTTCATCGAGGAGGCGCGACGGCGGCAGATCATCGCCGCGGCCGTCGAGGTGATCTCCGATATCGGTTACGGCAATGCCTCCCTGGCACGGATCGCCAAGCACGCCGGAATCTCCAAGGGCGTCATCTCCTACCACTTCGACGGCAAGGACGACCTGATGCGACAGCTGGTCATCCAGCTGTACGTATCCGGGGCGGAGTACATGACTCCGGTCATCACCGCGGCAGCGGGCGGCTGGCGCGGCAGGGTGCTGGCCTATATCGAATCCAATCTGGACTTCATCGACGCCAATAAGCGCTATGTGGCCGCCATGACCGATGTGGTGCTCAATCTGCGTGACGCCGAAGGGAAGTCGGTCTTCGCTACCGCGGAGGGCGCGGACGAGATCCTCGTCCCGCTCGCCGACATGCTGCGAGCAGGGCAGCGCGAAGGCGTCTTCGGTGAATTCGACGCCCTGCTCATGGCCAAATCCATCCGTGATGCCATCGACGGCATCGCCGGAAGGGCCATCAGCGAACCGGATTTCGACGTGCGTCGCTACTCGGCACATGTGTGCCGCATCTTCGATTTGGCAACGGGTAAGCAGGGGGACAAATGACAAGAACACTCGATACCGCGGCCGTGCGCGCGGAATCACCGCGCGAGGTGCCGCCGTTCGCGCTCGGCTGGGTGCTGGGCATCGCGGCGGTGGGTGCGCTCGCGCTGGTGGCCACGCTCGGCCAATACGGATTCTTCGGCGACGAACTGTATTTCGTCTCGGCGGGGCACCGGCTCGCGGCGAGCTATGCCGATCAGGGGCCGCTGGTGCCCGCCATCGCCCGGTTGATGGATCTGCTCGCACCGGGATCGATGGTGGCGCTGCGCCTTCCGTCGGTCGTGCTGACGGTGGCGGCCATGGTGGTCAGCGCGCTCATCGCACGGGAGTTCGGCGGTTCGCGCACCGCGCAGGCGCTCACCGTCATCGCCTACGCGACCTCGCCGTTCCTGCTCGTGCAGGGAACGCAGTTGTCCACCAACGCGATCGACACCGCGCTGTGGGTGCTGATCAGCTGGCTGGTCATTCGCTGGGTGCGCACCCGCCAGGACTCGCTGCTGATGTGGGCGGCCGTGGTGACCGCGCTCGATCTGCAGGTGAAGTGGCTGGTGCCGTTCCTGTGGGTGGCCATCGCCGTGGGCGTGCTCTGCTATGGACCGCGTGAGCTGCTGCTGCGGCCCGCGCTATGGGCCGGTGCCGCAGGCGTTTTCGTCACCATGATCCCCAGCCTGATCTGGCAGGCCCGGCACGGCTGGCCACAACTGGGAATGGGCGCGCAGGTGGCCGCGGAACAGGACAGCATCGGCGGGCGGCTCATGTTCGTGCCGATGGCACTGGCCTCGGCGGGGGTGATCGGTGCGATCCTGCTGCTGGGCGGCATCCTGGCACTGCTGAGCATGCCGGAGCTACGGCCCTATCGCTTCCTCGGATTGGTCCCCGTGGTGCTGACCCTCGCGTTCGTCATCACCGATGGGCGAGCGTATTACGCGGTCGGATGCTATGGCGCGGTCATGGCGGCCGGAGCGGTATTCGCCACCCGCAAGGCACAGGGCTGGCGGCGCTGGGTGGGCGGTGTGCTCGTGCTGGCGTCGGTCGCACTGGTGGCCGTGACCCTGCCGCTACAGCCGGAGTCCGCGGTGCGACCCGCCGCCTCCGAGAGCGCCGCCTGGCAGCAGCTCAGCGTGTACGGGCGCTTCGGCTGGGAAGAGCTGGCCCAGGCCACCGAGCAGGCGTATCTGGCGCTGCCCGAGGCCGAGCGCGCGAACGCCGTGGTGATTGCCGATTCCTATTGGCAGGCAAGCGCATTGGATCTGGATCGGACCGGGCACGGCCTGCCCCGGATCTACAGCCCGAACCGCGGCTTCGGCTACTTCGGCACGCCGCCGGACTCGGCCACCACCGTCATCTGGGTCGGCGGTGACGGCAGCGAACCCCGCGACTACTGCGCCGAGGTCACCGCCGTGGGCAGAGCCGATGCGCGCCTGGGCATTCCGGGCGTCACCCGGGACATCACGCTGTGGCGCTGTGACCACCCGCGCGCACCGTGGTCGCGCGAGTGGCCGGATATGTTGCGACTGGGGTGAATTCGGTCCCGCTCAGCCCCGTGACGTCGACACCGTGTTCAGGCTGACGTCCGCGGCCGGGGCGCCGTCGCCGGAGCCGTCCTGGACTCCGGCGGCGGCGATGTTCCCCAGCACGTCGAGTCCGCCGGTGATCCTGCCGAACGGGGTGTAGCTCGGGGGCAGCTGGGAGTCCTTGTACACCAGGAAGAACTGGCTGCCATTGGTGTTCGGCCCGGCATTGGCCATGGCCACCGTGCCCGCGGGATACGTTGCGCCCGCGAGGTTCTCATCGGCGAACTTGTACCCCGGGCCGCCGGTGCCCTTCGCGGTCGGATCACCGCACTGCAGGACGAAGATGCCCTCCGTGGTCAGGCGGTGGCATTTGGTGTTGTCGAAATACTGTTCACCGGCCAGGAATACGAACGAGTTCACCGTATGCGGTGCGCGCGCCGCTTCCAGGGCGATGGTGATGGTTCCGCAGTTGGTCTCCAGATTCGCGGTGTACGCGGCGTTCTGGTCGATGGTCAGGGCGGGCTCGGTCGGCCACTGCTTGCCATTGGCCTGAGCGCCCGCGGCCGGGTTGCAGCCCGCGGCCGTCTCCAATCGGGGCGCGGGGGTGGCCTGGGCGCGACCGGTGACCAGCACGGCGACCGCGACGGTCACGCCGAGCAGGCTGATCCGCCGTAGCGCCTTGCGATCGAGGCGGATTCGGCGGGGCCGGGCGATATCGCCGTCAATGGTGTGCGCGTGCGGTTCGGTATTCACCGGCGGGTGTCTCCTTCAGTCGAGGATTGCGCTCTGGACCGCATAGTGATCGGACTATGCGGTCGGCATCATTCCACCTCTCGACCGTGCGCGGAGCGGGTTGACCCGACCTGCCCGAGCGGACGCGCCGGGCGCACTCCCATTCGCCGGGTTCTCGCTGCTAACGTTCGCGCACATGAAGGTTCAACTGCGGCATCAACCGTCGTCGACCATTGCCCGCTGCTTCCTCGCGGGCGGTGAGCCCATGCGGGTCGAGAGCGGTGCCATGGTGGCACACTCCGCCGGAGTCAGCTTGGCCGCCAAGGCCGAAGGCGGCATCATCGCCGGGCTCAAGCGTTCGGTGCTCGCGGGCGAATCGTTTTTCGTCTCCACCTTCACCGCCCCGCCCACTGGCGGCTGGGTCGATGTGGCGCCCGCGCTGCCCGGAGATATGTTGGCGCTGACCATTACCCAGGATCGGCCGTACTTCATCAGCCGGGGCGGCTGGATCGCGAATTCGCACGCGGTGACCGTCGAGGCCAAATGGGGTGGGCTGGCGAATCTCTTCGGCGGTGAGGGCGGGTTCGGGCTGCGCGCGCACGGCGACGGCGAAGTGGTGCTCGGCGTCTTCGGCGCGATCGATGTGATCGACCTGGCCCCCGGCGAACCGGTCACCATCGACACCGGCCACGTGGTCGCCTACGACCTTGCCATGAACTTCACCATCCGCCGCGCCGTCTCCGGCCGCTCCCTGCAATCGCTCAAATCGGGCGAGGGCTTCGTTTTCGACTTCGTCGGCCCCGGCCGCGTCCTGCTGCAAACCCGTAATCCGGGCGCGTTCGCCGCCTGGGCCGGTTCGTCGGCCTCCTCCGGCTAGATATTGTGATGTACCCCACTTTTCCATCCGCTGAAAATCCCGCCCCGTGAAAGTGAATCGTGCATGATTCACAAGTCGACATGTCATTTCATAGATGAGGAGTAGCGCGTGTCCGGATCCGCCTCGGATTTCCTGTCTCAGGTACTGATCAAGACCCTCCAGGGCCTGTTCACCGGTAGCACCGGCCAGTAACTGCACGACGCGGAAACGCAAACGGCCCATTCGATCGCGCGGGATCGAATGGGCCGTACTCATGTCCGGACAGCTCAGCGGTCGAAGGGCGAAATCGATGTCGAGCGGGCAGGGCTCGGTGACTGTCAATCGGTCGCGGTGTTCGCCGGTCCTGACATACGAGCCGGTCGTTCGATCGACGGCGAAGGTGGTGATGACCGGTCGAAAACCCTTGTCCTGATCGATGATCCAGAAGTGTCGGATGCCCGCCCGCGCGTATTTGAGCGGCTTGATCTCGCGGTCGCGCTCCTCGGACTCCTCCGAGATCACCTCCGCGACAAGGGCTACTTCCCAGGGATCGTAGTAGGTCCGGGTCGGGTGCTGAGGTGGCGAGCAGGATGTCCGGGCGGTCGGAACCACTCCGGGATCGGCTCTTCGCGGTGCGAGGCTGTCATGATCATGCCCTCTCGGCCGGTGTCGGTTACCGGGGTAAAAGGTCGGCTCGGCAGCGATGGTCAGCGCAGGAGTTGGGGGATGAGGGTGCGGGTGTCGGGGACGAAGGGCCAGGTGGGGTCGGACAGGTGGGTGCGGAGTTCGGCGTCGGTCCACCACCAGGCGTCGGCGACCTCCTCGGGTTGGTGACGGAAGGGGCCGTCGGAGCGGATCTCGTAGGCGAAGAGGTGGCAGCGCATGGGTTTTCCGGCCCATTCGCCATCCCAGGAGGTGGTGACCACGTGGGTGGGGCGGGGGTCGGTGGGGGCGAGGTCGATGCCGAGCTCTTCGCCGAGTTCTCGGATCGCGGCTTGGGCGGGGTCTTCGCCGGGGTCGAGGACCCCGCCCGCGAGGCAATCGTGCATGCCCGCGAAGACGGCCTTGGTGTCGGTGCGGCGGTGGACGTAGACGCGGGCGCCGTCCAGGGAGCGGACCAGGACGCCCGCGCTGGCGTGCCAGAGGCCCTCGGCGTAGACGATCGCGCGTTCTTCCGCGCCGATCTCGTTGCCGACGGCGTCGTATACCGCGATCATCTCGGACATGGCGCTCCCTTCGGTGCCGCCGCGGGATCCGGCGGGTCTGTGGTGCAGATTAGCGAGCGGGCCGCATTCTCGGGCACACGGATTCGGTGAGGGAGGCGTAGCCTTTGGGGCGCACACGTTTTCGTCGGAGAGGACGAGATCATGCCGCTGCCGCAGGCACTCGCGCGGATCAATCGCCGGATCAGCAATCCCGTGCTCGGCGTAATGGCCAGGATCGCACCGGGATTCGGAATCGTGATCCATCAGGGGCGGAAATCGGGGCGGGTGTACCGGTCGCCGGTGATGGTGTTCCAGCGCGACGGCGGATATCGGATCGCGCTCACCTACGGGCGAAATGTGGACTGGCTCAAGAATATTCGGGCTGCGGGGCAGTTCGAGTTCGAGACCCGGGGGCGCACCGTCACGCTCGCCGATCCGCAGGTGGGGCATGACGCGTCGGCGGGCTGGGCTCCGCCCGGGGTGCGGCAGGTGCTCACGGCGCTGTCGGTGGAGTACTACGTGCAGGCCCGTCGGGCATAGGGGCGCTGCTCGGCGCGAGGGGTGGGTGATCGCCGGGCGGGTGCTCGCCGGGCGGCGGAGCGCTCGGTGGGAGGCGCGGTGGTTGGCGAGTGTGGAGACTCGGCGCGAGGTCCGGGGTTGTCGACGGGCGTGGATGCTCGGCGCTAGGTCCGGGGTGGCGGCGGGCGTGAGTGCTCGGTGCGGCGGGTGGCCGGTGTTGCGTGTAGGGGAGCCTCGGCGGTGACGCTGTAGATTTGCTGGCGACCGTATTAATCAGGCCGCGCAGCCTCGCCGGGCAGGAGCATACTGTTGACCGATGTGGTGCAGGGTCCGGCTCGGCCGAGGTCATCCGGGCGTCATCGGGTGGCTTCGGATCGTCCGGACCTCGCGTGGAAGGCGGTCGCGGCGGTTGCCGTGTCGGCTGCTGTGGTGTTGCTGTTATCCGCTACACGGTACGGCTACTTTGGCGATGAGCTGTATTTCCTGGCTGCCGGGCGACGGCCCTCGTTCGGATACGCGGATCAGGGGCCGGTGCTGCCGCTGCTGGCGCGGCTGATGGACACCCTCGTGCCCGGCTCGTACTTCGTGCTGCGGCTGCCCGCGGTGGCGCTGACCGTCACCGCAATCGTCCTGTGCGCCTTGCTCGCCCGGGAATTCGGCGGCGGCCGGTGGGCGCAGGTGCTCGCCGCGCTCGGCTACGCCACCTCGCCGTTTCTGCTGTTGCAGGGCACCATGCTCACCACGAACGCGGTCGATACCGCGCTGTGGGTGATCATCACCTGGCTGGTGGTGCGCTGGGTCCGCACCCGCGATGATTGGCTGCTTTTCGCCGCCGCACTGGTCACCGCGATCGATATGCAGGTGAAATGGCTGATCCCGTTCTTCTGGCTGGCGGCCACGGCGAGCAGTCTGGTCTTCGGCCCGCGCGAGTTGGTGCGCCGCCCGCTGCTGTGGCTCGGTGGCGCGATCGTGGTGCTCGCGACCGTGCCCGAACTGCTGTGGCAGGCCCACCACGATTGGCCGCAGCTGGAGATGGGCCGGGTGATCGGCGCCGAACAGGGGATTCTGGGCGGGCGGCTCCTGTTCGTGCCCATGTCGGTGAGCCTGGCCGGATTCCTGGGCGCGCTCCTGCTGCTGTGCGGTGTGTGGGTGCTGCTGGTGTGGGAGTCGTTGCGGCCCTATCGTTTTCTCGGTGCGACGCTCATCCTGCTGTATCTGGCCTTCCTGATCACCGGCGGGCGCATCTACTACGCCGCCGGAATGTACGGCGTGCTGATCGCGGCGGGCGCGGTCGGCGTGGTCGCCACCGCCGAGCGCATGCGTACCGACCTGCGCCGGGCGCTGGTCGCCGGGATCGCGGTATTGACTTTGGGCGCAACGGCTTTCGTGTTGTACTCCACCCCGTGGCGGTCTGCCGACGAGGTGCGCCCGCCCGCCGATGACGCCGAGGCCGCCATCAATATCGGCGTCTACGGCTCCTTCGGCTGGCATGAACTCACCGATGAGGTGGAGCGCGTCTACAACGGCCTCACCCCGCAGGAGCGCGCCACGGCCGTCATCCTGGCCGACACCTATTGGCAGGCAAGCGCATTGGATGAGCTCGGCCGCGACCAACTCCCGCCCATCTACAGTCCGAGCCGCGGCTTCGGCTACTTCGGCAACCCACCGGACGATGCCGGCGTGGTCATCGCCGTCGGTGGCTACGAGGCATTCATGCACTATCAGTTCGAGCATGTCGAACCGGTGGGAAAGGTGAACACCCGGATCGGCTTCTCCGGCAACACCCAGGATGTGACGATCTGGAAATGCGGTGGGCTCAAGAATTCATGGTCACGGGTGTGGCCGAATCTGATGCATCTGTAACCGGTCGCATTCCCAAGATCGGTGTCTCAGTGTGTCATGCGGCCGATCGGCACGGGTAGGCATATCGGGCAGGGGATCTGGTTGGCAGGTGCTCGGAAAGGCGATTCAGGCAGCTCTTTCCGAGACACGCACCTGTCTCAGCCAGGTGAATGCGGTCCGGCCTGCCGCGCCCATCGGGGCGGGTAGGGATCGCGAAGGGTGGTACGGCGGCGGCGACCGGCCATACCAACCATCCCCGGTCCCCCCGGGTCCCTGGGCGCGGGCTCAGTGCGTGAGTGAGCCCGCCGGTGCGAGCGGCAGCACCAGCGCGGACGGCCACACCGTATTGCGCTGCACCTGCTGCGAGGTGCCCAGCAGCCGCGGCAGATCCGTCGGGATCGGCATGGTCGACGGGAAGGTTCCGGTCGAAATACGCAGGCGCAGGGCGTGTCCCGGCTCCAGACGATAGAAGGTGGGGCGGAGCTTGATATCGAGCTCGACCACCTCGCCGGGCGTGAGCAATTGCTGATTCTCCTGGCGCAGGACATGTTCGGGCGCGTACACGCTGCCGTCCGGCCCCCGCCAGGTCTTGTCCTCGTTCAGCGTCCGCTGACTCGCCAATTGCGAACCGCCGGTGATGTTCACGGCCGAACCGTCCGGCGCGATATCGTCCAGCCACACCTGGAAGGCGGCGTCGGTCCCGGTGGAGGAGGCGTACAGGCGCACACTCGACGGCCCGGCCAAGACGGTCGGCTCGGTCACCGGATCGCCGGTGTACTTCAGGCCCGCGGTCGGTTCGAGCACCCGCTCCGTGCACGGGTTGTAGGCGGTGAAGACTCGGAAGACGAAGTCGAGCAGCCCCGCGGTGTACTGGCCCAAACTCTGTCTGTTGCACAGATTGTCGATACCGGAGTAGTCCAGCCGATCCGAGGCGTCGGTCACCGGGGGCGGCTGCGCGGTGAGGCGATCGCCGTCGAAGTACCGCCGCACCACGGTGGTCTGCTCGAACGGGTAGCGCGCGGCATCGGCGGCATTGTTGCCCGGATCGATGACGTGCAGCGGCTTATCGGTGTTCTCGACACCGTTCGGAATGTCCTTGAGCCAGCGGTCGAACCAGGCCAGGGTGATCATATCGGTGTCCAGCCGCGAGCCGGGACCCACGCCCAAGCCCACGTGATACCAAGGGCCCATGAGCAATTGGTACCGGCCGTCGGCCCGCTGATCGCCCGCCATCGGCGCGAACTGATCACGTCCGGCCGAAAGATTCTGCAGCTGAGCGTAATTGCGGAACGGACCCTCCTGATACAGGTCCCACAACCCGCCCACCTGGTACATGGCGATGCCGTTGTCGACCAGATTGTGCAGATCGGTCTCGAAGCGCCGCTCCTGCCACCACGAGGTGTCATAGGCCAGCGGCCCGCCCGCGTACGCCTCCAGCAGCAGTTTGATGGTGGAGTCCGAGGAGACGAGCGCCTGAAGGTGATCCACCAGCGATTTCACGAACGTCTGCGGTGACACCAGCGCGGTCATGAACGGACCCATCAGGCTCAGATACGGCACCATGAGCGAGATCGCGGTGAGCAGGATCGGGCTCATCATGCCGTCGTGGCCGAGCACCTCATTGAAGATATTGTTCGGCATCGCCATGGGCACAATGGCTTTGAGCGGCGAATCCGGACCGACCGCCTCCGCGGTGCGCAGTGCGCTCAACGCCGGGAACGAATACCCGTACATGCCGACCTTGCCATTGGAACCCGGCAGCTTCGCCGCCCAATCCACCAGCTGCACACCGTCGATCCCGTCCTGCCGGGACGCCGGATTCCACGCCCCCGTGGAGCCGCCGGTGCCGCGCACATCCGCGATCACCTCGATGTAGCCGTGCCGCACCAGCATGTCCTGTGCGCTGGTGGCCTGATTGATCACGCGCCGAACGTCTTTGATCTGATCGGGCAGCGCGATGTGCAGTTCGTCGATGACGCTGGTCAGCACCGCGGTCAGGGCACTGGTGAGCGCGCCGTAGGTGGTGAAGTTGACCACCACCGGGAAGTCGCCGGTCGCGCGCTGTCCGGTCGCGGGATCGGTGGGATACCGCACCTCGGCCTGCAACTGGGTGCCATCGGAGAGCGGAACCACATGGCCCAGTTCATAACTCACGCCGTACGGCGCGGGCGTCTGCTGGTATCCGGCGGGCAGGCCGAAGTTGACCGGTGCGTTCGGCACCGGCCCGGAGGCCGGCACCGCTCCGGCGAAGGTGGAGCTGGACACGGTCATGGCGAGCGCGGAGAATCCCGCGACCGCGAGGGGAACCAGACGGCACCGGCGTGGCGGCCGTGACTTACTACTCAACGATCTACCTTCTGCGGATGGTCAAGAGGCCGTCGGGCATCCCGCCCCGCGCGACCTCGTCGTCGGATTTCAGCACACCGCACAGTCCCCACCCGCGGCCACCGTCAATCCCCAAGACTCGGGCCGGGTCGGTTGTGCACTCGACCAAAGACGGCTTACGGGGTGAAGGAAGCGGATTCCAGGCGGCGGGCGATGCGCGCGGCGGACAGGGTCATGGCATCGGTGGGGCGGTGCGGGTCCAGGCCGGTGAGTTCGTGAACGCGGGCCAGGCGGTAGGTGACCGTATTGCGATGGATATTGAGCAGGCGAGCCGTGGCGAGCTGGTTGAAACCGCTGTCCACGAAGACCTCCAGGGTCTCGGCGAGCAGCGGCTGCGGATCGAGCGGGAGCAGGACCGCGGCCAGGCCCGCGCGCGCCGAACCACCGGCGGCGACGGTGTACTCGAACATGAGATCGCTGCGGCGGCAGAGCGTCTGCGGGCGCTCCAGACAGCGGCCCAGTTCGGCGAGCATGCGGGCCTCGGCGAACAGCGCGGGTACCTCCGCCCGGGTGGCGGCCACCGCGACGCCGACCCAGAACGGTGCGGGCCGAGTGCCGCGCGGCGGTGAATCAGCTTGCGGCGCGGTCTGATTCGATGCCGGGCGGACCGCGGCCGCGGTCAGGGTGCCGGGCTGTTCGGCGCTGCGCTGATCCGCGTGCGTGGGAGCCAGCCGGGCGGTGAGGGCGGCCGTGGTGGCGGTGCCGTCATCGCCGGGATGCAGCGGCAGCAGCGCCGTCCAGCCGCCGCTGTCCAGGCGCAGGAACACCCCGGGAATCGCCTCGATCCGATGCCGCAGATCACCGGTATCGGCCGCCCGCGCCGAACTGAGCCGGAATACCGCGATGACGAACGCGTCCGGGACCGCGATGGCGGGCTCATCCGCCCACGCGATCGGATCGCGGCCGGTGAGCAGTGCGTCGGCGATGGCGCGGCGGCGTTCGAGCAGCTCCCACCGCGGATCGTGCACCCGCCGCACGCACGCGGTGGCGATGCGCCCGGTCAGCAGGGTGACGAAGTGCAGCAGCGGCAGCGCCGCGTCGGCGAGCAGTTCGCGCTGATCCGCATCGGCTGCCGCTCGGATACGCGACCAGATGAATTCCGCGCCGATCCGATAGCGGTCGAGCACCTCGTCGAGCGGTTCGCCGTCGCGCACCCGGCCCAGCGCGATCTCCACGGCCTCGCGGGTGTCCTCCTCGCTGGGGCTCGTCCCGGTGCGCAGGAAATCGAAGAACAGGTCCACGGTGAGTTTGGTGCCGCGTTCGAAACCGCTGGCCACCAAGGGTTGCGGCAGAGTTCGGTACGGCGGCATCGCGGTGGGGACTTCCTCCCGCACCGCGACCGCGCGCCGATACAACTCTTCCAGCGCCCGGTCCCGGTTCAGCGCTCGCATAACTCTCCTACTGGCCGTACAGCGAGTCGATAGTAGCCGCGTAGGCGATAGCTATCGGTTTGCGCCTCAATTTTCCGGTCGCGGTGAGGCAGTCGCTGCCCGGGAGCCACACCTCCGGCAGGATCGCGAACTTCTTGATCTGCTCCACCCGGGAGAGCTTGGCGTTCGCCGCGTCGATGCCCTCCTGGACCGATGCGCGCACGATCGGGTCCGCGGCCAGGGCGGCGATACTCCGGTCGGTTAGCTGATGCCGTTCGGCGAAGGCGGCCGCCAGATCGGGGTCCAGGCAGATGAGCGCGGTGTTGTACGGCCGGGCCTCGCCGATCACCGCGACCGCACCCGCGAGCGGGGTGTTCTCGGTGATGGTGTTCTCGATATTGGTCGGGGACATGTTCTTGCCCGCCGCGTTGATGATGATCTCCTTCTTACGATCGACGATCGTCAGAAAACCCTCGGCGTCGAGTGCGCCGATATCGCCGGTGTGCAGCCAGCCGTCCGCGTCGACGGTCTCGGCGGTCTTGTCCGGGGCATTGCGATAGCCGCGCATGACCATCCGGCCGCGCACCAGCACCTCACCGTCCTCGGCGATCCTCACCTCCGCGCCCGGCAGCGCCGTGCCCACGGTGCCGATCTTGATGCGTTCCGGGCGGCCGACGGTCGCGCCCGCGGTGCATTCGGTCATGCCGTACCCCTCGCACAACGGCAGACCCAGGCCCAGGAAGAACTCGTGGGTATCGGGCGGGATGGGCGCGGAGCCGGTGACGGCGACGCGAACCTTGTCCAGCCCCAGGCGTTCTCGCACGGTGGCCAGCACCAGACGATCGGCCAGGCGGTACCGGAGGGTGTCGAACGGGCCCTGCGCGCGACCGTCCGAGACCGCGCGGGCGCGCGCACGGCCGGTGCGCACGGCCCAGTCCACCAGTGCGCGGCGCACCGGGCTCGGCTCGGCCGCGAAGCGATCCTCCAGGGCCGCTTTGACTTTCACCCATACCCGGGGCACGCCCAGGAAGACCGAGGGATGCACCTCGACCAGGGCCTCGGCGACCTGTTTGAGATCCGGGCAGGTGGTGATCTGCGCGCCCCGGGTCATCGAGAGATAGTGCGCGAACCAGCGATTGGCCGCGTGCGCGTCCGGCAGATACGAAACCACCTTGTCCTCGGGGCCGCCGCCGCCGAATTCGTCGACCACGCGGGAATTCTCGATGAAATTGGTGTGGGTGAGCTCCACGCCCTTGGGCGGTCCGGTGGTGCCGGAGGTGTAGACGATGGTGAGCAGATCCTCGGGATCCACCGCGCGCCACGACTTTTCGAAGTCGAAGCCAGGATCCGGATCGGCCTCGAGCGCGGTGAGCGCGAGCGTGCCCGCGGGCGCGTCGTCCACGCAGATCACGTGCTCGACCGTAATGCCCTGTGCCGCGGCCTTCTCCACCGCCGCCAGGATCTGCGGTGCGAACTGGCGCTCGCAGATCACGGCCCGATTGCCCGCATTGCCGAACTGGTAGACCAGCAGATCCACCGGATTGGTGTTGTACACCGAGAACGGTGTCGCGCCGGTGTGCAGGATCGCGGTATCGCAGAGATGGAATTCCGGGCGATTGGTGAGCATGATCGCCACCGTGTCGCCGGGCCCGATCCCCAGCTTGGCCAGGCCCGCGGCAATGGACCGCACCCGCTCACCGTATTCGCGCCAGGTGAGGGACTGCCCGCCGCCGAGGGTGCGCAGCGCGACCCATTCGGGATTGGCCGCGACATTGGCCTGGAACGCCTCACACAGCGTGCGCGGCCGCACCGCCGACACCTTTGATGAACTCACGACCTACCTCTGGCTCGCATTGTCGAGAGCGCCGCGGCTCTCGGGTGGCATCCAGCACACCGCACAAAGCCGGGTCGATACCAGTGGCAATCACGCAGATATGCGCTGAGCGCTTTGTGCATATGACCAAAATGCGGTGCGAGCGGCTCGGAATGGTTTGGCCGGTCGGCGTGCGACGTATCGTTCTTCCAAGCCAACTAGGACCGCCGGACCCCGACCGGGCCGTCCGATCGGGTAGCGGTGCGGCTGTACGAGGAGCCCGCAGTGATCACCCCTACCGTCAACGGAGTACGGGACTACATCCGCGCCGAGGAAGTCGAGTACATCGACATCCGCTTCTGCGATGTCCCCGGTGTGCAACAGCATTTCTCCATTCCCGCCAGCATGTTCGGGGCCGAACTGGTCGAGGACGGTGTCGCCTTCGACGGCTCGTCGGTGCGCGGCTTCCAGGCCATCCACGAATCCGACATGCTGTTGCTGCCGGATCTGCGCACGGCGCAACTGGATTCGTTCCGCCGGGCCAAGACGCTCAATATCAACTGCTTCGTGCATGATCCGCATACTCGGCAGGCGTACAGTCGTGATCCGCGCAATGTGGCGCGCAAGGCCGAGGATTACCTGCGCAGCACCGGAATCGCCGACACCGCGTACTTCGGGCCCGAGGCCGAGTTCTACATCTTCGATTCGGTGCGCTACGACACCGGAATGAATAGCGCCTTCTACGAGGTGGATTCGGTGTCGGCGGCCTGGAACACCGGTGCGAAGAACAATCCGGACGGCAGCCTGAACCGCGGCTACAAGGTGCGGCCCAAAGGCGGTTATTTCCCCGTCGCACCCTATGACGCCGATGTGGATCTACGAGATCGCATGTGCACCAACCTGATGGATGCCGGATTCGATCTGGAGAAGGGGCATCACGAGGTCGGCACCGCCGGGCAGGCCGAGATCAATTACCGATTCAATACCCTGCTCGCCGCCGCCGACGATCTCCAGCTGTACAAGTACATCATCAAGAACACCGCCTGGGAGAGCGGCAAAACCGTCACCTTCATGCCGAAGCCGCTGTTCGGCGACAATGGCTCGGGAATGCATGTGCACCAATCACTGTGGAAAGAGGGAACACCGCTCTTCTACGATGAGTCGGGCTATGCGGGGCTCTCGGATCTGGCCCGCCATTACATCGGTGGTCTGCTGCACCACGCGCCCTCGCTGCTGGCCTGGACCAATCCCACGGTGAATTCGTACAAACGGCTGGTCCCGGGGTATGAGGCTCCCGTGAATCTGGTGTACAGCCAGCGTAATCGGTCGGCGGCCGTGCGCATTCCGGTCACCGGCGCGAGCGCGCCCGCCAAACGCCTGGAATTCCGCTGCCCCGACTCCTCGGGCAATCCGTACCTGTCCTTCGCTGCCATGATGATGGCGGGTCTGGACGGCATCATGAACAAAATCGAACCCGCCCTTCCCATCGACAAGGATCTCTACGAGTTGACGCCCGAGGAGTCCGCCGAGGTGACCCAGACCCCGGGCAGTCTCGCCGCGGTCATCGACCGTCTCGAAGGCGATCACGAATACCTCACGCACGGCGGCGTATTCACCGAGGATCTCATCGAGACCTGGATCCGCATCAAACGCGATAATGAGATCGCCGAAATCAACGTCCGCCCGCATCCGTACGAATTCAACCTCTACTTCGACGTATGAAAAAGGAGCGCAACGGTTTCGGCCACGGATTCGGGGGACGGCAGTTCCACGAACGCGTCCGCGGGGCTGAGCCGGCGTTGCAGGGCGCGCTGGTGTGCTGCGCCCACCAGCAGCAGGGCGGTGGGGCGCAGATCGGTGTCCGGGTCGGCGTGCCGGGAGAGCTGGGCGACCACGGCCTCGATCGCCCGGTGCGGGCCGAGGTCCAGATCGCGGCTGCGCTGCTGGTAGACCGCGCGCAATTCGGCATCGGATTCGATGGCGGCCATGACGGGTACGGCGGTCAGGAAGAAGTCCTCCAAGATGGTCAGGAGTGAGCGCAGATCGGTGCGGAGATCGGTTGCGGGGGAATCGTCCCGGTTCGCGAGCAGGTCTTTGAGCGGGCGCAGTTGATGCTGGATGACCGCCTGCAGCAGGCCCATGCGGTCGCCGAAATGGTAGAAGATGCTCGATTCGGCGACGCCCGCGCGTTTGGCGATCTCCCGGGTGGACAGACGGGCCACACCGGATTCGGTGAGCAGTTCCCGGGCGTGCTCGACCACCGATTCGCGGACGCCGGTGCGCGGGCGGCCTCGGGGGCGGGTGTCGCGGTCGGGGGTCACATTCGCTCCTGGGGTGTGGGTTCCAGCCCTTGCAGTATGCCCGAAGCGGACGTATTTTTTGAGTAGGAACTCAGTAAATAGGTGACTCGGAGGTAGTACCGATGTCCAACCCCGCCACCAGCGTTCAACCGGGCAGAGCCGCGCTCATCCAGCGCACCGGGGACGCGTTCATGCGCAGGCTGCTGCGCTCGCCACTGCATCGGATGGTCAGCGACAAACTGCTGATCGTCACCGTCATCGGTCGTAAGGCCGGGCACGTCTACGAGAATCCGGTCGGCTACGCCGAGGACGACGGCGCGATCCTCATCGGCACCGCCGCGCGCTGGCCTCGCAATCTGCGTGCGGGCGAACCGGTTTCGATCACCCTGCGCGGGCGGACCGTGCACGCCGATTGGGAGGTGCTCGACGAGGAGGAGGCCGCGACCGAGTGCTACCGAATCATCCTCGAGCACAACCCCACTCACGGGAAGTTCGCGAAGGTCAGCTTGGATCCGATCGGGCGGGTCAATCGCAATCAGATGCGCGCGGCCCTGGATCGGGGCACCGTCGTGGTGCGCTTGCGGCCCCGCCCCGCTTTACCTGACGCGTAATCGCTTCTGTGCGCAGTAGCGAAGAAGCTTGGTGCATGAGCGAATACGAGAACATTGCACAGCGGTACATCGACACCTGGAACGAGAAGGAGGCCGGGAAGCGCCGGGCCCTCATCGAGGATCTGTACGCCCCCGATGTCCGGTTCACCGATCCGCTGGTCGAACTCACCGGCACCGACGCCGTCGCCGAGATGGTGGCCGGGGCCCAGGAACAGTTCGCCGGACTGGAATTCGGGCTCGGGCCGGTCGACGGACACCACGATATCGCCCGATTCACCTGGACGCTGAACGCGCCCGGCGCGGCGGAGCCGATCGTCATCGGATTCGATGTGATCACCATCGCCGACGGAAAGATCCAGCGGGTACACGGATTCCTGGACAAGGTGCCCGGCTGAGTGTTGAAGTATTCGGTGGTGTGGCGCGAATCGTGGCCGCACCACCGGATATTCGGTTGTGAGCCCGATCAGGGGGTGGTGCCGTCGGCGTCAGCGCGGCGGAAACTGTTGTGGGGGAACGTAGTTGAGAGGTGGGGGAGGAGCAGTCCCGGCGACCGGAACAGGTCGCCGGGTGACCGGTCATGCCCGCCCCCGCCGAACTATGACGTTTCCCTCACTGCCCGCGCGAGTCCGGTGGTGCGCCATACGATCCGGGCCTGAAGAAGGCGGGAAGGCGAAGAGGCCATGGATCGAAATGCGTTCGTCGAAGTGATGAACGAGGCGAGCGGCATGCTGGAGTCCGGACGTGCGACCGAAGCACTTGCCAGACTGACGGCGTTCGATGACGCGCTGCTGAGCCCACCGGACCCCAAGGACTACGGCTGGGTCGTGTCCTACACCTTCCGATCCGCCTTCGCCGCGGGCGAATTCGAGCAGGCGCTGCGCATCGCCGAAAACGGTCCCGCCCGCTTCCCGGCCGATATCCCGCCCGCCACCCTCGCCACCATGTACTCCATGGCCGTGGAGGCGGCCACCCAACTCGGCCGACCCGACAGCGCCGTCACCATGGCCGACCGCTGCATCGACATCCGCCGCAGCCACGGCGACCACGGCGAAGTCCTGATGGCCGCCATGACCGCCTGCACCCTGCTCGGCGATATCGAACGACACGACCTGGCCGGCCGATACGCCCAACTCCTGATCGCCGAGGGTGACGGCGAACACCGCGCCTACGGCTACTACGCCGTCTGCGCCGCCATCGAACACGGCGTCGGCGGCCACCTCGTCGACACCCTGCGCGCGGGCCGCGACTGGTTGCAGGCACACGACAACGAATTCGCCCGCGAGGCACTGCAATACCTGGACAGCTCACCGGCCGTTGCGAACAGCGCACCGTCCGGCCTACCTCCGACGGGTGCGGATGCCTTTCCGTCGCCCGGTGTTGCCCCGGGCGTAGCTGCCTTCCCGTCGCCCGGCTTTTCTCAGGGTGCGGACGGTGTCTCATCAGACGGCCTTCGTTCGGGTGTGGACGCGTTCCCGCCCCCGACCGGAAACCCCGCGGGATCGGACGCCTTCCAGGCCCCGCCCGGAAATCCCGCGGGACCGGACGCTTTCCAGCCCTCGTACGGCTTGCCGCCGAACGGCGTAGACGCCTTCTCGCCGCCGAGTGCGGACCCGTTCGGCGGTCCGCAGTCGGGCCAACCCCCCTTCGCGCAACCTCCGCTGGGACCCGATGCTTTCTCGCAGTCGCTGCCCGGTCGGGGGCCGAGCGGGCAGCCATCGCTCGCTCCCGGCGATATCGGCCCAGGTTCAGACGGTCCCGGGCCTGTCGGCCAGCCTCCGTTCGGGCAGGAGTCGTTCGGGCTGCCGCCCACGGGATCGGATCCGTTCGGCCAGCCGCCCGAAGGTGCGGACGCCTTCGCCCAGCCGCCCCAAGGTATGGACCCCTTTGCCCAGCAGCCCGGGCAGGAGCCGCGGCCCCCGCTGGGGCCGGATACGTTCGCCCCGCCGCTGCCGGACCCGGTGCTGATCGAGCTGCCGCCGCTCGGCCCGCCCCTGGGTGAGGTGGAGCAGACCGAATTGCTCAGCGTCTCCGGGAACGGCATCGAATCGACCACCGGGCCGAAACAGCCACCGGCAGACCAGCTTGCGGGCGGTGAGACCGCCGACGCGCTGCTCGAGGCACAGCGGCCGGGTATCGCGGCCGTGGCGTATCGCGCGCTCATCGACGATGCCATCGCCACCGGCAATCCGGATCCGCTGATCGTGGGCAAGTCGGTGCTGGGCATGCTCATGGCGCTGATCTTCGACAATCGGGTCGGCGAAGCCCACTCGGTGTGGATCGACGAGCAGGGGCCGACCTACCTCGGGGTGTGGGCACTGGAGAACGGTCAGACCTCCGTGCACGACGCCATGGCCTACAACCTGGTCGCGGCCTTTCTGCATTCGCTCAGCACCGGCGATCCGAATGCCGCCAACCATGCGGTCGACACCCTCATGGGTCGCTGCGTGAACTGGGCGTTCGGCACCGACCCGCAGGTGGTGCCCGCCATGCTCAACACCTGGCGTCGGCACCTCTACGAGATTCACGAGGGCGAACCCGCTCCCGAGTACCGCTGGGAACTCGGTCAGGCCGAACAGCGCTGGGGCGGACCGCTGCCGGAGTCCGGTCTGTACTGGATGCGGCCGTATCCGTGGGTCGTCGACTGGCTGTGATCAGCGGGGGTGGTGATCGCTAGGCTGCCGGTATGGCAACCGAGATCTGGCACAACCCGAAGTGCTCGAAGAGTCGCACCGCGAAGGCGACGCTGGACGAAACCGGTGTCGAGTACGTTGAGCGGCGGTATCTCGACAATCCGCCGACGGTCGCCGAAATTCGCACGGTCCTCGGCAAACTCGACCTGGAGCCGTGGGACATCACCCGCACCGCCGAGGCGGAGGCGAAGGAACTGGGTGTCTCGGCGTGGGGTCGAACCGCTGCCGACCGCGACCGCTGGATCGAAGCCTTGGCGGCGCATCCGCGCCTGATTCAGCGGCCCATCGTCCTGACCGACGATGGGCGGGCATTCGTCGCGCGGGATGATGCCGCGCTCGACGCGCTGCGCTGAAAGATCAAGAGCGCAAATAGAAAAGACAAAAACCTAAAAGATAAAAGACGCCAGGACAAGAAGAACGAAAACAAGACAAGGGGACTGCCTGTATCGAACCCCCAGCGCGGCTTGACAAATATAGAAGCATCCCCGGTTCGGTTGACTACGGTGGTGCGCCATTCGCCGGATTTGCGGCTGCGCGCGGCGAGCAGGCGCGATCCGGCGACGCTGATGCCGAGTGTGGGCGGGGTGTTGAAGACGCGGTTCATGATCGGGTCCAGGCCGCGGGGGCTGATGTAGCGGCGAGGAGATGTCCGCCGAGCTGACCGCGCAGTCCACCGAGACCACCGCGCGGATCGCGCCCGGACTGCCGCCGGAGTACATCGCGCGCCCCGTCGTGGCGTGGACCCAGCTCTTCGGTGCGGTCACCTTCGAACTGACCGGGCAATTGGTCGGCATCATGGATCCGGCCGGACCGTTCTTCGAGTATGCCGTGGAGAGGATGGCGGATCTCGTCGGTCTGCCCGGCTGACGCGCCGCGCGGTTCAGTGCGTGCCGGGGTGAATCTCGGCCCGCTCCAATGGGAATGGCGGCGTGCCGATGCCGACTATCCGTAGATTGCCCCACGGGTCACGCTCCTGGAGCACCCCGCGCGCCGGGGTGCCGCCGGGCAGGGTGAGGAAGACCTGACCGCGTCCGGGATCGGGCAATTCGATGCCCTCCGGCGCGGAAACCCTTCCGTACCAGTGGAAATTGCCGTCTATCGGATCCACGTGACCGTTCAGGCTGACCGTCACCGCGAGTTCGGCGCCCGGCGCGTCGAGTAGCGCCGGGCCCGAATACTCCGGTGCGGGTACGGGATCCGGGTAGTCCAGATCCTCGGTCACCGCCCGCCGTGAACGCTTCACAGCAGCCCCCTGCGCTGCCAGATGCGCTTGCCGATCGGCCCGATCAAACCCTGTTTTTCCAGGAACGCACCGAGATTCGCGGCCCCGATACCGAGCGCGCGCCGGGCGTGCGGATTGGCGCGCGCCATGCGGCGGGCCGCCCGGCCGTCCTCGACCCCGGCACGGGCGTACATATGCCAGTTCGTCATCAGGTGCACGAACAGCGGTGCGGCGATCGCCACGCAGAGCCTGGTGTACGCCCGCTCGGCGGCCGACATCTCGGGCACCCTGCGCGCCAAGGCATCTCGCGCGAATCCGATATGCCGGGCCTCCTCGGTCACATGGATCCGCATCGCTCGCGCCACCACCGGCTGCAACTGCGGATCGTCCAGGGTCTGGCGCTGGATGGCGTCGAAGATCTCCTCGCCCACCAGCGCGCCGACCCACACCATCGACCCCTGTAGGAACAGTTGCAGCGCGCTGATGGTCAGTCGCTCATAGCGATTGGGCCAGTACGGGCGTGCCTCGACCTTGTCGATGAGTTTGCCGAACATCATCATGTGCCGGCATTCATCGCCCATCTCGGTGAGGGTGTAGTGCGAGTGCCGGGTGGTCGGATCACCGTTCATCAACTCGCGCAACAGGAGTCGGTTCAGCAGGTTCTCGAACCAGATGCCGACCGAGAGCACATTGGCCAGCTCCTGGCGGGAGAGCTCACGGCGCTGCGCGTGATCCATGGCCTCCCACAGCGGCGTGCCGTAGAGGGAGACGACCTCGGCGGGGAGGAAGAGTTTGTCCGGGTCCAGGGGTGCGTCCCAGTCGATGTCGACGACCGGGTCGTAGAACTTCTTCACATGCCCGGTGAGCAAACGCTGGGCGAAGGAGTCCCGGGGGAGCACGGTGTTCTTGGCGGCGGCGATGGCGTCATTGCTCACGGCAGCATCCTGACTCGAATTACTGGTACACGCTGTTACACTCAGATTAGTGGTACATGGTGTATCGGTCAATAAGCGGGTGGGTATCGTGAAGCGGGTGACCGGAACCAGCGCACATTCGACCTCGACGGCCTCCGACGGCCGCAGCACCCGCTGGAATGGCCATAAGGCCCGCCGCCGCGCCGATATGCTCGACGCCGCGCTGGCCGTCATCGAGGCCAATGGCACCGAGATCTCCGTACAGCAGATCGCCGATCGACTGAAGGTGCCGCGCCCGGTGGTCTACCGGCACTTCGACGGTCGCGCCGATCTGGATGAGCAAATCCGCCGCCACATTCTGGATTCGCTACTGGCCGAACTGCTTCCGCGGCTGCGACCGGACGGCACCGTGCGCGATGCGGTGCGCGGCGCGGTCGGCACCTACGTGGGATGGGTTGAGCGGCACCCGAATCTGCATCGCTTCCTGGCCGCGGGGGATCCGCACGGGGCGAGCGGGAGCGCGCTGGCCGGGGCGCGCGATCGTATCGGCGCACAGCTGGCGGATCTGTTCGCCGATGTCCTCGGCGGCTTCGGCCTGGACCCGAATCGCGCCCGCCCCACCGCCTTCGGCATGGTGGGCTTCGTCGACGGCGTGGTCAACAGCTGGCGCGCGGACGGCGTGCTCACCTCCGAGCAGGTCGAGGGCATTCTCACCGAATCGGTGCTGGCGCTGCTGGAGGGCAATGCGCGCAGCCTGGAGGTGCCGATGACCCGCGATACCGTCGTCGCCGAGCTGGTGGCGCGCTCGGTGGCCGCGCATACCGCATAATTTTGCCGCAGGGGAAATGTTGCCGTCGCGGCAACAATCTGTATCCTGGGTGTCGTGAGCGATGGACTGCGTGAGCGCAAGAAGCGGGAAACCCGGCTCGCCCTGAGTCTGGCCGCCATCCGGCTGGGGGTCGAGCGCGGCTGGGACAACGTGACGGTGGACGATATCGCCGCCGCCGCCAATGTCTCGGTGCGCACCTTCCGCAATTACTTCTCCAGCAAGGCCGAGGCGGTCGCGTCCCGGCATCTGGAGCGCATGGAACAGGTCGCCGAAGAATTCGCCGCCCGACCGGACGACGAAACCCTCTGGGAGGCGATGACCGCGGCGGTACTGGACCGGTTCGCCCTCGGCGAGACCGTCACCGCAGCGACCACCACCGACCGGCACTGGGTCGACGGCATTCGCATCATGCTCGGCACACCGGCGGTGCAGGTCGCGATTCTCGAGGCCAATGCGACCGCGCAACAGACGCTTTCGGCCGCGGTGGCCGTGCGGACCGGCACCGACGTCGCGCGGGACCTGTACCCGAATCTCGTGGCCGCGGCGGTGTCGGCCGCCATCAGCACCGCCATCGATCACAGTCAGCGCGCCGATCCGCCGCAGCCGCTCATGGGACTGCTGCGCGAAGCGCTCGATCGGCTGGCCGCGGGCCTGCCGGTACCCAACTGAACAACGCTGTTTCTCAGGAGAAGTCATGACGCACGATGTGATCATCGCGGGAGCGGGCCCCGTCGGCCTGATGCTGGCCGGTGAACTCGGCCTGGCTGGTATCCGGCCGCTGGTGCTCGAACGCCTCGCCGAACCGAGCACCGAACACAAGGCCAACGGGCTGGTCGGCCAGGTGGTGCCGATGATGGATCGGCGCGGGCTGTACGAGCGCCTCGGCGGTCCGCCCGGGCCGCCGCAACCCAACGCCAACTACTTCATGTTCGCCGCTCTCCCTTTGGATTTGAGCCTGCTCGAACGCAGTCCCGTCTACAACCTGGCGGTGCCGCAGCCGCGCATTGTGGAGGTGTTGCGGGATCGGGCACTCGAACTCGGGGCCGAAATCCTCTGGGGCACTGAGATAACCGATATCGCACAGGACGATGACGGTGTCACCGTGCGGATTTCGGACACGGAAGGGGCTCGTCAGGTGCGCGCCCGCTACCTGGTCGGCGCGGACGGTGGTCACAGTCTGATTCGCAAGCGCGCCGGAATCGATTTCCCGGGAGTCAGTTACGACCGCACCACCGGACGCACCGTGCACGCCGCGATACCCGAGGAGTGGGTGGATCCGGCGACCGGCAGTCTGCGGGTTCCCGGTATCGGCGAGATCCGGCCGTTCCTGCCGATCCGCACCGAGCGCGGCGGATTCGCGTACGCGCCGTTTCCGGGCCGGAGTCCGCTGCTCAATACGACCGAGTGGGATCGGCCCGCGCCCGAAGGGCCGTTGACGCTGGAAGAGATGCGGGCCAGTATCGCGTACGTGCTCGGCGCGGAGATTCCGCTCGGTCCGCCGACCGGTCCGGGCGAACCCGCGCTGCGCCGTCAGCTCGGCGGAAACACCAGGGTGGCGGCGCAATTCCGCGATCGGCGAATCTTCCTCGCCGGTGACGCGGCGCACGTCCTGGTCTTCGGCGGCGGTCCCGGGCTCAATCTGGGTCTTCAGGACGCGATGAACCTGGGCTGGAAGCTCGCCGCCGATCTCGCGGGCCACGCGCCCGCGGGTCTCCTGGACACCTACGACGTCGAACGCCGTATCGCGGCCCGCCGCGCGGTGGTGCAATCTCAGACCCAGGCCGCGCTGCTCGCCCCGGGTGCGGATGTCACCGCCATGCGCGAGGTCTTCGCCGAACTCCTCACCGACCGATCCACCGTGCAGCGGCTCGCCGATCTGATCTCGGGCGCGGATATCCGCTACGACATGGGCGAAACCGATCCGCACCCGCTCGTGGGGTGGCCCGCACCCGACTTCGATCTCCGTATCGAGTCCGGTCCGGTCCGACTGGCCGAATTGACCAGAGCGGCAAAGCCTTTGCTCCTCGATTTCACCGCCGAGGGATCCCTGGCCGCGGCGGTGAGCCGGTGGAGTGACCGGGTGGAGATCATCGCGGTACCGCTGGATCAGCCGCCCGCGACCGCGCTGCTGCTGCGCCCGGACTCCTACGTCGCGTGGGCCTGCGACTCGGGGCAGCCGAATGCCGCCGAAGTCGAGGCATTGCGCGCGGCTCTCGAGCGCTGGTTCGGCCCGGTGCGGGTGGCGGTGTAACGACCCCGTCTACGCGGTCTGACCTGCACGACCGCCGCGCTCGGCGAGGGCGCGGTAGCTCGCGTTCCACAGCCACTCGACCGGGCCGCGGTCGAAGCGGCGCAGCCAGGCGTGGGCGAAGATCAGGATGCAGGCCGAGACGATCAGGTAGACGGCGAGGGTGAAGGGGACTCGGGAATCGGGGGAGAACAGTTGCGATAGCCCCAAACCCCAGCCGTAGCAGAGGAATCCGGCGATCAGGTTCTGCAGGATGTAGCAACTCAATGCCATCCGGCCGACCTCGGCGAAGCAGCGGCCGATGAAACCCGGTGCGGGACGGCGGGTGTAGACGTGCGCCACCAAGCCGAGGATGCCGAGGGCGACGAATGGGGCCAGACCGTAGCGGGTGAGCAGGATCAGGTCGCCGCCGAGCATGCCGATGACCAGGTCCAGCGGTGCGGCGATGGCGAAGCCGATGATCATGAGCCGCTTGCGGATTCGCGCGCCCGCGGGTGCGAAGACTCCCGCGCGGAACAGGTGCGCGCCGAGTAGGAACAGGGCGATCGACATCGGGAAGATGAAGAGCGGCTCCAGGCGGAACAGCAGGGCGTGATCGATTCGGAAGACCACCAGATCCCAGAAGGAGCCGTCCGCATAGGGATTCGGGTCCGGCGGCTCCGGGGTGCTCGAATCGCCTTGTGCGGCAGCGAGAGTGATGCCCACGACGATCACCGTCAGCATGGCGGTGTGGATCGCGGCGGTGAGGTACAGCCAGCGGCGCCGGCACCGTTCGCCGGTGGCGAGAACGAATGCCACCACCAGTCCGGTCACCGCGTAGCCCATGAGCACGTCGAATTCGGCGACGAACAGGAAGTTGACGAGGCCGTCCAGGAACAGCAGCCCGCCTCGTACGGGGTATCGGCCCGGCCATGCGCGCCCGCCGCGCGTGGCCGAGCCCTGCTGAATCGCCAGGCCGATACCGAACATGATGGTGAGCAGGCCCAGGAATTTGCCCTGCGCGAGCTGTTGCAGGAAGCGCTCCGTCCAGAGCCATATCCCGGTCGGCTCGTCCAGTCGTGCGAGGTAACCGACCAGTCCGAATGAATTGGTGAAGATCCAGACGTTGGTGCCCAGCGTGCCCAGAATCGCGATGCCGCGCAGCACATCCAGCGCGGGCAATCGTGTCGACCCGGTCCGCGTCACGACCTTCCTGGATCCGGTTGGAACGGGATGTCGCTCTGCCGTAACACGATTCGGCTCGATCCCGGCCCTCGTGAGGGGTGTCGACTGCGCGGGTGTGACGGGTTCGACCATATCGGTCATTCTGCGATCCGAGCAGGTCAGCGCGGATCGCCCGGGAGGACGACCCGGGGTCGTCCTCGCGAATGATCCTCCCGGAGAATCGGCCCGGACCCCGCTCGCGCCCGATCCGCCGTCGCGTCGCCTAGGCTCGACCGTATGCAGCGCATCATCGGAATCGAGGTCGAGTACGGCATTTCGACGCCTTCGGAGCCGTCGGCCAACCCGATTCTCACGTCGACCCAGGCGGTTCTCGCCTATGCCGCAGCCGAAGGCGTGCCGCGCGCCAAACGCACCCGCTGGGATTACGAGGTGGAATCACCGCTGCGCGATGCGCGCGGTTTCGACCTCGGCAGGCTGAACGGTCCCGCCCCCGTCATCGACGCCGACGAGGTCGGCGCGGCGAATATGATCCTCACCAATGGCGCGCGGCTCTACGTCGACCATGCGCACCCGGAGTACTCCGCCCCCGAGGTCACCGACCCGCTCGACGCGGTCATCTGGGACAAGGCCGGTGAGCGCGTCATGGAGGCCGCCGCCCGATTCGCCTCCAGCGTGCCCGGAGCGCCGCGGATGCAGCTGTACAAGAACAACACCGACGGCAAGGGCGCCTCCTACGGCACCCACGAGAACTACCTGATGAGCCGCGATACGCCGTTCAACCAGATCATCGTGGGTTTGACGCCGTTCTTCGTCTCCCGTCAGGTGATCTGCGGCTCCGGCCGCGTGGGCATCGGCCAGAACGGCGATACGCCCGGTTTCCAGCTGTCCCAGCGCGCGGATTACATCGAGGTCGAGGTCGGCCTGGAGACCACGCTCAAGCGCGGCATCATCAACACCCGTGACGAACCGCACGCCGACGCGGACAAGTACCGCCGTCTGCACGTCATCATCGGCGATGCCAACCTCTCCGAATGGGCCACCTACCTCAAGGTCGGCACCACCGCGCTGGTGCTGGACATGATCGAGGCGGGGGAGGATCTCTCGGATCTGCAACTGGCCCGCCCGGTCACCGCCGTGCACACCATCAGCCACGACCCGACGCTGCGCGCCGCCGTGGCCCTCGCCGACGGCCGCGAGCTCACCGGCCTTGCGCTGCAACGCATCTACCTCGACCGGGTGGAGAAGTTCGTCTACCGCCAGGGCATCGACGACGCGCGCATCCAGGATCTGCTCACCAAATGGGCGCATGTGCTCGACCTGCTCGAGCGCGATCCCATGGAGACCGCGGACCTGCTCGACTGGACCGCCAAACTCCGCCTGCTGGAAGGCATGCGGACCCGCGAGGGCCTGAACTGGGCGGCCCCGAAGTTGCACCTGGTCGACCTCCAGTACTCGGACGTCCGCCTCGACAAGGGCCTGTACAACCGCCTGGTAGCCCGCGGCTCCATGCAGCGCCTGGTCACCGAACAGCAGATCCTCGACGCAATGACCAACCCGCCCACCGACACTCGCGCCTACTTCCGCGGCGAATGCCTGCGCCGCTTCGGCGCCGATATCGCCGCGGCAAGCTGGGACTCGGTCATCTTCGACCTCGGCGGCGACTCCCTGGTCCGCATCCCCACCCTCGAACCCCGCCGCGGCACCAAAGCCCACGTGGGCAAGTTGCTGGACGGTGTCGGCAGCGCCGCGGAACTGGTCCAGCAACTCACGCACTGAGTCGCTTTCGATGCGCGGGGGACAGGCTTCCGGAAGATCGCGAAGCGACGTCAATGCGGTTAATCCGGCGCGTTGTCCTCGACGCTGGGTAGTGTTGAGCTACGGGCATCGGATTTTCTCCGGTGCTCGCCGATGATCACAGAGGAGGTCGGCTGCTATGGCACAAGAGCAGACCAAGCGCGCCGGTGGTGGCGACGAGGACGAGGGGCCCGTCGGGGACGGTGCTGCGGGGCAGGAGCGCCGGGAGAAACTGGCTGAGGAGACCGACGACCTGCTCGATGAGATCGACGATGTTCTCGAGGAGAATGCCGAGGACTTCGTGCGTGCGTACGTTCAGAAGGGCGGCCAGTGACCCAAGGCGACCCACTGCGTCTCCAGATGGGGAACGCCCTCTCGTCCTTCTCCGAATACCTGCGGTTGCACGCTCCGGAACTGTTGCCCGGCAACAATTTCCGGAGCGACGGTTACCCCCACGGGGGCGCACCGGCCGATATCGCACCGCACGGCACCACCATCGTCGCGGTCAGTTACCGCGGCGGTGTGCTGATCGCGGGTGACCGCCGGGCCACCCAGGGCAACCTGCTGGCCAGCCGTGACATCGAGAAGGTGTACATCACCGACACCTTCTCCGCGGCCGGTATCGCGGGCACCGCGGGTATGGCCATCGAGATGATCCGGCTGTTCGCGGTGGAACTGGAGTACTACGAGAAGATCGAGGGCGTCCCCCTCACCTTCGACGGTAAGGCCAACAAACTCTCGAAGATGGTGCGCGACAACCTCCCCGCGGCCCTGCAGGGCCTCGCGGTGGTGCCGCTGCTGGTGGGTTTCGACCCGGACCAGCAGGACCCGGACAAGTCCGGCCGCATCATCTCCTACGACGTGGTCGGCGGCCGCAGCGAGGAGCGATTCGGTTACACCGCGGTCGGTTCCGGTTCGCTGTTCGCCAAATCGTCGCTGAAGAAGACCTACCACCGCGGCATCGATCAGGACAAGGCGCTCAGCATCGCCGTGGAGTCCCTGTTCGACGCCGCGGACGACGACACCGCCACCGGCGGCCCCGATCAATTGCGGGGCATCTATCCGACGGCGATCGTCATCGATTCCGAAGGCGCCGTTGAGGTGTCGGAGGGTCGACTGGCCGAGATCACTCGCGAGATCGTGGCCGAGCGCGTGGACGAAGAGGGGAGTGCCCGAGCATGACACTGCCGTATTACGCGTCCGCCGAACAGATCATGCGCGATAAGACCGAACTCGCGCGCAAGGGCATCGCACGCGGGCGAAGCGTCATCGTGCTGGTGTACGACAAAGGTGTGGTGTTCGTGGCCGAGAACCCCTCGGCCACACTGCACAAGGTGAGTGAGTTGTACGACCGCGTCGGCTTCGCCGCGGTCGGCAAGTACAACGAGTTCGAAAGCCTGCGCCGCGGTGGCATTCTGCAGGCCGATCTGCGTGGTTACCAGTTCGACCGGCGCGATGTCACCGGTCGATTCCTGGCCAACCTTTACGCGCAGAGCCTGGGCACCATCTTCACCGATCAACTCAAACCGTTCGAGGTGGAGATCTGTGTGGCCGAGGTCGGCTACCCGGACGCCGATCCGAGTTCGGTGCTGTACCGCATCAACTTCGACGGCTCCATCGTCGACGAGCGCGAGTTCGTGGTGATGGGCGGCAATACCGAGCCCATCGTCACCGCGCTCAAGGCCTCCTATCAGCCCGGTCTGGATCTGCACGCCGCGGTCACCGTGGCCATGGCGGCGCTGGCCAAATCCGCGCCCGAGGGTGCGGACAAGGACAAGAAGGCCGCGGGTTCCTCCTCGCTGGAGGTCGCCACGCTCGAACAGTCCCGGCCGCGACGGGCCTTCCGCCGCATCACCGGAGCCGCACTACAGGAACTGATCACCGGCAAGGCGCAGAGCGCCGCGGCGGCGGCCGAGGCCGACAAACCCTCGTCCGGAGATCCGTCCCAAGCCTAGTGTTCGCACAATTCCCGACCGATTCATTCCGTACGGTCGGGAATTTGCGCTGTTTCCGGCAATTTCGAATCGGGCCACGGACTTTCGAGTTCGTGGCCCGAAATCGTTTGTCGCGCATCCGCATTCAACCGCAAATCCCCAGGTTGGCGGCCCGTCTCGCTTCTGGACTGATGGAGCGGGGGAGCGGAGGAGGGAAGAAGCGGGACTTCCAGGGCCGCGAACTGCCGAGCGGAGCGAGGCAGTGCAACACGGCATCCCGTGCTAAATCGTTGTGAATACGTTTGCATCGGGTCTGCCACACCGCCCTTATCGGGCACTACAGCGCTGTAATGTCGATAGGGTGCAGCGACGAATCATGGGGATCGAAACCGAATTCGGGGTGACGTGCACCTTTCACGGTCACCGTCGGTTGAGTCCTGACGAGGTGGCCCGGTATCTCTTCCGCCGGGTGGTTTCCTGGGGCCGTAGTTCCAACGTGTTCCTCCGTAATGGCGCCCGGCTCTACCTCGATGTCGGTTCCCATCCGGAGTACGCGACGGCCGAGTGCGACAGCCTGGTGCAGCTGGTCACTCATGACCGCGCCGGTGAACGGGTCCTGGAGGATCTGCTCATCGACGCCGAACAGCGTCTCGCCGAGGAGGGCATCGGCGGCGACATCTACCTGTTCAAGAACAACACCGATTCCGCGGGCAACTCCTACGGCTGCCATGAGAACTTCCTCGTGGTGCGCGCCGGTGAGTTCTCCCGCATCTCGGATGTGCTGCTGCCGTTCCTGGTGACCCGTCAGTTGATCTGCGGCGCGGGCAAAGTGCTGCAGACCCCGAAGGCCGCGACCTTCTGTCTGTCCCAGCGCGCCGAGCACATCTGGGAGGGCGTCTCCTCGGCGACCACGCGGTCCCGGCCCATCATCAATACCCGTGATGAGCCGCACGCCGATGCCGAGAAGTACCGCCGCCTGCACGTGATCGTCGGCGACTCGAATATGGCCGAGCCGTCCACCATGCTCAAGGTGGGCACCGCCTCGCTGGTGCTGGAGATGATCGAGGCGGGCGTGGCCTTCAGGGACTTCGCCCTGGACAACCCGATTCGGGCGATCCGCGAGGTTTCTCACGATCTCACCGGTAAGCGTCCGGTGCGATTGGCGGGCGGCCGTCAGGCCAGCGCCCTGGAAATCCAGCGCGAGTACTACGCCCGTGCCGTGGAGCATCTGCGCAATAGGGATCGCGATCCGCAGGTCGACGCGGTGGTGGATCTGTGGGGCCGCACCCTCGACGCGGTCGAGGCGCAGGATTTCGCCAAGGTCGATACCGAGATCGACTGGGTCATCAAGCGAAAGCTGTTCCAGCGCTACCAGGATCGCTACAGCATGGAACTGTCCGATCCCAAGATCGCTCAGCTGGATCTGGCCTACCACGACATCAAGCGCGGTCGCGGGGTCTTCGATCTGCTACAGCGCAAGGGTTTGGCCAAGCGCATCACCGAGGACGAGGCGGTCGACGCCGCGGTCACCACCCCGCCGCAGACCACCCGCGCCAAGCTGCGTGGTGATTTCATCACCGCCGCGCAGGAGGCCGGTCGTGATTTCACGGTCGACTGGGTGCACCTGAAGTTGAACGATCAGGCCCAGCGCACGGTGCTCTGCAAAGACCCGTTCCGCTCGGTCGATGAACGCGTGGATCGACTGATCGCCTCGATGTAGACCCGCGGTAAAGGGACGGGCCGTAGACCTTCGTGGTCCGCGGCCCGTTTCGTTTGCGGTCCGCACGACCCGCATGGCCGGGTCGTTCCACGTGACGTCGGCGGGCACACTACTCTCTAACGGGTGGCGATATCCAAGGTCGAGCGGTTGATGAATCTGGTTATCGCGCTGCTGTCCACCCGCCAATTCCTGACCGCCGAGCGGATTCGGGATTCGGTGGCGGGTTACGAGGAGTCGGCGAGCGACGAGGCCTTCAGCCGAATGTTCGAGCGCGACAAGAACGAGCTGCGCGATCTGGGCATTCCGCTCGAAATCGGGCCCATCAGCCGGTACTCCGGCGCCGAGGGCTACCGCATCAATCGGGATGCCTACGAGCTACCCGATATCGATCTGACCAGCGCGGAATCGGCTGCCGTCGCGGTGGCCGTGCAGCTGTGGGAATCACCCGAACTGGCCGCCGCGGCCGAGGGCGGACTGCTCAAACTGCGGGCGGCCGGCATTCACCTGGAGCCCGATGCCGGTGTCGCCTCGGTGCCCGCGGTCCCGGCGCGCACGCGCGGTTCGGAACCGGTGCTGGGCAAACTGCTGGCCGCCATCGACGCGGGCCGCGCGGTGAAGTTCCTGCACCGGCAATCACACGGCGAACCGATCGAACGCGATGTGCAGCCCTGGGGTGTGGTCACCCATCACGGCCGCTGGTACCTCGCGGGCTACGACAACGCCCGCAACGCCCCCCGCGTCTTCCGCATCTCCCGGATCGGCGAGGCCATCACCGAGTACGGCCCGGCCAATACCGTGCACAAGCCCGAGGCGGTGGACCTGCGCGCCCTGGTCGCCGAGGTCACCGGGCAGGCCCCGATCACCGGTTCGGCCACGGTCTGGGTGGCAGACGGCCGCGGTCAGGAGATCCGCCGGCTCGGCGCGACCATGGAGGAGCGCGAGCTCGGTGGTCGCAAGGGCTCGATTGTGGAGGTGCCCATTCGTTCTCGCGACTGGCTGGCCCGGCTCATCACCGGTCTCGGCGCGGATGCTCTGGTGCTGGCGCCGGAAGAGCTGCGCGAGAACGTGATCGCCCGGCTCAAGTCGGTGCTGGAACGGACGGAGGTCTCCGCATGAGCGACGAATCGGGCAATACGCGCAAGGTTGCATCGAATGCCAATGACGGGGCGCGCATCTCCACCGGGGCCCGCGACCGCCGCGCCAATGCCGCTGCCAGCAGCCGACTTTCGGTCCGCCTGTCCCGCCTGCTGAATATGGTCCCGTACTTCCAGGCCAACCCGGGCATCAGCGCCGCCGAGGCCGCGAGCGAACTCGGCGTCACCACCAAACAGCTGATGAGCGACCTGAACCAGCTGTGGATGTGCGGACTTCCGGGCTACGGTCCCGGCGATCTGATCGATCTGTCGTTCTCCGAGGAGAGCATCGAGGTCACCTTCTCCGCCGGTATCGATCGCCCGCTGCGCCTGACCTCGCTGGAGGCGACCGCCCTGCTGGTGGCGCTGCGCTCGATCGCGGACCTGCCCGGCATGGTCGACCCCAGCGCCGCGCATTCGGCCATCGCCAAAATCGAATCCGCCATCTCCGGCCGGGAATTCGAGGCGCTGCCCGCCCCCGCCGAGGCGCCGTCGGTGGCCACTGTCCGCTCCGCGCTCGCCGCCGGGCATGCCCTGCGCATGGTCTACTACTCCGCCAGCCGCGATGTGGTCTCCGAACGAACAGTGGACCCGATTCGTATTGTCTTGGTGGACAACAACAGCTATCTGCAAGCCTGGTGCCGGGAAGCCGAGGGCGTGCGCCTGTTCCGCCTCGACCGCATCGAGGAGGCCACCGAACTCGACCAACCGGCCCGCCCGCCCGCCGATGCCACCCTCGACGAGACCTCGGCGCTGGACCTGTTCGTAGACGATCCCGCCGTGCCGCTGGCCCGCCTCCTGATTCACGCCGACTACTCGTGGGTCCTGGACCAGTACCCGATGCATCGGGTCGCGGTGCATCCGGACGGCGGTGTCGAGGCCACCATGCGCTTCGCCACCCTGGACTGGATGGCCCGCCTGCTGCTCGGCTTCGGCGCGGGTGTCACCGTGCTCGGTCCGCCCGAACTGGTGACCGCCGTGCGCGAACGCTCCGGCACCGCGCTGGTGGCGTATTCGGCCCTGGCCCAGGACGATTCGACCGACCTGCAACTGACCGGCTTCGAGGAGGTCGGTCCCGCTTGACCGCCCCGAGAACGACCGCCCCGCGGGTGATGGTGCTGGGCGCGGGCAGTATCGGCATCTATGTCGGCGGCACACTCGCCGCCGCGGGCGCGGATGTCACCTTCATCGGCCGTCCCCGGCTGCTCGATGAGATCGCGACCCACGGCATCCGGCTCACGAATCTCGAGGGCGCGGACGAACGGGTCGACCCGGCGCTGTTCCGCACCGCCACCGATCCGGCCGAGGCCGCCGACGCCGACCTGGTGCTCATCACGGTCAAGTCCGCCGATACCGAGCAGGCCGCCCGCGAACTGTCCGGCCTGATCAAGCCCGGCACCGTGGTGATCAGCCTGCAGAACGGCATCGGCAATGACGCCGTCATCCGCGATGTGCTGCCCGGCTGCGTGGTGCTGGCGGGCATGGTCATGTTCAATGTCGTGCACCGCGAGAGCGGCCGCTTCCATCGCGGCACCGCGGGTGGGGTGGCCGTCGCCGACGATGCGGTGCTGAACCGTTTCGCCTCGGTGCTGCACGCCTCGGGCCTCGGGGTGAAGCGTCATCCCGACCTGCTGCCCGTGCAGTGGGCCAAACTCCTGCTGAATCTGAACAATCCCATCAACGCGCTGTCCGGTCGTCCGCTGCGGGAGGAACTGGGCACCCGGGATTACCGCCGCTGTCTGGCCCTGACCCAGCGGGAGGCGCTCGCGGCCATGTCCCGCGCGCGAATCCGCCCCGCCCGGCTCACCTCGCTGCCGCCCGAGGCCATGGCGCGCCTGCTGACGGTCCCCGACGGGGTCTTCCGCCGGGTCGCCGGCCGCGTGCTCGCCATCGACCCGATGGCGCGCTCATCCATGGCCGATGACCTGGCGGCGGGTCGCAAAACCGAAATCGCTTGGCTCTGTGGTGAAATCGTGAGCCTCGGAGCCATGGTCGGATTGCCCACACCGGTCAACGCGCGCCTTATCGAATTGGTCACGGCCGCGGAGAACGGGGACCGTCGCACCTGGTCCGGGCCGGAGTTGCTGGCCGAACTGACCGCGGTGGCGCATTCGGAGTCTTGACGAAAAACCCGGGCATATGCATGTCCGGTAGCATCTGAAACACCACAGTCTTTGGAGGTTGGAATTATGGGCAGCATCAGCCCGTGGCACTTGCTGATCGTCGCACTGGTCTTCCTGCTGTTCTTCGGTTCGAAGCGGATGCCAGACGCGGCCCGCAGCCTGGGCCGCTCCATGCGGATCTTCAAGAGCGAAGTCAGCCAGATGCAGAACGAGGCCACCAAGCCGGCCGAGACCGCCCCCGAGGCGGCCGCCCCGCAGCAGCTTCCGCCCGCGCAGCCGGTGGTGCAGCAGCCCGCCGCCGCGCAGCCGGTGAACGTCGAGAAGCCCCAGGTCTGACCGCATCTGACGCCGGGGTTGAGTAGACGCTCACCCCCGGTCAAGCGTTGTCCAGGTCCGGGGCGTTCACTCGCAGCGAGGCAGTCACACACACATGCGCATTCCGTTCGATCCGCGCCGCAGCAAGCGCAGGACCAATCCCGAGGGCACCATGTCCCTCGTCGAGCATCTGGCCGAACTCCGCTACCGGCTGCTCGTGGCGCTGGCGGCCATCTCGGTCACCACGCTGCTCGGGTTCTTCTGGTACTCGCATTCGTTCCTCGGCATCGAGAGCCTCGGCGATATCCTGACCGGACCGTACTGTGAACTGCCAGCCTCCTCGCGCGCGAATCTGAGCCCGGACGGCGCGTGCCGATTGCTGGCGACCGCGCCGTTCGAACAGTTCATGTTGCGCCTGCAGGTGGGTGCGACCGCGGGTGTGGTCATGGCCAGCCCGATCTGGCTGTACCAGCTGTGGGCGTTCGTCACCCCCGGCCTGTACGCCAAGGAGCGCAAGTACGCGGTCTCCTTCGTCACCGCGGGTGCGAGCCTGTTCGTGGCGGGCGCGGTGCTCGCGTACTGGATCGTCGCGCACGCGTTGAGCTTTCTGCTCACCATCGGCAACAACACCCAGATCACTGCGCTGAGCGGTTCGCTGTACTTCGGGTTCATCATCAAACTGCTGATAATCTTCGGCGTCAGCTTCGAAACACCGCTGCTGATCGTGGGTTTGAACTTCCTGGGTGTGCTCACCTATGAGCGGCTCACCAAATGGCGGCGAGGGTTGATCTTCGGCCTGTTCGTCTTCGCGGCCATCGTGACTCCGCAGGACCCGTTCTCGATGCTGGCGCTGGCGCTGGCGTTGACGGTGCTGTTCGAGATCGCCGTGCAGATCGCGCGCATCAACGATCGGCGCAAGGCCCGCAATGCCGAGAACTGGGACAACCTCTCCGATGACGAGGCCTCACCGCTGTCCGACAGTGGCGAGGGCATCGGTCACGCGAGCCCGGTCGAGGCGCCCGAACCGGTTCCCGCGGCCACGCCGGAGAAAACAACGCGAAGCGTGTCGGATTACTCCGATACCCTCTGACGGTGACATCAAGGTCGCTTACTGGCGAACTGGCGGCATTCGCCGAAGAGCTGAAATTCGAGCTGGATCCGTTCCAGCGCAAGTCGTGTGAGGCGTTGCAGGGCGGGCACAGTGTGCTCGTCTGCGCGCCCACCGGTGCGGGCAAGACGGTGGTCGGCGAGTTCGCGGTCCACCTGGCCCTGGCCTCGGGCGGCAAATGCTTCTACACGACGCCCATCAAGGCGCTGTCGAATCAGAAGTTCGCCGACCTCACCGCGCGCTACGGCCGGGAATCGGTGGGTCTGCTCACCGGGGACCAGTCCATCAATCCGCACGCCCCCGTCGTGGTCATGACCACCGAGGTGCTGCGCAATATGCTGTATGCGAGTTCCGATGCGCTGCAAGGACTCTCGTATGTGGTGATGGACGAGGTGCACTACCTGGCCGACCGGTTCCGCGGCGCGGTGTGGGAAGAGGTCATTCTGCACCTGTCGCCCGAGGTGCGCCTGGCCTGCCTGTCCGCCACGGTCAGCAATGCCGAGGAGTTCGGCGCGTGGATGGAGACGGTGCGCGGCGATACCGCGGTCATCGTGGACGAGACTCGGCCGGTGCCGCTGTGGCAGCACGTCATGGTCGGGCGGCGTATGTTCGACCTCTTCGACACCAGGTCCAGTGATCAGAAGGTGCTGGTCGACGAGGATCTGGTGCGCTTCATCAAACAGCGCGAAGCCGCCGACCGGATGGACAATTTCGGTATGCCCGGCGGGCGCGGGCGGGGTGGGCCGCGCCGGTTCTTCCGGCCGGTGCCCAGGCCCGAGGTGATCGCCAAACTCGATGACGAGGGTCTGCTCCCGGCCATCACCTTCATTTTCAGCCGCGCGGGATGCGATGGGGCGCTTGCCCAATGCGTGCGCTCGCGGCTTGATCTGGCCCGCGAGGAGGATCGCGCCGAGGTCGACGCGATCATCGAGAAGCACACCGGTGATCTGCCGCGCGGTGATCTCGAGGTGCTCGGCTACTGGGAGTGGCGCGAGGGGTTGCATCGCGGCTTCGCGGCGCATCACGCGGGGATGCTGCCCGCCTTCCGGCACACCGTCGAGGAACTGTTCGTGCGCGGGCTGGTCCGGGCCGTATTCGCCACCGAGACACTGGCTCTGGGCATCAATATGCCCGCGCGCACGGTGGTGCTCGAGCGGCTGGTGAAGTTCAACGGTGAGACGCACGCGGAGTTGACGCCGGGGGAGTACACCCAGCTCACCGGGCGCGCGGGGCGGCGCGGTATCGATGTTGAGGGCCACGCGGTGGTCATGTGGCATCCGGATGTGGATACCAGCGCGGTGGCCGGATTGGCCTCCACCCGAACCTATCCGCTCAAGAGTTCGTTCCGGCCCGGATACAACATGTCCATCAATCTGGTGGATCGGATGGGCGCGGAGAATTCGCGGACCCTGCTGGAGCGGTCCTTCGCGCAGTTCCAGGCGGACCGGTCGGTCGTGGGTCTGGTGCGCGGTATCGACAAGAGCGAATCGCAGATGCGCAAACTGCGCTCCCAACTCGGCGATGACGATTTCCTCAAGTACATCCAACTGCGCGAACGTATTCGGGCCCGCGAGCGCCAGATCGAGAATCAGGGTCGCACCGATCGGCGCTCGGCCGCGGTCTCGGCGCTGGCCGCGCTGCGCCGCGGTGATGTGGTGGCGATTCCCGGCGGACGTCGCCAGGGGCTCGCGGTCATCCTCGAGCCCGATGCCACCCCGGGCGATCCGCGCCCGCTGGTGCTCACCGAGGACAAGTGGGCGGGCCGTATCTCCGCGGCCGATTTCCCCACCCCCGCGCAATCCCTGGGCCACCTGCGCCTGCCCCGGCACGTGGACCATCGCACCGCGCGGGTGCGCCGCGATCTGGCCTCGGCGCTGCGCAGCACCGGCATCGTGGTCCCCGGTCGCGGCCGCACCGGCAAGAAGTCCCGGGCCGCGGACGATCACGAATTGCAGTCGCTGCGGCGCGCGCTGCGGAACCATCCGGCGCATGCCCGCCCGGATCGGGAACAGTTGGCGCGCATAGGCGAACGCTACAACCGCATCGCCCGCGAAGCCGAGTCCATGCGCCAGCAGGTGGCGGCCACGACCAATTCGCTGGCCCGCACCTTCGATCGGATTGTGGCCCTGCTCGCCGAGCGCGGATACGTGCGGGACGGCGAGGTCACCGCCGACGGCCGCCGCCTGGCCCGCATCTACGCCGAAGCCGATCTGGTGGTCGCCGAAAGCTTGCGGCAGGGTTTGTGGCGTGGCCTCGGACCGGCCGAATTGGCCGCGGTGGTGTCCATCCTGGTGTTCGAATCACGCCAGGAGGGTGGCTATCTCGGCGCTTCGGGGCCGACCGCGCCGATTCGCCGGGCCGTCGACGCCACCATCGCGGTGTGGTCGCAGCTGCGCGCGGACGAGGCCAGGCATCGGCTCTCGCCCACGCGCGAACCCGATCTCGGTTTCGTTACCGGTATGCACTCGTGGGCGCGCGGCGATGATCTCGCCGACGCCCTGCTCGCCAGTGGGGATCGCGGAAATCCGCTGTCGGCGGGCGATTTCGTGCGCTGGTGCCGTCAGGTCATCGACATGCTGGACCAGATCCACAACACCGCCGACGATGTGGAGGTCGCGGCCACGGCGGCCAAGGCGGTCAAGGCTATTCGGCGGGGTGTCGTCGCGGTGGACGCCGCGTAGCGAATCGGTCTGTGCTTTGATTCTTGAAGACGTACCGACCGCGGTGGGCTCACGAGCGTGTTCCCGCTCGGGGGGCTAGCGTGTGTACATCGGATTGCGAGTGGAGGCAAGCAAATGAGCGGCCCGTACGGACCGAACGACGCCCCAGGAACTGGGGAGGGACGCAACGATCCGACGCAGCAGTGGGGCGGCGGTCAGCCGCAGCCCGGTAGTGCCGGACCGAACTGGGGTGGTCAGCAGCCGGCGCAGCCGACCACGAATTGGGGCGACCAGCAGCAGCCGTGGGCGCAGAGTCAGCCGCAGCAGCCGCAGCCCGGTCAGCAGTGGGGGCAGAGTCAGCCGCAGTGGCCGCAGCAGGGTCAGCCCGCCACCGGCGGACATGAGTGGGGTCAGCAGCCGCAGCCGGGTCAGCCGCAGTGGCCGCAGCAGGGTCAGCCCGGCTGGGATCAGCAGCAGCCGGGCCAGCAGTGGCCGCAGCCGCAGCCCGCGAAAAAGAAGAAGACCGGTCTGATCATCGGCATTGTGGCAGCCGTCGTGGTCGTACTCGGTGCGATCGTCGCCGGTGTCGTGGTGCTGACCGCCAAGGACCAGTTGGACAACAAAGCCGTGGCCACCGGTGTGCAGAAGGTGCTCAAGGATTCCTACGGCATCGAGGATGTCCAGGATGTGAGCTGCCCGTCCGGCCAGAAGGTCGAGGTGGACAAGACTTTCGACTGCACCCTCAAGGTGGGCGGTGAGGCCAAGAAGGTCACCATCAAGGTCACCAAGGATGACGGCACCTACGAGGTGGGTCGTCCCAGCTGATCGGCGGGAAAGTCGAACTTCTGAAACATCGTGCGGCCCGGGGCGATCAATGATCGTCCCGGGTTTCGTCGTCCCGGGCAATGGTGCCGCGAGTTTGCCGGAGTACAGTGGCCCGAAGATCGTGAAGTAGATAGGAGTTGGGGGTGCCGATGAATACGACTGTGCGAAAAGCCGGTTGGAGCGTCACCGCCGTCGCCGCGTTGGCCGCGGCCTTCGCCCCCGCGGTCGTGGTGCACGCCGCGGGACCCGATCCGGTCGTCTACGACTGCACCCGAAGCGCCGACCAGGCCGTGCAACGGCCGTCGAATATCCTGCTGGCCTGCGGGGATGGCGGACTCTGGGTCAAGGACATCACCTGGTCCAGCTGGGGCCCCGATACCGCCGAGGGCGACGGCACCCAATCGCGCCGGGTCTGCGTGCCCGACTGCGCCAGCGGTGGGGTGCGCACCGCGCCCACGCACATCACGCTGCGCAATCTCGACGGCAATCGATTCCGCCAGGCCCAGATCTCCGACCTGAACGGTCAGCCGGAGACCTGGCCGCTCTGATCACCGCGACAGCGGTTCAGCGCTTGGCCATGGCGGTGATGAGCCGCTTGACCGGGGATTCGGCGTTGTAGGCCACGGCCAGTTCCGCGAGCCGGTCCGAATCCTCGGGTTCGCGAGGCAGGGTGTCGGGCCGCGAGAATTCGACGGTCGCATCCTGAACGACCCGTACGACGGGACCGGCGACCTTCAAATAGTCTTCCGCCGCAACGAGTTTCGCGCGCACGCCCTTGGCGAGGTCCGAGGCCGGGTCGGTGGCCGCGGCGCGCAGGGCGTCCAGGGAGCCGAATTTGGTGATGAGCTGGGCCGCGGATTTATCGCCGATGCCCGCCACACCCGGCAGACCGTCCGAGGCGTCGCCGCGCAGCGCCGCCATATCGGCGTAGGCCGGGCCCGCGTTCTCCAACGGCACACCGTATTTCGCGGAGACCTCGGCGGGGCCCCACAACTCGGCCTTGGCCAGGCCGCGCCCGACGTAGAACACCCGCACCGGGGGAGCGGGGGTGTCGCGCACCAGTTGCAGCAGGTCGCGGTCGCCACTGACCACGATCACCTCGCTATCGCGTTCGACGGTGGCGAGAGTGCCGATCACATCGTCGGCCTCGAGTCCCTCGGCCCCGGCGGTGGCGATGCCGGCGGCCTCCAGCACCTCCAGGATCATGTCCACCTGCGGGGTGAGGGTATCCGGAACCTCTTCCGCCACAGCGGCTATCGCGTCGGCGGGCTGCTCCTGCGCGACCCGGTGCGCCTTGTACGACGGAATCAGATCGACCCGGAACTTGGGCCGCCAATCCAGATCCAGACATACCACCAGCCGACTCGGGGCGTGCTGTTTGGTGAGCGCCGCGACCATATCGGTGAACCCTCGCACCGCGTTGACCGGCCGCCCGTCCGGCGCGGTGATCTTCTCGGGAATCGCGTAGAAGGCGCGGAACCAGAGGCTGGCGCCGTCGAGCAACAGCAGGGGACCGGTGGCGGGTTCGCTCATGCGCCAGACGCTACCGCGCGCGGGTGACACGGTGCGGTGACATCCCACGGCGCGCCCGGACCATGCGACTGTCCAACCGCCGTGTTCCCACCGCGCGGCGCTCGGGTGCACGAATCAGTCGGCCAATCGCGGTCGCGGCGTTCGGGTGCCCGAATCGAATGGGGGTGCGGTCCACCACCCGTAAACAGTCGTCACGCGTGCTCGCCGTGGTGGCTTGCGGGGCACGGTGCGATCACCCGGGAAACCAGGCCCGGGTTCGGGTGGACCACCCCCTGCG